>WJME01000242.1 GCA_014728115.1 Candidatus Zhuqueibacterota bacterium | reverse complement strand
TTTCATTTATTTTTCCAAAACAAATGATGAAATTCGACATGTAGTTATCAAAGATATTAATCCACAGTATACAAAAATGACAGTCGTAGGTTCAAAAATTGAATTTCGAACAGTTTTTAGGTCAAAGCTTTATTACCAATGTGTTTTTAACTGTAGTGAAGGAAAAATAGAATTAATCTCTGAGTCCTATGCACAAAAAAAGCAATAGCTGTATCAATGACAGATTTTTAAGCTTGAAAGCGACAAATTAGTGCCATTCAAACTTAATATTTTAAGTTATTGATTTTAAACAGACTAATTCTAACCTAAGCCGTTCATTCCTGGACGGCTTTTTTAAAAACAAAATAATATTTTTTTTAATCAAATCCGGCATTTTCCGGACAGATTCCTTTTTGTCCGGACAAAATAAATTTTTATATATTAGGAGGTATTATTTTTTGAATCAAAACAAACAAAAACTACGTGAGCTATTCGAGGCAGAAAGCGGACTTGACGGTCTACCGGAACCGGAAGACTGGCGTCAGTACGGTTTATGGCTCGAAGCGAAGAGGGCCGAGGAGATCGACCACACCATTGTTAGTGAGAACGGAAGATTGTGGTTGATTGTAGTTTACAAAATTAATATCATAAAAATTCCCAAATTAAATGCGTCCGATTTGGCACCGAAAATCACTGTTTTACCACTTTAATGACTCCGATTTTTACCTCCTGCATCATACTTTTGTGACGCAGCCAGGAAAACTGGCGATAGAATGTGCCTTTGTTTTTCCTGATGTAATTGTCTCGCCAGTTTACTCCGGCTGCTGATAGAAATTTTTCGTTATAACAAAAAAGGTGTGGAAACCGAGGAAAACACTTCGTGTTTTCTCCCGGATCCCACACCAGCAGCAGATATAATTTTTTTCTTTTTTTTTCTTTAAATGGTTTTGGTTTGAATGTCGTGCTGTACCCGCCAGTGGGGTTGAATCAAGACAGCGTTAACCATCGCCAAATCTACATTTTTCTGTTGTGACCGTACTGCTTCAAGCATGCAGGAGAGGGCGAGGTTTCTGACCTTACGGAGAATGCCATCAGCAGAACGCGCAATGAGATTGATTGCTTCTTCGCTAAAAATATTGTGACCTAACTGAACCAGATCAAGCTGATTCATGATGAACTGTTTTATATCATCGTTGGTGAGCTTCTTAGTGGTTGTAGAGTAGGTGAGTCTGGACCGTATGTCTTCGTTGACTCTTAGATTAAGCACATGCATAATCTCCTCTTGTGCCACCAGAATCACGTTATGGTTCTTTGGGAAGTCTTCGAACATGAGCCTAAGCTTTCGCAAGGTCTCTATATCCATTAGGTGTGCGTCATCTATGATGATAACGAGCATCTTTCCTTTTCGGTTAAGGTTAATAGCCTCTTCGATGAGTCGTTTTTCACACTTGAAACTATCGCCTTGAAAGTCGATGTTAAAAGCCTGACACAGTATTTTGATGGTGTTCTGGTAGGTGTGTAATGTGCGTGATACACTAACAACTACCATGTTTTTGTCGGCTTGCTGTTTGATCGCCTCCTTGATAACGGACTTGCCAGTTCCTGGGTCGCCCATCAACAGGCAAAAGCCACCTTGTTGAGAATGAACTCGCAAGATATCATAGATATCTTGTTGGTAATCCAAAAGCGTAACGTTGTCAATTGAAAAGGGATTTTTTTCTATTCCGAAATATGATTTTAACATTTTAGTTCTCCTTAGGTTGGTTTTTTAATTTGTTTCTTCTGTTGGCGTTTTCGATGAGGTTTACAAGTTTTGCTTCACCAAGCCTTTGGCTTTTAAGATAGACAATGATAGGTTTAGTTTTATCATTTCTGTCGTATCGAATAGATACTTTTTTGCCAACGGCATAGGCTGGACATTCCCATTTGCTATTATCAAATCGAAATGTATTGTCGTTTTCAATATTTCTTGTCTCTTCGTTGTAGAAAATCTCATCAGAAGCTTGAAGTTGGGGGAGGAATTTAATACGTTTAAAGTCTAAAGCAAAACGGTCAATAGGCTTCATTCCTAATGCCGAGTGCTTTGTTGTGTTGTACTCATCCTCCACCCAAAGGCGAAATTGTTGGTTTAGCTTTGGGAGGGAGGATAAGTCTAACTCCCTGGTAAAAAACTTATCTCTTACCGTCCTAAAGAACCTCTCGATTTTTCCTTTGGCAGCTCCATCACGTACCGGGGTGTGACTTAAAAAACAGCCAATGCGAGCACAGATTAAGGTAAGCTCTTTTGAAGAGTATATTGAACCGTTATCCACATAAATCTGCTTCGGGATTCCTCTTTTGTAGAAAGAAGCTTTTAGAGTGGCAATAAGAGCATCGATGTTCTCGTTAAAGAAAAATTCTCCATGAGTAATGACTCGGCTGGCATCATCAATAAAAGCGATAAGCTTTGTTTGTGTGGGCTTACCTTCTTTGGTTTTGACAAAAGGACCAAACATCGTGTCGCCTTGCCACAAATCGTTAGCGTACTGCATTGCAAATGCCATTCGTCGTTTGTTGTCTGGCGTTTCTTCTTTAAGAAGTTCAAACTCTTTCACAAAACGATAAAACGATGTTTGGCTGATGAGGTCACGAGATAGAATTCCCATCTCGATAGCTTTTTTGTAATAGGACATTTTGTTTTTCCTGCCCTGTCTAAAGTAGGGTTTAACTTGATTGATGGCTTCTAAGAGTTCTTCTGGGGTAACCTTTCGGGTTTTCCCTTTGTCGGCTCTTGGTGTCGCATCCACCCCGGTAATACCATGCTTTTTATAGCGATAGAGCCAGGTACTAATCGTTCTCCATGTGAATTGACGCGGATAGCCATCTTCATCTGCGAATGTCATTCGGGATACACTTTTGATTCTCTCTCGAATCGTGCTCCCTTCTGCTGATTCAATTGCCCCAAGAACTCTCATCTTGAGGTATGAGCTAGGTCTTTTCATAAAGATCCTCCTTATAATTTGTTATCAGATCTTAGTGAAATTAAAAGGTAGGGTATACAGCCTATCGTGTTGTTGGGTTACAAAAGAAGGATTTTTGAGAGATGATATGATGTTATCGTGATAATTTTAGCGAGCTTTATAAAAAGTTAGTTTGAAATTCCACCATATATTGGGCAATTGGTGAGTGTTCTGTATTGCCAAAGTATTCTTTAAGGTAAAATATTGACTGTCTGGTTGTAGATTTATCGGGTGGTATTTTTTTGGGTAGTTTTTGGAATAAGTTAGATCTAATATGATGTTCGGCTTCTTTAAATTTTTGCCACAGTTTTCTGTATCGAGTCCACTTTCGAGTGGGATCGCAAGAAAGTTTCTTAAAGGAATTTTGTATAGAAGCTCCATTTAGGGTTCCTTGTAAGAATTGCCATAGAACGGTTGAGCTCCCTCCAAATCCTTTAAGAAATAGAGAGAGATAAATGCTATATGTTTTGCCGCATCCGTTTCTTTGATTTCTGTTTGAGCAATAAATTCTATAAGCTTTTATTATTTTGTTGGTATTCTGAGCAATCCAGATGTAACCGTGTCTGATAAGGTAGCCATGTTTATGGCAATGTGGACAGTTTTTGTTTTTAATAGAT
>WJME01000241.1 GCA_014728115.1 Candidatus Zhuqueibacterota bacterium | reverse complement strand
GCCATCATTAAACGTAGGAATCATTACTGACCAGAGAGGACGTTTCTCTGTCTCAGAGACGGGTTCGATTTTCGGGAAAATAGCGGAATCAAATTTTTGAATGTTTGACATTTTTCATCTCTTATTTTTTTGCTATTACCAGATAGCCCAGGGGCACGAGTTTATTCGTAGACATTATTTGGGCGATGAGTTTATTGAATCTGCGCATTATTTTTATGTGCATGGGTTTGCGTCCAAATAGCTCCCGATCCAGCATTATTTGCCATACGGCTTGGAAACGATTACCATGTTCGAAAACCGAAACTGAGCTAAAAACTTTGAAAAAGGTTTCCAGTGCATCGCGTGTAAATCTGTAATAATCTTTGGGTGAAGGATGATACGGGAAAATAAACCGGGTAGAAAGTATGCACTTGCCGCCAGGCTTGAGTATGCGATGTATTTCTTGAACGACATTATAGGGAAACAGTGTATGCTCGAGAACTTCAAGAATAACCACGGTATCTACCGAATCGGACTTTATTCCGAGATTACAAGCATCTGCACAAAGATGAGGATTAAAAGAGGCTCTTTGATCGACAGTGATATACTCTGTATTGGGAATCCATTTTTTATAAGGAGAATAGTTTTTTGAAACACCAATTTCTACCACCCGGCCCGCTGGTAAAGAAGTCAATTGTTCGCGCAAAAGAGGTTCCAGTGTATGTCGTGTGATCGTACGAATTGCCATTATGGATTCCGTTTGGTTTTTTTAGAGATGACAATTTTAGATAGAGATTTAACGAGTAAAACGAACCGAATGAGACCTGCTTTGGCTGGCAAAACCGTTTTCACGGGTTGGTTTAACATATTTGTAATAATGATTCTGTCCCTGTACATCATTGAGGATAATGCCGAGTATTTTTGCACTTGCCCGTTTTAAATCTTCGAGTGCGGATTGTATGGTTGTAAGGTCGGTTTTGCCTCTCTTGACAACCATCATCGAATGAGAGACCAATTGTGCCAACAGAATGGATTCTGAGGTGGGTATGAGTATGTGGGATGCGTCGAGAATGACCAGATCATACTGTTCTTCTCCCCATTTAATCAGTTGTTTGAGTCTTTGATGCGAAAGAATGCTCGTCGTGTTTTCCACAAGGTGCCCTGCTTGAATGATAGAACATTTATCATGCTGAATAATATGGCTTAAAGAACATTTTTGCATCACCCAATCGCAAAGTCCCGGACCTTGCCGATGATTGAATAATGTGCCAAGACGCGGTGCATTCAAATTTGTATCTATTAAAAGTATACGTTTGCCCAGTTCTGAACAATTTATCGCAAAATTGACTGCACAAAACGTCTTGCCTTCAGCAGGCAGTGCGCTTGTAAATAAAAGAGACCGAACTGGCTGGTGATAAGGATTAAAAAGGATGCGCATGCAGAGTCCTCTAAACGCATCTTCGACCAGTTTCAAGTTCTCTTCACTGTGATCCAGCCGAGGGATAACTCCGACCAAAGATTGTCCTGTTTTTTGTTCTACATCATTATCATTGTAGAGACGTTTCAAAGCATTGTGGCGTATTAAACCGGCTGCAAGAGCGACCAACAAACCCAGGTAAAATCCAATAGCCGACATTCGCATCGGGTATTGTGTCAGTGGGGTCGATGGAACGGGGGCAGTCTTTAGGATGCGAAGTTTTTCCGGATTCGTATCCAGAAGGAATTGCAACTGTTCCATTTTTTCCAGGGTTGCAGCATATGTGGCCTGAAAGACCTCTTTGGTTTGTAACAATCTTTCGTATTCTTGCGTTTGTTCGGGATACATGGTCGATTGGTGTTGATATTGATCGACCATTTTTTCATAAATGCCTTCTTTGTTTTTAAGCAGATAGAGGTTCAGCTCTTGCTCGAATAATCTGGCTTGCAGATTTGAAAACACAGATGGAGATGCACTCACCCGATCATTCTGGTGAAAAGTGCCGGAAGCGATCGTCTTTTCAATGAGTTCATTCTTTAGCCGCTCGATTTGCTGATCTAATTTTGCAAGTTCATCGCTGTCTGAACGGTGTACCAGATGATTTCTCTCTTTTATCAGAGAGTCGAGCCGTTGCCGTATAGTTATAAAATGATTCGATGTTTCAAAATTCAGAGGTTGAGCTTTGTTGTTGAGCTTTTTTATTTGTTGTTTTATAGAGTTTACATTGGCTGCAGCCAATTCTTTTTCCAGTCTCACTTCTGAAAGGATCTCATACCATTTTTTTTGGCCGTTTTGTCCTTTTAATTTTATTGCCTTTGTTCTCAGGGGCAGAGAGCGTTCCAATTTTATCAATTCCTGCTGCGTGTTGGCCAGTTTTTTTTCTGTATGTTTTGCTTTCTCTTCAAGAAATGTCAAAACCTTGTTGATTTCCTGATTTCTGATTTGGTCGGTTTTGCTTTGTAAAATTTTCAAGGTCTCATGAACGATTTTATATGCAATAAGGGGATCTTGAGAACGCGCCAATAATCCGATTGCATGCGATGATTTTGCCGGAAAAACCTCTACAGCTTTGACCTCTTGCTTGAGTAAAGCATTATCATAGGAATGTCCCACAGAATCTACATGATTGGATATGTTTGCCACAATACCGTTTTGAGCTTGCTCATCGATCAATCCGGAAAAAAGATCTACAGACGGGCGGGTCTGTGAGAGTGGTATTTCATTTTGATCGATAAGGGATTCGATCCTGTCCCAGGTAAAGAGTGTACTTGTCCGGTATATTTTGGGGCGGGTAAAAGAGTAATACCCGAATCCAATAAAAATAATCATAAAAAGCAAGAGCATAAACCATTTTTGCTTGTGCCAAAAAATGGCATAGTCTTGTTTTGACCAGGAGGTTTTTGAATATCGAGACATAGGTACCACCACCGATGGTTTGTCTGTCATATTTGATTAGATACAGCTCCGCCATGTCAGTTACAGTCGAATGATTCTGATCTGGCGTGGGAAAGGTTTGTCCCAAAAACAGGACAAGCGGATATCGGGTGTTTAGGGGTAAATAGAGTAATTACAAAGGTCAATGTCTCCCCAATCCGATTTTTCAAGTGTTCATCAGGCAAATGGTATGCCAAGAGATTTTTTAGGCCTTAACAGATAGGTATTTTGCAAAAAAATGGCATGAAATTTGTAATTATTCGATGCCAGTGGGAGATTAATTTGTAAATTCAATAAGATATAGTCTTTTAGATTGGTTATTGTGTCATCGCATACCCAACTAGTGTCAAAGTTTGTTTACAATATGACGCATAATGTCGCAAAAAATTTACTATTTATTGGGCAATTTAAAGACAGGTGAGTGCTAAATGATAAAATTACAAAATGTCAGACCATTTGACTGGTGGAGAATGCTCGTTCGGGTCACAAGCCTTTTTTTCATTTTGATCCCATTAACGCCTGCAAGCGCACAGGAATATCTTCGTTACCAGGAATTTATTATTCCCGGGCCAGAGCAATTAATGCGGGATAGCTTTTCCTATTTGATCAACCACCGAACCATTGGAAATGATATAAAAAGTGTGATCAGTGTCACTGTGGATGCCGATCAAACCGTGATTCATTATGATCACTGGGAAAACGGCTATGGCGGATCCGATGAGAGTATTACACTTAATCGGGGTGAAACACATGTGTTCGAGTCGACTGTTCGCGTCAATCCACGTGATCCGCAGACCATTACCTATGATGGGGGAGATCGGATATATGTATTGGGAGGCAGTGCCTTTGTCTCCAGAACAAACTGGCCGCTTAATCCCGGTACTCTTTTGGCTATGGCCTTTCAGGTTTATCCGACTCAGGCATTGGAAAATTCCTTTGTCATGCCCGTCGGAGACGAATTGGCTCAACCGGATGACGATTTACCCTTTGCCGATTTTAAAGGGGTTGTTTTGCTGATCCAGTCCATTGAAGACCAAAATTCCATTACCATCACAGACGTCGACGAGAATGTATTATGGCAGGGCACGCTAGATAAAGGGGAATGTATCACAGATCCTGTCATCCACGATATTCCCAAAGGTGCACGCGTGGAAGGAGAACATCCCTTTCAAGCTCATATCTTGACAGGGGATACTGAATTGGCTATTGGATATGAAGTCAATGGCATCGCGTGTATTCCCAAACAGTATTGGCATGATGAGTATATCATTCCTTTGACCAGCTTTCAACCTTATGGTGAAAAAAATAATAATGATACAGAACTCTATCTTTTTAATCCCAACTCTTCAACCATCACGATCGATTTCCAGGATTCGACCTCAGGCTCATTTGAGATCGATCCATTAGAATTGGTGGCATATTCGCAAGAAACCGGACACTATCTTCCAATGGGTTCAGGAGTCGCGCTACAGGGAAGTGATATTTTTTGGGGATTCGGATATGCGTGTTCCGGATATGATCAATATGATTGGGCCTTTGAGCTGGTAGGCACCAATCTTTTGAACAATACTTATGTTGTGGGCTGGGCTCCCGGCGATCATACCAAACAAAACAACTATTCTGCTGTGTTTCTTACAGCGCTCGGTGATAATGTGACCGTATATGTCGATTATGAGCAGGATGATGTGGTGGATTATCAGTTTGAAACCAGTTTTCCAGAGGTCGTCCGGTTGGTCGATGAGAACGATCATGACATGACCGGTGCCAAGGTATGGGCAGAGGAAAAATTGGCTCTCATTTACGGCGCCATTGCAGGTGAAGATACCCCTGAATCACATCCGAGTATCGATTCCGGTTATTCAATCATTTTCAATACCAATGATTGGACCACCCAGATTTTCGAATTACACAAACGGACAGAGCACGAAAAAATAATGTTGGCTGATACGAATCGATTTGAAATATCTCTCAAATCATTTGAACACCCGGTGTCTCAGGTTGTCATCACCGACTCTTTACCCCCAGGCTGGAGTTATGTCAGTAATAGCGGTTCACTCTATCATGAAAGCACAGGGGAACAGCTGGCCACCGAGCCACTGTTAACAGGTGATGCTCAGGGTTGGGAATTGGTATGGACCCTGACCCAACATTTGGATGTCTATGACTCTTTGGCGATTTCTTTTGACGCCATTCCTGAACAGGAAATCACTGTGGGTGAAAATGAAAACTATGTACAGGTCGCGTGTCAGATCAGCGAAGATGATATGACCGATGAGGCCAGAGTCTCTGTCTTGGTTTATCCCGGCGGAGAGATATACGGCAAGGCCTGGTATGATGAAAACAATGACGGGCTCTTTGGGCAAGAACCTCCAGTCCCGGATGTCGAGGTACAATTGCAGGATGAAAGCGGAATCATGGTAGAAACCACGCTCACAGATCACCTGGGAACATATTCATTCTCGGATATTCGAGAGGGAACCTATTCTGTTGTCTTTGAACCATTGACCGACTTTTATTTTACAAAGCAGCGGGTTGGCTCTGATTCCACAATGGATTCTGATATAGATCGTGTTACAGGCATGATTTCTGGACTCGAATTTGCCTGGGATCAAGTCTGGCAACATATCGATGCCGGGTATGTGGATGAGTTGAGTTCTGATTTGCAATTGATCAAACAGGCTTCTGCAACGACAGCCGAATTGGGAGAACTATTTACCTACACCTTAACACTTTATAATCACGGGCCTGATCCTATGGTCGATATGGTTGTGAATGATTCCTTATCGTCCCTGCTTTCGTTTGAAAGCGGTGATCCTGCACCCGACAGTGTTCGCAATGGTCATTTGTTTTGGTCTTTTGGTATGCTGCCGGTGGATAGTACTCTTGAATGGAGCTATCAGGTACGGGTGGAAGATATCGGTGAAATTGAAACAGGCGCATGTGTCCAACCTGGCTTTCCTGATCTTGATACGAACAACAACTGCGATCAGTATGTACTGACAACCCTCTATCCTATAGAATTGGCTGCATTTCAGGCTATTCAGACCGCTAATGGCGTAGAAATTTCATGGGTGACTGAGAGCGAAACCGATAATCTCGGGTTTCATCTTTATCGTTCAGATGAGAAATTAGGGCCTTACGAGACCATTACCCATACAATGATCTCGGGCGCGGGCAACAGTAATGCGAGGCACTCTTACTCTTTTCTCGACGAGGGGATTGAGCGTGGTCATACCTATTATTATAAACTGGCTGATATAGCTTTTGACGGAAAGATGTACTATCATGGTCCGATCGAAATATCTGTGTCTGCACCCTTGGAATATGCACTTGACCCCAATTATCCCAATCCTTTTAATCCGGAAACCGTTCTGAGAATGCATGTCGCACAGGAGGGGTATGGGACGCTTTTGATTTATAATATGAGGGGGCAAAAGGTTCGTACGCTGGTGCAGGAAAATCTCGCTGCTGGTGTGCATAGTATTGTTTGGGATGGACGAAATGATCTTGGAGAACAATTGTCCAGCGGCATCTATGTCGCCGTTTTTCAAATCAACGGGTTTATGCAAAAGCAAAAAATGACGCTTTTGAAATAATATTCCAAAGGGCCCGATACTGGACATTCGTATCGGGTCTATCCTGAAATATGCAGGAGAGTTACAATAATATCCTTCCGGCTTTATACTTGCATCCGTTTATAACTTTAAGGATTGTGCTGACCTCGATTACAAGAGATTTTTATGCCCAGGGCCATTTCCTGGTATAAATGATACGGCACGAGAAGAAAAAGAGTGATTAAATTTTAAACTCCCCTGGTTTGGGTCAAAAGTCGAGTCAAAAAAAATGCCGAGCCGTCTTGGCACCGACTTAGGGGGGTCGCCGGTAGCCGGGGGTGACGCTCGGCACGTGAATAATATAGGGTATGGGTTTGGTAAAAGCAATAGGTAGAATCCCTTAAATGTTTGGTGGAAAAGTATG
>WJME01000240.1 GCA_014728115.1 Candidatus Zhuqueibacterota bacterium | reverse complement strand
TCGCTCTGCAGCGGCGTTTCGGTATCATAGCGAATCAGGATACCGGCAAAGGGCTCTTTGCGCGACAGGATCATGTCATAGGCTGACGGCGCCTCAGCCAGGTCGAATTCGTGAGAGATCAGAGAATCCATCGGGATTCGTCTTTCAACGAGCAGATCGATAAAGGCCTGCATATTGCGATTTTCGGTCCAGCGCACATAACCGACAGGGTAATCGATGCCCTGTTCTTCATACCTTGGATCATAGCGGCCCGGACCATAGGAACAGGACATGCGCAGATCGAGTTCTTTTTTATAATAGTTGGCACGGCTGAATCCGGTGGGCACGGCGCCCACGATCACCACCTTTGCTTTTTTGCGCGCGATCTCGCCGCTGAACTCCACCGGATCCAGCGACGACGTGCCGGCAGTGATGATGATGGCGTCGGCGCCATGGCCGTGCGTGAGGCTCTGGATCTCCTGCACGAGTCCGTCCTGTTGGCGCCCGAACACATGGGTGACCCCGGATGCTCTCGCTCTTTCCACCTGGCGGGTATCGACATCCACGCCGATGGCCTGCACACCGGCAGCCTGCAGCATGTGGGCGGTGAGTTGTCCCAGCAGTCCCATGCCAATGATCACACAGGATTCGCCCAGACGCACATCAGCCTGGCGGATGCCCTGCAGAGCGATGGCCGCCACGGTGCTAAAGGCGGCATGTCGCAGCGACACCGATTCCGGTACAGGGACGCACAGATTCACGGGCACAGACACCACATCGGCATGCACGGCCGAGCTGCCACCACAGGCGACGCGGTCGCCGGACTTGAGCCGGGTGACGCCCTCGCCCATGGCAATGACCTCGCCGCTGCAGCTATAGCCCAGGGGCGAGGCAGCTTCCAGTTTGTTCATGACCAGGTTATAGGTTTCTTTGAGTCCGCTGGTACGGGCCATTTGAATGACCTGTTTGACCTCTTTTTGCCTCGAGCGCGCCTTGGCGATATAGCCTTTGCGGGCATCGCTCACGGTCTTGCCTTCGGTGCCGGCCGAGATCACGGAATAGTGGGTACGCACCAGCACCTCGCCCGGGTTGAGTCCGGGAAACGGGACCTCTGTTATCTCCATATGACCGGATTTCAGTTCCTGTGTCAGTTGTTTCATGCGTTCTTTCCGATAGCGTTTAAGGATGAGATGTGATATTGAATCGAGGGATCCTGCCGCAGTTGTTCGAGGCTGTCCGGATAGTGGGCAAACACCCAGGTCATGAATTCTGCGACACTGATTTTGTCATCGAGCATGGTCTGTCTGCGGCCGGCAAAATCCATGGTCTCAGCTTTTGCCAACAGACGGTCCACGGTTTCGTACAGAGTTTGCACCTCTGATGTGCGGATCCCGAATCCCAATCGATAAGTATTTTCCAGCTCGTCCAGATAGCCCAGCCGGCCGACAAAATCGTTAAAGCGGATAAACGGCGTGCCCAGCACTCCGGCTTCGGCAGCCATGGTCTGGCTGTCGCCGATATATAATCGCGCGAATGCCAGGATGTGATGCATGTGCACCGGATCGATGGCCAGCCGCCAGGGTTCGAACTCGGACTCTAACGGGCGCTCGGACGTGATATAGACCTTGCCCTGGCCGGACAATTTTCGAATCAGTTGCCGGGCGATCTCCGGTGTGATACCCTTGACGCCCTGATCATGATGCGCAGCCAGGCGGGCAAAGCGCAGGATAAAAAAAGGTTCATCGTGCGGGAAATAGGCATCCACGATCTTGCTTTGGGGTTGAAAATGATCCGGGTGCAGGTAGGCCAGCTCGTGATATCCGGCATATTTGATACTCTTTTTCTCCCACCTGGCATTATCACACGAAACAGGCGATAAAATCGCTGTGGCACCCGGATAGCTCAATTTGGCATAAAGCGACACGGCCGCGGCATCGTCTTCATTGACATTGATATAGGGAATACCCAAGAGCCTGCCCACATGCGCCATCTCTACCGAGGTGCCGAACATCAGATCGGGCCGCCACTGACGCACAAATTGCCACAAGCGCACATCCCGTTTCAACATGCCCATCATCAGCCCGAGCTTGCCATCCCTGCGGCCCTCGGGCAAAATATTTTCATGTGCGACCCCCTCCCGCTCCAGCAATTGGCCGAGGATGTCCTTGGTTTTGCACAACACCCGAACCTCATGTCCGAGATGCTTTAGATTTGTGATGACATGTTTGAACAGATGATAATGGGCCGGATGGCCAAGATAGCAGAGATAATTCATAGACAATAATCAGGATTTGGAAGGAGTTTCGGATTCGGATGCTGCCAGCAGCCGCGTCAGAGCCAGCATCATCCAGGCCTGGGACCAGCGCATATAGGGGATTTTGTTGGTATAGAACCGGCGTTTTTCATAATAGAAATAGCCGTACTTTGGATGCTGTATGTGTTCGAGGGTCCATTGGGCAATGGTCTCGGCAAACGGCAGGTATGACGGATCGAGATCCTTTAATCTAGAAAAGGTAATGATCCCCTGGGACTGGTTATGAATCTGCACCGGCCACTGTTTGGGCACTCGCCACAGCGAGCGGCCATCGCTGAAAAACTGTTGGTTTTTGTAATAGTCTGCGCCCTTTTTCAGGGCAACCCCATATTTCTCATCATCGAGGCCAGAATAGCGCATAAACTCATAGAGCGAATCCAGCACATAGCCCTGATGAAAATCGATCTGCTGCCGCTCACGGCCAGTTTCAAGATCGATGCTGTAATTCCAGCGGCCATCCGGGTGCTGATGTGCCACACAAAAGTCGACGGCGGATCGGGCCAACTCGAGATAATCGGTGTTGCCAGTCAGCGAATAAACCTTGACCAGCACCTCAGCACCCAGCATGCTGGCATTGTAGCAATAGTCCTGCATTAGCGGGGTATAACTGAAACATATACCTTCTGCTGACTCTGTGCGGGGCAGGTCTTTGAGAATAAAGTCACAGACCCCTTGCAACAGCTCCAGCGCCTGTGGATTTTGTGTGATCCGGTTATACTCAAAGATGCCTTTGGCAATAAAGCCGCTGACCACGATAGAGGGCGTATACGCCTTGACGGTCTTGACCGGGCTGGCCCAGTCAAAGTTGTATCCCCAGCATGGACCGCTGTATCCATTTGAAGGATGTTCAGACAGCCACTGAAAGCAGGTTTCACGATGCTCTTCATATCCCTGATCGGGATAGAGATCGGATAAAAACGAATAGGCTTCCAGGAACAATCCCATGGCTTTGGGATTGATGCCTTTTTTGATGCCGAGCAAGGGGCGAAGATTGACGGGCAATCGTTTGAGCAGTTGCACGGCAAGGATGGGCGGCCATTTGCCGAGGTGGTGAAAAGGGATGGGAGAGTTTAAAACGTCGTAAGGATCGTAGCCCTTGAAATTCTCGCACTGTATATAGCGTTGAATTTTTTGCAGGGATAAATCAAGTTGATCTAACATTTAAGGTTCGATTAAAAATCAATTTATTACAACCTAGACACATATATTTAGAGTATGTTCATCAAGGAATGATTTCGACATTTTAAAAAAAATTTTAGACGACAATGAAAAATAGTAAGAAACAGGTCATCGACTACGGGCGGGCGCATACAAACTGTCCCTGCTTTCCAGTAAAAGTATCAAGGTCCAATTAGTTGTAATTTTATATTTGTGGAAACCATCGATTTCTCTTTTGGACTTGAATAGTTCATAAACCAAGAACTGCAGACTTTATATTATTGGATTGTAATTATCTAACTTGACGACAAATCACCAAAAAAAAATTGTTTTCAAAGGATAAATACAAACTAATTATATATTGAAATGTAACGACTTACCATAAAATCGAGTATTATAGTGAATTAATCAGGTGGATTACTCATTTTACATAGCAAACAGAAGTACCAAGCG
>WJME01000239.1 GCA_014728115.1 Candidatus Zhuqueibacterota bacterium | reverse complement strand
TTTCTTCAGGAACAGCTTTTCTTTGGTCCAGACCGGTATGGCGGATAAAAAGCTCGTCAAACCTCTGGGCGCAAACGCGTGATAGGTCTCCAGCAACCGCTCGAATTTGAGATAAGGCTTGTCATAAAAAGCAACGGCTGCGAGATCGTTGTACTCCAGGCCGCAGGAATCCAGTACAAATTTTGCGGCATGAAACGGAAAAGAGGAATCGTGCTTTTTACGCGTAAATCGCTCCTCATGTGCGGCAGCCTTGATTTCTCCATCTATAAGAATAGCGGCAGCACTATCGTGATAATAAGCTGAAAGTCCCAATATCGCATTCTGTTTCATAGCACCTCTAGAAAAGGGTATAGATAAACGGTGCGATAGCCGAACCGCTGGTAAAGACAATCAATACACCGAACACCAACAGTACAATGATGATGGGTAAGAGCCAGAATTTCTTTCTGGTTTTTAAAAATCCCCACAAATCTTTTATAAACTCCATAAGCGCCTCAAGCCTTAATAAGGGGTTTCAATATGTCGAGCCGAATAGGTTTGATTTCGATCCGTTAATACTGAACACTGTTGTTTTTTAAAAGCTGTCAATTTCAATGAATCATACCCCATGATTTTTCTAAGAATTCCTACCGGGGTAACAATCACAAAAAAGATCAATGAAAGCAATAGTCTGGAAACCACACTGCCCAGAACATGGGCCAAACCGAACCAAAGCACGGCAAAAGGTTTGAAAAGAGACGGCATGATCATATCGAACAGCAGCAAGACCGCTGCCAGTTTGGGGAAAACTGATTGCTCGGTAAACACCCACAGCAACAGACATAAAAAGGCAAGAGCCATACCGGTGTCTTTGGCTTGCTCTCTGGATGATTTTAATACGATCATGGTTTTTATTTTTCCAATATTTATGAAATATCTAACCGACCCATTTTTCAATAAGAGCTTGAATCATATCTCTGGTGTAAAAATGTTGTACATATCGAGTGGTATAATATTTATCACATACTCTTTTTGTAATTGCCAAATTATTTTTTACAAACTTGTATTGTGCATTGTACCACTTTTGATCAGCAAAGTTACTATTCAGTTGAATAATGGGTTCATCGATTTTTAAAAATTGCTTTATAGCGCGATTGAAACATGTATCCATCGATTCGAGACGAATAATGAGTACTTTGACATTATTTTGAGA
Source organism: Candidatus Zhuqueibacterota bacterium (assembly GCA_014728115.1). Lineage (GTDB taxonomy): Bacteria > Zhuqueibacterota > Zhuqueibacteria > Residuimicrobiales > Oceaniaggregativiventaceae > Oceaniaggregativivens. The sequence continues at coordinate 2,301 of WJME01000239.1, read as the reverse complement.
GATAATCTGATACCCGTCTTTGTGGTTAAAAGCATATTTATAGACATCGATTCCAAAGCAGGATTTTAATTCCCGGTCAAACCAGTTGATGATCGAATTGTTTGTTTCTTCAAAGCAGGAAAATCTGTTTTTCAAATATTGTATCTGCTCGAGCAAAGCGGATTTACTGTCTTTAGAAAAAAGATCAGAATTAACTCTATCCGCCATTTGATAAACGGAAGAAAGTTCCTGTGCGATAGGATCGCGAACCAGGGTAATAATTTTCCAGTTCACATGATCAAACTGTTTTCTAATTTTTCTGCTTAAAAACCCGGCAATAATCAGATGATCAGGAATCTTTGCATTATTCCTTTTAAAAAAAAGTTTCGCTTGTTCGATACCTTTTTCGGAAAGGAAGTGTAAATGAAAAAGAGATGATTGAGGCAACGCATTTTTGAGGGAAGAATATACGGTCGAAGAGCCAACTTTTCCCGCCGTGAAAACAATCACAGGAGGGTTCTTAACAGAATTTGCAAATGCTATTTTTATTTTTTTACGTATTAGATGCTGCTTCAACATACACTATTAATCATCCTTTAAATATCTTTCAATGAATGATCGAATATCAAAACAATACCGTTCAACATCCTGTAATTGTGTTTCGTCAAAATCCCACCACTTGATTAAAAGTAATTTTTCAATAATTTGATCGCTAAATCGGTATCGAATAATTTGTATTGGATTGCCGACAGCAATGGCATAGGGTGGGATATCTTTGGAAACCACAGCACCAGCGCCAATCACAGCGCCATCGCCAATGATGACCCCGTCTAAAATGGTTACATTCATCCCTATAAAGACATCATTGCCGATAGTAATGGGTTTGCGTTCCTGTACCTTATCATGATGACTCAACGTCACACCATTTTGCCTCAATGACGAGTAAAACATGGGTGATGTAGACAAGCTTTCTACGGGATGAATACCCCAGCCGCAAACCAGATTGGGACCTATAGAACAAAACTTCCCGATCGTGGTATGGGTGATCCAGCTTTTACTGCTAATGTAAGTATAATCTCCAATTCTGGAATGATTGATATGAAATGGTTCATAATATTTGACATGTTTTCCTGTTTCAGTGTCTTTTATGCTGGAGCGTAAATGTTTAAAGTCGAAAAAATTGGCTTCAATAAAAGCCAATTCCGGAAATATCTTTTTGCCGAAAAATCGGATGACATCTTTTAGCTTTTTTATACCCAATACTTTAAAAACACCAATCATAGCGGGTCGACGATATTTTAGACTGTTTGATTTTATTTTTTGTTGAAAAAACCGATCAACGCTGGATCGTAACCTTTGATTTTCCTGGATCGGAATTCTTTTCACGGAAATGGAATCAACCGGTTTAACCTGAAAAGCATTTTGGGTCGTGCAATGAACACCTGTTCCGTCATGACCAATATTTTCCACCAACGAGTGAGACGGGAATAGCGAATATCCACCTGCTCGCAACCAGGACGCATACCATCTTACTGCCCAGGTATACAATTCTCCTTTGGCATTTTTTTCTAACTGTTTATAAAAATATCCATTTCCTTCGATATCGAATTTTTTCTTTCTCTCTCTCTTGCTGCTAAAAAACAAGTAATGGTCTTTAACATCATGTTGATAATGTTGCCAAGCATTTTTCCAGGTCGCCCATCCCCAGCACGACAATATGTTAAGAAAGAATGTTTCATTATTTGGTTCAAATTTAGCAGGATACATATATCCGCTAATATGCATCACATGCTCATCATTCTGATACAAGTCCAGGGCAGAATTCATAAAAGTAAGAAAGCCAGAACTGGTCACAATATCATCTTCCAGGACAATAACACGACCATGTTGATTAACAACCTCTGAAACACCGGTTAAGATTGAATCAGCTAATCCCTTGTTTCGTTCAGATTCAATGATTTCAACCTTCTTGCACCACTTTTTACTTTTAACTAGCGTTCGAACTTTTTGAATATTTTCCAAATCCTCTGCAAGAGCTAGATGTTTTGGTCCGTCAGAGTAAATATACAATGTGGAAGCATCTGCTAACTCATTTTGTGATAATGCTTGCAATGTCTGTTCGGTATGCCACGGGCGATTATAAACAAACAGGACGATTGGTGCTGGATTCATAGATTGAAATATTTTCCTATTATTGGAAACTGTGAATAGAATATTTTCTTGAGAAGAAAATTTGGATTCTTTATAGCTAAATCGATTAATAGAATTAGCTTGTAAAATCTGCCACCCCAAAACACTTTTGAACTATTGAAATAATATAGT
>WJME01000238.1 GCA_014728115.1 Candidatus Zhuqueibacterota bacterium | reverse complement strand
GTTTACCGGCTAAAGCCGGAACTACAAACCAAAGCTTTACCGGCTAAAACCGGAGCTACAAACGAACGTTTGCAGTTCCGGTTTATAGTCCCAGCTTTAGCTGGATATCACTTTATCGTGGCATCCGGCTGCATCTCCATTTTTTCATAGAGTTTGCTGCGGCTCTCCTTGTCGCCCGTGGCGATATCCCATGCTATTTCATGGACAATATCAATGTGTTCGCGCGGCACCACCACCACACCGTCACCATCAGCCACTACAAAATCGCCGGGGCGGACCAAGACCCCTCCTACAGACACCGGAATATTGATAGCACCGGCCTCGATACGGCCGGGTCGTGTACCGCCGCCCTGACAGACCGAATAAACCGGAATGCGCTCCAGGATGACCTCATCGATATCCCGTGCACAGCCATTGGTGACAACGCCGGACATCCCCCTGGATTTCCATCCCAGGGCATTGTTGGAACCGATAAATCCGGTGTTCTCGATGCCATGCGCATCGATGACCACGACATTGCCCGGACGAATTATTCGTTTAAACAGCTCGGGTGCGGTCTGTCCATACCACTCTCCATGCCAGCTGCGGAATTCTTTATAAGGCAATCGCCCGGTTGCCGGCTTGTTGGTGGGTAGATATTGATAGGTAATCGCAACTCCATAGATACGATGCTCGACCTGATCCGATTCATCCATCCACAAGGGACGAATCGAGTGATCCATCATGGTGATATTTTGGATACCAATCGCTTGCAGGGCATCCAATACATCGGTTACTCTTAACCCATTGTATTTTTCCACCCATCCCTGTGGATCCTCATCGCCAACCTCCGGAACCTCCATGAGGATCATGCCCTTACGCAATTGTTCATCAGACAATTGTGACGGATCGATCCCTTGTGCAAAAAGGTTAAAAATAGAACTATAGCTGACCAAAAGGATAGCAATTCCAAAACGCAACATATAACACCTCATTGGTTGTTTGTCAGAAATTAAAATGGTCCGGGTGGGGCCCATAGTGTTTATCCCGGTTCAAAGCATCGATTTGATCCATTTCCTGATCGTTCAACTCAAAATCAAACACCTGCATATTTTCCGCGATACGATTTTTGTGAACGGATTTTGGAATCGTGATAATTCTATGCTGATAATGCCAGCGCAAAACGATTTGTGCCGGCGTCTTGTCGACCTTTTTCGCCAACTTTTTAAGGCTGTCGATATTGATAAAGTCCCCTTTCATCAGCGGACTCCACGCTTGGAATTGAATTGCTTTTTCCCGGCAAAAGTGCACCAGATCTTTTTGCACCAGATAGGGATGAAATTCAACCTGATTGACTGCCGGCGTGATTTCCGCTTGTTCAAGCAAGGTTTCGAGATGATGCTGATGAAAATTGCTCACGCCGATGGCTTTGGCCCGGCCGCTATCATAAATCTCCTCAAAGACGTTCCATGCTTTTACAAAATGACCGGCAACAGGCCAGTGAATGAGCAGCAAATCCACATAATCCATATCCAGACGTTGCAGGCTGGTTTCAAATGCACCCAGGACGTTTTGTTCGCGCAAATCATTGTTCCAAATCTTGGTGGTCACAAAGAGCTCTTTTCGGGCAACACCGCTCTCCTTGATCGCCTTGCCCACTCCCTTTTCATTGCCATAAATGGCCGCGGTATCGATGGCAGTATACCCTGCATCCAGCGCCCAGTTGACCGCTTGTTCAACCTCTTTACCCTCATTGGCCATAAAGACACCCAATCCCAGCCAAGGCATTTCCAGTCCGTTGTTCAGTGTGGTCGAGGGTATTTTATTCATGATTTCTCCCTTTAAACTCTAGTTGTTTGTCAAATCTCATTTTTTTTCCAGCCGGTAAAGCCGTACGTGAGCATCTTCGCCGGCAACGGCGACGAGGTCATCATAGAAATCGATATATTCAATATTCGAGCCATCTGCTTGTACTTCCGGATCCCCTACCATCTCCCAGGTAGCGGTATCATAAACCCGCAACCGACCCTGGCCGTCACGACCACCAGCAAACAGATATCTGCCATCCGGACTCCAGGCCACAGCTTCGATATAAAATAGCGGATAAAACTTGAACAATGACATGTCCTCAGTGTCAAACACAGCCACGCTCGAAGACCCGCCGTATCCCGCAGCGATATATCGGTCATCCGGGGAAAATCGGACAGATTTTATGGAAGACGGCTTTTCGACGAGACCATCACCCATTTGCTGCCAGTCGCGGGTACGGGTCAGGATCACATGACCATAGTTGCCTGCAGAGGCCATGAATCTGGCATCAGAGGTAAAGTCGATGGAATTGATCACACCCTCTTTATTGCCATGTGTCACCCGGGCAAGACTCTTCCAGGTTTCAAGATCCCACACGCGTGCAGATTTTTCCGCGGCATGAGCGAAAAATCTGCCGTCAGCAGACACCGAGAGACCATCCACTTCTTCATCCACTTTTATGTGTCTGACCATAGAATCAGACTCTAGGTCGAAAACTTTGATCCCGTTGAGATTCCCCCCCAGGATGAGATAGCGACGATCAGGACTAAACGCACCGCATTCAGTTTCCATTCCCTTCATCTGGCCACCTGAAATATCAAATTCAGAGATACGGGAAATTTCTTTCCTGGAAATGTATGTATATCGCTTTACGATCTTGCCATCCCGAGCATCCAGCACAAATGCATCGCCCAGACCATTGGCAGTGACCAGCCATTTGCCATCCTGCGAAAATTCGACAAATTCCGCAGTAATCCCATCATCGGCATTGCCTATATTTTCTCCGGGTTGCCAGCGGGAATCGACCTGACTGGACCACACAGGAATGAGACGGATACCGGCTTTAGAACTGCTCTGGCCATTCTGAGCGATCAGCCCAGACCAGGTCAGAGTCAGGATAATACAGACAAACAGAATCGATTTTCTGTACATGTTTGCTCCTTTAGCAGTGTGAACGTTTTTCAATGGATCTTGATTTCCTGCAAACGCTTTTTTGTCTGTTCCATTTTGAGATGAAAAGCATTTTTATGAACCTCGCCCCGTTCGGCATAGTGGGTTATGCCTTCCCGCTCGACCACCTCGCAGAACCGGGCATAGGTGCCGTCACTGACAGCTTTTTCCGGAGTACGCTTGCATTTAAGATAATCCAGGGGCAATCGGGCCATCTGTACTCGCTGGCGCACGGACTCGTTATCTGCCACGATTTCGGCTTTATCGAATAACCGGTCAGCTGTTCGAATAAATGCTTCCGAAAATAGCTTGTCTTCGGGCTGCAAACCCAGGTGGATATGCATTTCGGGTCCGACCCGATTGTGCAAGAGATCGAAATACTCTTGGACATAAACGCCACTACGACCATAATAACCGACCATGAAATCAGCGACAAGAGAATCTACATCCGCTTTAGGGTTCCAGAGCAATTTGGCCAGCACATAGGCGCGCAGTTCGGCAAATTCGCCGCCGCGGCTCTGATAAGCTGCCTGTTCCATGATGCCGATGGCCTTGTTCTCCTGAAACGTCTGAATATTGGATTTCAACACGTTAAAGTTGGGATAAGGCATGATATAATGGCTGAAATTGACCACGTAATCCCAGATATAAAGATGAGGCGCAATCGCTGCCCAGCCCTGGAGATCCTGCAAAAACGCCTGATTTTCCGGACAGGATTTAAAATCGTGCGCAAAGCAGCATTCGATACTGCAGAGCCGCACCACCACATTTTGTCTGGGTTTTAGACTTTTACAAGGCTGACGGGTATACGTATAGGCCAAAGTACCCACGAATTTATCCGGAAATTCGTCCTCGATCCGCTCGGCAACCTCATTGGCGAATTTGATGACCGGTCCGGCCTCACTTTTCTCTTGCTCAACAACAGCCTGACACTCTTTACACTGACACGGATTGCCCCAGTCATTTTGTGAGACTGAATAGATAAGGTATTGCGGATTTTCGCGCATGGTCTGTTTCAGGCGCTGTGTGATAATATCCAGCACATCGGGATGTGAAAGGCAGAGTTGAGCCCTTTCGTGGATCCGCTCACCATCGATCAGACTGAAATATTCCGGATGCTCATCAAAAAATTCTTCAGGTGGCATAAATCGATAAAAAGTATGAACCGACCAATACCCTTCCACCCCTCCGGGCTGTTCGCGATGGGTCATGGCGCCGTTGACCCGGTTGTGAGCAGCCCAGATGGGTTCGAATGCTTCATAATAGAAATCATTGCGCACCCGGAGGCCAGGGCTCTCTCGGCAATATAGCCGGGTAAAATGCACCTCATCCCGCCGGGGAAACACGCTGACCTCGGGTGTATACCAACGCACCCCCAACTCATTTTCGAGAAAAGCCATGACACCATACAGGGTTCCGCGCTCGCGTCCGCCGACGATCCATACATCTTTACCTTTGTTGGTATAGATAAAAGACTCGTCGGTGCGGACAGGCTCCTGAAGATCGGTTTCCCGGGTCATAGCACGCTGAACCCCGATATGAATCGTTGGTCCGTCATAGAGCTGGGTCTCATCGATGACGGCAATGCTGACCCCACCGATCTTGTGCAGTGCCTGTTGCAATTCTTTGGCAGCCCATCGTTCGGATTCGGAAGCCTCTGTTGCCAGAACGATTTTGTAATCGGTTTTTCCCTGATCGAAAAGAGTATATTCACGGCGCTGGCCAGCATGAAACGGGATCGTTTCTGAATAGGATTGACCGTCATGCAGAGTTGCCGTCAAAGTCAATGAATAGTCTCTATATTGGTCCGTGGGGATATCCATTTGCAAGAGTGGCTGGTCAACAACGGTGCGATAAATGACATCATCGGGTTCTGATTCAGAGACAACAACAAGCTCGGTCGATTCAAACAATTGATCAAAAGCTTCATCTTCATATGCAAACTTTATATAGGCATGTCCGTTGGCTGTATTCAGCACATGAAAAAAATGAGCGGGTCTAAAAGGATGATCAAGTGGCAAAAACCGCATGCAAAAGCCCCACTTGTTGCCCCGTTCTTCAACTTTTACAAGAATGGTGTTCCGGCCTTGTTGTAAGCGAACCGGCACCAGCTTGTCATCCGGGAAAAGTCCACCAGGCGTGGGCCGGTCCCAGACTCTTGTACCGTTCACCCAGACGCGACAGCCATCATTGGAGCCGATGGACAGAAAACAGACCCTTTCTCTGGGAACATGTATATCCCTGAATCCATAAGCTGCGACAAACGCATCATCGGAAACGGCATGATCCAAATCAATGGTCGAATCACTGCTGGAAAAAGAGACCCAGGTGCGCTCGAGATCTTGATACTGAAGAACAGTTCCCGCTTTGATTTGCGGATTTTGCTCCCCTCCGACAGCCGTCAAAAAATCATACTCAAAGCCTTGCAAATGAGTGATTTCCGGATCGTTATCAGGAGGGACTTGCAACGGAAACGGACCGCATAAGAGCCAGTCCCGGAGCCACTGTCCCATCACCACAGACTGATCCTGAGAGTATCCAGGGGGGAGAAACGAATTGCAGGTGAACAGGAATACAAGAATAATTAAAAATCTCATCATCATACCCATCATAGATAATTAAACTGTTTTTGTGCAAGTAAACAAGGTTTAAATAATCTACGGTGAATATTGTATTGATGCAATGATTTTTAGCTCTTTTCTTGATCCAGGGGCAACCGAACGGTCACTGTCGTGCCTTTTTCAGGTTCACTGTCGATTTCAAGAGTGCCATGATGCGCTTTAACGATCCACTGACATATCGACAGTCCCAATCCGCTGCCATGCAGTTCGCGGCTGCGGGATTTATCTGCCCGATAAAACCGTTCGAACACATAGGGCAGGTCTTCTGGCGGGATGCCAATGCCCTGATCCTGGAACACCAGCACGGCCTCATCCTCATGGGGGTTCAATTCCACATTGATCTCACGATCACCGGGTGAATATTTTATGGCATTGTCCAGCAGATTGATAAACAGTTGCCGGATACGATCGGGATCCACCCTGGCATGTATGGATTCGGCATGCAAATGCATATTGATCTTTTTAGCCTCTGCAGCATTGCGGTTCATCTCGATCGAATCTTTGAGCAATTGGGCAAGATCAACATTTTGTATTTCCAGGGTGGCCTGCCCGCTATCGGCCCGGGACAGGGTCAGAAGGTTATTGACAATTTTTTCCATCCAGCCGATTTCCTGCAATCCGCTCTTTAGCACGCGTTGATACTCTTTTGGCAAGCGCTCTTTGCGCAGAGCCACTTCCATCTCACCATGCAAAACAGTCAGGGGCGTACGCAGTTCATGGGACGCATCGGCGCTGAATCTCTGGATCTTTTCCACACCGGCTTGAATCCGTTCCAACAGGGCATTGAACGTTTTTGACAGGCGTCCCAACTCGTCGTCGTACCTGGGTTCGGGCAGACGTCGATCCAAAGAGTGCACGGAAATATTCTGAGCAGTGCGGGTGATCTCGTCCACGGGCCTCAAGGCGCGCCTCGCGAGTATCCATCCACTGAATGCCGCAATCGCCACGGCGATGGGGATCAGAAACAGCGACAACACTCTGATACGGTCCAGGATGCGTTCGACATAGAGATCAGAACGTCCCAGTCGCAGGAAAAAGGGAAAGCTCTTTTTGGATCCGGATTCATAGATACTGATCGGCTCGGTCAAGATTTGATACCGATAAGTGTTTTCTGCTTTCACAATATCCGGCAGGTCAGATTCTGCAGGAGGAGGCAGTTCGAGATCTAATGGAAAATTTCTCGAACGGAACAAGAGACGTTTATTGTCCCACACCTCAAAAAAGATACCATATTCGTGTAGCCGTAACTCTTGTTCTTTATCTTCGATATGCTCTTTATCGAACTTTCCCCTGTCTACATCCAGGTGTTCGGCAATGGGAATAGTCTTTTCCTTGAGCATAGAGCGCTGCTGATCATAGGTCTCGTTGGCCGTGATCCACAGAATCAGCCAGCCAAAACAGACCAGAGCCAAAAAGACAAGCAATGTATACCACAGAGCAAGACGTAAACTGATAGTGTTGGGGATCTTCATCCTTGATCCTTGTATTTTCGTATGAGCACAAGCTCACCCCAAAAAACGAATTTACCAGTGTTCATTTGTGTTCATTCGAGGTTTACTTTTTCTTTACTTCCAAATCATCAAAATAGACCACCGCATCGGCCAGAGTACAAAAACCGATTTCACCTTGAGGAAAGGTATTATCATGGACGTGGATCAGCTTTTTATCGCGATATTCGCATTCTATGACTCCGTCGTCGAATTCGACCTGCAGTTCTTTCCAGCTGCCGCGGGGCACGGATTTTCTTCCGCTCGAACCGAGGACCTGAGGCGTACCCTCGAAAACACGTAAGAGGCGAACGCGATTTTGAAACGGCTCTACAATACAGGCATAATAGTTTTGCGGGTCCTGAAAACCCCATACCAATCCCCCTGATTGTTGTTCCTGACCATCCACGGCTTTGATATCGCATTCGAGTTCTACATCACCAAAAACAACTCCCTTTAGTATGGCAAAATGGACATGAGCCCCCAGCTCTTTTTTGGAAAGTTGGGCAAAATAATACTTGTGGCTTTGCACGGTACTGTCATGCACAACCCTCCAGTCTCCTGTTTTGCCAAACCCATTGTGGGTAATGAGCCATCCTGGCGCGGGCCTGCCCGCTGGCACCTGAGTAAAGTTAAATTCGACTTCCTTGACATCCGCGCCAAAAGGCAAAGGGTGATAGCTGTTGGAAGAGGGTTGCTGACATGAAAGAAAAGCCAGACACGAGCAACATATGATGGTTATGATTTTCATGGTATGCCTGTTCTATGTTCAATACTTTGCAGCGTGATGTTGTCAAAGAATAGGTATTGATTATTAAAAAATGATTAGAAAGTGATTAAAATCGTTGATCAGATAAGGGTTGCAATCATGACTAAAAATGTTATCGTTCTATTAAATCTGAAATGACGAAAGATAGGGTTCATAGAACTCTGGGCTCGTTCACACGGTCAAAAAAAAGACACCCCGAATACCAAGGTATCCGGGGTAGAGATGATTCAATCAGTGCTAAAGCGTTGGTTCCGGAGGCTTGGCAATTTTGGGATTTTCCTTGAATTCGGTGATCGGTTCGGCAACCGTTGTGCCTTCAGTCTCCTGACATTTACCCAGGGTCTTGCAAAACCGGTGCTTTTTCAGCAGCTGGATGGCAAAGGCCGGATCGACACCCTTGGGGCATGCTTCGGAGCAGGCTCCGGCAAAATGACAGCGATAGGCGCCCTTTTGGGAATATACGGGATCCTCGCGCTCCGAGTCCCCCTCATCGCGGGAATCGGCCATATACCGCCAGGCCTGCGCCAGGGCCTGGGGACCGAGAAAACGATCATCCGTGGCCACAGTCGGACAGGCAGACAGGCACGCTCCGCACTTTATGCAATAGGCAAACTGGATATAATTTACCAGTTCTTCAGGGGATTGAAAATACTCTGCTGTGGGATTGTTTTGCTCTTTAATCTCTTTACGGATGAGCCAGGGTTTGACGTTGCCATGTTTTTCAAAAAAACCGTCCAGGTCAGGAACCAGATCTCTGACAATATCAAAGTTCGGCAAGGGTTTAACAACGATGCGCTTGTCTGTGAGATGCAGAATTTGATTATTGCACGCCAGGCGGGGTAATCCATTGATAAACATGGCACAGGATCCGCAAACGCCCATACGACATGACGAACGCCAGGCCAATGTGGAATCCAGATGCTCTTTGATCCAGGTGAGTCCGTCCAGCACGGTCATTCCCTTGGTTACCTGAACTTTGTATTCCTGCACAGAAGGTTTATTATCGGTTTCAGGATTATACCGAAGCACCTCGAAAATGATTGTGGTTGTTTTGTCATTGCTTTGTTCGCTCATATTTGCACCTCCATGAGAAAAATGGCAATGGCGACATAGGTGCCATAAATGAAAAGGACGCCACCCACCAGAACGGACGCGATATTGACGACTTTTTCCATACCTCTTGATAGAGTCAGTTCGAATAAAATATTGCGCAATCCATAAAAGCCATGAAAAAGCGCTGCGCCGAGCAGCAGAATATAGGTAATCATAAAAAAGGCATGCTGGCTGCGGGCAAAAACCGATGCCACATCAACCGGATCGTGCTGACCGAGCCCGATCGCTGCAAGCATATCATTGAGGTGCATGATCCCCATATGCAAGGCCAGCAACACCAGGACCACTGCACCGGCTATAATGTGCCAAAACCATAATGTGGATTCTCGCATAATATTCTCCTATTTTCCTAACAGATAAAAATCTATCCCACCCAAAACCACCACTACAGCGGCCAAGACCATGACGACGATAAACAACGGACGTTGTCTCATCACGGATGATTTGTAAGGATAGATGGGTCGGGTCGGCTTGCCAAGAAACATTCCCAGCTCTGTCATGGCCAACCGTAACCCATTGATCGCATGGAATGCAAAGGCAATAAAGACCAAAAATTCGCCAAATTTGAACAAAGGAGTTTCAAAACTCTCCATATAAGCTTGCCAGCCTTCAGGGCCATTGATACGGCTTCCTGTGACAATGATATGGATAACAAAGTAGACCAAGAGTCCCAATCCGGTAATTCGGTGCAGAGTATAGGCATATCGTTCGATGCCATAGCGACCCCCGGTCAGCCAGCCCTTAAGGCCGAGTTTGTTCTTGTAAAACGCAGTATTTTTTTGCATAGTGCATCCTCTATCTTTATGACACTAGTACTTTCTTTCAACGGGCTTCCAGGTGGTCAGGGTAACCGGTTTATAATCCAATTTGACTTTGCCATCGGTTTTAAAGGCCAGAGTATGTTTAAGCCAGTTATCATCGTCCCGTTTTGGAAAATCCCGCCGGGCATGGGCACCTCTTGATTCTGTTCGATTGAGCGCGCCTGTAACCATGACTTCTGCCAGATCCAGCAGATTGCCGACTTCCAGGGCCTGGATGAGGTTGGTGTTATAGGTATGGGATTTGTCTGCAATGTTGATATGATGATATCGTTTTTGCAGCTCTTTGATGGTATCGAGAGCGGTTTGCAGGTCCTCCTGGGTACGAAAGACGCCCACATACTGATCCATGCATGACCGCAGTTCACGCCGGATATCATAGACATTTTCCGTGCCTGAACGCTGCAATAGATCATCGAACAATCGTTTGGATTCCGCTTCAAAGGCGGCTTCCGGAACAGACGGCATATCAAGAGTCTCTTTGCAATACTTGGCCGTCTCCTCGCCGGTGATCTTGCCCCAGACGAGGCATTCGCCCGTCGAGTTGGAACCGAGACGATTGGCTCCATGCAGACTCACACAAGCGGATTCACCTGCTGCCCAGATGCCTTTGATGCGGGTTGCCCCGAGAATATCGGTCTCGATGCCGCCCATTGAATAGTGTGCCACGGGCCGGCACGGGATGGGTTCATCGATGGGATCCAGATCATTGAATTCGATGCACACTTCACGGATCAGGGGCAAGCGTTCATTGATTCGGTCAGCACCAAGATGGGTAAGGTCGAGGTAGATATGGTCCAGTCCTCCGGGGCCATCGACTCCTCTGCCCTCTTCAATCTCGGTCATTTCCGAACGTGAGATAAGATCACGGGGGGCCAGTTCCATTTTCTCCGGTGCATATTTGCCCATAAACCGGTCGCCTTTACCATTGATGAGATATCCGCCCTCACCCCGGCAGGCTTCGGTGATGAGAATGCCCGAAGGAACGAGTCCGGTGGGATGATATTGCAAAAACTCCATATCTTCCAGAGGAATCCCGGCACGAAAGGCCAACGCCAGGCCGTCACCGGTCACGGTTTGGGAATAGGTGGTGAACCCGAACAGAGTCCCTGCTCCGCCGGCGGCGATGATCAGGGCTTTACCGCGCAACAGTCTTAACTTACCGCTGCTCATATCCATCACGGTCAGGCCACGAAATTCATTGTTTTCTGTAAGAATAGAGGTCACATAGAATTCATTGTAATGTTTTACTTTATCATATTTCAATAAAGTATCATAAAGGGTTTGCATTTCAAAAAATCCGGTCTTGTCCGCTGCAAGAACGGCACGGGGATAACTGTGGCCGCCAAAAGGTCTTTGAGCGATACGGCCGTTTTCGAGTCGAGTCCAGGGAATGCCCCAGTGTTCCAGCTGATTGATTTCTATGGGCATGGCTCTTACAAACCGCTCCACGACATCCTGATCAGCCAAAAAATCGCTTCCTTTGACCGTGTCCCATGCATGCAGCTCAAAACTGTCTCCTTCATCCGGTCGCAGCATGGCAGCAGTACCGCCTTCTGCTGCTACAGAATGCGCACGCATCATCTGATTTTTGGTCACCACGGCGATGTCCAGTTGACCCCGACTTGACCGCGATGCCTCTATGGCTGCACGCAAGCCGGCCAGTCCCGCGCCGAGAATGATGAGATCATGGGTTAATACATCGGACATGCATAACCTCCTCTCCTTGGAATATATAGGTGGATTGTAAGTATAGATATGGGATTGCGGCGATGAAAAAGTAGAAAGAGAATGTACGATTTTGCTCTCATAATGAGCGCGTTACCCCGGTGAAAAGGCTCTCAAACGCAATTGGGAAGGTAAAACTTTTAAATGCTTTTATAAAATAGCATTCTCTTTCCTGCAAGTCAAGGAAAAGAACGCAAAGGTCAGAAAATATATCCTCAATCTTTGAGGTGACTGGGTGTGGCATCAGCATCCAGATCACCTGTCGCATACTGGATACCGGCCAAAATATGCATCAAAAGGGCATCATCCCAAAAGATGTGCGGATTGTGGCCCAGACTGGTGTAAAAGACCCGGCCTTTGCCATATTCTCTGATCCAACTCATGGCAAAATCCCGGTCATTATAGCGGGCAGGGATGAATCTGCGATCCGGATTCATATCGGTTTGTTCGGTATCGATGGTCAGCAATATTCTCAATTGATCGCGCGAATAGGGTGTACGGAATTGGAATACCTCATCTTGTATTTCGAAGGTTCGCTGATCGAATCCCTGATTCAGGGGATGACTCGGTTCTTCCACCAAAAGAGTGATGGTCTCATCCGGTTTCCAGGGATGGCCCATATCTTCATACGCTCCCAGCATTTCGCCAAAGGCCGGAAATTGATGATAAACCGGCCACTCTACAAAGGTGGCTGCCGCTGCATGGATGCCTACAAAGCCCTTGCCCTGTGCGATAAAATCGAGCAAATTTTGACGCAACACCTTGTCGGTGAACAAGACGCCGGCCGTATTGTTGAAACAAACCGCATCGAACTGCTGCAGATAATCCCATTCAAAGGCAGAGGAATCATTGTTGACAATCACCTCAAATGCTCCTGTTTTTTTACCCATCAAATCGATCGCCAGATTCCCATGCGGAATAGAGGCATGGCCTTTCATGATCTCTCCATTTCTGACATGCAGATTGACCACCAGAATTTTACGGGATTGTTGCGGTTGTACAAACGCTTTTTTGGGTATTGCGGATTCAATTTTTGCTCTTTCCTCGGGTGCGATCTGCGCCAAAAGACCATTTACAGAGAGCAGAATGACAGAAACCATAATGATTGTTTTCATAATATACCTGACTTTGTTTAAACTAAAGGTGCCATGGACTGCGCATGGCACGATTCATGAGACGGTTCGCTTTTGGATCGTTTTTAAATTCCTCTCTGACAGGATCCCATTCGAGCCGTTTATTCAACCGCATGGCAATGTCCGCATGATGGCAAATCAGGTCGGCGTGGTAGGCTGCATCGATAGGGCTCACAGTTGCTTTGTTGCACCGAATGGCATCGAGAAAATTCTGGTGCTGGTTATTGCTGTGGATCAGAGTGGACTCGGTTTTGGATATTCTTGTTCGCAACAATGACGCCGGCTCTGCCCATATTCCCTCACGGCAGACATAGATCCAGCCTTCGGATCCCTGAAACAGCACTCCCATCCAGTGCAATTCAAACTGGGAAGCCATTTTTTTTGCTGTGGGCATATCCATATGAATCAATTTAACACCGTTGGGGTAACGATGCTCCACCTGCCATTCCAGCACTGTATCATACAATCCTTTTTTGGGATAAACTCCTGTTCCTTCTGTTTCCAGGGGTACAGCATCATCGCTATCCAGGGCCATCTGGGCGATATCCACCTGATGAATCCCCCAGGCACCGCTGATACAGCCGAGGGAATAGTCGGAAATCAGGGTCCACTGCCGGGTACAGCGTTCGTGGGTATAAGGAGACCAGGGGGCTGGTCCCAGCCACATGTCATAATCGAATCCTTCCGGCACCGGCTGCACCGGTTGCTGCGGGATAGGCACATAATTAGCCGACCCGATCATAATGGTTTGCAACTCACCGAGCATACCCTTGCGCACCCTGTCACAGGTCCAGCGGAAACGAAAATCCGAGCGCTGCTGCGTGCCGAACTGAAATACGATACCGTACTGCCTGACCGCCCGACGTACTGCTTTGCTTTCCTGGATACTCATGGTCAGAGGTTTTTCATAATAGATATGTTTGCCCTGCCGGGCAGCTTGGATGCCGATCAGCGCATGCCAGTGATCCGGTGCGGCCATGCAGACAGCATCGATATCCGGACGGGACAGCAGCTCGCGATAATCATTGTACGTCTGACATGCCTGATCGCCATAGCGCCTGTCGATATATGCTTTGGCCCGGTTACGGTGTTCCTTGCGCACGTCGCATACTGCTATTGCACGCACCTCGGGATAGCTGCTGAAGGAGCGTACATGGCCAAATCCCATACCGCCGACGCCGATAAATCCCATATTGATACGGTCGTTGGCCATAGCGCTTTGCACCAGACCGGGTGCCAGAGCCACACAGGGTAGTGATTTTGAGAGAAATTTTCTTCTGTTCATAGAATATTGGATGAATAAAATTAGCAGAGATGACTTTGCATTAAAGATGAATAATTGCTTTAAATAGATTATTATCCTTATCATTAATGAAATTAATTTCTGAATAAAGACTTAGAGCTCGACGGATTCCGGTGCCAATTCCCCTATAGGGGAGTCCCAAAGGCGGGTGCTGCTTGGTGGCGAAAGAGGCAATAATTGGATTTCGTTGGTTCGAATTTCCATTTTTAATATTTTCAATGGTTAAATTATTTGGTAATGTACCAGGATTAATAATTTCAATCCGGTCAGTAAAAATGAATAATCGAATTGGGGCGCTTATCAAATAGCTACGATGTATCAACGCATTTACAAGTAATTCCTCGAATACATCTTGGTTGACTGCCAGTACACCAAGGCTATTCCTATTTTGTCCATTCTGAATTTTAGATAAATTACGACGAATAAAAAACATACCACTATTAAATAGGTCCGATAATTTTCCTTGAAAATCTTCGCTATCCAAATATGTATCAGCAGTATCTAGCTTGCCAGGAAAATGAACAGCCTTTATGTTAAATTGAGGCTTGTATTTTTGAGGATTTTTTCCAAAAAGTAATAAACCTGCCATATTCAGTCTATCGCCTTTTGCCAAGTTTAAATTATTTAGCAATAATTGCAATGATTCTGTAAACTCTTGGTATTGTTTTTCATATTCCTTTGACAAAAATTCTTTAAAATATTCAAGATCTATATCAGCCAATGTCGTCTCATCAACTGGAATAGAATCACCATGAATAATATCTGTATCTTCGAATAACCGCCGCAATTCTTCTTTTGAAGTCACCTTACGCTTGTCAGCGCCGGATTTAACAAAAATTGCTCCATCAGAAGCAAAATATGGTTTATCTTTTCCTTCTCTGATTCGAACGGCCATAACAATTTTATCGCCAATTTTAAGATTTTCAGATATTGGATTAATTGGATTTCTGACTTCAGAAGCAGCGTTGGAAACAAGTTGATTAATACGGTGAATATCCTCAGTACTCAGGCCCACGGGTTCATTTGTACGATCATCAATTCCAATAATCAATAAGCCACCTTCAGAATTGGCAAAAGCACAAAACTCTTGTGATAAGGACTGAGCATTCGTAACATTTCGCTTAAATTGGTGATGGCTATCTTCACCCCGCTCGATTATATCTAATAATTCTAAAGCTTCCATTCGTTATATTTCCTCTTGCGCTGCAAAAAGGCTTCCTTTCCACCTTCCATTATTTCAATTATTGTACTTTGAACATCTATAGAGTCGATGCTTCCATTTTTGATTTCAATTTCATCTTTTTCAAAGGTACAATAAAAGACTTGTTCACATTCACCCAATACCGGGATATTTGGATTGTGAGTTGCAAAAATAAACTGTGTCTTTCCTTTTAGTCGGTTTAGTTCTCGAATTATGTCTTGGTAAATTGATTGATTATCTATATCGTCCTCAGGTTGATCAATGATAATAATATCGTCTTGCTGCCTGGCCAGCAAAAAGACCAAGAGAGCTGAAGCCCTCTGACCTAAAGAATGTGCAGATATATCTTTATCTTTATATTTCAAAATATAGCGATTTGGAACTTGAAAAGCCACCAAATCTCTTAAATTGTTTTTAAATGTTTCCTCAAATTTCACATATTGACTTGATACACTAAAAAGTTCCTGCAATTTTTGGGATTTATTTATATAATCGAAATATAATTGAATACCATCCTCGTATTTCTCTGTTAATCGTTCAAGGTTTCTGGCGGTTACTCCTGATCCCCTGAAAATGGATGCAAAGTAATCCAAATAGGTTTGCTTGTCTCCTCGATAATCCAGTTCAATTTTTATGGAAAGTCCTCTATCATTTAAAACATCAATTCTTTTTCTCAATGCTTTATATTCTTTATGACGCATATCATTTAGTTCATCAAGAGAATCATAAAATTCATTTGCAAATTCAAGATATTTTTTTTCACCGGTTTCAACTTCAAATAGTTTAGCTTTAATGACGTTCAAAGTTTTATTTAGCTGGAGAAAATCATCAGGATTAATTTCCTTCTGGTTCATGCTTCGTTTTATTTCTGCAAAATCGTCTTGTAGTTTTTCAACCATCTGATTCAAGTTTGCTAATAGTCTTGAAAGGTCCTGTAAAGGTTTATCAAATTCATCATATATATTTCCGAGTTTTTCTGCTTTTTCAAAAAACTCTTCCCAAATAATCTGGAAATCTTTAAATAATTCCTGATTTTCAGTACTTTTATAACCATCAAAATCAACAAGTGTTTCTACAAAATCACTATGTAGATTTCCAATTTTTACTCGATAATCTTGAATAGTATTTATAAACTCTTCAACATGATGTTTATCTTTATCAAACTGCACTTGACGATTTAATTTTTGATCGACCTGTTTTTCTTTAAAAATCTTTAACTTTTCAAGAAGCATTTCCTTTCGTTGAACCATATCATTTTTTTGGGTTGCCGATTGTTCCATGCGTTTCATTTTATCATACAAATCAAGAACTTGTTTTTCCTTTTGATCAATCCGTTCTCTAATTAAGGCAACATCAGCCCCAAAAAATTTTTCCATTAACGCTTGACTAAATTTGTAACTACCAACTTCAGATAAATCCTTTTGACCAAAATATAAAATGTTTACCAAACCATCCGCTGACATGAGAGGCAAACGTTCATTATTCTGAAAGATATTGGTTCTTTCATTCAAAACCTTCACGATTAAATATTCTTTTCCTTGCCGATCAATCAGTTTAATCGACATTTTACCACCGCTGCCAAATGCCTGATTTACAAGCTTTTCTTTATAATCACCATCACGTGAAGTTGGTTCGAGTTTCTTATCAAGCGCATATCGAAGCGATTCAATAATTGTAGATTTTCCACTTCCTCGTATTCCAATCAAATTATTCATATCTGGATTAAAGCAAAGTTCAAGGTTATCGAGTGGAGAAGAACTGGCAGTCTCTAATTTTATTGAATAAATATATGCATTCTCAGGTGATGGAGCATCCGAGGCAATAATATTCCTGGATTCATCCATTAATGCATATTTTAAAGCCGCAAAATTAAAATCACCAAGTTTAATAAAGCTTTTTTGTAATACTCCATTTTTGGTTCTAGCATATCCAATTTCATCATGTTCTTTGTTATCTGACCCTTCAACAAAGGTGGGGGCAGATTCTTTATATGCACTCTTGAGAAGTTGTTTTGATTTATCACTTGTACATTTTTGAAATCCCAGTACGAATTCTTTAAACAAGGGTTTCTGTACAAGTTCAGTCTGTCTTCCAGGATTTAGTTCAGTACAAAAACCGCTTTTTTGGTCTACATGTGCCAAGACAATAAAACTATCTCTCTGCATCTCTTTATGTTTTTTTAATTCTTCAAGAAGCATCAAAACATTCCAGGGACTGGAGGCATTATTATTTACCCGGTCTTGTTCGGGTAGATTGGGAAAAGCCGAATTTAAAAATCGATTAATAAAATCATCATGATTAGATAGCCACGCTTTCGGTTCAAAGACAATAAGAACATGTAATACTCCTGCGCCCTCTGCCACTGACAATTCAACACCAGGTAATAAAAATATTTCTTGCTTGCGTGCCAAACGACTCAGTGAGCGATATTCTGAAAGCTCAAATTTGTTGTGATTGGTAATTATTCCTAGATGAATTTGTTCCTCTGCGCATCTCTCAACAAATCTATCAGCAAAATGATGATCATTTTCAGCCTTAAATGCTTCCTTATCACTTTTTGTATGCAAATGAAAATCTGCCCGTAGCCAAATACTGCCATGCCTGAATAGGTCCATTACCCTCACCATCTTTTGGTTTCAAGTAAACTTGCCGATTTTCCAAAATAAAAATAAATGGTCCCCTCATACTCACCCTTTGCTACGGATTTTTGGCTCTGTGGACCATACTGCTCGGCATTTTTGAATTTCGTGCCGATCGCCGGGATGGCGTGCAAAAACGAAATATCGCCGACCGGCCATTTCATGGCCGTATGCCGGGGTTCCTCGCCGTCGGGCTGTGAAAACAGACGGAGAAACAGATCCTCATTATCTGTGGCCATGGTAATCGGCCCATCGAGAGTATAGAGTACTGCCCAGTGAAAATCTGCAAAATAACCCACGAATTCCGGATAATCCCAGGCCGTGTTGACCTGGAAATTCTTGTAGGTGTTGTGATAGACATCCAGGGTCGGACCTTTGATTCGATTTTTCCATACGCGATAAGGTCCCTTGGCCAGGTAGCGAATCTCGCGCGAATGCTTTTCAGGAAAATCGAATGATATACCCAACACATCCACCTCACCGCTATGGCGATAGCTATAATCGAGCTCGAGCCAGCCGCTGCCATAAATCGTCCAGGTCAGGGTCGAGAAATCCGGATGATTCAAAGTCTTTAACAGGGTTGCGGAAGCTGACTTGCTGATATCCCATTGCAATTTTTCATCGCTCTCTTTTTCAGCGTGTGTAAAAACCGGGCCATTGCCAAACGGGATGGTGGCAGCGCCATTGTTCACCTGCATCAGCCGGCCATTTGTCAGATCAAAATGAAATTCGAAATTGGCAGCGGATACAATCATCTCATTTTCGCTTTCTTTTGGCATGGGGACCGGACCATCAGTAGCGATAAAATCTGCTGTGATTTGGTCCGCGGATTTGAGTGGCCATTTCCAGGTAAAAAGCTCGTCGTGGTTTGCATTCCGGGCGGTCAGGTGCAGGGCATCGGCTTTGATTTCCGGAAGGTCCAGTTTTAGGAAACCCTTGCTGCGCGGGGCAATGTCAGGGCCTTGCACCAAGTCTCTTGCGAGCTCAATAGTGCCTGTTCGTCTATCCGAAGGCTCGACATAGTTGACCAGTCTCCATTCAAACGTGCAGGTATTCATGTTTGTAAAATCATAGCGATTTTCAATCGGGATCGTAAAATCAGAAGGTAAATCGTCCAGGCTTTCGATATAAACCGGAGACCAGATCTCCTTGATGGTATAAAAACTCGCTTCCCGTTCATGAAACGGGCCCAGAATGCCATCAGGGGCATGGTTGCCATCGGTATCGATACGTCCGTTTTGATCGGTACGTACGATCCCTTCATCAGCATAGACCCAGAGAAACATGCCTCCATTCAGCGGATGGCCCCACATGGCTTTCCAAAAATCATCCAGACCGGCCCCTAGACCGCCGTCATACAAACCGTGAATATATTCGGTGGGCATAAAGATATTGCCACTCGAGAGTTTATCCAGTGTGCTCTGGTAATTTTCATAATGATCGGTATCGATGCCTCCGTGCAGCTCCCAGGGGTGCAAAACGCGGCGTTTCTGCGGATCGTATTTGTCCCATTCATCATCCAGTTCGGTATTCCAGCCGCCTTCATTGCCATTATTCCAAAAGAGAATCGAGGGATGATTCACATCGCGCATCACGATCTGTTTGACCAGCCGTTCACCTGTTGGCGTATCATAGGGGGGTTTTTGCCAGCCTGCCAGCTCGTCGAGGACGTATAATCCATATTCGTCACACAGGTCGAGAAAGTAGGTGTCCGGCGGATAATGGGACATGCGTACGCTGTTCATGTTCATCTCTTTCAGAGTGAGCACGTCCTGCAGACAACGACTGTAATTGAGGGCACGGCCGGTGGTGGGCCAAAAGCTGTGACGATCCACGCCCTTGAGAGTGATGCGCTGACCATTGAGGAAAATACCCTCTCCTTCCCGCACCTCGATCGTGCGGAAACCGAATCGTTCACGCACGGTGTGAATAGGGGTATCATCTTGCAAAAGGGTCACATCGACGACATACAGATGTGTGGTTTCAGCGGTCCAGGTCTTGATATCAGACACCTGAGCCCGCAGCACCACCTTTTTTACATTGGGCACCAATTCTTTGGACATGACTTGTCCGACTCGTTGTCCGCTCAAATCTATGATCTGTGCCTGTACTTTGTTGACGAGATCAATATTTTTGGGATAGATATCAACCGAGAATCTGCCATTGGCTTTTGCATCGATGGCTGTCCAGTCAATATATTCTTTGGGCACGGCCTTGAGATAGACCGGACGGTAGATACCACCAAACACCCAGTAATCGGCTTTGCGTTCTGCCTGGTTGATACGTTCATTGGACGACATTTTAGCCACTGTGGCCTGCAGGATATTTTCATCATTATGTTTGACCAGATCGGTGATATCATAGCTGAACCGGTAGAATCCACCCTGATGGATGGGACCGGCGAGTTGACCGTTGATTTGGACCTCGGTATCGGTCATGGCCCCTTCGAACACGATAAAGAGGGTTTTATCGCGCCAGTTCTCAGGAACTTTAAAGGTTGTCTTGTAAACACCCTTTTCATCTGCCTTGGGCATATCATGGCCGTAATTATACTCGCCAAATCCTTCCTGTTCCCAGTTGGAGGGGACAGGGATTGTGGTCCACTCGTTCGCTTGCCGGCCGCCGGTCACCATGAACTTCCAATCCACAGTATCATCAGAGCCGGTGCCGGACAGATATTGTATTTCGGTTTGAGGGGTTGAAAAGAGAACAGAAAAGAAACAGATAGTTATCAATGGAACAAATAAAACTTTCATTACATCCTCGGGTTTGGGTGGGCATGGATTAATTTGTGTTTAATCAACAGATAATATAAATGACTTTTAACTGAAAATCAATGGAATTAGGCCGTCGATGCTATAGAGCATCAAATAACGGACAATCGATCATCCGTATTAAAATATACCCACATAAAGATTTAACTCGTAAAGCAATGCATCGCCCAAAACGGGGTAAAAAAGCATTGATTCGTGAGGTTTATTTTGTTACTATAAGCACACCAGATGTAATATCCTGAATCTTTTTGTGCAGATCCTCAATGAATGCGGCATGTGTCGAGTCATTTTTTTATCCACTCCCTTCTGCAAGGTATGAATAAGATGCTTGATATTAACAAAAAAAAATCCATTCTCAAAAACATTTTATCAAGCGCTACATTTGCGGGTTCCAGCCGCCATCAGGAGTTATTAAAGTATCTTTTCCAGCAATATGCCAAAGGCGTTACTCCCAAAGAATCCAATATTGCACAAGATGTTTTCAACAGACCAAAGAACTTTGATTCACAAAACGACACAATCGTTCGAGCCAGTATCTATCAATTACGGAGCCGGCTGGAACAATATTATGAAAAAGAGGGATTACAGGAAAAAATCCACATCACAATACCCAGAGGCCAATATCATATCGAGTTCGCGTCGGTTCATAAAAAACAACTTTCTACAAAGCTATTAATACTCGTCTCTCTCATTTTTTTCATTTCGAGTTGCTTTTTTGCATACAACTATTTTCAAGTGCTCGACGAGCACCAAGGATTTCATAAAAAATATCAAATCGTTCCACACACCAATCCCTTGTGGGCAGAATTCTTTGACAACAATAAAATCCTGGTCATCGTGGGTGATTACTTTTTCATGCAAGAACCCTCACGACTCAGTCCGCTACGCTATTTACGCGAAGATGCAATAAACTCTTTAACGGATCTGGAAGAAGCAAAAGGACTCTATCAAGAAGAATATAAAGAGTATAATAAAGCCCCTGACTCGTTTCTGGGATATCATTCCGTGCTGTCTTTGGAAAAAATACTTCCATCTATATTATATAACGAATTGGACATATCTATAAGAATACTCTCTCAAGTCTCATTTCAGGATATCGTCGACAATAATGTTATCTTTGTAGGATCACTAAAAACGATCGGAATTCTTGACAGATTTCTTAAAGAGGGAGGACTAGAGCTAGAGGTTGCCACGCCTGAAAATCGAAATATTTACATAGATGTAAAAAAGTCAAAAGGAGATACATTGATTTCTCCTTCCCGATATAGTTTTGGCGGGGTACAAGAGGATTGTTCCATTATCGCCAAGTTTAATGGACCAAACAATAAAAAGATTCTCATTTTCGCGGGCATACATCATATCGGCATCATGCAAGCCATTGATAATTTTATATCGACAGAGTCCCGTGAAAATCTCTTGCATGAAATGAGGGAACAGTTTGGCCAGGTTCCGTCATCCTTTGTCTCTTTGTATCGCGTAACAGGATATGACAAAGTCAATACAACATCTGTTTTAATCTCTCTCGTAAATGTTGACAATTGAAACGAGCCGGACATTAAAATTGCAAGTCACCCAGGGGATTCCATTTTTCTACATATTTAATTTGAGCTATTTCTTTGTCAGCATCAAACATGACCGGTAACCATTGGTACCCTGATTTATTGACATGGCTCGAGTCGGGAAACCACCATTGATCGCACATGACCATCAGATTATCAGATTCTTTGATATAGACAAGATCCGTAATTTGCGATTGCCAGGTGTTATTCCTGCTCATGCATTTCTTTTCGCCAAAGGGGCCAAGAGGTGAAGACGCAACAGCGTAATGAGTTTCTGTTGCAGACCATTCTTTTAATCCGGATGCAGCAACAATATATTTACCTTGATACCTAACCATTGCCGGAGACATCTGGGGAGGAGTATTATTCAATGCGATGCTCGTTTCTTTGGTTAGATACAGATAATCATTCGAGAGCTTGGTGATGCAAATATGATGATCATGGTTATCATAAAGCAGAAAAGCCGATCCATCAATATCTCTGAAAAGATTTAAATCCCGACCTCCTTGCGCCGTCTTTGTTTTCGTGCCGATGGCATCCTCATCATTCGCAAGTCTATGATCCGTTTTTCGTTGTCCGAGAATCTGAAATGGGCCCAAAGGATTATCTGATATCGCAACGGTTGCCATTCGTTCCGAATTATCGGGTGGATAATGATAGAACCACATGACAAACGTTTTTGTCTCACTGTTATAAATAACATGTGCTCGATGATGAATTCCTTTAGATCCCCACCCCTTTGTAGGATATGCCATTGCAATTCTTCTGAATTTCCAGTTCACCAGATCATTTGAACTATAAACATTAATACCGGGATTTAGACGCTGTGAATGTTTATCATAGCCCCCTTTTGGTGTATATCGATAATCAGAACCATACCAGTAATACACTCCCTGGAAATAGAACATCCCTCCTTTATGTGCATAAATCGGCTGGCCATCTGAATCAAGCCATTCACTAGGATTATGAATCATAACATCATTGTGGTTACAAGAGACAAACACGAGCGAATATAGCACAAGAAAAACCAATATAAATCTCATTACGACCCCATTGAAAAACAAACCTTAACTTTTACCTACAGTCTTTCCTGAATTAACGCGGGTGTATCCGGGCGCTGTCTTTCAACAACTGGATTGGTCGGATTCAGCCTTCCTTTAAACGTTCCCCCTTTGGGTATGTAAATAAAAAGTTTTCCTCTGCGATCGCTCTCACCACAGAACAGGGCTCCGTTGGGTCCGATCGTCATGGCATCGAACTGATATGCGCGTTTGGAATAGTAAGGACTGCGGTCCACCGCAAAAGGTCCGAGTTCAACAAAACCCTTTGGTTCATTGAGGTTATAGGTGTGCAATTTGCAGCTGCGTTCCAGCTCTCCGCTGATCAGATAGAGAATGTTATCTGTGCTGATTTCCATAGCCCGAATACGACGCATTTCGCGCGGCTTTCCCAGTACCACGACATCATCATTTTCAAAATCGAGTCGAAATACAAATCCTCCATTGGTGGAGGCATAAACATTACCAGACGTATCTGACGCAAAACGTTCAATAATTGGATAATCGAATGATTTCATGCCTTCCCAATATTCGCCTGGCAACCGCATCCAGGTCATGTCAAAGGTCTCGGATTTGGGATCAAATCTCAAGATGAATCCATTATCGCCTGAAGTATACACATACCCGGTTTCAGGATGACAATACAAGTCTCTCGGTATGCTGCGCCAGAACCTTTCCGGGCCGTTATAAACTTTGTGGGTGAGGAATTCACCCAAGTCCTTTGTAGTATTCGTTTCCAGGTCAAAGATAAAAAAGTGAGCATCCGGATAACTGATGCCATAAATTTTGGTTTTTTCCCGGTTCATCGTCATGCTATAGACAGTATTGTTGGGTATGGGAATACCCAGATCCTTTAACGGGCATGGATCACTGTTTGTGTAGCGCTTGACATCACCCGTTTGAGGATCATATTTCAAAATATGTCCACCCTCGAATCCCTCATAATGGGCTTTGATATCTTTCCACAACTGCTTTTCAATGCCTTCATATTCAACCGGAAAATCTTGGGTCAGCTTTACCTGAGCAAACATGTTTTTTCCCGTACCGATATAAATCTCTCCATCTTTTCCTTCCAACAGAGTATGGTATACGCCAGTTGTATTGGCGATACGTCCGAGGGGTCTGACTTTATTCAAATATCGGTTAAACATAAATAGATAGGATTGGGTTTTTCCACTCGTGGCGCCATAAATCAACCCATTGGAATGGGTTATGAGTGCGGTAATCATACTGTTATCCGCAGGAATCAAATTCATTTGCGGATAACCCAAATCGCGATAATCCATACGGAACGTATCGAAATGGGGATTGATCCATTGCTGGGCAAAGAGAGGAAGGGTAAAAATCAAAATCACGTAAAGCATCATCGAGCGTTTCATAAAAATATCCTTTTTATAGAGTCATCAATAATCAGAAGGATCAAAGCAACCGAGTCCCATGCTGTAGGGATATTTACCGTTAATATGCCGGACCACATAGTCCTGATTGGGTTCTTCAAAAGCACCTACAAACCATATCCTCCCCTGGCTATCTGTTTCGGCTCCTCCCAATCCATATGCATACCGCCCATCCTCTGCTTGCAAGAGACCAATATCTGTTCTGATATTCGATTTCAGGTTAAAGGATATCATAAAAGAAAGCGGGGGCATATCACCCTGACTGATATTTTCACTGAATTTTTCCTTACCCGCCACATCCAGTTGTACTGCCCCATAATCAAAATCTCCCGAGATAACAGGCACATAGTAAATTTTTCGCTCGGGTTGTGAAAGGGTCATGGCGAGAGTAGCATGAGGAACCTTGAATGGATCTCCTTTACGATATTGAGGAGCACATAACTGTGAAAGCACATTTATTTGTCCTTCGCGACCAGCATCTACATCATATTTGAAAAGATTATTGGTGCCCCCGACAATACCATAAGCAAGCTTATCGACGGGATCCCATTCTATCACTCGCCACTGGGCACGACGGTCGAGCATAGGATTCGCCATTGTTCGGGATTGTAAGAGCACTGGTAATTGTAAAAATTCTAAATCAAAAATGCGCTCCTGTTGCACATCATATTTCCAGATCTTTCCCGGAGGATAACTGCCGTATACATTGCCCTTGTCATCCATGAATATTGTCCGACAGATATCCCAGTTATCCACTCGTCCCAAATCTATCGTGGTATTCTCATCAATAGAATAGCGATAGAGATGTCCATCTTCTGCCAAACCATAGATCAAGCGACGCTCTTTATCCAGGCATTGACCGAGCAAGCCCCAAAAACTGTTCATACGGCTGAGTTTCTCTACATCCCCTGTATCCATGTCAATACGAAACCAATAGGGACCTTCATAGCTACGGGCATCGATGACCGGGGGACCGTTATCTTCACAAAAAGACCCAAAATAGACATATCCATCCAATTCCTGCATCTGGACATGAATTTTCCCATTCGTCCAGATGCCTTTTCCCCGTTCATTTAGCAAAACGGTCAAATCCGCCAAATGTCTCATTCGTTCGTTTGCGATATCAAATTCATATACATTGGCTGCATCACCATGCGTGCATAGACCGATATAAATTTTATTGTTAGAGGCAATATACATTGCACTCCACATTTGAGCATCTTTGTGAACGTTGCTGAAATTATAATGCTTGATAGGAACAGTATTTAACTCGAATTGTTTTTTCTCCGGTTCTTTTGAATAGAGATTGCTTGAAAAAATGAGAAAAAACAACACAAAAATAATTCGCAATACCATTTTGGGGCTCCATTTTGAATTACCAATAAAAGCAAAACCATCTGTATGAGATATTTTGTCAAGTGGGAACGCTATAATGATTTCACCATTTTCCTCACGAGCTATTGTTTTATCATAATCAAACTTTTGTCGGCAACTATGACAGGCGAATCATAAACAGGAATATCTTTAAATTCGTAAACCGATCCGTGTACTGACCATTTGTCATCCGGAATCTCATACACTTTCGTTTCTCTCAAATCTATATAAACGGGATCCTCGAAATTACCCTCGTAACAAGTAAAATTCATCAAAGTCTTTTGATTGTTATCTTTAGGTATGTCATCATCGAACCAGAGGGTGAGTACTTGTCTGTCGCTCGATTTGTTTTTGTATCCAAAAAATGCCAATGATCGATTCACGTCTTCTTTGTAAGAATAATTGGAAATCCTCTCGAGCCGGTCATCAAAAATGGAAGCCATGGCCTGAATCGCATAATAGGATGGTTTGAGATAATCAACGGTTTTGTCATCATTGGCTTTAATCAATCCCTTTATGTTCATTTCATCGGGGTACTTCATATCGATAATGCTGAAATAGGATGCAGGGATATCCCGTCCCAGATAGACCAGCAAATTTCGCAGAGCCCATTTGGTTTGAGTGGTTTCCGTCCAGGGGAGACTGTTCAGGGAGCGGGTTTCTCGATATGCAGAGGGACATCCTGCTTCTCCCATCCTGACTTTAATCCTGGGTGAATAGGAGTGAATAAACTCACGCAAACCAAATACCAAATCAGCACGACCATCGGGATTTTTGGGATAGGAATGAAAGGTCACGACATCTATGAGATGCAATTGATCTTGTTTCACAAAAGGCTCCAGAACCTTACCGGCCCAATCACGCTTAAATCCAACCAAAGCCATCGCCAGTATTTTACCATTCGGCTGAATAGAGCGTACAGCTTTAGCGGTACGCATTAACAGCGTAGAATATACCTCTGCGCTATTTTTATTATTCGGTTCATTCCACACTTCCCACTCTTCGATGATATGGCCATACCGGGCGACCATGGCTTTTACCCATCGCTCCCAGGCGATCAGGGCTTCTTCTGACTCGGGAATGAGTGCCCCGAGATGAACACCTCCGCCTTCGGAATAGATTTCATTACCATAAGACAGACACATCCAGGGTTCCACGCCCTGTTCAGCCATATCAAAAACAATTTCATCCAACCAGGCCCAGTTATAGGTGCCCTGTTCCTTTTCTGTCTTTGCCCATCCTGCTTGTATACGCGCTTTGGGAATGCCTAGCGGGCCCAGGTATTCTTTCCAATTCTGGTAGACCGTAAAATCCCGATCCATGGTCTCTGCACCAATAGACCAATTAGAGGATCGGATATCACGTGCATGCCTGGGCCGGACCTGGCCAATTTTTTCAAAGCCAATATCCTGAGTGATGGCTTGAGTACAGAATAAAAAAGTGAAAAGCATCGTCCATTTAAACATTTGTTTACCTCCTGACATATAAGGTCTGATCCGGCCTGAGCGAGAAAACGAGCAACAGGATCAAAAGAAAATAAAAACCAGAGAAATGCGAATGATGGCTCTACCTACCCTTCAAACGCATTTCTCCATATTACAATAATGGATAACTATTTAAC
>WJME01000237.1 GCA_014728115.1 Candidatus Zhuqueibacterota bacterium | reverse complement strand
CCCGAGATCTCTGTGTCACAAAAAAAACAAAAGATCGGTTTTAGCACCCGGGTAAGCGTGGAATTCGCACAGCCCGGTTCTGTCAGGCGCTGCCTGGATGCCATGCAATCTGCTCTCAAATACTATCCTTGCCAGTTTCAGGTAAACGGTCTTAAACATGCATCGGTTTGGGAACGTGCAAAAAAAGAAGGAGCTTTTCTTTTTCAAAAAGAGTCGTGCAGAGGATTTATCGAAACCAAAGGGTTGTATGAGCACCTGACATTGCTCAGCAAATATGAAAAAGTGATGTCTATGAGTGTGAATGGCTTTCTTACGGGTGGGCATCGTATGAGTCACGATCTCGATGATTATTATCAGAGCACTCTGCCCTTTGTTCCGGGCATCGATATCACCGTGAACAGCAATCAACTGCATCTGACCATCAGTCGTGACGGGTTTTATCTCGATTATAACTGGGTGCGTATCAAACAGGATTTGGGTATGGTTTTACAGGACTATTTGGAGCCCAAACTCAAAAAGTGGAGCAATGAATTGATTGTGGCCAACCAATTTATTCTCCGTGACCCCATTCGGAACTATTTGCAGAATCCGAAAAAAAATCCGGTCTCTAAAGCGGTCATCACACTGGCCAATGCACCGATTTATCGCGTTTCTGGCCAAACCAAGCGCTATTCACTGGTAGAGTTGAAAAATGAGCTCAGTAAAGAATTGCCTCTTTTTTATTCCGAATACAAACACAACCTGCGCTGGCTGGGCGGACAGTTCAAGCATGATTTTATCGTCCTGCCGGAAACTTGTCGCATAGGCAATGGGGCGCTCAATTTTTATGACAAACTGTTCGCAACCTTGTTTACGGATGTGGTCAATCTCGATACCATTTCACATAACCGCGCCAAGTTGAAAGATTTGGTCGAACGGGATATTATCGATGAGAAACGGTTGGCTCCGGAAGTCGAGATTGTCGGTGAAAAAGTGCTTCTCGATCATGAACTCAAGTTGTTGGAAGAGATTGCAGAATTGCTGCAAAAAGAGTCCATCCGGCAGGTCATCGCTCAGAATCTCTGCCTTCCGGTGCGTTCGATTCGTCCGGTCTTTATCGCCCTTGACGGCGACAGCGCCTCGATATCTTCCGGAGTCCTGGACGATCAGGGCCATCCCTTGAGCGACGCGGTGATTTCAAACTTTGCGACCGAGCAAAAAGTTCTGCCCTCGAATGATGTGGATATTTTGTTGGGACTGGCACTGGATCATCCTTTTGTTCGCTATTTAACACAATCGGATCATTCGCACCGCGCTTTTTATTCACTCACCTATATTGCACACGAGTTGGCCTTGTCACAACGACTGCTGGTGCCTTATTCACAATTTTATCATCTGGTCAAAGAGCGTCTGGCTGGTTCCATGCGCAGAGCTCTGATCGAAATCCTGACCGGTGACAACAAGGCCGCCTAGAGTCCAGGGGGTGCAGGATCAGTATCCTGATCCTGTAAATCGAAAAAGGAGCCGGGGGGAGCTCCTTTTTCTTTGCTTTTTTCAAAAGAGATTCTAACTTTAGGTATTCCCAAAGCTAATCAAGCATGCAGAACCGAGGGGTATGCGGTGGTATTCGTCCAGCCTGAAAATAGCTTTCCCATCAAAAGTCCTAAAATGCTCGCCCTGTATCAAGAAATAGCCGATTATGCCTTTCATGATCGTTCATGCCTCTTTCTGGGTCCCACGGGTGCAGGCAAGGATTTTGCTGCCCGCTATTATCATCAGATCTGGACAAAGAGCGGCAATGGCTCGGGTGATTTTTATGCGATCAACTGCTCGGTTTTGACCGATACCATTGCGCACAGTGAATTGTTCGGTCATGTCAAGGGAGCTTTTACAGGAGCGCACAGGCCCAAAAAAGGCATGTTTCAGGTGGCTGACAAGGGCGTGCTCTTTATGGATGAGATCGGAGATTTGCCAACAGCTGTCCAGCCCATGCTTTTGCGCGCACTGGAACCGGAAACAGGCAAAGCTGCTCCGCTTGGAGGAATCATCACGTTTCGCACAGATACGGTACGCGTCCTGAGCGCAACAGAGCGCCCTATTAAAGATCTTCGTCCCGCTCTTGTGAACCGGCTTGGGAAGCTCGTTACCATTCCATCACTGGATGAACGGCCTGAGGATCGTGATGCTTCTGTCGAATATTTTGTGCTCAATGCGCTGATCAAGCGCCGCGATATCGCGGATTTGGCAGATAAATACTGCGATATCGAGTCTCCTCCCAAGGAGTGGAAGACATCCCGGGTCAAAGAACTGGCCAACGAGCTCGCTTGTACCTTGTTACCGCTGGTGGCCGTACGAAAATGGCCGGGTAACTTTAGGGCCCTGCGTATTGCCTTGGATACGGCCATTGTGAGAGCCCACATCACAGAGAACTGGCAGGGATTTTGTCGCCAAACCATCAATTTTTTCAACCAACATGCGGGTATCTACAGCGAACAGGGCACCTCCGGCTCTGTTTCGGCCCTCTCGATCCCGTTACCGGAAGATGAGTGGACCGCTCACCCACTTTATAGCCGGGTCGATCGAGCACTGAACACAGCCTCTGATGAAGAAAAGCGACAATGGACCATTTGGCTGGAAAAAATCAGGGACCGTACGTTCCATATTTCGGATTTGCTGGAAGCGATTTCAGGCATCAAAAAGCGAACATGCCAAAAACGTCTCAAAGAATTGATCCAGGCCGGGCTCGTAGAAGCAGAGAGTCTTTCAAAGGGTTTGTATCGATCGGTACAGGCAGAAAGCTCAGCTGCGGTCTCATCGCCCAAGCGTTACCCGGAATTGTTTCCTTTGCCCGCTCTTTCG
The DNA here is from genome assembly GCA_014728115.1 of Candidatus Zhuqueibacterota bacterium. GTDB lineage: Bacteria > Zhuqueibacterota > Zhuqueibacteria > Residuimicrobiales > Oceaniaggregativiventaceae > Oceaniaggregativivens. Next base: position 6,165 of record WJME01000237.1, on the reverse strand, counting down.
ATTCACAAAAGGGATCCGCGTGATTTGGAGCATTTGATAGATACCTCGACTCATGCCAGGCACATATTTCTTGCTGCAACGGATCTTGAAAAAGGATCCGAGCAGGCGATTGCGCTGGGAAATGCCTCGAGTTCTCATCGTACGGTCTATTATTTTGATCTCTGCGATGGGGGAATGCAAGCATGGGTCGAGCACTGGATCGAGTGGCTTTTACAAGAGGAGATACTGGAAACGAAACTCTATGCCGAGCTTAAATCCCAGGGCCTGGCTTTTGTCGCCTTGCTGTTGGCCGGATATCTTTCGACCCATCTGGCACAGGAACCCGAGCCGTTGCTCATTCTCGATCATTTGCACGTTCTGAAACGTGAAGACGAAAAGCAGGCGCTTTTGCACATGCTTAAATTCTGGCGACCGGCGCAGTTTTTACTAGTGGGAAAAAAACTGTATTATTCAGATGACATGATTCAAAAGACCGGAATCGTAGAGCTGTCTATTGAGAGTAAAGCATGAAGCAGAATAAATGATTGCATTGTTTAGAGGGGAGTCAAATGACAAAGAAAGAAAAGCTGGATCCTAAAACACACCAGGAACAAATTCAAGCCTATACCACGATCAGGGAGCAGTATAAAATATTTGCAGCTATTTTGCATAAAGTGTTGGAACAGGGCTGCAAGCCTTCCATTTCCGAAGCCATTGTGCAGACGCGTGCCAAGACCATCTCCAGTTTTGCCGAAAAATGTGCGCGCAAGTATCAAAAATACAAGGATCCGGTCAACCAGTTCACTGATCTGTGCGGTGCCCGTGTGATCGTCCAAACACTGGAACAGGTGCGCGCTGTAGAGGCGTTTGTCAAAGAGAATTTCATTATCCAGGAAAAAGAGGACAAGGGCTTGCTGCTCGAGACCGACCGGTTCGGCTATCGGGATATGCATTTTATCATTCAATTAAAGCCCGGCCATCTCTATTCCTTGTCAGATGAAGAGTCTGAAAAATTGCCGGATCTAATAGACCTTAAAGCCGAACTACAGGTACGCACCTGGCTACAGCATGCCTGGGCCGACATTCTGCACGACCGCATTTATAAAGCGCCGTTGCGTTTGTCCTCCGAGATCAAACGGGCCGGCAATCTGCTGGCTGCGGTTATGGAAGAAGGGGACCGCGGTTTCGACCGGCTGGCCCTGGATCTGGATGGCATGCACGCCAACTATACGGCCTATGCGTCCGCAGAGAATGTGCAGGAAGAGATCGACGTCTTGACACTGCTTGAAGCCAGTGCAGATGAAAAAAATAAACCACGATTGGCATTAAAACTCGCCCGGCTCATTGCGATACAAAGCAAATGGGCCAGAATGATCGAGCTGCTCGAACCTCATGTTGATGAAAAGAATTTGACCGGACTCGAGATTCGCTCAGAGCTCGGATACGCTTTATGCCGCCAAAATCGTACAAAAGTGAATTCAAATCAAACGATTCCGGATGATTATACCCGGGGTCAAAAATATTTGCTCGAGGTCATTCACGAATGTGAAAATACACAGTATGATGTTGTTCCGAATTTGCGAAAACTCTGCAGCATCCATGCCCGCGCCAATGCCCGGCTCGGGTGGTCTTATGAACCTCTGGAGGCAGATGCGTTCAAAGCCCGACGATATTATGCACGAGCCGCTGAACTGGAACCTGAGAACCCCTATTACCTGACGGATATGCTCGGATTTGAATTCCATTTTAGTCCCGAAACAGAATTGCTTTCGAGTTTTCGCGCGACCATCCGTAAAGCATTACAAGCATGCCTGGATCATGCCAGAGCCGGAACAGAACTTCCGGCAGCTTTTTTTGCGGCCGGTCGTTTGTATCTGCTATTAGATGAACCGGGAAATGCCCTTGAGGTGTATGCACGAGGAGTTCGGTATTGCCGCGCCAATGAAGGGATCTATCCCCGTGATGTGATGGAAAGGGAAATCGATTGGCTGATCCGTATCAATCCGGGAAGACAACTTTTAGAGAGCCATCAGTGGGTAAAAGATCTATTGACATTGGGATTGTCAGCACCTGATTTCAATATTGCGACGTTATCCAATGATGAAAAAAGCTCAGTTCATCACATTTTAATCATTGCAGGGGGGGCACAGAGTCTGAGCCCTGACCATAAAACAGCCGCTGAAGAATTTATCTATGAATCATTGGCTGATTATCAGGGGGTGGTCATTTCCGGAGGAACGACCTCTGGTATTCCCGGAGCTGTGGGCGCTGCAGCAGAACGGCTGGATCGAGAAGAACAGCGAAAATTTAAACTGCTGGGGTATTTGCCGCAAAACTTGCCCCGCGACGCTGAACAGGATATCAGATATGATCAGTTGATTCCAAGCGGAGCCAATATGTTTTCTGCTGGCCAGGTGCTCGATGCCTGGCTGGATATTCTTTCGGATAAAAAAAGACCTCTGAATATTCAGTTGTTGGGGTTCGGTGGAGGAGCGATCTCGGCATTTGAATATCGCCTTGCCCTGGCAATGGGAGCAACGGTGGGTCTCGTTTCCGGAATGGGGGGCGCCTCGGATGAGATTTTCAAGGATCCACTCTGGGAGAATATACCGGATTTATCCCTTTTTCCTTTACCCGCAGATGCCAAGACCCTGCGCGCTTTTGTCCTTCCGGATGGTGTCGCATTCGATGAAAACGATTTGAAGGATATGGCCCAGGCATTTCACAATCAATATCGCCAGGAAAATCGAAAGAAAATCCAACCCGATACGCTTAAAGACTGGGATATTTTACCACCCACCTATATCAAGGCGAATAAGGAACAGGCGGCCTATGCGATACGAATTTTGAATGCAGCCGGATTCGATGTGGTCAAGGTCAAGGATGAGCCGGTCCCCTTTACCGAGTTTACCAAAGATGAAATCAATCTGATGGCTGAACTCGAGCATGGCCGCTGGAATATCGAGCGGTTGCACGACGGCTGGCGCCCCGGACATCCTCGCGATGATGCCCGGAAAATCCATGATTGCCTCGTACCCTGGAGTGAATTGCCCGATAATATCAAGCAATACGATATCGACGCGGTCAAAGCGTTTCCGGAAATTCTTGCCAAAGCAAACATGGAAATCCGGAGACCTGGAATGGGAGGCAAGGGGAATGAGTAAACTTTGTATCATCTTTCGATAATCATCAACGACCAGATATTGCACAATGAGAGAAACCCCGAGAGGTAAGCATGCATCCTAAACCTGCGGTACGGGCGATTATCAGGGACCCGGAAAACCGAATTCTGTTTTTAAAGCGCGCAAACACTGACTATTTGCCAGACCACTGGTGCCTGCCTGGCGGTAAGATCGATTTTGGCGATTCTGCAGAGATGGCGGTTTGTCAGGAGATCAATGAGGAGACCGGATTGTTCTGTACCGGTTATACTTTTTTATTCTATCGAGACAACCTGCCCACAGAAACCCTGGCAACCCATTTTGTGACCCTGTTTTTCGAGTGTACCGTCACCGGTGACATTGTTTTGAATGAGGAATCGAGCGAATTTGCCTGGATCGCTCAAGAGAACTTGGTTAACTATCCCATTGCCTTTCAAAACGAAGAGGCGGTCCGAAAATATTGGTCTGAACAAAAGACGAACCATACGGAAAATCACGAGGAGTAAATGGGAACACTGTTCAGGAGGTTTTGGCGTCAAATCCTGGTTACGCTGGTACTGCTGGTGGCGTGGCTGGCTTTTATTCAGTCCGGCATGGCCGGATGGGATTTCCCTGATACCCTTTTCCGGGCGCTCTATTATGCGCTCTCGTTATTTCTGTTAGGGGGACTCGATATCGGTCTGCCTGTCTCAGACAATACGCTCTGGTTGATTATCCTCTGGACGTGCTATTTCTTGGCGCCTTTGCTGACAGTGAGTTTTGTCTATGAGGTGATTCAGGAAAAATTCTTTGACCGTCTGACACCTTGTCTGAAAAATCATACCATTATCTGTGGTTTGGGGCGAACCGGACAACTGGTATATGATCTGGCCAAAGCACACTATCCGAAAAACCACAAGATCGTGATCATAGAGGTTAAACAACAGAGCACCAATGCGGCCTTTGTGGAAAAGGATCCCAAAACCTGGTGGATCAATGATGATTTTACCCGTTTGCCTGTTTTGCAAAAAGCCAAGCTGCATAAAGCGTCGAGTCTGATCATTACCACCAATCACGATTTTGCCAACCTCAAGGCTGTTTTTTTATTGTCAAGGCTGGTAGATCCTGTCAATTGCCGGGTGTTCTGTCATCTCGGAGATACCCATTTGCACAAAAATTTCAGCGAGATTCTGTTCAGAGATGATCTTATCAAGCATATCGAGTTTTTCAATGCCTACCATTATGCCACGGGACGCCTGTACCATGAATGGGTTCGGAAAACACATGATCCACGGCAGGGCAAGAGTATGATTATCGTGGGCCTGGGCCATTTTGGTAAAATGCTATTGTCCCACATCCTAGCAGATTCGAGCCTGACCGCCAGAGATGAATTGTTTGTGGTCTCGCTCAAGACCTCTTTTGATATCGATATCTATCAATACGAGTGGGGCAAGAATAAAGAGCTAAAGCTTCAAATACATGACCCCATCAGGGACGATATCAATGATCCTGCTGTTTGGGATAAACTGCACGAAAAACTAGAGAAATCGCAAAATCAAACGTTCGTCTTTCTTTGCCGGGATGATGATATCGCCAATGTTCAAGTGGCTCTTTCTATGAAATGTGAAGGTCCCTTTTCATTAAAAGAGTCGGTGTTTTATTGCCGGATTTACAGTGAGACCGTCAAAGAGATGAATGACGCATTGGAGAAAAGAGTCACTGCCAGCCAATCCCGTGATATCGTGCTCTTTCCCTTGCAACAGGAGCTCAAAAAAGCTTTGCAGGAGAAAATCTTTAAAGCTTAATGTCATCCCCGCAATCCAAAAGCGATTCACAAGAATTTATCTATATCGGTTTAATGATAACCGGAAGGTATTGAACAGTCTCCAGCGTCTTTGCATGTCACGAATTTTCTTACGTAGGTAAAAACTTTCCATGTACAAAAAGGACCTTATCGTGCGATATGGTCCTGCTTTTTTGAACAGGATCAAATAGAGCCAGAATTTATCATGTAGTACATGGTAAATTCTTTTCCAGCTTGAATGACGATACTCACCAGGATGTTGGGGTGCTGGATAGCCATTCTGTGTCAGGAGGTCATTTAATCCTAACTCGATTTTTGTCAGGACGCTGGGATGGATTTTAAACTGATATTTGCCAAAATTATCTTTTACAATCCCCACGGTGTTCGTGGCATCGCCATAATGTTCTTTTTGCACCGGCGAATCGAGTCGGGACATTTGTTGCTGATAGGAAAGGTTCAAAAAGGTACACACTTGCATGAGCGTCTTTTCGGTATAAAGTAACAGATCCTCATATCGTATTTGAATAAAGTCTGCTTTGACCTCATATGCTTGCTGCTGTGCCTGTTCTATGTGTCGCCTCCAGTGCATGGCCCGATTGATCATGATTTTTCTACCCACAGAATGTGAAAGGTCTTCCCAAATCGTCAGGATGAGATCTTTATCCAGGATGGACACATAGTCTTTAAAACCGAATTTATCCTCAGAGAGGACCGTATCTCTCGGGTCTCGCAGGATGTGTATGAATTTTGCGCCGGGAAAAGCGCTATTGAGTAGCGGGATGTATTCCATATAAAGCGGTGATTTGATTCCCCAGATATTCATTTCATCGACATCACAAGAGGTCACTCGTACCAGTGCCTCAAAGATTCCGGTTGGAGAAAAATCCCGAATTCGAGTGTACCACTGATGTACACTGATCAAATCCTGAACACGGGATTCAGCATAAAACCGCTTGAAATTTTCAGGAACTGATAAATCCCCAAATTGCTGCCAGTGCTGTAACAGATAAACAAGACCTGGATACTCGTACCCACAAAAACATATCTGTGTATGCCGATTCAACAAGGTCCGCAGCAATTTTGTCCCAGAACGGTAACGACCGATAATAAATGCGGGGCTTTTTGAGGCCATTGTAAAAACACCTGGTTATGCTTTTTGATTTAAACCCTTAATAATAGTTGTTTTTTACAGGTGCAAGTACAATTTGCAATTTATATGCCAGTAATTTTTTGTCCGATTCT
>WJME01000236.1 GCA_014728115.1 Candidatus Zhuqueibacterota bacterium | reverse complement strand
TCAGCTCATGTAATAAATTTTCAAAATAGATCCGTATCCCCCCGCTCCTTTCGTGAATGGCGGATCCATCCAGGGCAATATATTTTTTCATGGGTCTGCCTCATTTTCAAAAATGGGATTTTGGGGAACCAACCGCGTCAGGGCCAGGGTGAGTGCGAATAACAGCGAAAGATAGAGACGATATTGCGCGGAAATAAAGCTGAAAATCAGATTAAAAAACATTGCAATGAACAATCCCTGCAAACCGATGACAAACGCGACTCGATCCACCGGATATCGCCGTGTTGTGAACAATAGTTTTGCAACCATCCAGATGACGGCCGTAAATGTGATCAGGCCCACGATTCCTTCTTCTGCAGCAACTTGCAAAAAGGTATTATGCGGACCAAGCGTATCGAGATTCGTGCTCCCGATGCCGGGGGGCACACCATCCCGAAATGTATATATGGGAAAGTTCAGAGATCCTACCCCGGTAATCGGATAATGAGTAAACGCTTGCCAACCCAGTCGCACAAGTTGAAATCGCTCGATATTTGAACCCAACTCCTGAGAAAAAAAGGTTTGCCATCGAGCGACCAAAACCTGTTTGCCGCTGGTAAATAAAAAGATCGATATAAATACAGCTATTCCGACGATAAAGGGTTTTCTCCTTTCAACAGGAATATGGCGAATATTGAGCAACAACACCATAAAAGTAGCCAGATAGGCGCTTCGGGATAGCGAAAAATAGATCGAAAAAAGAATCATGAATAACAATATGATCAATGATTTATGTCCGGAACGGATAAAAGGAGCGATCATGGCCAAAGCAAAAACAGAAGAATAAGCCGGAAAGATACGATAATCAAACAAGCCCAATTCTCCAGTCGAGACTTTGGCATAAACAATAAAAATTTCAGAAAAAACAGCCGCAAACAACAAGAAAAATATCAACCGAAAGCGCGACCAGCTATCTATATAGTAAAAAAACAAAATCGTGAGAAAGAAAATCTCTGCCCATTTGAAAATGGCTTTTATGACCAGTTGACGATCCAGAGCATGGATACCGCTCAAAAATATAGCGGCAATATAGAGCAACAAGAAGGTAATCACCAGGATAACCCGCTTTTTCTCAAAGGTTCGAATCACAACGCCTTTGGAAATGACCTGATGGCCAGCCAAAACAATGGCCAAAAAAACAAGCGGTAACTCGAAGACATGAAAATAGATACCAAAAAGCTCTACCTGCATAAAACCCTTTGTAAAAATGGATGCGGAACTTGTTGCCAAAAACGATCGATCATTTCCTGTGTATTCGTGATATCTTTATCGATCAGCACACTCTGGTGCCATTTTTGATTCTTGAGCGCCCAGCGATTTCGATTATCCTGACGATAAATGATAATCGATGGGATATTGGCCAGATAAGCGACGTGCTGGGCAAAACTGTCCAGTCCGATAACGAGATCATTTTGGTTGAACAACTGGATAAATTCTTGGATGGAATGATCCGCAAATATTTCCATTTCTGCTTGCCCTAATGAGACAAGAGCACAAAGGTCAGCTTTTTCATTTTTGGGGCCATGAAGACGAAACCTGACCTCCGGATAATTCATAGCAAAAGCTGATATGATTTTCGCCCAAAATTCCAGGGGAAATCTCTTTTTCAGATCTCCAGCCCCTGGATGAATACCGATCCTGGGCACTTTGTTTGCCGGTGCTCGGGGAATCGCAAAAAATTCTCTCACATCAAAATCAAAACTCTGGTCTTCCCAATCCCATAACTGCAGCACAGCCGCCAGATTATCCCGTTCATATTGGTTGTGTGTATGATAGCGATAGGGCGATTCTCGCAAGCCCATATCCTCGAGATTCTGAAAAAACCGCAAGGCTTCGACAGCGGCAAGGTATTTTGTTTTTTTGAGGATATAAAACGGCAAAAAACTGTTCACCCCATCAAAGTCAAGACACAGATCGAATCGCTGTCGCATCAGCCCTTTCCAAACCGCAAATCGTTCGGATATAGCCATCCTTTCATCAGGACGACGACAAAAACGATTCGAATTGTAATAGATAATTTGCCCAAACAATTGTTTACAGCTTTCTGCCAATCCACGGTTCCACGTTCCGGTGACCAACGTAAACTTTATTCCGGGATATTGACGTTTGATACCCCAAACGACAGGCAAAATCAGTAAAAAGTCACCCAGATGTTTGAGTCTGAACACCAGGCATGAATTCATAGCCTCACCAAGGGGCTGCTTTCTGTATAGTGTTCGTTGTATGGCCCAGAGGAAAAGTCTATGAAAATACACTGGAATCAATGGCCATTTAAAAAGATCGCTTTTCATTTCACCTCATGGTAAAAACGGAGGCATTCCCGGGCAAACCGGTTCCAGGTAAATTGCTCAAGCACCCGCTCGCCGGATTTTTTTGCGAGCCTGGCATGTAATTCTGGGTCATCTGCCATGCGGTTCAACAAGAGAACAAGTTGATCGGTATCCTGCTCATCATAAACAAGACCGGCATCATCGATTAGAGAGGGTATAGATCCGGAAGTGGATCCGATAACCGGTGTCTCACAGGCCATAGCCTCGACGATTACCCGACCGAATTGTTCTTTAAAACATCCAATGGTCAAAGTTGGCACAACGAGACAATCGATGGCACTGTAGTACTTGAACAACTTTTCCTGACGAATATACCCTGTCAAAACAACTCGCTCGCTCATATTATTTTCCTGAATCCAGCGCGAGACGCGAGATTTGGCCGATCCTTCTCCGACAATGGTTAAATAAAACCGTTGATCCAGCCGGCGAAACGCCTCGAGTAATACAAAGATGCCTTTATAATCCTCCAGGCGCCCGATATAACCGATATTGAACCCTTTTCTTTTTGGGACCTCGACCTTTGTGAAAAGTTTCTCGTCCACTCCCCAGGGAACGATATGAATAGGACCTCTGTAACCGCGATGGCGCAAAAAATCGTGCGAGCCTTGATATCGAACGGTTGCCCCTGCTGCCTCGGAAAAGACTCTTTTTTCTATCATCCTGTAAAACGCGGAAAACCGAAAAGGGATTTTATCATAGAGAATATTTTGAAAATTGTCAAAGAAAAAACGGGGACGACGGGAGAGGCGTTTGCTCCAAAGCAATCCCTGAAAACAAAAGAGCGTGTTTGCTTCATCAAAGACGTGTACGATATCCGGGGCGAATTGTTTGATGGAGGCTTTGAGTCGTTGTGTGAAAAAACTCCGATGCCGGTATCCGGAAAACATCACAGGCGCGGAGATCAGGTTATAAGTTCTTTCCGTGACATCCGATGCCTCGTTTCTGGCCTTGTCTGTCCAGTTGCTCGGACGAATGACCATGATTTCGGTATCAGGCTGACGAGCGAACGCATCGTATTTTTTGAGTTCT
>WJME01000235.1 GCA_014728115.1 Candidatus Zhuqueibacterota bacterium | reverse complement strand
TCCTTGTCCATCTCGATAATGTCTGCATAGTTGGATATGCGCGCCTTGGCATCCACATCGGCGATGGTACAGGCAAAGAGTATTTTGGGTTTTGACATGGCGTTTCCTATTTTTTGTTTTGATCAGAAAGCTGTAAAGTACACGAATACGTTATATTACACGATGCATCGGCATCTCGATTCCATACAGCGTCATTCCTGCGAGAAACAGGCTGTTGCAGAATAGTCACCGAGCGTCATTCCTGCGAAAGCAGGAATCCAGTACTGGGGAAAACCGCTATGAATGCTGTGATCGGCGGATGAGGCAAACGCTCGGCACTGTAAACATTAAGAATGTGTCCATCGCAATAAGGCCGGACGACGTATCACCCTTTGTTTCCGCTCATAGCTATGGATCCCTGCGTCCGCAGGGATGACGGCCGTTCGGCAATCTGCAACAACATGATCCGCAGGGATGACGCTGTGGGGTGTTCAGGACGAATCTTTATACCCACAACCCCAAGAACGTCAGTCCTGCAAAAACACCAGACTCTTGTCCGCGATTAGCACAGGCGAATCATATACCGGAATATCTTTGAATGTATAGACCGAGCCTTTTCGCGACCAATTCTTTTTCGGGATCTCGTACACCTCTCCGGTGCGCAGATCCACATAGACCGGCTGCTCGAACCGGCCATGAAAAATGGTAAAATCTATGTCGACCGTTTCAACCGACTCTACGGGACGCATTCCATCCTGCCAAATCGTAATCACCTGAAGACCGGAATATTGGTTCTCGTATCCGAAAACAGAAAGAGATGTTTCAATGTCCGTTTGAAAAGAATAGTTTTCGATACGGTCGAGCGTATGATCAAAGATAGATATAAGATGTTGCACGGCGGCATAGGCCAGTTTGGCATGATCCACGGTCTTGTCATTTCGGGCATAGAGCAGACCCTTGCGATTCATCTCTTCCGGATATTTCATATCCATGATGGCAAAATACGACGACTCGATATCGCGGCCCAGATCGCCCAGCAGCCGGCGTAATGCCCATTTGGCCTGCTTGAGTTCGGACCAATCATAGTCGGGCAAGGCCCTGACCGTACTGCGTTGCGAAGGGGCTCCATTTTCTCCCTGGCGCAGGGTGATATGCGATGCGTATTTTCCGATCACCCGCCGCAGATCCTCTGCCACCACATAGCTGGTATCGGGATTATACGAATAGGGGTGATAGGTGACCTGATCCACCAGGTGCAATTTATTCTGTTGGGAAAGGATGTTGAGCACCTGATCGGTAAATTCGAGAAACCATGTGTTCCACACACGAACATGACCGAGTGACATGGCCAGGATTTTGGCATCGCTTTGAATCGATTTTACGGTCTCGGCCGTGTGGATCAACAGGGTTGCATACATTTCCGGGGTATTCGCTTCATTGTTGCTGGGTTCGTTCCAGACCTCCCATTCATCGATAACGTCTTTATAACGGACCACGACCTGCCGAACCCATTTTTCCCAGGCATCCAGGGCTTCGGGTGCGGTTGGCAAGGTCGCATTCAAGAGCGTTCCGCCGGCATTGGCATAGAGATCATTGCCATAACAGAGGCACATCCAGGGTTCCACACCCTGGTCGGCGATATCATAAACGATATGATCGAGCCAGTCGAAATGATACACACCCTTTTGCTTTTCGATCTTGTTCCAGCCGGCTTGCAAACGGGCTTTTTTGATTCCCAGCGGCCCCAGATACTCTTTCCAGTGCTCGTATATCGTGTAATCCCGATCCATGGTCTCGGCACCCACAGACCAGTTGGAAGACTGGATCTCTTTGGCATGACGGGGCTGTACCTTGCCGAGATAGGGAAAGGTGATGGATTCCATGGTTTGAGAATATGATACGGAAATTAAGAGTATAATCATTGAAAAAGGAGTTAGCCATTTCATTTTTATTCCTTTCAATCAGAAAACGAGCAATCCATGATGCACGAATTACACAAAGTAGCACGAATAGTGATTAATTACATTTACCAGGGTACCTAATTCGTGTTCAGTCCTGTAATTCGTGGACTAGTCCTGGATCAAAATCAGACTCTTATCCGCGATCAGAACAGGCGAATCATATACCGGAATATCTTTGAATGTATATACCGATCCTTTCCTCGACCAATTCTTTTCCGGGATCTCGTACACCTCTCCGGTGCGCAGATCCACATAGACCGGCTGTTCGAACCGGCCATGATAAAAGGTAAAATCCATATTTTGAAATTCATTGGTCTCTGCCGGGATCCGGTCATCGAACCAGACCGACACCAGCTGCTGGCCTGTATAAATATTCTCCACGCCATATAAGGAAAGAGGTCGTTCATTTTTAGCTGCATAAGCATAATGATCGATGGTTTTCAAACTGCTGTCAAATATAGATGTTGCGTGCTGCATGGCATGGTAGGCCGGTTTGAGATAATCGACTTTTTTGTCCTCGGTGGCTCTGATTAGTCCCTTGCGGTTCCATATCACATTACCGTCACGCATATATTTGGCATCGATGATCAAAAAGATACAGCTCTCTTTGCCCCGTCCCCAGTCGGTCATCATGCGGCGCAGGATGTGCTTGGACTGAGTCAGCTCTGACCATGGCATATTGTTCATGGCAAATGCTTCACTGTATTCAGAGGGACAACCGGCTTCGCCCTGCCGGGCGATCAGGTGTTCGCCATACTTGTCAAGGACACGCTCCAGTTGGATCTCGTGCTCGTTTTCCTCGGGAATGGGGCGATGGCGATGGTGGGTGACCTGATCGATGAGATGAACCTTACCCCATTTGGCGATATGAGAAAGCACTTTATCCGCATACTTGTAATCCACATGGCTGCCCAGGGCAAAGCCCAAAATCTTTGCATCCGGCTGTACCGATTTTACCGTTTCTGCCGTGAGCACCAGAAAATTGGCATAGACTTTATCATCGATGCGATAGTTGGGTTCATTCCAGACTTCCCACTCGTCTACCACATCTTTATAGCGTGCGACGATGGCCTTGACATAACGTACCCATCCTTCCAGAGCCTGCGCAGAGTCGGGTAATTGCTTGTTTCTCAACGTAATTCCGCCGCCCCCAGGGTAGACAGGATTACCATAGCACAAATCGATCCAGGGTTCCACACCCTGGGAATGCATATCGAAAACGATCTCGTCCATCCAGGCCCAGTCATACACTCCTTTTTCTTTTTCCGTCTTGGCCCAACCGGATTGGATACGCGCCTTTTTTGCACCTAAGGGACCGAGATACTCTTTCCAGTTGGCATAGACCAGGTAATCGCGCCCCATGGTTTCGGCTCCCACAGACCAGGGCGATGCCTGGATCTCATTGGCATGGCGAGGCTGCACCTGACCGTGAAAAGGAAAAGAGACAGATTCAAGGGTTTGGGATTGGGTTACGGAAATCAAGAGTATGATCATTAATAGAGCGTGTAGCCTTTTCATCTTTTGTTCCTTTCAATCATAAAAAAAAGCAATCCGTGATCCACGAATTACACGAATCAGCACGAATAGTGATTATTAACATTTGCATTGGCAGTTAATTATTATTCGTGTGCATTCATGTAATTTGGTCCACAAAATACACGAATGAACACGAATAAAAATAGTTGTCATTTGCATTTGCCAGGGTATTTAAATTCGTGTGTATTCGTGTAATTCGTGGACTAGTCCTGGATCAAAATCAAACTCTTGTCCGCAATCAGCACCGGCGAGTCATACACCGGGATTTCGGTAAATTCATAGACCGCGCCTTTTTGTGACCAATGCTCATCCGGAATCTCATAGACCGTGGCCTCGCGCAAATCCACCAGCACCGGATCCTCGAACATGCCGCTAAAAAACCTAAAATCCACCCCGGTCTTTTCATTGCTGTCAGATGGGATCTCGTCATCAAACCACACCGTTACGATTTGTTTTCCCGAGTACTTATTTTCATATCCAAATAGCGACAGAGAACGATCCGCATTATCTGCAAAGGCATAATGAGGGATACGATCCAGGGTATGATCGAATATCGACGCCAGAGCCTGAACAGCAAAATAGGATGGCCTGCGATATTCCAC
>WJME01000023.1 GCA_014728115.1 Candidatus Zhuqueibacterota bacterium | reverse complement strand
TAATCCTTTACACCTACAATTTCTGAACAAGACTCTCCGCTGAAATTGTGATTTTCACAGCAAGGTTCTCTAGTCTGACCAAAACACAAATTAATCATAGAAAAGTAAATCAGAATGGAAAGCAAAAAGCGGAAAGACGAAAGACGAAAGACGAAAGACGAAAGACGAAAGACGAAAGACGAAAGCATTTTTCATTTTTAATCCCCTATATTTTATACAACGGAAAAGTTGAATTGCTTACGAATAAAAGATAAAATAAAAATGAATATATGTCAAGTCAAATCGTGTTAATTGATATAATGCGTTTTTCATTGATTCCTCTTTCTCTCTTTCCCTCTGCGATGCTTCTGTGGCCTCTGCGTTTTTCGTTCCAATAATCCAATTTCTGTTTTTATGGTTCATGACATCGCCCTTTCAGGGCTCGGTTCTGGTTCGTTTGGATCACCAGGGCGTTGCCCTGGTCTGATATAAAGCCCCCCGTTAAGGCTTGTTTAAATCAACAAAAAAAATTTTAAAACCCCGCAACGCAGGGGGTTCCTCCACCCTGTGCAGCATCATTGGGCACCGGACGCCGCACCACACCCGGCACGGTGATGCCACAAAAACGAGCCCCAGAGCCATTTTGCGCCTGGCGTGAGGTATGCCCTGTATGTCGTCCCTAAAGGGACTGAAAACCATAAATGCCGACGGATTGCTACAAACATGCCGTCGCTAACGCGACTCGGGCCCGGAACGATGCCTTCAGCAGCCTTGATATCGCACAAAGCCACAGAAACACAAAGAAAATAAAGAGACCAGAGGTCAGAAGTCAGAGATCAGAAAATAACCATTTCCATCATCGGGTTGCTGATCCCTGTTTCTTGGCGGCCTGGCGGCTTGGCAAGAGGTGTCTCTTTTGCGAGGAATGTTCACACAGAAAATTCTATCATCCGTGTTTTATTGGTATGCGATAAACCCGGCGTCCCAACAGGGACGCTCTATTTATAGCAAATCATATTCAGCCGGCACAAAGTTCCTCTAGGAACGATATGTTCTACACGCGCAGGCAGATCAAAATGAATAAATGGATTTATCCTCATCTATTTGAACAGAACACGGTTTTGACAGTGCAAAAGGCCTTATCCCTCGCCAAACAAACATCCGCAGGTGAGGCGATGACGGTATCAAGGTACCTATTTGATCAGGATACCTTTTTTTGTTTGAAAAGTTGGTCCAACTTGGAGCCGATAAAAGTAGACACCTGAAGCTACTGGTACACGAGCGTCATTGGTTCCATCCCAGATATAATGATAAGAACCATTTATAAATTTTCGGCGAGTTATCAAAGACTTGATCAAATCTCCCTTGAGGTTAAAGATGGTTAACGTTACATATGATTCTCTTGCCAAATCAAATTCAATCGTTGTGCCTGCATTAAAGGGATTGGGATAATTTTGCAAAAGGGAAAAAATTTTAGGTTTTGAACTGTTATTTAGATTCAATACATTGTCACTTTCCCGATAAACGGCAATTCCTCTTTCTTTCGTGCCAATCCACTTTTGTCCAAAATTATCAACGGCTATTGACATAACATTATTGCCGGGCAAACCTGAATTCTCCGTCGAAAATATCTTCCAGGAATCACCCGAAAATTTACAAAGTCCGCCGCCACAAGTTCCAACCCACACGATCTCATTTTCAAATGCAATAGCACGAACATCATTATGCGGCAAATCTGAATTTAGCATTGTATAGCATAGCCAATCCGTCCCATCAAATCTGGCCAATCCACCTTCTGTACCTACCCATAAATTTCCATTATTATCAATAGCAAGTGACCTAACCCGGTCATTTGGTAACCCTGAATTTGCTGTATTATAATTTAGCCAACTTTTGCCATCAAATTGGCTCACACCCTCAGAGTCTGTACCGATCCATACACTTCCGTCATCCCATGCAAGCGCCCAAATAGTATTAGATGGTAGTTCAGAATTTGATGTCGTATATTGTATGGCATCGCTGCCATCATATTTGACCAAGCCTCCACCCACACCGGCATAACCAGGCCCCCCATAGTGAACTTCACCGCCAAGCCACAAGTTGCCCTGGGGATCCAAAATAAGCGCATTAATAAAACCTATTCCAACTCCAATAGAAACAGGATCAGTAAAAATTGATTCTTTATATTTAACCACTTTATTAATAGAACTTATCCAACCCACGCCAGTTTGATCAAAATCTATGTTTAAAATTGTTTTCAAAACAACCTCAGGTTGATTAAAAGGATCATAGAGAACCCAATTCGTCTGATCAAATTTTACCAATCCTTTTGTAGCAATCCATATATTATTATCAATATCTATTTTTATCTCATGGATTCTGTTGCTTCGTAAGACCGAATTTGAAGTAATATATCGATTCCAACCATCTGCGCCAAATTTTTGCAAGATATATTCACCTCTCCAATTCCTTGATACAATCCACTTGTTATCATTTTCGTCAACGGCAATAAATTCTATCCAGTGACCAGACAATGGGGAATTCGATACATTATAGTTCTTCCAACAAAACCCATCAAATTCTCCAATTCCCAATCCATATTTCGTTCCAACCCATACATGATTCTTGCTGTCAACGGCTAGTGATGACAGAGCGCCAGGTAAGTCAGAATTTCCTCGATCATACCACGTCCAGGTGTCCCCATCATACTTTATCAATCCACCACTTGCTCCAGCCCATAAAGTGTTATCATGATCAACAACAAGTGGAGCAATTTTTCTGGAATAATCAATAGCAAATTCTTTAAAAAAAGTCATTGTCAAACCATCAAATTTTATACATCCTTCATTTTTTACCGTTATCCAGATATTATTATCATGATCGACAGCAATAGCCCAGATTTCGTTATCAGGAAGATCTGAATTCATTTTGTTATAATTCACCCAAGTTTCACCATCAAATCGAACAATGCCCGCATCCTTTGTCGCCAGCCAAATAGCATTATCCTTGTTGACCACTAGCTCATTTATGTAATTTGAAGGTAATAGAGAGTTGGTTGTATTGTAATGTGTCCAGATTTGGCCATCGAAAGAGGTTAGCCCAGAGTAGGTACCAATCCAAAGACACCCTTTTTTATCAAAAGCAAGTGAATTGATGAAATTATTTGGCAATCCGGAATTGGCTCTATTAATAAATGATTTTTGATTGCTGTCTTTCTCGATCTTAACCAACCCCCCGTTTGTGCCAATCCAGATATGTGTATCGTTATCAACGAGGGCTGTAACAAAACTCCCATTTGTATAATTTTTCCACTGTTGTGCCTGCGCACTATTTATAAAAACTGTGAGAAATATGTTTAGGGATATTAAACCAATTAAGAAAAACAAATTTCGACAGAGTTGATATCTCATCGTTGGGTCCTCCTTATTATTCTAATAATATTTGGAGAATAGCAAATTGATATCTAAAAACATGAAAAAAGAGTCTATTTTATACCGAAAATTCAAGTTATTTTTTGGGGGGTATCTAGCTCACCGGTTACTTCCCGGCAATAAAATAAACACCCTGTGATCCACTGTTTTAATCAATTTTGCAGTATTTTAAAATCTCTTTTCTGTTGCCGTCACAATGAAAAGCGATTGGTTCGAGATTAAAACGATCTAGCGGCTTGGCGCTACAACACCATCTTTTGACAGATACAGATCAGGTCATACAGAATCAATGCGATAAAATCTGGTTCCACTTGTTTCGATGAAATAATCCGAAATTTTCGTTACCGAAAAAACATGTTATATCACGATGTTTGATAATACATCGTTTAAACATTATATTTTCTAAATAATAGCAGTTATTGGGATAATCTTTAACCTGCATCACGTCTGAGCATTCACCGCTTTGAGGTATCATACCATTATCACAACAAGGGGATCAAGGTTGGCTAAAACACAAATCAATCATGAGCAATAATATCAGAAGAGAAGACAAAAAGCAGAAAAACGAAAGACTTTTTCAGATTCTATCCCCTTTGGTTTATACAGCCTGTGGTTTGAATTCCTTACAAAAAAGATAAAAAAAAGAATAGATGTCAAGTTCAATCGCTTTAAATGGTATAACACGATTTTTATCTATCCCTATTTCTCTTTTTCCCTCTGCAATGCTTTTGCGGCCTCTGCGTTTTGCGTTCTAATAATACAATTTCCGTTTCCATGGATACATGACACCGCCCTTTCAGGGCTCGATTCTGGTTCGTTTGGATCGAGGCTGTATCAAAAGTGTTTATAGTACTATTTTTTAATGTTCTCTGAACTATATAAAACCGCAGAGAGCGCCGAGACTTTTTCATTACCAGACAGGATTTAAAATACATTTTTTAGAAGCGTAAAATCAAAACAATAAAGACAACAAATTTATAAACAACTAGTTATTATTTTATGATATTTGGGTTTCCGTTTTATCTCCTTAAATAATCCTGTTTTTCTCAGCGTTCCTCAGCGTTCTCTGCGGTTTTATTTAGCCTTGAATAAGTGAGGCTCACATTCTTGCGCTGTATTTGATATCCTTGAGCCATCAATTCTCTTTATCAACCCTTTTGTTGCATCATTTTTAAGATTCAATCTGCAATGGATGCAACCAGATGCAGGTGATTTTCCATGTGTACATATGCATAGTTGTTCAATCCATTCCTATGTTGAAAAAATTTACAGATGACTGGACGCAGAGCGTTCGGAACGGACAAAAATAATTGCCAAAAACCTGTTTTCACAGTCTGAGATCGGTGGGTACGAGATCATAACCATCTGAAAACCTAGCGCAACAGCACCATCTTTTGACACACCGCCTGCTCGCCGCAGCGCAACCGCGCCAGATAGGTACCCGAGGCCACCGGCAAGCCGCGATCGTCGCAGCCGTTCCAGATCACCCTGTGGCTGCCGGCGCTGCAGCGCCTTGACAGCAGCGTTTTGACCACCTCACCGCGCAAAGAGATGACCGAAAGCTCGACTGCAGAGGCCTGCTGCAGGGAAAACGACAACACGGTTTCGCTATTAAAAGGATTGGGATAATTGCGGCTTGATAAAAACATTTGCGGTGTCTCTTCAACAGCCGATTCTACTTTGGTCAGACCGCCGGCATTTTCAGTATAATAAAGATTATACTCCGTCAAAATCCAGCCACGGCCGCCCGAGGTCATAACCATATCAACACCTGTATCATCATCTATTTGAGCCAAATCGAGTTGTTTTTGCCAGGTGTGGCCGGTGTCCTGGCTGCAATAGACACCGTACCAATCCAACAGCCACACCACAGCTGGATTGTCCGGCAAAAAAGTAAAAGTCCTACCCCAAATATCAAGGGGGAAAAATTCCCAGCTTCTGCCACCATCAAGTGTACGAGATATGCCTTGACGGTAATAAGATTCAAAGACCAAACCAATATTCTCATTGTAAAATTTCATACCATAATGACTATATCGGTCACGAACCGGAATCCAGCTCTTACCTCCATCCATGGTTTTGTACAGGCCATGATCAATCGTAAATCCAGGTGTAAAAGCGGATGGAAAATAATAGCCCACCTCGGGCGTTGCAAAATCGATGCGAAACCAGATATCACCGGATGAACCGCCAAAGGCGCTATCGTTCATAGACACCCAGCGCCTGCCGCCGTCTTCGGTTTTCAAAATCTGGGCTACCTCGCCGCAACTGTGATCGCCCATGGCCACCCCCTGCCGACCGTTGAACATCTCGACATAGTTGATAAAATCTGTTTTGAACACATCATAAAAACGCAACTGCCAGGTTTCACCGCCGTCCTCACTCGTGAATATCTTACCGTTATTCGTTCCATAACAGATGTGTGAAGAATCGCCTATGGATATATCCATAGCACTTTGAAATCTATATTTAGAG
>WJME01000234.1 GCA_014728115.1 Candidatus Zhuqueibacterota bacterium | reverse complement strand
GTATTATCATGCGCTGGGGATCAAGCCAGAAAAATTGCGGTTTCACGAACACGGCCCGAATGAGCTCGCCCACTATGCAAAAACCGCATTCGATATTGAATACGAGTTTCCTTTTGGCTGGAAGGAACTCGAAGGGGTTCATAATCGCACCGATTATGATTTGATGCGGCATCAGGAATTCTCTGGTAAAGATCTTACCTACTTTGACGATCAGGCCCGTGAGCGATTCATTCCCTATATCGTCGAAACCTCTGCGGGGGTGGATAGGACTCTACTTTTGATTCTGAGCGATGCCTATGAAGAGCAGCAACTGGAAAAAGATACACGTACTGTGCTGCATTTTTCTCCTGCGATCGCACCCATCAAGGCAGGAATTTTTCCTCTCGTGAAAAAGGATGGTCTTCCGGAAATCGCACAAAAAATCTATGACGAACTCTATCCCCATTATCCGGTCTATTACGATGAAAGCGCTGCAGTAGGCAGACGATATCGCCGTCAGGATGAGATCGGCACCCCGTTTTGCTTTACTATCGATTCGGAAACACGTGAGAATGAAACCGTGACTGTGCGGGATAGAGACACGATGCAACAGCAACGATTAAAAATCGATGATCTCGTACAGTTTTTGTTCAAGAAAATTGATGTAGAGCCGTACAAGGTCTGACAGGAATGGCCAGAGTCCTATGGACTCTGGCTATTTTCATTTTCGTTGTTTTGATTCTGAGGGGTAGAACCCACCGGGTTTTCCAGGATATTTCGCAATCGGTCCAGCAAATCTTCCATACGTTGTCTTTCCGTACGGATCCGTTCGAGCTCAGCCTCTGCATCCTCATTGGCTCGGCGTTCATCAGTTAATTGTTCATAAACTTCAGGACTCAGTTGTGACTGCGTACGAATGCGTTCCTGAATATCCGGGTTGGTGGTGCGTTGGTGGACATTTGGATTCAATGCGATACTGGTACTCAAATTGACGCGCCAACTGGGCAGGTTGGGCACATGTTGCCAGGGAGTGTTGAGCAAATCTCCTTGAGCATAAGAGTAAACGGTTTCGTCATCACCCCCCAAAACGCGAATATCCAAGGTCGCTTTTATCAACATCCATGGGGTCAATGCATAGCCAATGCCAGGCGCTGCATAAAGACTGCTCTCACGGGTATAGGCAGTTGTCGGTGGTTGTTCCAGAAAAGCACGCCCGTAAAGCTCGGCAAAAAAGGTGATCTCTTGATGCCGACTCGAAAATCCCAATCCGAAAATGACTTCTTTTGTATTTTCCTGGGCCGTGATGGTATCCAACTCAGAGTCGGTCAGCATGACACCCAAATCATTGTGATTAAACAATCCTACATTTGTATTGATATTTATGCCATATTCCGGAAACATGGGTTCAGAAATGATAGAAAACAGGCCGGTTATCCCGACCCCGATTCGACCAGCAGAATAGGGCTCTAAAGGAATATTGTAATTCTCTGCCAGCGGCAGCCGTACATCCAACTGAGCCCCGAACCTCACATTGCCCTGGTCAGGTCCAAACGAACCCAGCTTTGCATGAAATATCAAATTGTCCGGCAGGTTGTAACCATTGCCATCATGGTGAGTATCCTGATAAACGATTTGCGAAAGTCCTAATTGAAAGTGATTTGTCAACCCGTAATATAAACCAACGCCACCCTGAATATCCCAATAGGTTATACCCTGTGAACTACCATCCTCTCGTTCCAGGACCTCGTCCTTAAAAAAGACACGGCTGTGTGCTCCCATCATGAGCTGGCCCCGGGTGATGGTATATGCGGGTTGGACGTGTAGCGGCCCTGAGCCAATACTCTGTATCTCAGCCAAGGATGGGGATATGATTATGAAGGTTAAACAGGATGCAATAAAAAATATGTGCTTTTTCATAGGATTACCCTCAGATTTCGATCGCAATATTAACCACAATAAAATAACAAACTCTTGTATGCAAAGCAAACATTTTCGTCAGGTTTGCACGCGTACCAACTCTTCTATATCCTTGATAAAATCATCCTTGTCGATTTCCCGAATCAGGTTCTTGCCGGGACATAGTGTTTCGTCTGTCTCTTCTCGATGTGTGCTTATGTTTTGCAAAGATATCTGTTGTTCAATGATCAGATCGGTACAAAGGCGCTTTAGTGATTCGATCTGTAGTGAACTGGGTTCTTGTGTTTCGAAATTGCCCAATACACAGACCAACACCTTTCCATTTAGATCATAATCGGTACTGCTATCCCCCACCCATCTTAACGGACGTCCCTGATACACTTGGCCGTCTCGATCGATGAGAAAATGGTAGGCAATGTCGATCCAGCCTTTTTGCTGTTGATGAAAAGCCTGAATGCTTTGCAAGTGTTCTTCAACAGGAGGGGTGCCTGTATATTCTATGGCTGTGTGATGAAGGGTAATCGCCTCAGGAGTGTGAATCTCACCTTCATTTACCGGTACGGCAGCTCCCCACTCTTTTCGGGGAATAACAGGGACCGGAGTATTGAATTTGCCATAATAGTGATCCGCAGCGCGCCAATTGATTTCTGACTTTAGACGCATGAAACTCATTCCCAAATATCGTCTGTTTTTTTCCAGCCCTTGAATATAGTCCCTGAACTCGCTATCAATGGTTTCATCAGCAGACATACTAGCGTGGCGAAAGAAAATTTTTTCCTGCACTTTGATGATCAAAAGCATATGTGCAGAGAAAATTCCTTCTGCATCCTGAATCAAAGCCACAACATCGCCGGTTCGTAACCGATCACTGTGGTCTGACAGCTTTGCCAGAGGAATATAATCGATGGTCACATTCCTGTCACGTCTCATCAGAGGAATATCATAAATATCCTTGCTGGCAAAAAACTGCTGATGACTGATCATACGTTCCAGTTTTCGCGTATCCTCTCTCCCGATCTGCTTGGTAACATCATCGAGACACCAGGAATTGGCGCTTTTCCAATCAGCCATGGTATAGTGGTTTCTGGTCGCCATGCCGATAATGCCCTTATCATAACGGATATTTTGTAATATGTTATTAAAGTCAGCATAATAATCGGATAGGGATAGAGCCATCACTATCTCACAATATGTCATGCAATTGACCTTTTTTAAATTGAGCAGTGGAGCTTGATCATATTTAGCATAAGGGCCATCCCCTTCTGCGAGCAATTCATACGGGGCACCCAAAAACCGTTCAGAATAGTAGCGCATTCGTTCTTGTATCGGCCAATCCTCCTTGCTGATGCGACGAATATCCTGATCGATTTCTTGCACATCCATCTTATAGTAGGCTTTATCACCGGGCAAAAGCCACCATACAACAAGGATAATAACCACGATTGCAGCCAAAAACCCTAACCATCTCCAGTTCACAGGGCGATCCTTTCAGCTCAAGTATAGCACACTTTATATGGACAACACATTTATTATAGGGGTCATTCACCTCATTTGCATAAAATGGAAATGAACATGATGCTTTCGCGTGTCGGAATCAATGATAGGAGAAAGACCAATTCGCCGGGGAAGGTGTACCGGTTGTTTTATATTTTACCCACTTTATCTTTTTTCAAGTGTGTTTTTGATCACAAAGCCCAATCAAAATTTTAATCTACAAGAAATCATTCAAAACATGACCATAAAATCTTTGGGCATGAATATACGTCCGAATATTTTTTAATCCTCCGAAAAATGGAAAAACACATCGTAAAACCCTAAACCTTTCCAGTTAGGGAATAAACCCTCCAGGGATACGGTTGTATAAGCTAAATGAGCGTTTTAAGCGTTTAGGATTTTTTGAGCGTTTTTATCTTGGAGGATTGATTATGAACCGTTTTTGGATTGTATTACTCTTGTTGACGAGCACTTTATTTGCACAGCAAACAGCAAAAGTGCAGGTCATTCACAATGCAGCCGACCCGGCAGCCGCTGTTGTAGATGTCTATTTAGGGGAAACATTGCTTTTGGATGACTTGGGATTTCGTACAGCAACCCCATTTGTCAATGCCCCCGCTGGGGAGCAAATCACGATTACTATTGCTCCTGGCAATAGCACTTCAGTCACTGACGGCTTGGCCAGTTTCGATTTCACCCTCAACCCTGATGAAAAATATATTGTGGTGGCCAATGGTGTACTGAATCCGGCCAATTTTGCGGCCAATCCCGATGGAAAAAGCACTGGCTTTGACCTTTATGTTAAATCCATGGCGCGCGAAGAAGCACAGGATGCCGGAACGGTTGACCTCGCAATCATGCACGGAGCCACTGATGCCCCTACGGTAGATGTCATGGCCCGTGATGTCGGCCAATTGGTCGACGATGCATCTTATACAGACTTTACCGATTATCTGTCTGTTCCTCCTCAGCCCTATCTGATCGATCTTTATGATGAAACAGGACAAACTCTGGTGGCCACCTTTGATGCCGACTTGAGCGCGCTGGGAGGCGGGGCAGCGTTGGTTTTTGCCTCCGGATTCATGGATCCCGACACAAATCGAAATGGAGAAGCATTTGGTCTGTTTGCTGCACTTGCCGACGGACAGATCATCACCCTGGATCCCATAACCACGGCCAGAGTACAGGTCATCCATAATGCCGCTGACCCCGGCGCAGCTGTTGTCGACGTTTATCTCGGTGAAACCCGTCTGCTCGACAATTTTGCTTTCCGTTCGGCTACACCCTTTATAGATGCACCGGCTGCACAGCCCGTAACCATCACCATTGCTCCGGGTAGCAGCTCTTCTGTGAACGACGGCCTGGCAAGCTTTGATTTTAACCTCATTCCAGCCGAAAAATATATCGTTATTGCCAATGGTGTGCTAAATCCTGACAACTTTGCGGCAAATCCTGACGGTAAAAGCACAGCGTTTGATCTCTATGTAAAAACAATGGCCAGAGAAACAAGCGATGACGCAAATATGGTTGACCTTAGTATTATGCACGGCGCAACAGATGCACCCACTGTAGATGTCATAGCCAGAAACGTCGCACAACTGGTTGACAACGCAGCCTATGCGGATATAACCGACTATCTGTCTGTTCCACCCCAGGCTTATTTGATCGGTATTTTTGATCAAACCGGAGAAAATCGAGTGGCCACTTTTAGTGCAGATTTGAGCGGCCTGGGTGGAGGAGCAGCCTTTATCTTTGCCTCGGGATTTTTGACTCCCGATAACAATCAAGGCGGAGCCGCTTTTGGTCTCTATGCAGCCTTGCCCAACGGACAGGTGCTTGCTTTAAACGAAAGAACTTCTGCCCGGGTGCAGGTCATTCACAACGCTGCTGATCCTGCTGCGGCTGTCGTCGATGTTTATCTGGGTGAAGTGCGACTGCTCAATGACTTTGCGTTCCGTGCAGCATCCCCCTTTATCGATGCACCAGCAAACGAACAAATCACCATAACCATCGCTCCAGGTAACAGTGCTTCGGTAGAAGAAGGTTTGGCTAGCTTTGACTTTACATTGATTCCGGCAGAAAGGTATATTATCGTGGCCAATGGCGTCTTGAATCCGGCAGGATTTGCTAAAAATCCGGACGAACAAGACACAGCCTTTGATCTCTATGTCAAACAAATGGCAAAAGAGACCGCGGATGACATGAACATGGTGAACATTGCTGTCATGCATGGTGCAACTGATGCCCCCACAGTGGATATTATGGCCAGAGATGTCGGTGCTCTTGTCGATGATGCGTCCTATACTGACATCACCAGCTATCTTTCTGTACCGCCTCAGGCTTATCTGATAGATCTGTACGACCAAACCGGAGAGACGCTGGTCGCCACATTCAATGCTGATCTCAGCACCCTCACTGGTGGCGCCGCTTTTGTCTTTGCTTCAGGTTTTCTCAATCCTGCAGGGAACCAGGATGGGGCAGCATTCGGACTTTATGCAGCACTCCCCGATGGGCAGGTCCTGCCTCTGGACGCCGTCACCACTTCGAGAGTCCAGGTCATTCACAATGCTGCTGATCCGGCAGCTGCAGCAGTCGATGTCTATTTGGGCGACACCCGGTTGCTGGACGATTTCGCATTCAGAACGGCAACACCGTTTATCGATGCTCCGGCAAACGAGCTGATCACCATTACAATAGCTCCCGGCAATAGTTCTTCTGTGAATGATGGGCTGGCGAGTTTTGACTATACGCTCATGCCAGGCGAAAAATATGTCCTCATCGCAAACGGAGTGCTCGACCCATCTGGTTTTGCTGCGAACCCTGATGCACAGGACACAGGCTTTAATCTTTATGTCAAACCCATGGCAAGGGAAGAGGCCATGGAGGAAAGCAATGTCGAATTCTTTATTATGCACGGAGCGACAGATGCACCTACGGTGGATATCATCGTTCCTGGTGCAGTGACGCTGGCTGACGATCTCCGGTACGGGAGCTTGACAGATTATATATCCGTCGGGCCAGCCTCCTATCGTATCGACATCCAGGATCAGACAGGCTCGACTGTAGTCGCCTCTTATCAGGCAGACTTGACCGGATTGGCAGGGGAAAGTGCAGTCGTGTATGCATCAGGCTTTTTTGCTCCGGCCTCCAATCAGAATGGACAGGGGTTTGCAGTTTATGTCACTCTTGCAGATGGAACCACGCTCCCATTGCCGGTTGCAACAAGTGTGTCCAGGGATGACACCCCTGCAGTCATCAGAAGCTATGAATTGTCACAAAATTATCCAAATCCGTTTAATCCGACCACACAAATTCGATTCAATATTCCTGAATCAGAATGGGTCACTCTGAGTGTTTATGATGTGATCGGACGCAAAGTGGCAGAAATCGTAAATTCCCGACTGCAACCCGGCAGTTATAATATCGCCTTTGATGCAACCGATTTAACAAGCGGACTTTATTACTATCGTTTGCAAGCGGGATCGTTCCAGGACATGAAAAAAATGATGATTGTAAAATAATTTCAAAAAACGTGCAATTTTTTGAATCTTATGGGAACAGAATGCATCTAATGGGTACAGTTTCGGTAGCGGGCGCCTTTTACCAATCGAGTTCAGACACTCCACGCATTCTGTTCCCTTAAAAATGAGTTAATCAATGTAAACCAAGAGGTATGCTATGTCCGAGACAACAGTTGTGAACATAAAGTTTGAAGATATTGCTTATGAACATATGGATGCGCTTTATAGCACTGCCTTGCGAATGACGAGAAACCCCCAGGAAGCTGAAGACCTGGTCCAAGACACTTACTTGCGTGCCTATCGTTTCTATGATAAATTTCAGCAGGGGACCAATTTTCGCGCGTGGATCTTTAAAATCTTGACCAATACGTTTATCAACAGGTATCGTAAAAAAGTCAGAACACCCCAAAAAGTCGATTTGGAAAAAGTCGCTTTTGGAATCGAAAGTGACGAAGAATTTCAAGACCCCGTGGAATGGGAAAGCTATGATGAAGAGACTTATTCTGACCTGTTCGATGATAAGGTCAAGGATGCGCTTGAAAAACTTTCCCAGGAATTCAGAATGATTATTTTGCTGGCCGATGTAGAAGGCATGTCTTATAAGGAAATTGCCAAAATTGCCAACGTCCCTATCGGTACAGTCATGTCCCGATTGTTCAGAGGGAGACGAATTTTGCAACGCTATTTGGGTGGTTATGCCCGAAGAGAAGGGTATTTGATCGGTGCAACCAGCTAACAAAAGTTGAAATATTTCAGTATCCTTTCATATTATATAGGTAAAAACAGTGAAAGGATACACTCTTGATCCCTTTTCATTCTCGCCATATTGGCCCCAGCAATCAGCAAATTGATCATATGCTGCAAGCTCTGCAGGTAAAAAGCCTGACAGAGCTTGCAGATAAAGTTGTTCCCAATGATATAAGATCTTCCCTAAAAGATTTTTCAGCCCAATCTGAGCAATCATATATCAACCGGTTAAGAGAGACTGCTCAAAAAAACAGTGTCTTCAAATCATATATTGGGTGCGGATATCATCCAACCATCGTACCTCCTGTTATTCAACGCAATATTTTCGAAAACCCGGGCTGGTATACCCAATATACTCCCTATCAATCAGAAATCGCCCAGGGTAGACTCGAGGCCCTGCTGAATTTTCAGACATTGATTTCTGATCTCACGGGTCTTGCCGTTGCAAATGCCTCGCTTTTAGACGAAGCCACAGCCGCGGCAGAAGCGATGGCGATGAGCTATCGAATCATGAATCGTGGTAATGAGGCGAGAAACACGTTTTTTGTGGATAATAATGTTTTTCCTCAAACCCTGGCTGTACTAGAAGGAAGAGCTGAGCCTTTAGGAATAGAATTAAAGATTGGTGAGGCTGATTCATTTGAATTTGACTCTTCCCTGTTTGGAGCACTGGTCCAGACCCCTAATCAGTACGGCGCACTTTTAGATGTGGATCAACTCATTCAACGGGCAAAAAAGCATAATATATTGGTGACCGTGGTGACTGATCCCATGGCGCTGGTGCTGTTGCAAAGTCCGGGTGATATGGGAGCAGATATTTCTGTCGGCTCTGCACAACGTTTTGGCGTACCCATGGGCTTTGGGGGGCCACATGCCGGATTCTTTGCCACCAAAAAAGAATTTCAAAGGTTTGTTCCGGGAAGAATTATCGGCGTTTCTAAAGACAGGGCCGGACGAACAGCTTTTCGCATGGCGCTGCAAACCCGAGAACAACATATCCGGCGCGAAAAAGCCACGTCCAATATCTGCACCGCACAAGCCCTATTGGCTATTATGGCGGGGATGTATGCGGTCTATCATGGACCAAAAGGACTTGAAGAAATTGCCTCGCATGTGCATCGTCAGACTCTGTCATTGGAAATAAAACTATCAGAACTGGGTTTTCAACAAAGCAATATATCTTTTTTTGATACGCTGCATTTCAAGCTGGATCCTGAAATATCTGAAAGAATTAGGTCCTCTGCACAGCAACAGGGTATCAATTTCAGATTTTTTGAGGATCACGCACTCTCTATTTCTCTGCATGAAGCCGTAACCTCAACAGATGTCGATGAAATTGTCTCCATCTTAAAATCAGCGAGAACCTCGTTTGAAAAAATCACGATAAAGGATTTCGAACGTATCCCTGCTGGCTGGCGACGAAAGAATGAGATCCTCAAACACCCGGTTTTTCAGGAACATCACTCTGAAACGAAAATGATGCGATACATAAAAAAACTGGAAAACAGAGATCTTTCGCTGACCACATCCATGATCCCACTGGGATCTTGTACGATGAAGCTCAACGCAAGCGCCGAGCTCATGCCCGTAAGCTGGCCCGAATTCAGCGATATTCACCCCTTTGCACCCAGGGAGCAAATCCAGGGGTATCAGGAAATATTCAAAGAACTCGAGGCTGATCTGGCAGCAATCACCGGCCTTCCAGGGGTTTCTTTGCAGCCCAATTCTGGAGCACAGGGCGAACTGGCGGGGCTCCTCGTCATCCGCGCGTATCACCATGACAGAGGAGAAAAACAGCGCGACAAAGTTCTGATTCCTACGTCTGCTCACGGAACCAATCCTGCCAGTGCTACAATGGCAGGTATGGAGATCGTTTTGATAAAATGCGATTCCCATGGTAATATCGATCTCAAAGATCTTTATGACAAATCCAAAACACACCGCACGTCCCTTGCTGCGTTGATGATCACCTATCCTTCTACTCATGGTGTGTTTGAGAAAAATGTCCGGGAGGTATGTAAAATTGTACATGATCATGGCGGCCAAATCTATATGGACGGTGCGAATATGAATGCCCAGGTAGGCCTCTCCAACCCGGCGGTGATCGGTGCAGATGTGTGTCATCTGAATTTACATAAAACATTCAGTATTCCGCATGGAGGGGGAGGACCAGGAGCAGGCCCGATATGCGTTGCCAACCATTTGATTCCTTTTTTGCCAGGACACCCATTTTCAACGGCGAAAAAACAAAAGAGTATAAAACCGGTTGCAGCAGCCCCTTTTGGCAGTGCCAGCATCTTGATTATTTCACACGCATATATTAAATTAATGGGTTCAAAGGGCCTGGAAAAGGCAAGCCAGGTGGCTATTCTCAATTCGAATTATATAAAAAAACGCCTGGAAAAAGTCTTTCCGGTCTTGTATACAGATCCCGATGGTTGGGTAGCGCATGAATTGATCATCGACTTGAGACCGTTAAAAAAATTCAACATTGAAGCCGAAGACGTGGCCAAAAGACTCGTGGACTATGGTTTTCATTCTCCCACCGTCTCTTGGCCCGTATTGGGTACTATGATGATTGAACCCACGGAAAGCGAAGCCCAGGATGAATTGGATCGATTTTGTGAAGCGATGATTTCGATCCGCCGCGAGATAGAGAAAATCGAATCAGGAGGTTGGTCGGATCGTCAGAATCCACTCAAAAATGCACCCCACACCGCGTTTGAATTGGCTAAAGAGTGGACATATCCCTACGACAGGGAAACAGCAGTATTTCCCGTCTCTTTTGTCAAAGAAAATAAATTCTGGCCGCCTGTTAATCGAGTCGACAACACCTTTGGAGATCGCAATTTGATCTGCATTTGTCCACCTATTGAATCTTATGACAACGATAAATAGCCCTGAATAAAAAACAGAGGGAGTACTCTTTTGAAACGACTTGTACAAAAATGGTTAAACAGACTTTTCGCACTTATAGAACGCGTGGGCAATGCATTACCGCATCCAGCGACGCTGTTTGCATTATTCGCTTTGGCGATTATTGTTCTATCATGGGTATTTTCACAATTCAATCTGAGTGTTGAACATCCTGCCACTGGGGAACTCGTCAAACCCTTTAACCTGCTTTCTGTGCCTGGATTGCACCGCATACTGACTGAAATGGTCGATAATTTTACCGGCTTTGCCCCACTGGGCACTGTCCTTGTGGCTATGCTGGGAATAGGAATTGCCGAAAGCAGCGGGCTCATAGGCACGGGATTACGTCTGCTGGTATTGTCTGCTCCCAAACGCTTATTGACATTCGTTATTGTGTTTAGCGGCGTCCTCTCAAATACAGCCAGTGAAGTCGGCTATGTGTTGTTGGTACCTCTGGGAGCCATGATCTTTTTGGCTGTGGGGCGACATCCCCTGGCAGGCTTGGCCGCAGCGTTCGCAGGCGTATCCGGTGGTTACAGTGCCAACCTTTTATTAGGAACCATTGATCCACTATTAGCCGGTCTCTCTGAAGAAGCAGCACGTATCGTCGATCCCAGCTATGTCGTAAATCCGGCTGCAAATTATTATTTTATGTTCGTATCGACATTTTTCATCGCTGCAGCAGGAACCTGGGTTACAGAAAAATGGGTAATTCCCCGTCTTGGTGAATACAAGGGGGGTGCCCAAGCAGAAGAGATCCGCCGTCTCACAAGTGATGAAAAACGAGGTCTGCTCTATGCTGGCATCGCGTCGCTGGTTCTGATTTTGGTTCTGGTCTGGGGAACAGTCCCTGAAAACGGTTTTCTGCGCAACCCGGAAACGGGAAGCTTGTTGCGTTCCCCATTCCTGTCTGGTATTGTTGCCATCATTTTCCTTGGGGCATTTATTGCAGGAGTCGCCTATGGGATAGGCGCCCGTACCCTTAAAAATGACGCCGACGTAATGAAAGGCATGGGAAAATCTATCGAGACTCTGGGGGTCTATGTGGTATTGTGTTTCTTTGCTGCTCAGTTTGTCGCTTATTTTAAATGGACAAACCTGGGACTCATTTTCGCTATCGAAGGGGCTGCATTTCTACAAGGTCTGGGACTGGGACCCATTCCCCTCATGATCACGTTTATCATTCTTTCGGCCATGATCAATCTGGTCATGGGAAGCGCCAGCGCCAAATGGGCAATCATGGCCCCGGTCTTTATCCCCATGTTTATGCTTTTGGGTTATGCGCCTGAACTGGTACAGGCCACCTATCGAATCGGAGACAGTATCACGAATATCATCTCGCCCATGATGTCCTATTTCCCACTCATTGTCGCTTTTATGGAAAAATATGATAAAGAGGCGGGTATTGGTACCGTGATCGCGACCATGTTACCCTATACATTTGTTTATTTTTTCATCTGGATGATATTGCTCATCATTTGGGTTGTTTTTAGTATACCGGTTGGACCAGGTGCCAATCTTTATATCCCTATACCTCAATAGAGTTAAAGGATCTTATGGAAGAGAACCCCCAACATCCTGTTTCGGTGTGCTGGTTAAGACGGGATTTGCGCTTATATGATCACCGCCCCCTTTATCGCGCATTATCTGGTAAAAATCCCGTTGTTCTGTTGTTTATTTTTGACACCGATATTCTGGATCCATTAGAACAAAAAAAAGATTCCCGGGTTCATTTTATTCACGATACCCTAAAAGAGATCAATGAAAAACTCGTGGCATGCAACACCTCTCTTATCGTAAAACACGGCAAACCCGACCAGATCTGGAAAGTCTTGTTAAACGAGTTGCCGGTGCACGAGGTCTTTGCCGGCAAGGATGTTGAACCGTATGCCAAAAGACGAGACAAAAAAATAGAAAAGCTGCTAGGGGAGAAAGAAATTCCATTTCATCTCATAAATGATCATGTGATCTTTCCAGATGTCTACAAGGATAATGGCGAGCCGTATCTGGTCTTTACCCCCTATAAAAAACGATGGCTTGAACGCTCTCGTGCACAAGATGTCGAAACCTATGACATAGATCCTCTTTTAAAAAATTTATGCTCTTTTGCCCCTCGGCCCATGCCGGATTTGACTCAAATGGGATTTGAAGCCACATCTGTTCCGTTTCCAGGTAAAACTATCCCCAAAGAAATCATAAAAAATTATGACCAAACCCGGAATTTTCCGGCTCTGCGAGGTACAACCCGGCTCGGGGTCCACTTGAGATTTGGTACGGTCAGTATAAGAGAATGCATCAAACTGGCACAAAACCTCAATCAAACATGGTTGAGCGAGTTGATTTGGCGAGAATTTTTCATCACCCTATTGGATCATTTTCCACATACGATTGAACAGGCCTTTAAAGAGAAATATAACAATATCTCCTGGCGAAACAATCGAACCGAATTCGACACATGGTGCCAGGGTCAGACAGGATACCCGATGGTCGATGCGGGGATGAGACAATTAAACACGACCGGCTTTATGCACAACCGGACACGCATGATCGTTGCAAGCTTTTTGACCAAGCATCTATTGATCGATTGGCGGTGGGGAGAGAACTATTTTGCGCAAAAGTTATTGGACTATGAACAAGCTTCGAATGTAGGAAATTGGCAATGGGCCGCAGGCACGGGAGTCGATGCAGCACCCTATTTTCGAATTTTCAATCCCTTTACCCAGGCAAAAAAATTCGATCCCCAACAAGCGTATATCAGTCAGTGGGTCCCTGAAATAGGTTCAGAGAAATATCCCTCTCCTATGGTCAATCACTCTGCAGCACGCATTCGAGCCCTGGAGACATATAAGGAAGCTATTTCTTGAGCAAAGTTCAATAATCAGTGCCTTCTTCTGTACGGCATTGTATGGTGATAATTGCATCGGAATCGATATAAATATCATATTCTATGGGACGGCAGCATACCGGACAATCTTCGATAAGGGTCTGATGCTTGCCGGCAAAGAGTTCAACCTCGATACAGATCTCTTCGCCGCAATAAGGGCATGATACCAGCTTTTCATTATCCATAAAACGCTCCTGAGCAGAGTCATCATGAAATGTTTGAGATTGATTTTAGGTGATCAGTTAGATATCCATCATTCATGGTTTAAAGAACAGCGGGATGACGTCCTCTATGTCATGATGGAAGTTGAAACTGAACTCACGTATGTCACACACCACATTCAAAAAGTGGTAGCTTTTTTTTCAGCTATGCGTTGCTTTGCCAATGATCTTCGGAATAAAGGCCATCATATCATTTATCTCGAATTGGACCATCCGGACAATCAGCAGGATTTATCCGCCAATATTAAAAAGATCATTCATAATCATGCCATCACCCGTTTTGAATACCAGGAACCGGATGAGTGGAGACTGGAAGAAAAGCTTGCTACACTTTGCAAGCAACTAGGCGTAAAAACGGCCAGATGTGCGGGTGAACACTTTATGATCCCTCGTCATGAGCTCTCGAGCATCTTTGCCTCCAGGCCTCCTGTGATGGAATCCTTTTACAGACAGTCACGCAAGCGTTTTGACATTCTGGTCAAGAATGGCAAACCACTGGGAGAAAAATGGAATTATGATCAAAGTAACCGGGAAAAATTCCGCGGACAGGTTCCTCTCCCTCATCCCAAACTCTATGATTATGACCGGTCTGCAATTGTAAACATGATTAAAGCGAGATCTATTCAAACAATCGGATCCATCGATGCGGCTCATTTTATCTGGCCGGAATCTATTCGAGATGCCATGCAAATGCTCGAACATTTTCTTGAACACCACCTGCCTCAGTTTGGCCATTTTCAGGATGCCATGACAGAGGATTCGCCATGGCTTTTTCATTCCAGACTTTCATTCGCCCTGAACATAAAACTTTTACGTCCTCAGCAGGTCATTGATAAAGCTCTGATGCATTGGGAAAATAATAAAAAAGAAATCGACCTTGCACAGATTGAAGGATTTATCCGGCAGATCATGGGATGGCGGGAGTATATGCGCGGTATCTATTGGACAAGAATGCCGGAATATAAAACCGTCAACAGACTCAACCAAAAGGGTTCACTGCCTGTCTGGTATTGGAGCGGAGAGACCGGCATGAATTGTCTAAAACATGCTATAACGTCTTCACTAAACCTGGCATATGCCCACCACATACATCGCCTGATGATCACAGGAAATTTTGCTCTCCTTCTCGGTGTAGATCCTGACGAAGTAGATGAATGGTAT
>WJME01000233.1 GCA_014728115.1 Candidatus Zhuqueibacterota bacterium | reverse complement strand
AGCCCAACGTATTGTTTTTATGAAACCGCTGAGGTCCGACCCCGAATGTGATCCTTCATTGACCCCGCCCTTGCAGGGCTTTTTAATTTTTACTCGCTATTTTCCCAGGGCTCTCGCCCAGGGCTGACATACGGCGCCCCGTTGGGGCTTTGGGGCGCATGGTGGAGGGGTATCTGTATGAATACCTGTTATTGTCATAGGGCACAAATAAGGGACTAGAGTGTGATTCCACTAAACGACATCAGTCGCCACGTTTGATCTAAATCTTGCAGATTCTCACCTGGGTTCAAATTTTCATTCTAAATTATCATTCAATCATCATCATTCTTGAAAAAATTTTGTTTTCCCGGTAGGGTATTTGCCTCTTTTAATCGTATATATGATAATTGCGAGTTGTTGTTCTGAAAAACAGGATGACGCTACACTCATTGGATATTTTTTACAGACGTGTCAATAAATCAAGAAGCAAAAGGTACTCCTGGCATCAGAATGTGAACATGCCCCTTTTTGTTTGGCCGGAATTGAAAAAATATTCATCAACTTGTCAAAAGCGACTGCCCACCGCCGTGGTTCGTGCAAAACAGAACGTGCTGCTAAAAAAACTCACAGGTAAGGTCATTGACCGGCTAATAATAAAAGCAACTATGACAGAAAAATAGAGAATACTCTGCTCAAAGACGTAAACAGGCAAGATAGCATTCACAGTATCAAGTTAAAATTTTTAAAATTTTGCCACAAAAAGCTTATATATTTAAGAAAGTATAAAATAAAAATATAAAATCACTAAAAAATAACTTGTAAAAAAAAAATAAACGTATACATTGTTGTAAAAAAATGAAAAGGCGTATTTATCTAAAAACAAGGAGAAGAATTATGTTTTCACACAATTTTAAAACTATTCTACTTTTTAGCGTCCTTGTATTTTCTTTTTGTGATAAATCCCAAGAAAGGGGAGAAATTTTATCTCCTAACTTAACCACGTCAGCCCCGGCTCGATTTAACGGATTAGAATTTTCGGTACCAAAATCAATTCCTGACAGCATAAATAATCTTGCAGCCGCTAGGGCGGTGAAATTATATTGTGATGGAGTTCGTATTCTTGCAACAAAATCTGAAAATGGCACTGAAAAGTTTCATATATTGTGGTTCACGGATAATTCAGACAATATTGTCGATGAGGCATTTGTGAACTTGGATGGTTCTGTTGAAGAAATCAATAAAATTGATTTTGGGTACATGAATAGTATATGGCGTGCAAAAGACAACAAACTACATAAGGTGGCACATGGGGTACATTATTGCAACGACCTCGCAACCTTTTTTACAGGTACAAGTGGAAGCGGAAATAGTTTTACTGTAACTCAAGCAGCTCACGAGGAAACCGGTTATTTTCACAAGCTGCTTTATTGTCTTGGAACATCTAGTTGTTTAATCCAGTGCGATGGAACTACTTATCCTGGAGGATTCAATGATCTATTATCTTCGCATGACTGGCCTGACCTTGTCGATCTAAGGTTTCCGCAAGGTTTGCCAACAAAACAAATAACACCAAACCTGATGAGAGTTTATAGAGACACCAATTTAAGCACCCTGCTCTGGACTTTCACAGGCTCTAGTCTTCTAATTGATAATGATTGGACAGATAATTATTGTAATGACAGTGTGTCATCTTTGCGAATAGAATATTGGATTGAAAATTTATAACAATGATAAAAATCATAAAGTGTTTCATACGCCTTTTCTTTTTGCTGCTAATTTTTATTTCATGTTCGATCGATCCTGTTGTTCAGGATTCCGAAACGGTCGGAGACTATTTTGCTTTTTGCACCTTGATGACTTTTACAGAAAAACAAAGTGTACTTGTTGGACGCACTGTTGTTGAGAATCTTCCACGTTATTATCCTGATGCCAAAGTAACTTTATCTGGAAGCGGTTATTCTTCGCAATTAATTTATACAAAGAATGGCGTTTTCGAAGAACAAACGCCGTTCATTCCTATAATTGGAGATTCAACTTATAGTTTGGAGGTGTCTTTTCCAGATGGTCACACGATCAGGGGAAAAACAAAAATACCGGGTGATTTCACCCTAATTTTTCCTCAAAACCATGATACCCTGTTTCTCAAAATTGGCCCGCGTGAGAATCCAACCAAAAACATGCAAGTCCCCAAGATTATTTGGAGTGTGAGTAATGGAGCTTACTATTATTACATCCGAAGCAATGATTTGTACGGTGCCGGAAATGAATTCACAAAGTCTACTCAAATATTTTTACCCTATAATCCTTATGGATGTATGAATTGCACTATCCCATCAGAATATACATCCATTTTGAATTTAAAAATCACAGCTATTGATTCTACAAGATTCTATAGATATTTTAGTCCGGATAGTACTATTGCAGAACATGATATTGATGAAAATAGTCATAAATATTTTATAAGAACAGGATATATGGATTTTTCGGGCGGACTTGGTTTCTTTAATGCTACTAACAGGTTTGAAACTGATATTGTTCTTAATGTCCAGATTATACAATAGGTTTGATAAATTAAATTTCTACGTCGAGTGTATTATGGATTATAGAAAAGCAATAGTATTATTAATTCTGTCTATATTTTTCTTTTCAAATTTATTGGCAGATACTGGTCAAAAGAATGATAAAGCAACAATTAATGGTATTATTATTGACAAAGAAAGCGGCGAATATTTAAGTGATGCGAACCTATGGCTCGTAAAGTCCGGTATAGGTCAAACCAGTGATAAAAACGGCCATTTCACATTCAAAACTCAAAAAACTGGGTTGGATACACTCGTTGTAAAATTTATGGGATATCAGACGTATAAAACGCCGGTTTTACTTGAGATCGGAAAAGAATACAACCTTGAAATACTTTTACGTTCAAATGTTCTCTTGCTGGAAACAATCAATGTGGCAGCTAATCGACCAGATATCGAGTCGCTTATGATGGATGCTGATCCTTCCATCTATACTATCAAGGCACGTAATTTGAGGAATGCTCCGACCGTTGGATTCACTGATGTTTTTCGCACGCTACAGAAATTGCCTTCAATCAGCTCGACCAATGAAGTGTCTCCCCAACTTTATATAAGAGGGGGTGGGGCAGATCAAAATTTGGTCCTGTTAGATGGAGCGTGTGTTTATTACCCTTTCCATTTTTTGGGTATTAACTCTAGTTTTAATCATGATGCATTAGACCAGGTCATGCTTTCTCCTGGAGGATTCTCTGCGTTTTTTGGTGGACGTTTGAGCTCAGTTCTATCGATAAACAGCAAACATCCTACAAATCACCCCGAGACGACAATAAATCTACACTCTATAGGAGCTGACCTAACAACGAGTGGAAAAGTTAATGAAAAATTGGGCTATCTTTTCTCTGGTCGAACAAGTTTCTTTGATGTTACCAACAAACTATTCATGGATGATATCCCATATAATTTCCAGGATTGGTTGGGAAGCATTACATTCACTCCTTCTCTTAAACAAAAATGGCAGATAACGGTTTTTGGCAACCAAGATCATTTGGATAACCACCAAAAATATACTGCCGATCTGTTTTCTTTACAAAACAATTCGACAAAACAATACAAAGCAATTGATATAGATAAAATGTTTTGGAGCAATCGACTCGTATCTTTAAAATGGAATTACAAGATAAGCGAAATTTTAGATGTTAATATTAATGCATTTAAAAGTGATTATAATAATTCAATGGAAAAAGCACGGGACTTTGAATTCCCGGAGGACTTGGAAGAAGAATATTGGCAAGATCGTGATAGGGTTATAAAAGAAGGAAATTTAATCAACAGAGATTATAAGGATAATGTTAAAAATTCATTTATCGACAAAACGCTCAAGGCTTCCGTTTACTGGCGTCCAAAGGATAATTATTCGTTGATTGCAGGGGTTGAAAGGTCCTTTTATTCAGCAGATTATTCCTGGAAAAAATTGAGTGATGGTACAATTGATCGTTATATTTATTTCTTTTTCGATAATGCACCTGAACAACAGTATCTCTATTCCAGTGTTTTCAAAAATCAAAATTCGTTTTTT
>WJME01000232.1 GCA_014728115.1 Candidatus Zhuqueibacterota bacterium | reverse complement strand
GTTTTTCCGTATCGGAACCGGAGAACTGACCGACAGCCTCACTTTTGATCATATTACTCACCAGAGTTCGCATCTGGTCACCTATTTTGCCCGGAAATCCAATGCCATTATTGAACTGAAAAGCAAAAATATCCATATCGACAATATACTCGGACTCGATCATAACGGGCGAACGGTTGTTTCCTGGTCCATGAATGCCGATGAAGTCGTCTCTGCAGAAGAGCATTGTGCTCCTTCCATAGATGCCCGATTACAGGCCGCCGCAGCTGTACAGGAGGCCGGGTACCGGTTAGGATTTCACTTTGATCCCATGATCGATCATCCCGGCTGGCAGGAGCATTATCGTGATATCGTGCACCGCATTTTCTCTGTTATTCGTCCTGAAAATATGGCCTGGATCAGTCTGGGGGCCCTGCGTTACCCACCGGCGATGGATGATCTGATTCGCGAGCGTCACCCGGAGAGCCGCATTGTATTGGGAGAACTGGTACAGGGAAAAGACAAGAAAATGCGATATTTCAAGCCTATACGAGTCGAGATGTTTCGCAGTATGCATGAATGGATTCGCCATTACTCTGATGAGGTATTCGTCTATCTTTGCATGGAGAGTGACGATATCTGGAAGCGATCGTTCGGATGGTCCCCCGGAAATAGTGCCACGCTCAAGAGAATGCTGGATGAACGGGTCATGCCCGTGTAAAGATTACGACAAGAGTATTAAAGCGGGCGATATCATGGGTTCTGCCGTCCACGATCAGCCGGTCTCTAGAATGTCGACTGAGCTCTACCTTTTTTTGTGTTTTCCTGAAACAAATCCCCTGGTATGCAATTATTAAAGATGAATCGGATTAAAAAGACCAACTTTGAATGAAAACCCTGGGTAGCTTGAATGACAGAGTCATTGGAACGGAGGATTAGAGTCTATTCCAAAAGTTGAGAAGCAAAGACAAACTCTATTCCTTTTGCGGTATAGGAAGGTAATTCCTCGGCCAGCACTTTGAGGGTACTTGAACGTACATGGGCAATCCCTATGGCCTGGCCATCCCGGGCAGCCATGCGGGCGAGGCGTTTGATCTGGTCGCGGATAAATTGTTTCTCATCTTTGGCATCGAGAAAGACCTGATTGGCGGCTGCCGGAATGTGTTGAGATTTGGCGACATCCAGGGCAACACTGGAAGGGGAAGTCCGGCTGTCGATAAAATATTTTTTCTCATCAGCCAGCACATTCATAACCTGTGTCATAATATTCTTGTCGCGGGTCGCCAGCGAACCCTGATGATTATTCACTCCCCTTGCATTCGGAACCTGAGCCAGTGCTGCTTTTACGCGCAACCGAATACTCGCTGCATCCAGTCGAGTGGTTATGGTATAGCCGTGATCGTCGAATTCGGCATCCTGAGGTTCCATGGGCAAATGCAGGAGGATCTCTTTTTCGGCCAGACCTGCTTCCCGTGATATTTTCTCTGTTTCTTTCAAACCGGGTAAAATAGATATGGTGATGGGATGTGGGAAAAAGATAAATTCTCGTACGGTCTCGTTATAGACATAGCCAAAATCGTCGACAATGATAGCCACCGAGCCGACGACCTCGGAAAGGGAGCTGCGCTTGTTGAGCACGAGCTCTAATGCCGGTTTTTGGTGACGACGGATACGAATGGTGATATTCTTTTCCCTGACCCGTTCTTTACAGCTTTGAATGTCCGCATCGATCGATTGTAAATCCTGCTGCAAAGAGCGATAAAAAGAGACAAAGCGAAAGCGGCTGGGAATTATGACTTTGATTTGGTGGTCTTTGATTTGAATATACTTTTTTTGAATGTGATAGTCATATAAAAGATCGTTGATGACCTCCATTACCGTGGCATCGGGCGTGATCTCTTGTTCGGCGGCCGGTTCATTGCGATGTTCACTGTAGACCAGATAATTCATGATGCCCAAAGAAAGAGCAGAAATCGAAAGCGCGATTTTTATTGTTTTTGACTGTAAAAACAATCGGTAAATAATAGAGATTTTTTTTCTTCGAGTTCTTTTCATGGATCTACTTTCCAAAATGCGCTTTAAGGGCGCTCCAGCTCGGCTCCTCTCCGCTGGCCGAGTCGTTCCATCGATAAATCGTCCATAAATCCTGATTATTCTTTAATAATCTGAATTCGCTTTGTCCCTGCATATGCCTTGGGCAGTCGGTTTCCTTGCAGTTATGGTGAATGTCCAAATCATAATCCTGAACCAGAATAACCGAATCCACCAGGTTGGTTTCGCTTTGGAGCGTAAATTTTACCACAGACAATGAATCTTTGGGCAGGAATAACAACAATTGATTCATCATGGTGATTTCCTCTTCCTTGCCCCAATATGCAAACAGGCTGGGATTCCGATTCGCAACCGCAGGATCAGCCAAAAATCTGAACGGACGAGCATACTGACTGGTATCTGCCAGACATCTCATATAATTGGCGATATTTTTTTCGCTGATCGCATTGC
Organism: Candidatus Zhuqueibacterota bacterium; assembly: GCA_014728115.1. Taxonomy (GTDB): domain Bacteria; phylum Zhuqueibacterota; class Zhuqueibacteria; order Residuimicrobiales; family Oceaniaggregativiventaceae; genus Oceaniaggregativivens. The sequence goes on along the minus strand of WJME01000232.1, from coordinate 76,840 downwards.
GAAGATTGGTCATAACATAATGGGGCGACGTAGGCTGTATCCAGCTCGATTGATCAGAAATCGGTTCTTCAGGTTCCCTTGTTTGAAAAGGAAGTTCACATGCGGTTATCATCAGAGCAATCAGGAATATGAAATAAAGATGTTGCACTATTTGATACCATTTTTATAATATTGCAAAGAATTCGGCTTTACCGGGCATTCTTCGGCGATTTGAAGCCAGGCGATTTTCCCATGGGTGCGCAGATCAAAGAGACGGGGAACGACCTGATCCCGCAATTCATTCAATGACATGGGATTTACATATATTTTAGTCCCCCCTTCGAATCCGGCTGCGATATTGATCCGCCACTTGATCAACACATGCCAGGGAATGGAAACAATACTGTCTCTGGGCATATAGTACCACTCTTCGTTACAAGAGATGCCTGGTCCGGATGCTGCATGGATGGCATGCACGACATCGCTGACTCCTCTCAATTCATCATCGGTATGCTCGGCAGGCCAACAGTGGCTACTCTTGGAATAGATCGCAATGGTCGGGTGCCGGTGTCCCAGATCGACGAATGCCATGGCATAATCATTTTCACACAGGACAAAATTGTTATAGCTGGCATGATTCGCGGCAGCTTCGTTATAGATATTGGGATTTTTATATGCCAGATCCATCTCTCTTTCCAGGGATACCCCCCATTCATCCAGCGCCACGAGCTGTTTATGGAGATGATCGAATGAGGCGCCTGCTTCTTTGAGCCAGTTTTGGTAAATCGCTACATATCTGACATATCGATTGTTTTCATAAATATCCTTGGTCGCTTCAATGGTAAATTTGAAATACCAAAAATGCTCTTCAGGACTCAATTCACCTGAAGAGGCCAATTGATTATCATGTTGGGCGCCATCGATATAATGTCGGCGGGGAATAATCAATTCATGTCCGCCGCCAAAAAATGCATCGGCCATTTCATATTTTTCCGAGGGCATGATGGATTTAATATCTTCTTCATCCAGGCCGGAATATTTTAATTTCATGTTGATCATCGAGAGCACATGATTTTTGCCGATTTCGCTGGATAAATAGGCTTCCTTCCATTCTCTGTTTCGTTGCGATAAACGATATGAAAAGTTTTTTTTCCAATAGTTGATCGTCACGATTTCAAAGAGATTGCCGATTCGCCGAAATTCGGCGGGTTGCCCGAATATCGATTCCGGGGGTACATTTTCCTGCATGATAAACTGATCGCCGACGCGCAAGATGCGACTCTTTTCCGGGGGGGTGTTGAAATAGCGTGCCGGACAAAAATTACAATAATCCTCGGGATGGTGGTGCTGAATCTCTACGGCATTATCAACCTGAGAGGTAAAAATCGGTCGGTTTCGTCGTCCCGGAATATACCATACCTCGGTACCAGTAAACGGATTGATATGTTTTTCCGTACCATCTGGCATGACTTGAATCATGCTTCTGTCTACGCGATTCATCGATGTGCTCCGATCACTTTATGGCAAGGGATCATTTTACACATTTAAGGTGCTAAATTCAAGTGTTAAATCATCATCATGTATAGCCTGTGCGCGAGCTTTTTTCCTTGATTGTATGGCAATAAATGATTAATATTTTTATCGCTTAAAGCAAATTCAATCGAGGGAGATGTGTACCGTTTATTAGCAGGACTGTCAATTCTTTTCCTGGCCTGTAGTCAGGCCAGTCAGGTCAAGACTCTGAAAGTCAGAGAATCCTCGCGACTCGTTTCCGGAATGGATGTCGAGCGGTTAGAGCGTATCGATGCAATGATGGATGAAGCGCTTATCCGAAACGATATCCCTGGCGGGGTGGTTTTGGTTTCCCGCGCCGATACCATTGTTTTTCATAAAGCCTATGGTTTCGCCCAGTATAAACCCATAAAAAAACGCATGCAACCTGATATGATCTTTGATCTCGCTTCTGTGACCAAACCCATTGCAACGGCAACGTCTGTAATGATGCTCGTAGAAGCGGGTAAAATCCGGTTTACTGACCGGGTTTCGGATTATGTGCCGGAATTTAGCCGGTTTGTCTATGAGGACAGTACCATGGCTGAAGAAGCACGCATATGGCATCTGCTCACCCATACCTCGGGTCTGTTGCCTTATACCAATGCAGACGAGGCCGCCGACTCTCTCGGCCAACCGGCCAAACGCGAAGAATTGGTCGAATATATTGCCAAATTACCCAAGATCTCTGCACCCGGAGCTGAATATCATTATAGCTGTCTGGGCTTTATCACATTGGCCTTTATTGTGGAAAAAATCACCGGCCAAAATATCCACCATTACTCTAAAGAACGACTTTTTGATCCTTTGAACATGCATCATACCGGTTATGTTCCGCCAGACTCGTTGCTCGATAAGGTGGTTCCCACCGAGATGGTCGATGAAGATTCGGTGCTGCTTGGACTCGTTCACGATCCCCTGGCACGGCTACAAGGGGGGATATCCGGGAATGCGGGATTGTACTCTAGTGCTTCCGATCTCTTGCAGTATGCGCGAATGATGTTAAACAATGGCCGGCTCGGAGAGACCCGGATCCTCTCTCCCTTGACCACTCGAAAAATGATCGAAATACCCGACACCCCGGCTCAGGCCAAACGCGGTTATGGGTGGGTGGTTAAAGAAGGTCAATCCTGGGTGGGAGGCGATTTGTTTCCTGATCATGGCTTTGGCCATACCGGCTATACCGGCACATCGATTTGGATAGATCGTGAAACAAGGACGATTGTCATTATTTTGACCAATCGCGTTCATCCGGAGGATGATGGGAGTGTCAGCTGGCTTCGGAGTTCCATTGCAAACATTGTTGCCTCATCCATTATAGAAATAAATCTCGACAGGTGAAAAGATGAAAAAAGGAAATCAACAAGTCCTTGTTATCGGTGATCGCGTTCTTATCGTACCCGATGTGGGTGAAGACCGAAGTAATGTAGGCCTGTATTTACCCAAATGGGCTGTCGAACGAGAATCTATTCAGGCGGGCCGGATCGTAGAAATCGGCCATGGCGCTTCTCTTCCTTCGCCTTCTGACATTGAAGACGAACCATGGAAAAAACACGAGCAAAGTGAAAAAACAACCAAGATGCAAGCCCGAATCGGAGACTATACTCTGTTTTTACGCAAAGCTGCTGTTGAAGTCAGGTTGGATAATGAAAGTTATCTGATCGTCCCATATAGTGCTTTACTTATCGTCGTGCGAGATGTTTAATTCCGCGAATACTTTTATTGTAAAGGTGTTGAGGTGTGCATGGCTCGATTGTGTGTTTGTGTGAATCAGGTCGGATTTGTCCGCAACTCTAACAAAAGAAAAGACCCTGATCCGGTTACCGCTGCCATCGCAGCTGAATTGGCAGGAATCGATGGGATTGTCGCCCATTTTAAAGAAGACCGATCTGACCTGACGGATCGGGATGTCAGCGTACTCAAGCAAGTGGTTCAAAGTCATCTGAATCTGGCAATTCCGATGAACGATGATATGGTCAAAAAAGCAATAAAAGTGTTGCCCGACATGGTAACCGTTGTTGCAAGTGGATATGAGCATGAATCCGAGGCCAGTTTGAATGTGATGGAAAATTCCGAATATTTGGAAGACATTGTGGCTGCGCTCAGAGCGAACAATATCGTTGCCAGCATTCTTATTGATCCGGATATTCATCAAATGCGGGCGGTCGCCAAAATCGGTGCTGATTATATTCAAATCAATACGTCTTCCCTGGCACATGTCGAAGACTTGAATGCCATGACAGACAGTATTGAGCAAATTCGCTCTGTGGCCATGGCCGGAAATAAGCTGGGACTTGGTATTTCTGCTGGAATTGGCATTAATCACCAAACCATACGCGATTTGATCGACATACCCTTTATCGAAGAATACAACATCGGACGGTCTATTTTTTCGCGAGCTTTACTGGTAGGGTTGGATCGTGGTATCAGCTATTTCCGTAAAATTATCAGTCCGGCATGAAAGGAGCGCATTTATGAAAAGTCAATTATTGCAACAAATTCCTGAATTCCAGCAAATCACAGATGCTGACTTGAAGCAGAAAACTTTGAATTGCTGGGTGGATGCCCTGGAACAGGGTAAATGGACTCTGGATGATCTCTTAAATATTCCCTTTACGCTTGTTATTCCCGATTGCAAGGTTTCTTTTCTGCACCATGTGCGTGCCGTTACACAGGTTGCCATGCAATCGGCCACGGTTTTATCTTCTTTTTATGCTGATCATTATAACCTCGATTTCGACAGCCTCGTGAGCGGTGCGTTATTGCACGATATCGGAAAATTGTTAGAATATGTACGCACTGACGAGGGGTATGTAAAAAGTCCGCAGGGTAAACTATTGCGTCATCCGTTTAGCGGTGCTGCACTTGCTGTCAAGCACGGATTGCCCGACAAGGTTGTGCATATGATTGCCACACATGCCAAAGAAGGGGATCTGGGCGACAGAATCCCAGAGGCATTTATTATTCATCATGCCGACTTTATGAATTTTGAACCCTTGAAAAATTTGTGATGATCCCCAACACGATCGTTCCTGATGCGAGTATTCTCCTCGGGGTTTGGCACAAACGCAAGAAAATCGATCTTTAAGGAGTATAGAGTGATTCAGGCGGTTTTGTTCGATTTTGACGGAGTGGTCGCCAGTACCATCGAGATCCATATCGATGCCTGGCGCACTGTTTGGAAAGAGTATTACAATCTTGAACCCGATCCTTTGGTGGTCAAAAAGAATGAGGGATCACCTGCCTTTCGTATCGCCCAAGAGCTGGGAGATCATCTGGGACATCCCTTGTCAGCCGGCGTCGCTAAAAAATTGTCTGATGAAAAAAATCTTCTTTTCCGTCAGAATATACATGATGCTGTCTATCCAGACTCTGGTCGTGTGCTTCAGGAAATCAAAAACCGGGGTCTTTATACCGGACTCGTAACAGGCACTCAAATTGAAAATGTTTTGCATGTTCTGGATTCCGAAATTGTAAAGTTGTTTGATACCATTGTCACGGAAAAAGATACATCTAATGGCAAACCTGCCCCGGATCCTTATCTTGCAGCTATGAAAAAATTAAATGTTCCGGCAAAAAACTGTCTGGTCATTGAAAATGCTCCGCTGGGTATCAGCGCTGCTGTGGCTTCTGGTGCTCATACTGTGGCTCTGGAAACCACTTTGCCTAAAGACTATCTGCGAGAGGCAGACTGGATTCTATCCGATCATAAAGCCTTGTATGAATTTGTTCGATTTTTAAATCCTTTGGCCTGAATCACTTACGGTTCAGTAAAAAAAGCTTGCTTGTTCATGATTTGTTTGATACATTCTAAAAATTTAAAAGGAGATTGCTGGGCAACTTTTTTGTTACAGATTGCTGAATAGGGAGATGGCTAAAATAGCAATGGTGACATGTGCCCAGTTTGTTCATAACCGAGACGGAGATTGACTGGGCTCGGTTTTTTTATTTTTGGAATCACTATGAGAACATTAATTTTGCTTTCTGTGGTAATGTTGTTGTCCTGCTCAGAGCGGGAGTTGCCCACTGTACCCGTATCGGATGAGCCGGTAGAACTCGAGATCCGCCAGATGCCTGAGGTCTTGAATCCTAACCGTTCATTCTTTGTTGCTGTGCAAGCAAACGGCGACAGAAATATCGACTGGATCGAACTCAATATTCTTCCCGATACGGGTCAAGACCCCGTGCAATCTGCACGATTGTATGATGACGGAGGTGCCCAGCACCCCAATGACGGGGATATTGTTGCACATGACAATGTCTTTTCCCAAAACGTCTTATGGACGCCTCCTTCTGCTGTACAACAGGATTACCGTTTGCAATTCGTCGCCAAATACGAGGAGCAAGTCCTCTCTGATCCATTGGAAAAAACAGTGCTCTCTTTGCGAATCTTGCCTCCCCGCATAGTTTCTGTGGAAATGCCCGATCTTTTACCGAGTGGCTATCAGGAAACCCGCTTTATAAATGTAGAGGTACAGGATTCCTCTGGACTGGATGATATCTCGGAGGTTCTGGTGAAAGGCTTTCAGGACGACACTCAGCGCTTCATTATCGAGCTGCAGGATACCGGCCGTGGTGGCGATATTCTGGAAGGAGATGGGATCTATTCGGCCTCTCTCGAACCCTTTTTTGCAGCCAGAAAAAAAGGGTCTTATGATTTGATTGTTGTCGCCAGAGATCGCTCAGGTTCTACCAGTGAACGCGTAACGCGCACAATGATCATTGAAAATCAGCCTCCGGTGTTGTCAAATCCGGTTCTTGCCGATTCTGTAGCGCGGCCTGCATCAGGTCAGCTAACCCATTTTCTTATCGAGATCAATGCTGTGGATGCTCAGACATTGCAGGATATCTCGGACGTGATCCTCACCTGGAAAAAACCCGATGGAACCTTTTCCGCAAATAGCCCTTTTACGTTATATGATAATGGCCTTGCTTTTGATATCGACAAATGGAATCAAGGATACCGTGGAGATAAGCAGGCTGACGATGGCATCTATAGCATTACCGGAATTTTCGATGATGACGATGCCCTCGGAACCTATGTCCTCGAGTTTATCGCTACCGACTGGGTAGGCCAAAAGAGCGAGCCCATCGTACGTCAGGTCGAACTATACGCTCAATAAGAGATGGAAAATCTATGAAAAAGCTATTGATTTTTTTATTGGTGCCTATATTCTGTTTTGGAAAATCGTTGTACACTTTTCACCTGGATTCTGCCGGAGAGGAATTCACCACGCCGGAGCTGGCCGGCAACGGAATCACAGATATCAAAGTCGGTGAATCTACGCTCTGGCTCGGAACCGGCAATGGCCTGAGCCGGACCACTGATTTCGGACAAACATTTGAGACGTTTACACCCAATAGCGGAATCGGCAGAGGCAGTGTGTCTGCACTATGGGTGAGCGGTGATACCATCTGGGTTGCCACTGCAAGCGATACTCTGACACGGGTTTCAGAAACCTATCTGGATATGGGAACCGGGCTGAGTGTGTCCACAGACAATGGGAGAACCTGGACTCATTATGATCAGCCCGGACCCACTCCGGTGCAAAATTTGAGTTATGATATCGCCGTACACAAGGGCTCGATATATATTGTCAGTTGGGGAGGCGGGATTCGCCGTTCGGATGACTGGGGTCAGACATGGACTCCCGTTGCACCCGACACGAATGAATTCGATCCGGGAAAATATCTTAACCACAGGGGATTTTCTGCCACATCAACCGACCAGGCCATCTATATCGGAACTGCTGATGGCATCAACAAAAGTACTGACAATGGAACAACCTGGCATCAGTTTACTCACGCCAATCAAGCGAATGCCATATCCGGTGATTTTGTCGTTGCCCTGGATGTTCAAAAAACAACGACCCTAGAGCGATTGTGGGCTGCCACATGGAAAGCAGAAGGGGAAGAAGAAGAGTATGGGGTCTCTTTCTCAGATGATGGCGGCGAAAATTGGATTGTTACCCTTGAAGGTGAAAAGGCTCATAATTTCGCCTTTGACGATTCAATCGCGTATGTTGCAACAGATAATGGGTTGTTCAAATCTGTTGATATGGGCCAAACATGGTATGTGTTTGATCAATTTAAAGATCAACAATCCGGTGAGCGGATTTATACCCAAGAGATATATTCAGCTGCCGCAGCGAATGAACAACTCTGGGTAGGTACGGCCGACGGACTGGCCATAACCAAAAATAATGGATACACATGGCAAGTCATCAGAGCCTTTCAAAGAACCGGTGTCAATGATGAGCCACGCACCTATGCGTATCCCAACCCATTTTCTCCTACACGACACAATCAAATCGATTCCGATGGGTTTGTTCGGTTTCAGTTCAATACCTTGTCATCGACTCGAGTTACGATTCACATTTTCGATTTTGCTATGGACAGGGTGACAACAGTTGTCGAACATGAAGCTATTCCCCGTGCAGGCGATTATACTCGGGTCTGGAATGGTAAGAACGATTATGGCGATATGGTTGCCAATGGAGTTTATTTTTACAGTGTGGAACTGGAAGGTGATGGCACCTACTGGGGAAAACTGATGATCCTTAATTAGAGGCACATTATGAAATTGCGTTTATACAGTCTGTTAATCTTTCTTATCACTGTTCCCCTTTTAGCTGAGAATGGGGATGGCGGGTATGCCGGTGCGTTTTTGAGAATGGGAATGGGCGCACGAGCAAAAGCAATGGGAGATTGTCATACAGCCTTGCCAACCGATGCCATCTCCGGGTTTTATAATCCCGCGTTACTCCCTCATCTCGAAAATCGATCTGTTACGGTTTCCACATCATTCATGCCCCTGGACCGTTCTCTGGATTATATCGGTTATGCTCAGTCTTTGCAACCCGGGAGTGAAGAAGGAGAACGACCACCGCTCAGAGCCGGATTTGCTCTGGCGTGGATCAGGGCCGGGGTCGACAATATCGATGGTCGAGACTTTAGTGGCAATCACACCAAGATGTTTTCTCACTCTGAACATGCCTTTTATCTCTCTTTTGCCTTGAGTCCGGCCAAATCTTTTTCTCTCGGAGTCTCTGGTAAGGTCATCTATAATCGTTTCCCCGAAATGGATCGTGAAGAAAATGCCGTGACATCACAAGGATTTGGCATAGATATTGGTGCCTTTTATACTCCCTATTCCTCACTGATGATAGGACTTGTAGCTCGGGATAATATTTCAAAGTATTCCTGGAATACAGACAAAGTATGGGAAAGAGGGACAAGTATTACTGACCATTTTCCTAAAATCATTCGTTCCGCCGTGGCCTATACCTTTCCCGGTGAATGGCTGTTGGCAAGTGCAGAAGTTGAAACGAGCGATAAACAAAATCCTCGTTATCATATTGGCGCAGAATTTAATCTGGGCGATTTTGGCGCCTTGCGACTGGGCCTGGACCACGATTTGCCCACGTTTGGGCTGGGCATTTCCACGCGCGTGTTTGGGCATTTGACAGTTCTCAATTATGCCTTTATCGCTGCCGGAGATGCTCCTGATCCCGATCATGTGTTTAGTTGGACGTTTAACTTGTAATCGAGGCAGAGATATGAACACAAAGTTTCATGGGTTTTTGATTGTATTATTGTTGGTATCCGGTTCCGCGCTGTTTGCTGCGGGCAAAAGTGGATTGTCCTTTTTAAAAATCGGAGCTGGTGCCAGGGCTGCAGCCCTGGGAGAGGCATTTGTGGCGGTACCTAATGCTTCATCGGCTTCGCTGTTCTGGAATCCAGCGGGCATGGTGTGGGTCGACAAGCCTCAGGCGCATGCGACATACAATCAATGGATACAGGACGTAGACCACCAACTGGCAAGCATCACCTGGCCCACCGAGTCGGGTGCCTTTGGCATCAGTACCATCTTTACGTCTATCGGTGGAATCGAACGCCGTACCACGGCAACCGAGCAACCGGAAGGTGAAATATCTGCCAATGATTTCACTCTCGGGTTGGCTTATGCCAGAAAATTCGACCCGTATGCGGTGGGGATACATGTCAAATATCTTTATGAAAAAATTTACTTAGAGACTGCCTATGGCTTTGCCGCTGATTTTGGCGTACAGGCCGCTCTCGGTGTGCCCGGCTTGTTCGCCGGAGTGGCTGTACAAAATCTGGGCTATACCACAGAGTTGGTCAATGAAAAAATCGATCTCCCGACCACCATCCGGGCCGGGGCCTTTTACCGGTTGCCCAAGGAAATCGGAGTGAGCCGGTTTGCCTTTACAACGGACTTTGTAAAGATCGTTAACCAGGAATCGCATCTGCAGCTGGGACTCGAAGTCACCATAGGCCCCATGATTCTGGCTCGAGGAGGGTGGATGACCGGATATGATGAACGCTCCTGGAGTGCCGGCTTTGGTCTTGTTTTGGGACCGGTGCTCATGGATTTTGCGTTCGTTCCTTTTGATTCTGATTTGGGTAGTTCACAGCAATTTTCCTTTTTATACTATTTTTAACAAGGAGAAAACATGGCCAAATATCAGATCGCATGGATGCCAGGAGATGGCATTGGCAACGATGTTATGGAAGCTGCAGAGATTGTACTCGAACGACTGGATCTGGATGCAGTTTATCATCACGCAGATATCGGCTGGGAATTTTGGTGCAAAGAGGGCGATCCCTTGCCCCAACGTACCGTTGACCTTTTAAAGTCGTGTGATTGTGCCTTGTTTGGTGCCATCACTTCAAAACCCAAAGAAGAATGTGAAAAGGAACTCGTTCCCGAATTACAAAACAAGGGTCTGCAATACTCTAGCCCTATTGTTCGCTTGCGACAAGAGTTTAATCTTTCCATTAATTTGCGTCCCTGCAAGGCTTATCCGGGAAATCCATTAAACTATCGGGAAGGGATCGATTTGGTGGTTTTTCGTGAAAATACCGAAGATCTCTATAGCGGTGTCGAGTTTCATCCGGTTGAGAAAGAGATCATGGCCTTTTTAAATGATCATCATCCCAGGATGAAGCGATTTGCGCACCATGCTCCACAAGATCTTGCCATAACTTTAAGGATCATCACCCGGGCAGCAAGCCAAAAGATCATTCGCGCTGCTTTTGAGTATGCCAAAAAGCATGGATATCCCACAGTGACCGTTGTGGAAAAACCCAATGTATTGCGGGAAACGAGCGGATTGTTCGTGCGGCAAGCAAGAGCCATCGCTCAAGAGTATCCCGATATCGAATTATGGGAAACCAATATCGATGCCATGTGCATGTGGTTGGTGAAAAATCCCGAAAATTATGGTGTCATGGTGACGAGCAATATGTTCGGCGATATCATTTCTGACTTGTCCGCGCAACTGGTAGGAGGTCTGGGATTCAGCGCAAGTGGAAATATTGGCGATGATTTTGCTGTTTTTGAACCTACGCATGGGTCAGCTCCAAAATACGCAGGTCTTTATAAAACCAATCCCATGGCCATGCTCATTACGACCAAGTTGATGCTTGATTACCTGGGAGAGGCAGATCGCGCACAACAACTAGAATCTGCTATCAAGAGAGTCATTTCATCCGGGAAATTGCGAACCTATGATATGGGAGGGTCTTCTACCACCCTTGACGTCGCTCGCGGAGTTCGGGATTTGCTCTAGGTGAAACTTGTCGGGGTTTAAAAGGTTACATAAAAGGTGGGCCTTTTTGTAACGTCTGTTGAGTTGTATTCCAAAGGTCAAAAAGACCTGATTTATTATTGTATATTTCTACTTGGGATTTGCTTATGTCAAAACTGGATTGGAAAAAAATCACTCTCATTTTTGGTCTCATGATTCTGGCCAACCTCTCTCTGAATAAACTGGGAAACAAGGAAACCTTTTCCCAGGACAATGTTCGTTCGCAACTAGACCGATTTGTAGAAGTCTTTACGTATGTCAAACGATTTTATGTTGAACCCGTCGAAAGTGAAAAATTGGTCACGGGTGCGATTGAAGGGCTCTTGTCAGAACTCGATCCTCATTCAGTATACATCCCGAAAAAAAACCTCGAAAAAGTGACTGAAGAATTTGAAGGATATTTCGAGGGGATTGGTATAGAGTTTGTGGTGCACAACAAGATTCTCACCGTAGTCTCTCCGATTGTCGGAGGACCTTCAGAGGCGGTCGGTCTTTTGCCTGGCGATCAGATCATCCGAATCGAGGGCGAATCCACCTATGGCATCGACGAATCCGATGTCGTGAAAAAGTTAAGAGGTCCCAAGGGGAGTGTGGTTAACGTCACCATTCGACGACCGGGATTGTCAGATCCATTCAAAGTAGCAATTACCCGTGACAGGATTCCTATTTATTCCGTCATTGCCTCGTTTATGATGGAGGATAATCAAACAGGATATATTTATCTTGGCCGGTTTGCCAAAACCACCTCAGAGGAATTGCAAAAGGCATTACAAGAACTCGAAGCCAAGGGTATGGAAAGTTTGATTCTGGATCTACGATCTAACTCTGGCGGACTTTTGGATCAGGCCATCGCCGTGGCAGATAAATTCATCAAAGGAGGAGAAAAGCTTGTCTATACCAAAGGCCGGTTGCGCGGAACAGATGAAGACTTTTTTTCAACCAATAATGATCCTTATCAGGATTTTCCGCTTGTTGTCATGATCAACCACGGATCTGCCAGTGCATCGGAAATCGTGGCGGGTGCGGTTCAGGACCTTGATCGCGGTTTGGTCGTGGGGCAAACCAGTTTTGGCAAGGGTCTGGTTCAGAATCAGATTCCTCTCAAAGACGGGTCTGCCATGCGCTTGACGATTGCGAGATACTATACCCCGAGTGGTCGGCTTATTCAGCGCCCTTATGATGAAGGATTGGTCGATTATTATATGGACGCTTATCAGGAAGAGAGTGAAATTGAAATCGATTCAAGCGCTGTTTTTTACACCCAGGCAGGACGCAAGGTGTATGGTGGCGGAGGAATTACCCCTGATATCAAACTGAAAGATTGGCGCATTACCCGTTTTAGCGAACAGCTTCGAAGCAAGCGAATCTTTTTTGAATTTGGTTCCACTTTTGCTTCGGATCATCCTAACGCGTTTTCTTCATTTGCTCAGTTTCAACAAGAATTTGCCGTCACAGAGGAAATGCTGCAAGATCTAGAGGCGATTCTTCAAAAACACGATCTCGAGTTTAGTCAGGAAGCTTTTGACAAGGATAAAGTTTTCATTGAAAACATGATGAAAGCAGAAGTCGCGCGTCATTATTGGGATAGTCAGCACTATTATCAGGTTCGTATGCAGGCCGATCCAGAGGTGAAAGAGACGCTAAGCCAGATTTCTAAGGCTAAGGAAATATTGCAGTTAAGCTCCCGCAGAGTGCAAAATTGAGGACTATTCTCCAAAAAAGGTGTTGACTTTGACACTAAAAAATGGTATGTTTTAAAGACTTTGTCCAAAACAATTAGTTCTAATTAACTTAAAATTAAAAAAGATAAGGGTTTGGAGGAATGGACAGAATGGTTGAAATGTTTGAATCTGGCGGCGACTTTATGTGGCCAATCCTTGTATTGTTGATTATCGGTCTTGCGATCAGTTTAGAGCGTATCTGGACTCTGACGAGAGCCGGTGTAAATACTCGTAAATTTATTGCCAAAGTTAAAGACGCCCTAAAAGAAGGCGGAATCGATGCCGCAATAGAGGTTTGTGCCAATACACGTGGCCCTGTTGCCAGTATTTTTCACGCTGGTTTGATGCGTGCCGACCGCGGTATTGAAAGTGTCGAAAAGTCGATTACCAGTGCCGGTTCCATCGAGATGGCTTTTTTGGAAAAAGGTCTGGTCTGGTTGGCAACGGTTGTATCGATCGCCCCTATGCTTGGGTTTACCGGAACGGTTATGGGAATGATTCAGGCGTTTGATTCTATCGCTGCTGCCAATGATATCTCTCCCACCATCGTGGCGAGTGGTATTTCTGTTGCGTTGTTGACGACCTTGTTCGGTCTTGTTGTTGCCATCATCATCCAAACAACGCATAATTATTGTGTATCCCGCATCGACAAACTCATTGTCGACATGGAAGAAAGCTCTAATGAGCTCGTGGATACCTTGATAACAATGGAAAAAAAGTAAGGTAATGGAGACTGCCGATTATGGCTCTTAAAAAACGCAAAAAACAAGGAGTTGAAATCAACTCTTCGTCGATGGCAGATATCGCGTTCTTACTTTTGATTTTCTTCCTGGTTACTACCACTGTTGATACAGATAAAGGTCTTTCGCTGGTGTTGCCTGAAAAAGGCGAGATTACTGAGGTGAAAAAGGATAACATTAAAAATTTGCTCATCAATGCAAATGGTCAGATTCTTTTGGACGAACAGCCGGTTACCATAGGCCAGGTTCGTGAGCGGGCCCGTGCCATGATGCAGGCAAATCCTTTTGTGATCTTTTCGGTGAAAACCGACGCCCAGACAAAGTATGATATCTATATCGATGTCATCGACCAACTCAAACAAGCGAATGCAACGCGTATTTCTATCGCAGAACCCGAGTATTAGGGAACAGGTGGGTTTAAAAACGCGTTAGTATTATAAAGGAGTCGGAACCTTGAAGTTTTCAAAAAAATCCAAAGTTGCATCGGGTATACCGACCGCTTCTCTACCAGACATCGTGTTCATGCTGATCATCTTTTTCATGGTGTCAACGGTTTTCAAAGAGTCCTCGGGATTACCCGTCGTATTACCTGATGCTATGAAAATTGAAAAATTGCAGGGCAAGCGAAATGTTGCAACGATCTGGGCAGATAAAGCCGGAAACATCTCTATCGATGATAAACTTTTGGATGTCAATGCGATCAGCGAAATAGTCTACCAAAAAGCTTCAGATCCTCTGCAACCCCTCAAACTGGTTTCTCTCCGCATCGACCAGGATGTCGAGATGGAAAGAGTGACCGGAATTCACGAAGAACTTCGGGATGTAGGCAGCGCTGCCCTCAATGTAAACTATTCAACAAGAACTGCAGTAGATTGAGGTGATCGATTATGATTATAAGACAAAATCCCAAAGCCAGCCTTCAGCTAAAGTCTAAAAAGACGATGGAAGTGGCACTGATCATCTCTCTCGCTCTCCTCGTTATCGTGTTTCAGGCCTGGAAAAGAATAGATCGGGATGTCCAGACGGTTGATAAGGTGGAAGTCGAAATCGAGGTTACAGAAGTGCCTCAGACTGAGCAGCAGCAACGCGCTCCTGCTCCTTCGCGTCCCAGCATACCCATCGAGAGTGAAGACGAAGATATTCCAGATGACGCTACCATTGAAACCACAGATATCGACTTGACTGAATTGCCACCACCGCCACCTCCTCCCGAAGAAGAGGTTGACGAGAGTGCTCAAATTTTTGTCGCCTATGACGAACCCCCGCAACCTATCGGCGGATTTCCTGCGATTCAGCGTAATCTAAAGTACCCTGAAATCGCTCGTAAAGCTGGTGTCGAAGGACGCGTCGTGGTGAACGTTCTGATCGACGAAAATGGCCGTGTTGTTGATGCCAAAATTCTCAAATCTTTGGGCAACAACGGCTGTGATGAAGCGGCAATCGAAGCTATAAAGTCCGTTAAATGGAAACCTGCCAAACAGCGGGACAAGCCCGTTAAGGTATGGGTCGGTATTCCAGTCGTCTTTATGCTAAAGTAAATTTCAATTTAATTATAGGGCGATGCTTATCGGGCATCGCCTTTTTTTATTTATGAGTAAATACAGCATATTCCTCTTTATTTTACTGCTGGGTTGTTTCAATCCTTTTGCCCCCAAAATCGAACACTCGCCTGAAAACGAGCTCGTCCTGACTGAACAGCAAACACCTGAAGAGGTTCTGCAAAATTTTGCCTATGCCTATACCTTTAAAGATTCCCTGATTTATGCCGATCTTTTAGACTCTTCTTTTGTCTTTGTCTATTTTGATCCCAATATCGATAATTCCGGTCGCTTTGTGTCCTGGGGAAGAGACGTCGACCTCAAAACAACCGGTCGACTTTTTAAAAGCTTTCAAACCATCACTTTGACCTGGAATAAAACCATCTATACGATCGAATATGAGGATGGCGTCGAATTATCAAAAACGTTAAACTTGACACTGTATGGTCCTGCCGGCGATTATACCCTGACCGGAAATGCTATTTTTAACATGCGTCTAAGCCCGTATGATAATAAATGGCGTATTACCCGCTGGAAAGACGAGTCTCAAATGTGATTGTCTTTTTTTTATCAAAATCTATTCTTTGCGCAAGATGTATTTACAACTTTTTTACATTTTTGCTTGACTTGGATCTTAGTATTTTGCATTTTTCACTAGAGAGCAGGTGATTAACTGTTCAATCACCGTGAGAGAAGGTTATTCAGAGAGAGACCTAAATGGTCATCTCACCAACAGAAAGGATGTCGGAAACGTGTGTTGGCTCTGCAGCCAACTAGGATCTTAACATGCGTTGAACCTTTAAACCTTTAACGCACAGCTATACTCACATCTTGGCGGTAATGAAAAATTTTTCTTGAACCGTAACGATGGAGGTGTATCATGATCATCCGACAAACTCCAAAATTCAATCAACAACTCAAATCCATGCGAACTCTTGAGCTTGGATTTGTTTTCTCTCTCGCTCTGTTAATCTTTGTGTTTCAAGCATGGAAGCGTATCGATCACAAGACGCGGATTGTCGAGCGCATAGATTTCAAGATCGAGGTCGAAAACGTTCCTGCTATAAAGAACGAAAAATCGACACCCCGGCCTACCCGTCCTTCGATTCCCATAGAGAGTGAGGAGGAAGAAATCCCTATCGACGCAACGATCGCCCCGACCGATATCAACCTCAGAGATCTCCCGTCTCCACCCTCTCTTCCCAAAATCGAAGAGGAGGAATCAAGCGCACCCTTTTTAGTCGTGGACGAGTATCCCCAACCCATTGGCGGTTTTGCTGCGATCCAGAATCACCTGAAATACCCGGAGATGGCTCGTAGGGCCGGAATTGAGGGCCGCGTGATTATTCAGGTGATCATCGATGAAAAGGGGAATGTGATTTCTACCAACGTTATAAAATCCCTGGGCAATAACGGGTGCGACCAGGCTGCGATTAAAGCTATACGATCCGTAAAGTGGAAACCTGCCATGCAGCGTGACAAGCCCGTCAGGGTAAGCATTTCAATCCCCGTCCTTTTTACCTTGCACTAGACTCTTTCTGGCAAGTGGTGCTGATGCACCACTTGCTCTCATAAAACGCCGTATATTTCCTTTCGGTAAAGAAAAAAACTTGGTAATAAAGATGAAATTTTATACTTTATGAAATGTATATCTTGGATGTGGACCCAATCAAGCAGGGGTAATAGTGAATAGCGACTATCGAAAAACAGAATTCGAAAATATTGCTTTTGAATACATGGACTCTTTATATAGTACCGCCTTGCGAATGACACGAAATGCAGAAGAGGCGGAAGATTTGGTGCAGGATACTTATCTCCGAGCCTACCGCTTTTTTGACAAATTTCAAGAAGGAACCAATTTCAAAGCCTGGATTTTTAAAATTTTGACCAATACCTTTATCAACCGGTACAGAAAAAAGGCTCGAACCCCTCAACAAGTTCACTTTGACAAGGTAGAATATGGTATCGAAAATGATGATGAGGATGAACCGGTTCCCCAATGGTCTGGATATGATGAGGAGAACTATCAAGAACTCTTTGATGATGATATAAAAAGTGCTCTCGGACAGCTCTCAGAGGAATTTCGTATGGTTATTCTGCTGGCCGATGTCGAGGGATTTTCCTATAAAGAAATCGCTCAGATTATTGATCGTCCTATCGGCACAGTAATGTCCAGATTGTTTCGAGGTCGGAAAATGTTACAAAAGATTCTTGAAACCTATGCCAAACGGGAAGGTTATATCAAAAACTGAATTTAAGGAGGATTTGTCGGAATCCTCCTTTTTTTTGAAACCTTTTGCTCTCCCAAGCATCACAACTAGTACGGATAACAAAAGGAGCATCCAATGAAGCATCGACTCTACCTGTTTTTCATGATTTTCCTACCCACTTTGGCATATAGTCAACTTTTTGGTAGCATGGATATTTTGCAAGCCGACATGCTTGCTTCAGTGAACAAGGTGATGCCTGGTTCTTCTTATCGCCTTGCGGTACGAGCCGATATTCAAGAATCCTTTCATATCAATAGCCATACTCCGCGTGAAGAATTTCTTATTCCCACGGTGCTCGAATTTTCCTCTCATGCAAATGTCTCTTTTGATAATGTGCACTATCCTGAACATGAATTACGAGAATTTGGATTTTCCGAAGAAAAAGTGGCTGTTTATGAAGGGGAGACTGTCTTTTGGACCGAGTTTTCGATATCCGACCAATTTGCCTCTGATTCTCTGACGATTAACGCAACGCTGTCATATCAAGGGTGCGATGATAATTCCTGTTATGCGCCTCAATCCGTAGATTTGACCATGGTGCTCCCTGTAACCGAATCCGGCCAGTCTATCGAGTGGATCAATAAAGACCTTTTTGGAACTTTACAAGCAACCCCATCAAAGGGTAGTGAATCCCCTGATGAAATGCCTCTGGATTTTACCGCCGATGAATTGCGAGCCAAGCAAATTATCGAAAAGGGATTAATATATGCTCTTGCTGCCTTTTTTCTCGTTGGATTGGCTCTGAATTTGACTCCTTGTGTTTATCCTGTTATTCCCCTGACGGTCGGATACTTTGGTGGAGCCAAAGATACGAGTCGAACGACAAGCTTTATCAATGCCCTGATGTATCTGCTCGGTATTGCGATCTCTTTTTCGCTTTTAGGACTCGTGTCTGGTCTGGCTGGCAAACAGTGGGGCTTTTTATTTGCCAGCCCATGGTTTGTCGTTGCTATCGCGGTGATCATCCTTTCCATGTCCGCGAGTCTTTTCGGTGCTTTTGAAATCACTGTACCCTCCTCTCTTTTGACCAAACTCGGTGCCACTCGCCAGGGCGTGGTGGGCGCCCTGATCATGGGGCTCACCGTCGGTGTTGTGATTGCACCTTGTGCTGCCGGCATTATTATTGGTTTGGTCGGACTTGTCGCAAAATTAGGCCTTGTGGTCAAAGGTACATTGCTGTTTTTTGTGATGGGTCTGGGACTGGGATTGCCTTATCTTATCCTGGCTACTTTTTCAGGACTGTTATCCAAACTACCACAGTCAGGTATGTGGATGGTATGGGTACGAAAATTGTTCGGGATCATGCTGATCGGTGTGGCACTCTACTTTTTGATGCCCCAGCTGGAGCGTATCCATGACAAGCTTGGCTTTTTATTAGGCCTTTTGACTCTGTTTGGTGGTCTTTTATTGGGATTTCTGGATCATGCTCCTGGTTATACCCGGGGATTTAAAATCGGACGGGCCATTTTTGGTGTGATCCTTATTTTCATTGGAATTCATTGGATTCACGATTCCCTGCAAGCCAAGGAATCTCAAATCGATTGGATTCATTATTCCGGTCAGCCACTTGAATCATTGATTGAAAATGAAAAACCCACGTTTATCGATTTTTATGCGGATTGGTGTGCTCCCTGTAAACAACTCGATCGGGAAACCTTTACTGACGAGTCTGTTGCAGAGTTGTCCAGACAATTTAATATGATCAAAGTCGATTGTACTGCTCCCGATCAGGCTACTCTGCAGCTCATGAAGCGATTCGAGGTTACCGGTATGCCCACTCTGGTGTTTATGGATAAAGAAGGAAATCCCCAACCCGATATGCGGGAAATCGGTTTTATCGGGCCCGAGATATTTATAGGCAAGATGCAAAAATTGTTAGACTGAATTTAATTTTCGAATGGGTTTTGACGACCTGATCTCAAGTTGAGCTTTGTTTATTCTCATATTTTTATTATTTTTCTATCTGCAAATGAGGATAAACAGTGAAGTTGAAAAATGTAAAATTTATCCAGAATCCGAGGTCTGGTGTTATAAAGAGTCCGGTTTTTGTGCGACGTCTCATCACCAAAACCCTGGAACATGCTCATTTTGATTTCGACTTTGTCGAGACACGTTACCGCGGGCATGCTCATGAAATGGCGAAAAAGTTTTCCCGTCAGGGGGTTGATGCCATCGTTGCTATTGGGGGAGATGGCACCGCAAACGAAGTCGCCTCTGCACTCGTTCATACGTCTACAGCTATGGGCATTGTGCCCACCGGCTCCGGAAACGGGTTAGCCCGGGGAGTGAATATTCCTGTTTCTATTCGCGGGGCTGCACGTTGTCTACTCGATGGCCGCATCCGAAAAATCGATGCCGGCCGTATTCAGGATCGTTACTATTTTGTCGTCGCAGGCGTGGGATTCGATGCCCTGGTAGGAAAGCTTTTCGATGATCGAAGTTTGCGAGGACCGCTTCCTTATTTTACGATCGGATTCCGAGAATTTCTTCATTACCGTCCCCAAGTCTTTATCTTGAAATTTGATGGCAAACAGGTGATCGTTCCGGCCCTGTTGGTTACCATAGCGAACACAAAGCAGTGGGGTAACGGTGCCATCATTGCGCCACACGCACACGTGGATGATGGATTATTGGATGTCTGCATACTGCACAGATTGACCTTTCTCTATGCCCTGTATCATTTGCCCAAACTGTTTACCGGAAAAATCGATAAAATCCGTAAATATGAACGCTACCAAACCAATCACCTCGAAATCATCCGTGAAAAACCCGGGCCTTTTCACTCTGATGGGGAACCCGGGATTGCGGATGCGCATTTATTTCTCAGTGTAGAACCCAGTGCACTGAATATCATTGTACCGCAAGAAAATTTTTAGTCTATTTTGAAATGTTTTTATATTTTTAGTGAACCTTGATCATTATATTGCGTATAAGCAATATGAAATTATTTCAGGGATTGGATATGTACTGGATTAAAAAAGTTTCATTTACGCTTTTTGTGCTTGTGGTCTCTTTTGCAATCTATACCCTTGTGGATCATAAAAATACTCTGCAGGATCCTGTTTTAAAAAATTCTCTGGATCTCCTTGGGAAACAACTTTTTGCCAAAATGGCTGATGACCAGGATAGAGAGGACGCTGAAAAATACTATTTTAATTTCGTTAATGATTTGGAAAAAAATAAAGTCACAGAGCAAGAGATCGAACACTTTGTGACCGTTGCCTTGAATTATAATGCTCGCGATACGATTCACTCTTCGTCGGCCCTGCTTCAGGAATTACGGAACATTGCGGCGCCACCTCCTAAAAGTCAGGTCTGGGTCTCCAGTTCCGATACAAACACCATAGATGTCAATTTAGAGATCGATCTTCCTGACTGGAAAGAGAATAGCACTGAATTTGCAAACAGAGTTCACGATCTGGTCATGTTTCAACATACCCTCAACCATGTCTATAGCGACTCCCTCATCCATTTGAACGGTCGCCCTATGGCTTTTTCCAGACGCAAAGACGGCAAGGGGGTTTCGGTGAATATGCATCCCAAAGTCATGAGAATTATCAAACGTCAAAGCCAAGAACTCACAAAAAAGAAACTAGAACAGCAGCAAAACTGGTTAAAAGAAAAAAAGCGGGAACAAAACGAATTCGAAAAAATGGAATTGGAAAAAATTCATCAACTGGCCAAACTTGAATCCCTGCTGGTTCGCCTGGAACAAGAAAAAGCCCTGATGTCCGATACCCTGGCCGTAATCATCCCCCACAATGATTGAGTGCTCACAACGGCCTCGCCAATACAAGCGTTGCTTTGGTTTGCATGATCGTCGCTTTTCTCTCGTCAATTGCCTGCAGCAATACAATGTATATCCCCATGCGGCATTCCTGTCCGCTCTCATTTCGTCCATCCCAGATAAACTTTGATTGGCACCCGACAACCTTGTTATTTACCAACCGACGAATGAATCTTCCTTTAATATCAAAAATATTCACATTAGCACGACTCGTTGTTGCCGGCAATTCAATGCTGATTATCGAGTGATCCTGATAACCATCTCCGTCCGGCGAGAAGGGATTAGGCGATATTTGTAGAGAGGTTTGTATGGCAGGAGGGGGTATAAAAACACTGTTTTGTTCCAGAGCTGTATGCCCCTTTTCCAGAGTACAAATTGTCCAATTTGTAGAATCACTCCCCGAAATGGTTGGAGATATTCTTTCTAACGAATATCCTCGAATTTCAGAATCAAAAACCGCCATATCGATTTGTCGTTTCGTTGCATCAAATATTACCAACGAATCTATTTGATTCAATGCAGGAATTTTCTCTGTAATGATCTGCGCGGATTGATCCTGGGCTTCAAAAGGTTTATCTGCAATGATACAAAAAGACTGTGCCGGTAATATAAAAACAGAGTCAGAAAAGGTGTATTTTATCATCGTGTCTGAATCACAGAAAGACCATTCAGTCAATAAGACATCCTTGTCATGAGGATTATAGAGTTCGAACCATTCCTGCTCATCTCTTGCAGGATTATTCATCACTTCATTGATAACAACAGCTCCTACTGGATATCCGATTCGCAGACGATCCATAAGCACATTGTTTTCAGATCTCTGGTCCCTATCGTCATAAATTTCTGCAGTTATATAGTATATTCCTCCAGGGACATTCTGCCAGCGTGTAGAAACAATGGTTTCTTTTCCTGGAGCAAGTGCCGGTATTGTTTTTTTATCCAGTGGGATGGTTCTTAACGGTTCCCAGATCGGAATGGCATAGATATGCAGACTAGATCTTGATGTCGGATACAAACCCGTATTTGTAATTATGGAGTTTATCTCTACCACATCACCCATTGTGGGATTATTGGGAATATATTCTAACGGATCGATGCATGCAAGATCCCAGTCTTTGGGACTATTGCCATTATATCTTCCCGGTGTACCTAAAGAATCCCTGCTCACAGTCCAATTTATAGAGTCCACCGAAGGGGATTGCCAGCGAATACGTTCGAGAGAATAATGCCTTGGTCCCAGCCAGTCGGAATTGTAGCTCAAAGTATCTATGCATGTACCGAATGGATCTTTGAGCACTATATTGTCTCCGGAATTATTCAACTCTGGAATATTCAATACCGTCAGGCAAGAGTCCATATTTGAGATTGGAGCGTTACTTAGCACCCAATAACTGTTTGGCTTTATGTTAGCTGATGAATCAGAAATCTGTACGCAGCGTCGAGCGTCGCAAATTTGCCAATCAAACAGGTTTATGATATAGCCGGAAGGATTGTATAGTTCAATCCACTCCTGGTCTGCTGTTTCGGTAAACGGCATGATTTCATTCAGGATCAAACTTTGCTGAGGAAATTTCTTTATGACAGGCAGAATCATTCGATTGTTATGCGGATAGGTTTCGTCTTGTGTTATGCAATGCAGAATGGCTCTGTATTCTCCTGGTTCCAATTCAATATTCATTTCTATTCGGATGGAATCCTTTGCGTCTACCAGAGCATTTACTTTTCTGGAATATTTTTTTTCTTTGCCGGATATATAGAGGTCCACAGCGCAAAGGCGTACAGGCATATTTCCAAGATTTTTCGCTGACACGCTGATGGTACTTGTGTCCGAACGGGTTCCGGTTTGAACGCATGGGCCTGTCTTTGGTGAAAAAATGAGATCCGAAAATTTGTCCGATGAACAATTTATGTTTCCGGGCGTCGAACCCAACGGATGCGATGAGCACTGCCAATTTGTTAATTTTTCAACACTGGTAAAGGGGCAGGACATCGGAATATAGATTGAATCTACGATAACATTTTGATCTCGGATCACAAATGTACTCTTTGGTCCAGTCGACCCGGAAATTTCTTTGCATATTTGTACCCGGGTTTCCCAGGGAGAGAAATCGATCGAATCTGTAGCAATCACCGAATACCCCGGCGGCAGGGTCAAGTCTCCCAGATCATAGATCTGCTCCTCTGTGAACAGTTTGATGTTAGAGCATGTCAACGAGTCATGTACTGAATTCAAGAGTTCAACCCACATGAGCTCGTCTGAAATAAAAATTTCGTTTATCGTCAGGGCATGTGGATAAAGCGCGATATACACAGGCGTTGTTGACTCGTATTGGTTTTGATTTGCTGTCAAGAGAACAGTCAAATAATGTTCTCCTATTTTTTGGGGAGTGAACGGACAAAATATTCTCACAGTGTCGTTGAATTGCAGGTTTACATGTAAAAGGGTATCTAGTTTTATGTCAGTTTCGTTTGGAGGAGATTCCAGCTTTCGAGCCATACTCAGCTGAATGTTCAAGTGTTCGATTCTGTTTGTGCCCCTGTTTGTAAGCACGAGACCTAACGAATCCAAAGTATTCAGCCTCAAATTCTCTGTTAATAGTTCAAAGGACAATGAATCTAATGGCGGAGAGATCGAGTTTTTAAACCCTGGTGTTCCATTGAATTCGCTGCTATTGCCCCAATTTTCTGGACTGTCCGGTGCTGTGAGGAGGATCTTTTCTTCGGAATAACCATTTGTATTCGGGGTCTGATAAGTGATATTGCTCAACATCAGGCTGTCGGGGGAGAGCAGGGCGACCGTTTCGTTTCGACTATTGGCCAAACCATTTTTGCCAAATGCAGCCTGATCGATAGTGAGACGGAGGCAATATTTAGGTATCAAGTGTTCGTATTGGGTGCTGTGTTTGGCGTATTCTGGTAGTAACACGATGGCATATTGCTTTGGTGCCAACAAGCAATCATTACCGGCATCGATGATCGAGCAGGTCTTGTCTCCGTCCGAGAGTTGCCATCCACAAAGGTCGACAGAGTCTGAACCCTGGTTGTAAAGTTCTATGAATTCATTGTGTCGTTCATTCCCGGCCGGATTGAACATGATTTCCGATAAAATGATTTGGCAGAACAAAGGGGCAGGCAAGATAAGGATCCAAAGGCAGATGAGCCTCGCAAAACGACGACTCATCTCGGCTCCTAATCCAGTTTATCCAATTTCTTGATCAACGATTTAATGGACTGATTGAAATCGCTTTTTTGCATGGATTTGATATAGTCTTGCACCAGTTCACGAGTGAGTGTATTGATATGGTACTCGTCATGGTTGTAAGACGGCACATCTCCATGTTGATTATAACGGGTGATGACTTCCAGTAAGGTCATCGAGTCCAGGCTCTTACTCGGCAGATACCGAATGACATCCTGATCTGTTTCATATAAAAGTCTTGCATCCAAAAGCGTATCGATCACCGAGGTCATAATATCATTAGGTGTTTCAAAAAGTTGACTCATGTCTTTCAGTGAGGGTGGATTCTTATCCCGATCAAAGCAATAGCTCACATAAAGGATAATTTTGATGGCCAGAATTTGATAAAAATCCCGGCTCAATTTGTCATGTATGCGCTCAACTGCCAGAGTGGTCAAATTTTGATTAGTGTACGTAACTTTTGCCCCTAAAAGAACAATCGACCAGCCGATATATAGCCAGATAAGAAACAGGGGCAGGGTCGCAAATCCCGCATAGACCACAGCTTTGGGTCCTACCTGATAGGAATCCACAATAAAGTCTGCAAAGAACCAGTTGGACAATTGCCATATGGTGCCGGCAAGCACCGCACCGAAAAAGGCGGATCGCAGATGCACCCGGGTATTGGGAACAAACATATAGATAAATAAAAATGCCAACCAGCTTGTAAGTATGGGGATGGATTTGTTGACAAGGAATTCGACACCGGGAATGCGATTGATCATTTGAACCACTGTATTGCTCTGAAGCGAGGCGGTCATTCCAAAAATGATAAACAGAAACAGCGGGCCAAGGATAAACAGGCTGAGATAGTCAGCTATTTTGCGATGTATTGAGCGTGCTTTTTTGATTCGCCAGATATCATTAAATGCACGTTCGATATTGTTGACAATGGAAAAAACTGAAAACAGAAAAAAGAAGAGTCCGACAGCGCCGATAACCCCCACATTGATATTGTCGACAAAAGTCAATACGTTTGGTACTATAGTGTTCACAGCCTGATCGCCAAGAGGACTCAGAAAACCTGTCAACGTGGGGGCCAGTCTGTTATGAAATCCAAAGGCTTTTAACAAAGAGAAGCTCAGTGCGAGCAACGGAACAATAGAAAGCAGAGTGGCATAGGCAAGGGCAGAGGCTCTGACGGTAAGACGATCCTGGAAAAATCCTTTTGCTACAAGATAGAGTAGCTGTAGCTGAAAATAGAGAATAGATCGAGCTCGTGACAATTTTGAAAAGTCGGCCCGCCAAATATCTTCTGTAAGAAACTGGCGGGTGGATTTCAAATATTCGAGCAATTTCTTGATGCGATCCATCATGTTAATAATCGCAATAAATTAGTTTATATTCGAAATTTTTCTTTCTTTTAATAGATACGAAATTTTATGCAATGAGTCAAACCTTTTTTTCAAACAATGATCGTTTGTCTTCGTTTTGATCCTACCGACACAATTTCTATAGGGGTATCGGTCAGATCGCTGATCCGATCGAGATAGAGCTTGGCATTTTCCGGGAGATCTTCATATTTTAGAATCTCTTTGGTGCTCGTCATCCATCCGGGAAAGGTCTCATACACAGGAACAATTTTCTCCTGTATATCGATTTCAGCCGGATAATTGTGAACCACTTTACCATCAATTTTATAACCGGTACAAATTTTTATTTCCGGAATGGTATCCAGTACATCGAGTTTGGTGATGACCAGGCTGTCAAGACCATTGATACGTACGGCGTGATTGACCACTATAGCATCGAACCACCCGCATCTACGAGGTCGTCCGGTTGTCGAGCCAAATTCCCCGCCGAGGTCCCGGAAATAATCGCCATATTCTTTATCGAATTCTGTGGGAAAGGGTCCCATGCCCACACGGGTCGTGTATGCTTTGACGATTCCGGTCACTTTATCGATTCTGGTCGGGCCAATGCCGAGGCCTGTACAGGCCCCGCCAGCTGTGGGATTGGACGAGGTTACAAACGGATAAGTCCCATGGTCCACATCGAGCATGGTCCCTTGTGCGCCTTCGACAAGAATGCGTTTGTTTTCTCGTATTCCTTTATTGAGAAAAACAGAACAATCGGTAACCGTTTCATCGATCATATGATCGAATTCTATATAGTCTTGAATAATCTTATCAGTGTCCAGCGCACTGGTCTCATAGATTCGTTCCAAAAGTTTGTTTTTTTCGTCCAGGTGCTTTTGTAATTTTTCTTTTAATACATCCCGATTGAGCAAATCTACGATGCGAATGCCGGTCCGGTTGAATTTATCCACATATGCCGGCCCAATACCTCGGCCGGTGGTGCCGATTTTATTGTCTCCCTCGGCCTGTTCTCTGCTCGAGTCCAGAGCCCGGTGATAAGGCATGATAAGATGAGCACGGTGGCTGATAAAAAGCCGGTTTTGGACACTATATCCTTTTTCCTTCAAAAGACGAATTTCATCCATCAGAACGACCGGATCGATGACCACGCCGTTACCGATAAGGCAAATGGCCTTTTCCCTTAGAATACCCGAGGGTATTTGATGCAAAATGATTTCATCTTCATCAATGACAACCGTATGGCCCGCATTGGGCCCCCCCTGATATCGGGCGACAATATCGATATTTTCACTCAACAGATCGACAATTTTTCCCTTGCCTTCATCGCCCCATTGGGCACCAACAATAACTTGGACGGGCATAATAGACTCCCTACATGGAAAAACTCCGAAACCGTCCCTAGGAACGGATTTCCGGAGTTTCGAGTTGTAAAATTGAATTATTCCTAGACAAAACTGTTTGTCGCTGAATCCACAGTTTCATGGATTTCAAATACTTGACCAAGCTTTGTAATCGTAAAAAGATGTTTGATTTTATCCGTCACAGAGGCAAGCTTTAATTGCCCTTGTTGATTTTTTACGGTTGTCAGAGCATTTATCAAGATCCCAAGTCCCGAACTGTTCATGACATCCACGCCGCTCAGGTCGACGATGAATTTTTTGCGGCCCCTTTCAAGGAAATCGTGTAACAGATCGACCAATTGCGCAGCATCGGGTCCGCCCATCATTTTCCCTGAGAGGCTAACGATGACGATATCATTGGCAATACGGTGTTGTAACTCCACGACAATCGCCCTCCTTGTGGATTATCTAGAGGATCTTGAACTTTTGCGTATCTTTTTTTGATCCGTACGAAGCTGCCATTCCAGAACGAGAGGACTGGCTACATAAAGTGAAGAGTAGGTACCGATAATGACACCGATGATCAGTGCAAAGCTGAAATCGTGGATCACCTCGCCACCGAGAAAAAACAGAACCAGTACCACGATTAACGTGGTTACAGAGGTGATGACGGTTCTGCTCAGGGTCTGGTTCAGACTATAGTTAAAAATATTCTCTATGGTTTCTCGTCGCATTACTTTGAGGTTCTCCCGGATGCGATCGAAAACCACAATCGTATCGTTAAGAGAGTAACCCACAATCGTCAGGAACGCAGCCACAACAGCCAGGGAGACTTCGAGGTTGAGAATGCTAAAGACACCCAGAGTAATCAAAACATCGTGGAACAAGGCAATCACCGCACCAACAGCGAATTTGAACTCGAAACGCCAGCTGATATAGATAAGAATACCCAGCAGCGCAAACAAAATAGCCATCATCGCGGCCTGCCTGAGTTCACCACCGATTTTGGGTCCGATTTCGGTGACCGCTCGAATGTCATAGGGATTTTCACTGATATCTTTGGTCAATTCATTTTCCAGAGTCGTGGCAATATCGGCCCCTTCCTCCATTTGTTCTACACGGATGATGAATTGATTTTCGCTATCCAGTCCGATTTGTTTAATCTCAGCATTGCCAAACCCGATATCCGCTATGGCATTTCGGATCTGCCCGGCATCGATGGGTTTTTCAAATGCGACTTGCAAGGATGTTCCGCCAGTGAAATCAATACTGTACTCAATACCGCCATGGAAAAGCAATGAAATCAATCCGATCAGGATCAAAATGGCAGAGAATATATAGGCGTATCTGCGTTGACCGGTAAAATTGATGTTTGTTTCTCGAAAGAATTGCATTGTCGTTGGTTCTCCCAATCCGTTTCAGCTTAAATACTCAACTTTTTTAAGGAATATCGCGTGGTAATAATATCAAATACCAGGCGTGTCACCACAATCGCGGTAAACATGGATGCCAGAATCCCGATCGAAAGGGTAAGGGCGAAACCACGAATGGGACCCGTACCAAAACTATAAAGAACAATTGCGGTAATCAGGGTGGTCACGTTGGCATCGAGAATTGTGGTAAACGCGCGGTTATATCCGTTATCGATGGCGCCTCGTATGGTTTTGCCTGATTTGAGTTCCTCCCTGATGCGTTCAAAAATCAGCACATTGGCATCTACCGCCATACCCACCGTAAGAATGATTCCTGCGATCCCGGGTAAAGTCAATGTGGCATGAAAAGAGGCCATGACTGCGAGTACAAAGATAATATTCAATATGAGTGCAAGGTCTGCGACAAAGCCGGATGCCCGATAATAGATCACCATAAAGATAATGACCAGTGACAACCCAATGATCGCAGAGGTTGTCCCCTTGGTGATCGAGTCTTGTCCCAAAGAAGGACCTACGGTGTTCTCGGTAATAATATGCACCGGAGCAGGCAAAGCACCGGCGCGTAAGACCAGTGCCAGATCCTGTGCTTCTTCCATAGAGCCCAGGCCGTCGATGCGGGCACTGCCGCCCGGGATTTTTTCGCGAATATTGGGAGCGGATTTGACTTTACCATCGAGGACGATGGCCAGCCGTTTACCGACATTCATCCCTGTTGCGCGGGCAAAGATTTTTGTGCCTTCGCTGTTTAATTCCATATTCACTTCTGCACCACCGGCACCAAAATTCTGATCGCCACTTGCAATCTGTACATTGGCACTCTTGAGCATCGTTCCGGTCAATTCGGGTTCTTTTTTGACCAAATAGAGGGTCAGATATTGCTGATCCCCATAGGTATACGTATCCTGGCTCCATAAAAACTCTGCATCCACAGGAATGACCTTTTGAACGTCTGGATTTTGCAGCCAACGTTGCACAGTGCGGACATTTTGCTGAGGCACACTGATTGCATCGGCATACCGGCCACCTGTCGCCCGAAGCAACGAGGTGAAAGGATGTTCATCAAAAGTGTTTTGATCCACCAGGATAGAGGTGTCAACCTCTGCATCTTGTTCTTCGGCTTGTTCGCCGAACAAGTCTTCAACACTGATTTGCTCGTCTTGTGCTTCCTGCCCAACCGCTACTTCTGCCGTGTCTGCCTGTGCCGTATCAACATCAGCCAGGGTTTCTTCACCTCCCTGGCCACGAATCTGTGCCCGAACGACGCGATCGATATCATTCAAGACTGACCAGATAATTTCAGAATCCCGCAAGAGCTTGAATTCCAGCAGAGCGGTTGTGCCGATGATATCTTTGGCTCTTTGAATATTGGTAATGCCCGCAAGCTCGATAACAATTCTTCTGTTTCCCTGTTTGGTAATGGAAGGTTCGGATACACCGAACTCATCCACTCTGTTTCGAAGGACTTCAACCGTACGATCGATGGCATCATCTGCTTCTTTACGCAATTCCTCCAGAATTTCACTGTCTTCCTGTCCTTTGCGGCCATAATAGCGGTTGAGGTCGATGTTACGAGCCTCAAAGTTTTGTTGAAAAACCTGAAAAAATTCGTCTCCGGTCTCGAGGGCTTGTTGCTGAGTCGTGCTGATGATATCCTCCAGGCGTTCATCTTTGATCTTTGCCAACTCGTTCATGAGCTGGGGAAGATCGACTTCATAAACCAGATAGGTACCGCCCTGAAGATCGAGACCCCGCCGTATGGCATTGTCTTCGATATCTTGGATCTTGGTGTTCAACTGTATGAGGTCACGTCCCAGTTCCAGAGCTCTGGCTTGATCCTCTTCTGTGTTCCGGCGAATGACGGTTTCAAGGTTTCCCTGTGTTACATGCCCGAGAATTTCACCTTGACCCAGGCCCGTCATCTCTGACAAATTCGCTACCAGAGTTTGCTCCTGATTCTGCAGATTTCCCAGTTTAAATGTGGGGTAAAGAGAGTAAACTGCAAATATGACAAGAGCAACGATAAATACAAGTTTAATTAATTGATTACGTTGCATATAACGATAACCTCCAAAGGAACGTATTATTGGCAATATCCGGCTAAATTAAAGAAAATTAATGAAAAAGTCAATAAAAAAGCCAAATGCGTAAACCGGGAATAATTTGCATATCAGTCTTTGGGAACCAACTGACGAACGGTGTCGATGATGGTGCCATCTCGCCATTCAACAAGTGCCACGACCCGGTCTGCAAATTCCGGCTTTTCAGGCTTTCCTGTCATGGCAAGGGCGATCTCGTGAAGCTCTTGCATGGTTTTTAAGGGCAGACTGCTGTGTTTCAGCCTGTCTGTCAAATCCTGGCGACGCGGATTAATGGCAATTCCATGCTCTGTGACCAGAACATCGATGGACTCTCCGGGAGCCGTCACCGTCGTCACCCGATCGACGACAATCGGCACGCGATTTCGCATCAAGGGCGCGGTGATGATGGTCACCCCGGCATCTGCTGCATCGCTAAAGCCGCCGATACCATGTAGCAGCCAGCCATCGGAATGGGTATTGACGTTGACATGAAAATTCAGATCGATCTCTGTTGCCCCAAGCACCGAGACCTTGACTTTGGAAGCAAAGCAACCCTTGGTATGATAATTATAAGAGACAAAAGGATTGGTCTCGATATGATGCGGATTCTCTCTTAATGAGCGCACACCTTCAAGGTCAAAACTCTGGCCATCCAGGATAAATTTCGTCAATCCATTCTCCAACATTTCGACCATATAGCGGGTAGAGCCACCCCTGACAAAATCTGCAACGATATGAGATGCCTGCATGCGTTCACTCATATATTGCACAAAAGCGAGCGACACCCCACCTGCACCTGCCTGGAAACTGAACTCCGGTTCGAACAGGATGCCGCTTTTTTCGACCAACTCTGCTGCATACTCGGCGATCAACAAGCGGGTCGGACTCTTGGTAATCCGTGTGGTGCCGGAGATGATCTGCCCGGGATCGCCCAGGGAATCGACTGTGACCACAAAGTCAACATGACCTCCCTCTATGCTCCAGGGATAGCAAGGAAACGGGACCAGGTTGTCGGTAACGATCACGACCTTGTCGGCATACAGGCTGTCAGCCAGTGCAAATCCCAGTGGACCGCAGGCGGAAGGCCCAACCAGGCCATTGGCATTGCCGTGAGCATCGGCACAAGGGGCAGCGATAAAGGCTACATCGATGTGCAAATCACCATCCTGAATAGCGCGATAGCGCCCGCCATGCGAACGCAAAATCGCGGTTTTTTGCATTTTGCCCAAAGAACAAGCTCGACCCACCGGTCCGTTCATGGAACCTTCGATATGTGAAACCGTGCCGCTTTCAATTAACTCCACCAGGGTTTCATGAACCGGAAACAGGGCCGAAGGAGCTAAAACCAGATTTTTTAATCCCCGATCCGCAAGCTTTTTCATGACCAGGTTGATCAGGCCATCACCATTACGCAGATGATGATGAAAAGAGAGCGTCATGCCATCTTTAATATCGCATGCATCGATAGCCTTGTCCAGTGAATCCAGCAATTTGTTTTTGTAATGACAGGCCGCTGGTATTCTGGGACTGTATTGTTTATTGCCGCTCGTGTCAAATGAGAGTCCTGAAAAAGGCTTTAACGTACGGCCATCCAGCTCTGTGGGCACCGGCCGTCCGATCGCATTGAGAATGGTGTCCATATTAATCCTCCAAGAGTCCCATCGCTCTGGCCAAATGCAATGTGCGTTCTGCTCTCGCCACCACCGGTGCGTCGATCATTTTGCTTCCCAAGGTGGCCACACCCGAGGCTCGCTCTTTGGCCTGATCTAGTGCCTGTATCACCGCTTTTGCCTGTTCTATCTCTTCCTGGCTGGGCGTGAATACCCGGTGAACCGGACGAATTTGTGCAGGATGGATCAGTCCCCGGCCATCAAACCCCAGCGAGACAGAATCCCGCGTCGATTCCTCGAGTCCATCCATATTTTCAATTTCAGAGTACACTGTATCCAGCGCTTGTATACCGGCTGCGCGGGCGGCCATGACAATCAGGCTGCGAGCCACAAAGCTTTCTCTGCCTTCCTGGGTGCGCCGTGTGCCGAGACTGGCGGTAAAGTCTTCAGCCCCAAAACAAAGCGCGACATTTTTTTCACTCGCCGTTGCAATCTCTTGGGCGTTCAGCGCTCCTTGGGTCGTTTCGATCAGGGGCATCAGAAAGGGGGGTGAATCCGGAGCATCGGCCGAGATATGATCGATGAGAAAATCGTGCACGATTTTGACATCCCCGGCTGTTTCACATTTTGGAACAAGAATGATGTCAGGCTGTGCAGGTAGTATCACCTCTAGGTCGTTTTTTCCAAAAGAAGAAAATGGATTGATACGGACAATGCGTTCACTGTATTGAAAATCGACAGCCATCAGACTGTTCCGCACCATATAGCGAGCATCGTGTTTGCTCTCCGGTGCCACTGAATCTTCCAGATCCAGGATGATACAATCCGCACCATACAGTCCTGCATTGAGCGCCAGATCCGGTTGATTTCCCGGTATATAGAGTCTTGAACGACGCAATCGCGTTTTTGATGACGGGGAAAAAGAAATTCGTGTTGGGTACAAGTGAAATGTTATATCGAGTTTTGCCAGAGCAGCTTCCAGCCGGGCCAGGATAATGTGGTTCAGGGCACCGTGGTCTTTGAGCTGAACACTGGCGTGCTCGACATTTGCCTTGAGCAGCGATTCTTCTATCAGATGGGTGATTTGAGTGCCAAACAAGGCCTTGACACTGCTCTGCAGATCAATGTGCAAGGAACCGTTTTCAAGGCTGATGCTGATTTCCACATCTCCCTTTGCCTGTCTGCCACTCACTACAGATCGGGATGACACCATGCTTGCACTCCCCAGAGGGTTAACAGATTATGATACTCTGCTATGAGCGTAAATGGAAAATTTACAGTGGGAAAGTACAAAAAGCACTTTGCTTTTCCAAGTATTTTTAGTATTCTTTTTTATGTAAACACATGCGGATAATGATATGAAAGAACCTCGCTCAGCTTCCCTGCTGCAATCTCTTGTCCCTGTGATATGTTTGATTCTGTTCCTGGGTGGAAATATCCTGCTCCTGGAGGGCAGCCCGCATATTCCCCTGATTTTAGGTACGTTGGTCGCCTCTCTGATGGGACTCTATTTGGGCTTTTCCTGGAAAACGATCGAAAAGGGCATTGTCGAAGGAATCACCATTGCACTCCAGGCTTGCCTTATCCTGATCGTGGTCGGGTTATTGATCGGTACCTGGATCATCAGCGGCATCGTGCCGACCATGATTTATTATGGCCTACAGGTCCTTTCTCCCACGATCTTTTTGGTCTCTACCTGTTTGATTTGTGCCCTGGTGTCATTGGCAACCGGGAGTTCCTGGTCCACGGCGGGGACCGTGGGGATCGCGCTAATCGGCATTGGTCAGGGGCTGGGGATCCCGTTGCCTCTGGTCGCCGGCGCCATCGTGTCAGGCGCTTATGTGGGAGATAAAATGTCGCCCCTGTCAGACACCACCAATCTGGCCCCGGCAGTGGCGGGCGCAGAGATGTTTAGCCATATCCGGCATATGATGTATACGACCGGACCCAGTTTTCTTATTTCCCTGGTGCTCTATACGATTATCGGTTTTATGTTCGAGAGCAAAGCTTTGAACATGGAAGACATTGACCAGATCAATGGGGCCTTGCAGGCCACGTTTGATCTCAATTTATGGCTCTTGACAGCTCCGGTCATCGTGATCGCCATGGTGATCCGGCGCATTCCGGCATTGCCTGCTTTGTTGGCAGGGGCGATCATCGGGGGTGTTTTTGCTCTGATTTTTCAGGATGTCACTATCAAAGAGGTTGTGGCTGCGGCACAATATGGCTATGTGGCAGACACGGGTACATTGTCGGTTGATGATCTCCTGACGCGCGGAGGCCTGGAAAGCATGCTCAGTACTGTGGCCCTGATCCTGACCGCACTGGCTTTTGGTGGCGCCATGGAAAAAACCGGCATGTTGGCGGTCATAGCGGCTTCGGTCTTGAAACTGGCGCGCAGCGTCGGCTCGCTGGTGCTCGCAACCTTGTTCACCTGTTTTAGTATGAACATCCTCGCGCCTGATCAGTACTTGTCTATCGTGGTGCCGGGACGTATGTATCGCGATGCCTTTAAGCGCCACCGGCTCGCTCCGCAGAATCTGTCTCGCTGTCTCGAAGATGCAGGCACCATGGCTTCACCTCTGATTCCCTGGAACACCTGTGGTGCCTATATGTGGGTGACGCTGGGCGTCTATCCGCTTGCGTATTTGCCCTTTGCATTTGTAAATTTGCTCAATCCCGTGTTCAGTGCCTTTTTTGGATTTACCGGTTTGACCATGAAAAAAGAATCATCCAAACAATCAAAAGTTTTGGTTAAAGGAGAGCATGTCAATGAATAACATTACGAGAAGAGAGTTCGGAAAAAGCATACTGGCTGCCGGAGCAGCCGGATTTTTGGGATTGCAGTGCACTACGGGGCAACAAAAGCTTCCCATCGGCATCCAGCTCTATACGCTGCGCGATCTGATGAAAGAAGATTTTCGCGGGACTATCGAAAAAGTGGCCGCCATGGGCTATCCGGCTGTGGAATTTGCCGGTTTCGGTGGCATGACAGCCGCAGAGGTGCGCACCATGCTCGATGAACTCGGA
The DNA here is from genome assembly GCA_014728115.1 of Candidatus Zhuqueibacterota bacterium. GTDB lineage: Bacteria > Zhuqueibacterota > Zhuqueibacteria > Residuimicrobiales > Oceaniaggregativiventaceae > Oceaniaggregativivens. The sequence goes on along the minus strand of WJME01000232.1, from coordinate 41,592 downwards.
TTGGCTTGCGCCGGCACGCATGAAGGCTTTGGAGGATTACTGTCCGATTTGGAAGAAAAAATCGAATTCAACAAAGCGATTGGCAACGAATTTATAATTTGCCCGTCTATGCCCGGCGAATATCGTGAGGGCGGCCTCGACGGTTATAAAACCTTTGCCGCACAACTCAACACGATTGGAGAAAAAATTAAAGCTGCCGGGATGCAGTTTTGTTATCACAATCATGCCTTTGAGTTCGTAAAAGCAAACGGACAGGTGTTGTACGATGTGCTGATGCAAGAGACCGATCCCGATCTGGTCAAGGCCGAGGTGGATGTCTATTGGGTGGTCCGCGGTGGCATCGATCCGGTAGAGCTCATCGAACGGTATTCCGGACGTGTGCCTCTGTTGCATATGAAAGATATGGATCCGGCGGACGAGAGTTTTGCGCCGGTGGGAACCGGTTCTATCGACCTCGCGGCTGTGGCAAAAGCCGGCAAAGCCAGCGGCACGGTCTGGTATATCGTGGAACAGGACCGCACCAAGCGCCCGCCCCTTGAAGCGGTGGAGATTAGCTTGAATCATTTAAAAGGTATTTTGCAGGGTTGAGCCGGTGCAGGTCATTATGGAATCAGCAAATACAGGGAATTTTTGATGAAAATTGAATTGAATGACATTCAAACAAGAGTGCTGGGATGTTTAATGGAAAAAGAACAGACCACTCCCGAGTATTACCCGCTGACGTTGAATTCACTGACCGCTGCGTGCAATCAAAAATCGAGTCGGCACCCGGTTGTCAATTTTGATCAATCGACGGTTGCCCGTGCCGTAGAAGAGCTGAGGGAAAAGAAACTGGTCTTGCTCGTGCATGATCAGGGCAGCCGTACTGCTAAATACCGGCACTATCTGAAAGAAAAACTGAATCTACCGATTCGACAGCTGGCTTTGCTCACCGTGCTGATGTTGCGAGGACCTCAGACGCCAGGCGAACTGAAAAACCGGACCGAAAGAGCCTATAAATTCGATGATCTGCAAGAGGTGCTGAAAAGTTTGCAGGATCTGGCAGAACATGATCCTCCCTTTGTCAAAGAGTTACCGCGGCAGATGGGACGCAAAGAAAATCGCTTTGTTCACCTTTTTGCCAGTGAACCCTCTGTTGAAGAGGAGCCTCTTTTACAAGACAAGGCTGTCATGGATGTTCGTGCCGAAAATGAACGCATCGACCAGCTGGAAAAACGGGTCGCTGAACTCGAAACTCAACTGAAAACAGTGACGAAACAGTTTAAACTGTTTAAAGCACAATTCGAATAGTGTCGTCAATATTTTAGATCTATTCTTTATTGTAAACCAATAAAGCCTGGCAGGAAATCAAAGCCGATATAAAGCCGGGCTTTTGCATTCCGGTCAATGCAAAAGTTCTTGATTATTGCCCTCTGTCTGAGTATATTTTTCTAGTTATATAGAGGGGAAACTGAATGAAACGCTTGATTGCTTTCATGACCGGAACCCTGCTTTTGCTCTATTGCATATCTTCTGCCCAACCTGCCGGAACTCTTGCATGGGATTTCAACGCCTCTTCTTCCATTCACTCTTCCGCTGCCATCGATTCTGATCAAATAGTTGTGGGTTCTGATGACCATTACCTTTATGCTCTTTATCCCGATGGCACAAAAAAATGGGATTTCGAGACACACAGCAAAATTACATCTTCGCCGGCGATCGGATCCGATGGGGCCGTTTATATTGGCTCGGAAGATGGTTATTTATATGCGATCACTCGTGACGGACGTTTGATGTGGTCATATGATACAGGATGGCCGATCCGATCTTCGCCCGCGATTGCCACAGACGGGACCCTATATTTCGGTGCCGATAACGGCAAGATATATGCCCTCGCTCCTGACGGATCCCTGAAATGGTTTTTCCAAACCCATTATTACATTCGTTCATCTCCGGCAATCGGTAAAAATGGCCGTATTTATATCGGTTCATGGGATCATTTTCTCTATGCTCTGGATCCGGCCGGAACCCTCTTGTGGAGTTTCGATACCCGGGACAAGATCTCCTGTTCGCCGGCAGTGGGTCCGGATGGGACCATTTATACTGCCAATTTTTTCGGAGAGGTTTTTGCCATAGACAATGAGGGAGCGGAAAAGTGGAAATTCAGAACCCGGGGCAAAGTCCTTTCCTCTGCTGCTGTCCATCCGGATGGAACTCTCTATATCGGTTCTTTTGATAAGCATCTCTATGCCCTGAATCCCGATGGTTCTCTCGTTTGGAAACATTCAACAAAGGGTGCAATCGAATCCTCTCCTGTGATTGCCTCTGATGGCTCTCTCTATCTCGGCTGCAACCAGGGTTATATATATGCCATTGACAAGTGGGGACAAAGCTTGTGGACGTTTGAAACGAACAGTGCGGTTATAGCAACTCCTGCACTGGGAGCCGATGGCACCCTCTATATTGGGAATCAAACGGGTACATTTTATGCCATTCACAATCCGCTCGCAAATCAACAATCCCATTTTTGGCCAATGTTTCTCAGGGATCCATTTCATCGCAGCAGCGCTTACAATTCAAGCTGTCCTCTGGCAAGCGTCGATCCCTCCCGCTTTACCATCCATTCGCAACATCAGGTCATCACCGTGGATGGACGATCGTCTGTCGATCCGGAGGGCGATCCGCTTTCATACTTTTGGCGATGCGTGCAAAAACCGCTCGGCAGTGAGGTGGTGATAAGCGATTCGACGTCCGCGATCACCCAGATCGAACTGGAGGACATGGGTCCATATCGGTTTTCATTGACGGTAACTGATCAAAAGAGCGGTGCGAGTTCTGCAAGTCTAAATATAGATCATTTAAAATGGACCCTGCCCAAAAAAAGCAATTCTATTTTCCCTCCTGCGCTGGGCGCAGAGGGTATCGTCTATTCCTGTTCAGAGGACGGAATACTCTATGCCCTTTATCCTGATGGATCAGAGTATTGGTCTATGGACATCGGCAAGTGTAATTCTCCTGTCATCGATACAGAGGGAATCCTGTATGTCCATTCCAGCGATCAGGTTCTGTATGCTCTTTTTCCTGATGGCACAATAAAATGGACGTTTGACACCCAATCGGAGCAAGCTTCTTTGCCGGTTCTTTCAAAGGGTACCCTTTATATCGAAAGCGGCATTGATTCTCTTTATGCAATTGATGATGAGGGTCAACTGAAATGGTCGTTTTATACACAAGGATTTCATGAATCGACCCCTGCTGTGGGTCCGGATGGCACTGTGATTACAGATTCAAAGTCGAGGGTTCTGTATGCGCTTTACCCGGATGGCCAAACAAAATGGCGCTTATGGTTGCCAGAACTGTGTACCTCACCTGCAATCGGTTTTGATGGAACGGTTTATGTCGGAGCGTTTCATTTGTACGCGATCCATCCCGATGGCACTGAAAAATGGCATCTCGAAACAGAGTATGGGATCAGTGTCCCTCCGGTTATCGGTCCCAAAGGCGTGATTTACGCCTGTACAAAAGATTCCGTGTTACTGGCGATCGATTCTACCGGCGTAGAGAAATGGCGATTCCACACTGACGGACTGATAAAATCTTCTCCGGTCATTGCACGTCAGGGGACGGTCTTTCTGAGCGATGATCGTGGAAATATCTTTACCTTAAATTCTGATGGCGATCTGATTTATCGCCAAGAAATGAACGGGGAAAGCCTGTCTTCTGCTACAATTGACCCGCAGGGAAGTCTGTATTTTGGGTCCGAAAAGGGTGATTTTTTAGCGCTCTATTCCAGTCAGAAGGGATTGGCCCCGAGTGCATGGCCCAGGATTTTTTGCAATACCCGTAATACGTCAGACAGCTATAATCCGCATTGTCCTCAAGCCGGATTGGAATCCAACCATGTTCTGCTCGAACGAGTCAATCAACTCGTTCAACTGGATGCACGTCCATCCATGGATCCGGATGGCGACCCGCTTTTGTATTCGTGGCGCTGTTTGGCCAGTCCTGAAGGCAGTCATGTTGACTGGATCGATTCTGAGGGTTCGACGATCGATGTATTGCTGGACCAAATCGGACAATATGTTTTTTCGGTAACCGTCTCTGACAATATCTTTTCCAGCACTGCCATCGCTCATGTCGACAATAATTTGTGGAAAAGGAATACCAGCCGCTTTATTAAATCCTCTCCTGCTTGTGGTCAGGATGGCCTTTTTTACATCGGTTCAGAAAACGGGTCTCTTTATGGGATAGATGAAAAGGGGAACATAGTCTGGCGATTCGAAACAGATGGGTGGGCTGTGTCGAGTCCGGTAATAGATGAACAAGGAATTATTTATTTTGCCAGCAATGCCGGAACTCTTTACGCCATCCGGCCTGATCACACCATAAAGTGGCAATTAGAATTCAAGATCGATACACCCTTATCAGTTGCCATAGAGCCGGGGGGAATGATCATTTTTGCTGCAGATTCCACTGTATATGGATTGACAAATAATGGCCAGATCGAATGGGAGTTTAAAAGCGAGTCCAGGTTTTTCACCTCTCCGGTACTCGATCATCAGGGCAATGTGTATATCGGTGCTTATGATGGAACTTTTTATGCACTCAATCCCGATGGCACAGAAAAGTGGTCTTTCAAGTCAAGTGGTCCGATTTTATCTCCGGCCGCGATAGCCACTGGAAGCGCGATTTATTTCGGTTCGATGGATGGTACGTTTTATGCCCTCGAGTTTGATGGGACTCTTGAATGGTCCTACTCGACGCTATCCGGATCCGGCATCAGCTGCTCACCCGCCATAGGTTCCGACGGAACCCTCTATTTTGGCTGCAGAGATCATCATCTCTATGCTCTGAATCCGGAAGGTGAACTCGAATGGCGTTACAAGACTCTGGCTGCGGTGCACTCGACGCCGGCCATTGGATCCGATGGCATGATCTACTTTGGTTCTATGGATGGACAATTCCGAGCCTTGAATGCCGATGGTGTCCTCGAATGGGTGTTCAAGACCGATCACAGCATCATGTCGTCTCCGGTACTGACTTTTCAAGGTAACCTCGTATTTGGCTCGATGGATTTTTCAGTCTATGCGTTGGTGTGCAACAGTATGGGATTGTGTCAATCTGCCTGGCCCAAATTTCGGGGTAACAATGCCAACAGTGGATTGGGATTTTTCAGTACCCAGATTAAAAGCCAGACATTAGAAATACCCCGGGTCTATACATTGTATCAGAATTATCCCAATCCATTCAACTCTGACACAACCATCAAATTCGATTTGCCGCAAACGACGAACGTATTGATACAGATTTTCAACATCCAGGGGCAGCTGGTTGAGACCATCATCGAGGGATATAGACCTGCAGGAGAAAACAACGTGATTTGGAATTCATCTGGCTATTCTTCCGGATCGTATTTTATAAAGTTTCGGGCGGGCGACCATCAACGCGTGCAAAAGTGCCTGATTCTGAACTGAGTATTGGCCGCAATTCGGGGGCCGGACTCGGTCCGACTCCAATCTCTTGTCTCACCTATTTAAAAAGGCCAGGAACTTAAGCATTCCTTCTATTGGTCTTTTCTACGTTTCAATCTTTTATTATTCAGGGTATAGATTCTTGTTGACTCTTTCGATTTTTTTCGTATATTTTTTATTGTGAAAGTAAACGAAAGTTTGTGTGGAGATTTGGCGTTCCTTTCTATTCACCCCAAAGCAGTGGGAGTCGCCCGCCATGAAAGCATATGGTATTGTGTTTTGTCTTGCGCTGACTTTGTCTTGTGTTAATCAAACAAGAGCCACATCTGAAAAATCCCGGGTTATTGTCACCAGTGACGGCGAGATCGATGACGAGTGTTCTCTGGTTCGTTTTCTGCTCTATGCCAATGAATGGGATGTCGAGGGTATCGTGTCCTCGAGTTCGCAATATCACTGGCAGGGACACCGATGGGCCGGGGATGACTGGACAGAGCCCTATCTCAACGCCTACGCACAGGTCTACCCAAACCTGATCGAACATGACCCCGCATATCCAACTCCCGAAACCCTGCGAGAACGGACGGTGCTGGGTAATATAAAGTTTGAAGGAGAGATGGATGAGATTACCCCCGGATCTCAGCTCATCGTAAATGTGCTCCTGGACGAAACCGATGACCGGCCGGTTTGGCTGCAGGCCTGGGGCGGTCCGAATACCATTGCCCGTGCTTTAAAGACGATCGAGGAAGAGCATCCTGAAAAGATGCCCGAGGTGGCGAAAAAGATCCGGTTGTTCCTGATCTGGGAACAGGATTCAACCTATCAGGCCTATATCCGTCCAAACTGGGGTAAATATGATATCCAGACCATCATCAGCGACCAATTCTGGGCCATCGCCTACCAGTGGAATAAAATCCTGCCTCAGGACAAACAAGCCTATTTTCAGGCCGACTGGATGAAATCCAATATCCTGCAGGATCATGGAGCGCTCTGCTCCCTTTACAAGGCGCATGTGCCCGGCAGCCATGGTCTCTCTGGGGATACGGATTTTAATGCCGGCGATTTCAGGTCTGAAGGAGATTCGCCTGCCTTTTTGCATACCATTCCCACAGGACTGAGAAATATGGAATCCCCGGATTTTGGCGGCTGGGGTGGCCGGTATGTTCTTGTCCGGGAAAATACCTGGCTTGATCCCGTACCCTTTGAGGGCTATCACTATCCTGAAGGACGGTGGTACACCCGGTCTGCCTGGGGAAGAACATACATGCGGGAGGTCTATCCTGAACATCAGGAGAAAATGCAAGAATATTTTAAACCCCTGGCACGCTGGACCGATGCGATTCAAAACGATTTTGCTGCAAGAGCCGACTGGTGTGTCAATCCTTATGATCAGGTCAACCACCCGCCGTCAGTTAGGCTGGCCCATGACCTGGATCTCAAAGGCCGGTCCGGCGAAAGCATTTCCCTGAGCGCAGAAGGAACAACGGATCCGGATGGCGACGACTTGACCTATCGCTGGTGGCAATATCAGAATGCAGACACCTATCCCGGAACTGTCCAGATCGAACAGGCCGGCCAGCAGAATGCCTCATTGACCGTCCCTGCCGAGGCCAAAAGTGGCAAGTCCATCCACATCATCTGCGAGGTGACAGATGATGGCACTCCGCCTTTGACAAGATATCAGCGGGTTGTTGTTAGGGTCGAATAGCAGAGTCACCTAACCCAAAATATACGAGTTATAAGGAGATGGCAATGAAAGATGCAAAGGTTACAAAAAAATCGAACCTATTCTTCATCTTAATTCTTTTTTGCTCTGGTGCTCTCTATTCCCAGCAGCTCGCGTTTCCCGGCGCCGAGGGGTATGGCAAGTTTGCTCAAGGCGGCCGCGGCGGCGCAGTTTATAAAGTGACCAACCTCAATGATAGCGGAGAGGGGAGCTTGCGTGCGGCTGTCGAAGCATCCGGACCCCGGACTGTCGTTTTCGAGGTCTCTGGAACCATAGAACTCAAAAGTCCCATAACGATTAAAAATCCTTATATCACCGTTGCCGGTCAGACCGCACCTGGTGATGGGATTTGCCTGCGCGCTCATCCTCTGAATATCGATGCTGACCACGTCATTGTCAGATATCTTCGCGTGAGATTGGGCGATGAATCGGGTGAGGATTACGATACCGTGTCCAGTAGATTTACCAAACATATTATTCTCGACCATCTTTCGGCGAGCTGGAGTGTCGATGAGTGTGTGTCGATTTATCATTGTGATAGCGTTACGGTTCAGTGGTGTATCATCTCGGAAAGCATGAGCAAATCCAACCATATAAAAGGGTCGCATGGATTCGGCGGTATCTGGGGAAGCAATCACGGAACCTATCACCATAACTTGCTGGCACATCATACCAGCCGCAATCCGCGAATGGCATCCGGTTCCGGCTATACCGATTACAGAAACAATGTCATTTATAACTGGGGGTACCAGAGCTTGTATGGGGGTGAAAAATATCAACAGGGAAGTCCTGAATTCAATTTTTCAACCTTTAATATTGTGGCAAACTATTACAAACCCGGACCGGCAACCAGGCCGGGTGAGGTATCGTACCGTATTGCCAATCCATCCTTTAGAGATCAAACGGATTACGGAAAATGGTATATCGCAGAAAATGTGGTCGAGGGGTATGCGGATGTATCGGCAGACAATTGGAATGGCGGTGTACAGACAGACATCTCTTTTGATAAAATAAAGCTGGATGCTCCCTGGCCGGCCATGCCGATCAATCAGCAAACCGCGCTCGAGGCGTTTCACTCTGTCCTCGACCATGCCGGCGCAATCCTGCCAAAACGGGATGTAATCGATTCGAGAATTATCAAAGAAGCCCGTGCAGGGTTTGCAACTTTTGAAGGAGGCAGCTACAAAAAGGGACATGAGGTCACTGACCCGTCGCAAAAGAGTGGTATTATCGACACACAAGACGATGTCGGAGGGTGGCCTGTCCTGAATAGTACACCTGCTCCAAAGGACAGCGACAATGATGGTATGCCCGATGCCTGGGAGGATGCAAACAATCTGGATAAATCGGATCCACAAGACAGAAATACAATCGCTGCGGATGGGTATACCATGCTGGAGAAATACTTGAACAGCATAAAATAATAGTAAACATCAGGATCCTTGTTCAGGCTGCCCGCTGAAAGCAAATGCATTACTCTTCTATATTTCCACCAAGTGGCAGTTTGTTTTTAGGCATAACCATTTATGGAGAATTACCGAATGAAAATAAGCCTCAAATTAGCATTATTATGTGCGGCAACGATGTTTATCCGGCCTAGTGAAAACTCTTATGCCCTCGACAATAACAGTACATCGATCAAGCCGTACGACAAGAATCCCTGGTATTGGCAGTATCATGAAAAGCCGGTCATTCTCAGGGGCGGAAGCAATGATGATAACCCATACCAATGGGAAAAAGAGGATTTGATAAAAGAACTCGACTTGCTTGCCTCGGTTGGTGGAAATTACATCAGAAACACCATGTCTGATCGGGATGAAGGCAATATTTATGCATTTAAAAAAGTTGGTGAACGGACATACGACTTGTACGAATGGAATGAGGAATATTGGAACAGATTGACGGTTTTTCTGGAGGAAACGAGTAAACGGGATATTATTGTCCAGTTAACCCTGTGGGATCAATTTGATCTGGGTGGCAGTCGCTGGGATCATCATCCCTGGAATCCGGAACGCAACGTAAATATGGAAACCGGTATCTGGAGAGACAGAGAGGATTTTTATTCAACGGTGGACAGAAATGCTCAGGATGAATTGGCTTTTCAGAAAAAATATATCGATCAATTGCTTTCAATCAGTTTGGAATACGACAATGTACTTTACAACATCAATAACGAGAGCAGTGAAAGCATAGCTTGGGAAAATTTTTGGGCAAATTATGTAAAAAATAGTGCTCATAAAGCAGGGAATAAAGTTTGTGTAACCAACATGCAGCTCTCAGCCACAAATGCAGTACGCATTGTCATGTCGCATGGTGATCTTTATGATTATGTGGATATCTCTCAAATTAACCAGGATTCCAAAGGAGCAAGAGGTCCGGCGCACTGGGACTATTTGATGTTCTTGCGACAAAAAATTGCATCATTTGGACCCATTCCGATGAACAATGTAAAAATTTATGGCGCAACAGACGGAAACAAGAACTATTCTGCAGGATCAGAAACAGAAGCGATTGACCGGTTTTGGCGTGATATTTTTGCCGGGTGCGCATCTGCCCGTTTCCACCGCCCCTCCTCGCCTGATAGACCCTGGGGATCGGGTCTGAACGAGCGTGTACAAACCAATCTCAAGGCATTGGGCATGTTTCTGAAAAAATTTGACATTTTTGCGGCAACTCCTCATAACGATCTTTTATCACCACGCGTTTCTGTGCCTTTGATGATGGAAGCCTATACTATTGCAAATATCGGACACCAGTATGCGATCTATTTCCCGCAGGGGCGTTATAAAATTGATCTGGATCCTTGGGTATTCGCTGAAAAGTTGAAACTGCAATGGCTTGATATCAATGATCTGCAGTGGTCCGAGCCTGAAATCGTTGAGGTTCAATGGGACGGGAGCAAACATGATTGGGGATTTCGTGGATTAATAACACTCGAAACGCCATCGAACAGACAATGTTTAGCCCTGTTGGAAATCATTGAATAAAAAAAGGAGTCGATAACCATGAAAATGTTTAGGGTGTTGTTCGCCGTGGCCTTGACTTGTACCGTAATCTTTTGTACCGATAAAACCCAGAGTGCGTCTGAAAAACCCCGAGTCATCGTGACCAGTGACGGTGAAATCGATGACGAGTGTTCCATGGTGCGGTTTCTGCTCTATGCCAATGAATGGGATATCGAGGGGATCGTCACGTCGAGTTCACAATATCACTGGCAGGGACATCGATGGGCCGGGGATGACTGGATCGAGCCGTATCTCGATGCCTATGCTCAGGTTTACCCAAACCTGGTGAAACATGATCCGGCTTATCCCACACCCGAAACCCTGCAGGAGCGGACGAAATTGGGCAATGTAAAGTCTGAAGGAGAGATGGACGAGATTACTGAAGGGTCTCAACTGATCGTCAACGTACTCCTGGATGAAACCGATGACCGGCCGGTTTGGCTGCAGGCCTGGGGCGGTCCGAATACCATTGCCCGCGCGTTAAAGACGATCGAGGAAGAGCATCCTGAAAAGATGGCCGAGGTGGCAAAAAAGATCCGGTTGTTCCTGATCTGGGAACAGGATTCCACCTATCAGGCTTATATCCGGCCACACTGGGGGAAATATGATATCCTCACGATTATTTCGGATCAGTTTGAAGCCATTGCCTATCGCTGGAAAACCATTCAGCCTGATGAAATGAAACCCTATTTCACCGGCCCATGGATGAAGGAGCATATCCTGCAAAACCATGGACCGTTATGTTCCCTTTACAAAGCCCATACAGGAGATAGGGAGGATTTTGATGACGGAGATTTTCGTTCCGAAGGAGATTCGCCGGCGTTTTTACATACCATCGTGACCGGCCTGCGCAATATGGAATCCCCGGATTGGGGAGGCTGGGGCGGCCGCTATGTCCACGTGCGTGAAAACACCTGGCTCGATCCTGTGCCGGTCGACTGTTACGAATATCCGGATGGGCGCTGGTATTCAAGTACAGCCTGGGGTCGTAGCCGGTCGAGAGAAGGAGCGACATCATCGACAGACCAGGCATTCAGAGAATATTTTAAACCCATGTGGCGTTGGTCGGATGCCTTGCAAAATGACTGGGCTGCCCGGGCTGACTGGTGTGTAAAATCGGTCGAGGAAGCCAATCATCCGCCGGTGGTTGTGCTGGGACATGCCGCAGACCTCAAGGCCAAGCCCGGTGCGTCCGTACAATTGAACGCACATGGGACGAGCGATCCGGATGGAGACCCGCTTTCCTATCAATGGTGGCAGTATAAAGAAGCGGATAGCTTTAACGGCACGATTGAAATCCGGAATGCCGAAAATCAAAAAGCCGGGTTCACCGTGCCTGATGATGCGGGCAAAGGGGAAACCATTCATATCATCTGCGAGGTGACCGATAACGGAACTCCACCATTGACGCGATATCAACGTGTGGTCGTGACGGTAGAATAGCACTCTGGAAAAATAATTATTATGCTCTTGTTCGATCTTTTTTGCTTAAAAGCATGCCTGTTTTTTCTCCTAAAAACGGGCATGTTTATTTTTTTAGGATCATAATATCAGGAACTTATATTCCCTATAGATTGCCGGTTTTCTCATAACTCTAAAATAAACAACAGAACCCTGGGGTCCGACCCCAGGGTTGTGCCTTAAGTATTTAGGTGAATCCAAAAATTTTTTGAATAGTTAATCATTGCCTGTTTCCTTTTTTTTCCGTATGATACTCTGATGCCATCCGCAACATTGTCTTTGAGAATGGTAGTATCAACGAGAACAAGAGAACAAAAAATGTTAATGCGTCGTTTCTTTGTCATTATTGCCATCTGTCCAAGTCTTTGGGCACAGGATTCTCTGCAGCATTTTCTTTTTCTGGATTCAAAAAGTCTGACGATTCGTATGCCTGTTTCTGCATCAGAATTTACCCTTCATCCGGAAGTGGCGAATCCTGATCGAGCCGGAAAAGCACAGACCATTTTTGTCCAGGTCGTGGCGGGGGAAGGCATTGCGCTAGTTACTGCTCTGGGAGGTTTATTCCTCGGTGGTGCTTTGGCCAACAAAGAGGGAGAAGGTCCCTTTCCAGCCAGTGCTGCATACGGAGCTCTCACCGGCTATATCGTGGGAGCGGGTCTTTGGCCTTATTTTATTGGCAAACACAATGGTTATGAAGGATCTTTTTTCCTAACCATGTTGGGCAGCCTGGTGGGCTCGGGATCGGCATATCTTATCGCTCTTGAAACCGACCGGGGCTGGCCAGTCTTTATTCTTCCAACTCTTGTCGCTACGGCATCGTTTCATATGTAGCTGTTCCGGAAAACTCTTGCTTGAGAAAATGCCCGGTATAGGATCGCTCTGCTTCAGCAATGGCTTCAGGGGATCCCTGGGCGATGACCTCGCCCCCGCGGTCGCCACCTTCCGGCCCCAGGTCGATGACATGATCTGCAGTCTTTATCACATCCAGGTGGTGCTCGATAACGATCACGGTATTGCCGCGATCCACCAGGCGGTTGAGCACCGTAAGGAGCATTTCAATGTCCTTGAAATGCAAACCGGTGGTCGGCTCGTCCAGGATATAGAGCGTCTGGCCTGTCGAGGTCTTGGACAATTCCGTAGCCAGCTTGACCCGCTGGGCCTCGCCGCCGGAAAGAGTGGTGGCCTGCTGTCCGAGGCGGATATAGCCGAGTCCTACGTCGGCCAGGGTCTGCAACTTGCGTTGAATGGGTGGAATAGAGCTGAAAAACTGCAGTGCCTGAGACACGGTCATGCCGAGAATATCGGCAATGGACTTGCCCTTGTATTTGATTTCCAGGGTTTCCCGGTTATATCGTTTGCCTTTGCAGACCTGGCACGTGACATAGACATCAGGCAGAAAGTGCATCTCAATCTTGATAATACCATCTCCCTGGCAGGCCTCACATCGACCGCCTTTGACGTTGAAACTAAAGCGTCCCGGTTTATAGCCACGGATCTTGGCTTCCGGTAGCTGGGAAAACAGATCGCGAATGTGCGTAAATAGTCCGGTGTATGTGGCCGGATTGGATCGTGGTGTTCGGCCAATGGGCGACTGGTCGATATCGATGACTTTGTCAATGTGTTCCAGACCCTCAATTTTTCGATAGAGCAACGGATTCTCCTTGCTCCGGTAAAAATGTTTTGAAAGAATCGGATACAGTGTTTCGTTGATCAGCGTGCTTTTACCGCTTCCCGATACCCCGGTGATACAGATAAACATCCCCAGCGGAAAGGTGACATCGATATCTTTGAGATTATTGCCCTGTGCTCCACACAGGCAAATAGAGTGGCCATTGCCTTGACGGCGATTTTCAGGATAAGGGATAAAGGCCTGACCTGATAAATACGCGCCGGTAATCGACTCTTTGACCTCAGCTACCTCCCGGGGCAAGCCCTGGGCCACCACATATCCTCCGTGTTCACCTGCTCCAGGCCCCAGATCCACGAGATAATCGGCCTGCTCGATGGTATCGCGGTCATGCTCCACCACGATAACGGTATTGCCCAGATCCCGCAGCCGCACCAGGGTATTGATCAAACGCTGATTGTCCCGTTGGTGCAAGCCAATAGAGGGTTCATCGAGAATATAGAGCACCCCGACAAGTTGCGAGCCGATCTGCGTGGCCAGGCGGATGCGCTGAGATTCGCCGCCAGAGAGCGACTGTGCTGTCCGGTCCAGAGTGAGATAATCGAGTCCGACATTGACCAAAAATCCCAGCCGGTCACGGATTTCCTTGAGAATTTGGTGGGCGATTTGCTTTTCTCTCTCGCTGAACTTGACGCTGGCAAACCAGTCCAGTGTTTTATTGATAGAGAGGGTGACAGTATCGTGTATCGAGCGTCCATGAATTTTGACTGACCTGGCAGCGGGTTTGAGACGGCTGCCCCCACAATCGTGGCAAGGTACCAGATTCATGAATCCCTCGATCCAGGACCGGATATTGGCCGAGTCTGTTTGATGATAGCGTCGTTCCAGATTGTGGATAATACCTTCCCATTTTTTGCGAAACACGCCTTCGTGCCTGCCGCTTTTTGAGCTATAATTAAACGACAGCTCAAAATCAGTGCCATGTAACAGTGCCTTTTGGCATTCCTTGCTGAGCTCGGAAAAGGTTTCTTTGGTCGAGTGCCCATAATGATCCAGTACCCCTTTGACGATGGCCATATACCAGCCGTCCTTTAATTCTCCCCAGGGCAGAATCGCTCCCTTATCCAGAGGGATATCCGGATCCGGAATCACCAGTTCCGGTGTGACCTCCATTTTTGTGCCCAAGCCGTTGCAAGCCGGACAAGCGCCATAGGGTGAATTGAACGAAAACATGCGGGGTTCGAGTTCTTCATAGGAAATTCCGCAATCGATACAGGCATAGTTTTCGCTGAACATCAGCTCTTCACTCTCGAGGACATCGATCAACACAATCCCTGATGCAAATTTTAAGGCGGTTTCGATGGAATCGGTGAGACGGGACAGGATTTTTTCCTGCACGACCAGCCTGTCCACCACGATTTCGATATTGTGTTTTTTGTTTTTATCCAGTTTAATCTCTTGATCCAGGTCGAGTGTTTCGCCATCTATTCTGGCACGCACATAGCCGTCCCGTCTCGCTTCCTCGAAAACATCCTTGTATTCGCCTTTGCGGCCCCGCACGATCGGGGCCAGGATCTGGATTCTGGTTTTCTCTGGCAGGTGCATGATATGGTCGACGATCTGCTGCACGGTTTGACGTTGCACCTTTTTTCCACAATTGTAACAGTAGGGAATTCCGATACGGCTAAACAGCAACCTCAGATAATCATAAATCTCGGTGATGGTTCCCACGGTTGAACGGGGATTACGGCTGGAAGATTTTTGTTCGATCGAGATCGCAGGAGACAAGCCTTCGATATAATCTACATCCGGTTTTTCCATCAGTCCTAAAAATTGCCGGGCATAGGCAGACAGGGATTCGACATATCGGCGCTGTCCCTCGGCATAGATGGTATCAAAAGCCAGGGAGGATTTTCCCGAGCCGGACAATCCGGTGATCACGACAAGTTGGTTGCGGGGAATTTCGAGGTTGATGTTTTTTAAATTATGCTCGCGCGCACCGGTAATCATTATTGATTCTTTTTCAGTCATTCGATCTTATCCTGATATGTATGTGTGTGTATTGCGTCCAATCGGCGCAATCATTTTATACGCAAGACGCTGTAAACAAGTTCAATTCGAAATATACGAAAAGTTTTTCAGTTAATAAAGTCATCTTGATTTTAACCAGAGAAAATAGTAATTTTAACTCTTTGAATATCATTCAATGAGGAGAAAACAATGGCTAGATGGATCGGTGTTGTTGTGGTCTGTTGTGTATCCTTTGCATTTTCGCAGAGTGACCTTCAGATGTTGTTGCAAGAGGGCGATGCAGCATTTGAGCAGCATGATAACCAAAAAGCAGTAGAGTATTACGAGCAGGTGATCGCACAGGATAGCTCCAATTGTGAAGCGCTTTGGAAAGCCTCCCGTAGCCATGTCAACCTGGGAGAGTTTGCCGAAAAGGATGAACAAGAGCCTCATTACGAAACCGCTGAAATGCTGGCCAGAAAGGCAGCCCAGCTTTGTCCTGAAAATCCGGATGTCACCCTGACCATGGCCATAGCTGTGGGCCGTTTGGCGCTCATGCGCGGGGGTAAAACCAAAGTCAGTTTATCCAAAGAAGTCAAAGAGTATGCCGAGAAAACCTTGGAACTGGATCCTCAAAATGATATTGCACATCATATTCTGGCCAGATGGCATCGCGAAGTGAATGACCTGTCGGGTCTCCTGAAAATGTTTGCCAAGGTCTTGTATGGGGGGTTACCACCTGCCAGCAAAGAAAAAGCGTTCGAGCATTTCGAGACCGCGATTCAACTGAATCCCGATTACATCAATCATCATCTCGAAATGGGCATCACCTATGAAAGCGAAGACGAGTGGCAAAAGGCCAAAGACGAATATGAAACCGTTATGTCACTGCCGATACAAGAACCCAGGGATGAGAAACTCAAGACCCTTGCGGAAAAAAGATTAAAAGAAGTGAATGACAAGCTCGACTGAGTTTTAGAGTCGACTCGGGTTATAATCTATCAACGTCCCTCTGCTTTCTCTATATCCAAGGGTCGCAGAGGGACAAGTGTCTATGCCATGCCTGAATCCCGGTATTTCCAATAATTGCCACATTTTCGTGAACAAATCTCCTTTTGTGCAATTTGGGTATTGATAAAGGAAAACCCAAAAATAACTTGATTTTTATAACAATTATTGGTTAATTGGCTAAATAAATTAGAGTGAATATTTGTTTGACTAATTAAAATAAACTGCTTTATGGTCGTTGCCAGTAAACAAAAATTACCTTATTGTATCTGTCGTCCCTGCAGTGGATCACGTAAATCGGAACAATTGAACCATACCACGGCACTCGCCCTTCGTATTGACCGCGTCGTGTGAGCGTGGTCAGATCACCCTTTTATTTTCCATGTTTTTTTGACCATTGGGTCAGATGGTGATCTGTCTATATTAATCAGTATAATGGGATGTTAATATGAGCTTAATGAATACACATGTAACCAACGCTGCCGGTTTTCCCCGACCCTATGGGGTGTATCGTCCCGAGTATGAACACGATGCATGTGGTGTTGGATTTATCGCCAATATTGAAGGAAAGATGGATCACGAGATGGTCACTCAGGCCATTCGTATATTGGTAAATCTGGAGCATCGTGGGGCTATCGGCGGAGACAAGGCGACCGGTGATGGTGCCGGCTTGCTATTTCAAATGCCGGACCGTTTTTTCAGAATCGTCAGTCACGATATGGGATTGCAGTTACCAGAACTGGGCGAGTATGCCATTGCCATGGTATTTATGCCGAAACAAACCCAGCTTTTAGAGCAATGCAAAACCGTTTGTGAAAATGTGGTCGCACAAGAAGGAGCCGAGGTTCTGGGCTGGCGACAGGTGCCCACGCAGAATAAAAAGTTGGGCGATCTTGCACTGCAAACCGAACCCTTGCAATATCAGCTGATCATCGGACGGGGCAGGATCAGTCCGGATGCGTTCGAGCGCAAGCTTTACGTCATGCGCCGGATCATTGAAAAAGAGATCGATTCCTGGGCGACAGATACCAGCCAATTCTATATTGCCAGCATGTCCTCGCGCAATATTGTCTATAAAGGCCTTTTGATCGGGTCGCAATTCGAAGAATATTTCCCTGATCTGGCGAGCCCGGATTTCCAGTGTGCTTATGTACTCGTGCATCAACGCTACAGCACCAACACCTGGCCCACCTGGCAGTTGGCACAGCCGTTTCGTTTTCTCGCGCACAATGGCGAAATCAATACGTTACGCGGCAATATCAATCGCATGCGTTCGCGGGAACCCAATCTTTTTTCCGATTTATTTGGTGAGGATGTGGAAAAGATTACCCCCATTATTATTCAGGGCGGGAGTGATTCTGCTGTTTTTGACAATGCATTGGAACTACTGGTCATGGGAGGACGATCCCTGCCCCATGCGATCATGATGATGATTCCCGAAGCACATGGTCCGCGCGTGCGCATGTCCGAAGATAAACGCGCTTTTTACGAATTTCATTCGGCCCTGATGGAGCCCTGGGACGGGCCTGCTGCTGTGGCTTTTACCGACGGCCGGTTTATCGGGGCGACTCTGGATCGAAACGGCCTTCGTCCTGCCCGATATACCATCACCAAAGATGGCCTCATTATCATGGCCTCTGAAACCGGTGTTCTGGAAATACCCGGGGAACGAATACAACGCCGGGGCAGATTGCAACCAGGCAAGATGTTTTTGGTGGACATGCATCAAAACCGGGTGGTTCCCGATCATGAGATCAAAGCCAAAGTCGCCCGGCGCAGACCCTATAGACGGTGGATCAAGAATAATCGTACAGAGTTGCGGGGATTGTTTACCCCCTCACACAATCCTCCGTTTGAAAAGGAGCGACTCGTTTCTTTGCAACATGCCTTTGGATACACCCAGGAAGAATTGAAAATGGTGATCGGGCCCATGGCTTCCCGCGGACAGGAAGCCATCGGGTCGATGGGCAACGATGCAGCTCTGGCCGTCCTCTCTGACCGGCCTCAGTTATTGTTTGCCTATTTCAAGCAATTGTTCGCTCAGGTGACTAATCCGCCCATCGATCCGTTGCGCGAAGAACTGGTCATGTCTCTGGAAAGTTTTGTCGGCCATGAAAGCAATATCCTCGTAGAGGATCCGGGCCAGTATCGTGGACTAAAATTATCTCATCCGATCCTCACGCCGGCAGATATGGCGCGAATCCGGGATGCCCATCATCCGCACGTGGTGGCCAAGGATATCGATATTCTTTTCTCTGCCGATGGAAAACCCGGCAATCTGGAAAAAGGAATGCACCATCTCTTTGCCCAGGCTGAACAAGCCCTGGATGAAGGGGCCACCATGCTGATCCTCACAGATCGCAATCTCGATGAGAATCACTGTGCAATTCCTGTGATGCTGGCAGCATCCGGTTTGCATCATCACCTGATTCGTGTGGGTAAACGGACGCGAGCCGGACTTATCGTGGAATCTGGCGAAGTTCGGGAAGTCATGCATTTTTGTCTGCTCATCGCTTATGGGGTCGATGCGATATGTCCATATGTGGCTTTTCATACCATTCGACAGTTGGCCGAAGATCGTATGCTGGAGGTCGAGCTTACACCCGATGAAGCCATGGATTCCTATATCACCGCCGTTAAAAAAGGATTACTTAAAACCATAAGCCGGATGGGTATTTCCACGATTCACAGCTTTTTCGGTTCTCAAATATATGAAGCTGTGGGATTGGATAGCGAACTGGTTGAAAAATACTTTACAGGCACTGCCTCTCGTATTAAAGGAATCGGATTAAACGAAATCGCCAGTGAAACCCTCAAGCGTCATAAACGCGGGTTTCCGGAAATTTCCAAACCCGAATCCCTCCTTGACCCGGGTGGGGAATATCATATTCGAATCGATGGCGAACGTCATATGTGGTCGACTGAAGCGATATATAAATTACAGATGGCCACGCGTAATAATGACTATGATACGTTTAAAGAATATACTGAAATTATTGGAAAACACTCTTCAGCCAGAGCCACTTTGCGCAGTTTGTTTGTGTTCAAAAACCGTGAATCGATTCCTATGGATCAGGTTGAACCTGTTAAAGCCATCACCAAGCGATTCGTGACAGCTGCCATGTCTTATGGCTCTATCAGCAAGGAAGCGCATGAAGCCCTGGCCATTGCCATGAATCGTATTGGCGGAAGAAGCAATTCAGGTGAAGGAGGTGAGGATCCTGCGCGTTACATTCCGCTTCCCAATGGGGATAGCAAGCGTTCCCGTATCAAACAGGTGGCGTCAGGCCGGTTTGGGGTCACCACGGAATACCTCATCAATGCCGATGAATTGCAAATAAAGATCGCACAGGGAGCCAAGCCCGGGGAAGGCGGGCAATTACCCGGACATAAAGTAAGTCAAGAGATCGCCAGGGTTCGCCATACCACGCCTGGTGTTACCCTCATATCCCCCCCTCCTCATCATGATATTTATTCGATCGAGGATCTGGCGCAATTGATATATGACCTCAAAGCAGCGAATCCCAAGGCTCAGGTTTCGGTAAAGTTGGTGTCTGAAGTAGGCGTGGGAACGATTGCTGCCGGTGTTGCCAAAGCCAAGGCTGATCTGGTACTGATTTCCGGTCATGATGGCGGTACCGGAGCGTCGCCTCTGACGTCGATAAAACACACCGGTCTGCCCTGGGAACTGGGCGTGGCAGAAACACAACAAGCACTGATCGCCAATCAACTGCGCGACAAGATCAAGATACAGACCGACGGACAGCTTAAAACCGGCCGGGACCTGGCTATTGCAGCCCTCTTGGGTGCTGAAGAGTTTGGATTCGGCACCTCGGTTCTCATTACCCTCGGTTGCATCATGATGCGAAAATGTCATTTGAATACGTGTCCTGTGGGTGTTGCCACGCAGGATGATACCTTGCGCTCGCGGTTTACGGGAAATCCGGACTATGTGGAACGATTCCTGAATTTCATTGCACAAGAACTTCGCGAATACATGGCCGAGCTGGGCTTCAAAACCGTAGACGAGATGGTCGGACGTGTTGATGTGCTGGATACAAATCGGGCGATTGATCACTGGAAAGCCAAACATCTCGATTTTTCGGCCCTCTTTGAAAGCGTTCCGGGCGCTGAACACTCTGCATTGCGTTGCATAAGGATCCCTGAACCCAATCATCAGGATGCCCTGGATTATCAACTCATCGAACAAGCACATCAAACATTCAAGACCCGTAAACGAATCAAAATGAAGCAAGAAATCCGCAATGTTCACCGAACGGTAGGCGCTACTCTGAGCGGCCAGGTCGTACAAAAATTTGGTGCCAAAGGATTGCCGGACGATACTATTTCGGTTAATTTTTCAGGCTCTGCCGGTCAAAGTTTTGGGGCGTTTTTAGCGCCTGGCATCAGTTTTATTATACACGGGGATTGTAACGATTATTTGGGCAAAGGAATGTCTGGCGGCAAAATTATTGTGGTCCCCCCGTCACGTGCTTCGTTTGTTCCCAATGAAAATGTCATTGTCGGCAATGTTGTTCTTTATGGTGCCACCGGTGGCGAAATATATATCAATGGTCTTGCCGGCGAACGCTTTGCGGTCCGCAATAGCGGTGCCAAAGCGGTTGTGGAAGGTGTCGGAGATCATGGATGCGAATATATGACCGGAGGCACTGTTGTGGTGCTCGGTCCGTCAGGTCAAAATTTTGCTGCCGGAATGAGTGGGGGAATAGCCTATATTTTTGATGAAACAGAAATGTTCGATACCCGATGTAATCTCGATATGGTTGACCTGGAAAGTGTCTGGAATGCCTCTGACAAGACCGAACTGCGAACCATGATCGAGAATCACTATAAATATACAAACAGTCCCAAAGCCAAAATGATACTGGAAAATTGGGACACCTATCTGCCGTTATTTGTCAAGGTCATGCCTATCGACTATCGCAAGGTTCTCGAAAGAATGAAAATGGAAGAGGATCGCGACGAAGAGACGGTATCGGCAACAGAGGAGGTCTTTAATGGGTAAAGTCAATGGATTTATTGAATATAAGCGAGAGGACCCTATCAAGCGTCCGATCGAGGAACGAATCAGAGATTATAATGAATTCGAGACTCCTGTCCAGGAGGATTCGCTGAAAAAACAAGCGGCCCGGTGTATGGATTGTGGTGTCCCGCATTGCCATACTTATGGATGTCCCACCCAAAATCGAATCCCGGATTGGAACGATCTGGTTTATCGCAGTCATTGGGAGCAGGCGTTGCAGGTCTTGCATTCCACGGATAATTTTCCCGAATTTACCGGTCGGGTGTGTCCGGCGCCTTGTGAGGCTGCCTGCACGCTGGCAATCAATCAACCTGCTGTCAGTATTCGTCAAATCGAACTGGCGATTATTGAACGCGGGTGGAAAGAGGGTTGGGTTAAACCCGAACCTGCGGATTTCAAGAGTGGAAAGCGGATCGCTGTGGTCGGTTCGGGGCCGGCAGGGTTGGCTGTAGCCCAGCAGTTGGCACGCAAAGGCCATCGCGTGATCGTATTCGAACGTGCTGACAAGATCGGCGGGCTTTTGCGATATGGTATTCCCGATTTCAAGCTGGAAAAATGGGTGATCGATCGGCGGCTGGAACAAATGAAAGCCGAAGGGGTGCGATTCGAGACCAATGTCGATGCCGGGATCGATCTCTCGTTAAAATATATGATGAACTCTTTTGATGCGCTTGCGCTGACCGCCGGCTCAACCATCCCACGGGATCTCGATATCCCGGGAAGGGATTTGGAGGGTGTTCATTTTGCCATGGATTTCCTCATCCAGCAAAACCGCAGAATCTCTGGATTGAATCTGAATGGTCAAAAGGAACTCTCTGCTAAAGGCAAGCGCGTGATCATATTGGGAGGGGGGGATACCGGATCCGATTGTGTCGGAACAAGCAAACGCCAGGGCGCTGCCAGCATCGAACAAATCGAGTTGCTCCCGGTACCGCCCAAGGTGAGAACCCCCGATAATCCATGGCCGGTCTGGCCTCTGGTCTTCCGGACAACCTCTTCACATGAGGAGGGCTGTAACCGTTCTTTTAGCATTCTGACCAAAGAGTTTACCGGCCAAAATGGTCAGGTCAATGGTCTCAAAGCCATCAAATTAGAGTGGACAGAGGCTGATAAATATGGCCGGCGGGAATTCAAAGAGATACCCGGATCCGAATTTGAAATTCCCGCCGATATGATCCTGCTCTCCATGGGGTTTATTCACGTAGAACATGGTCCGCTGGTGCTGGATGGAAATATCAAACTGGATAAGCGCGGCAATATTTGTATCGATGATAACTTTATGACTTCTGTGCCGAGAATTTTTGCCGGCGGTGATGCGGTTATGGGAGCCTCTTTGGTCGTGCGATCGCTTTTTCAGGGCCGTCAGATGGCAGAGGGGATTGACAGATATCTGAAAAATTCCTGATCCATCATCATGTCAGGTAAAACGGAAAAAGGGCTGTTTGAATACAGCCCTTTTTTTTATACGATAGCTTGTTTCGTGTTCACCCTTGGCGGATGATTTTTTTCATATTTTTCGATTTCAGATTCATGTTTGAGCAGGTAACCCAGTTGGTCGATGCCTTGCAGCATACATGTTTTTGAAAAGGTGTCGATAGGAAATTCAACAGTTTTACCGCCCGGCAATTGCAGTGTCTGTGCAGATAGATCGATCTTTAATGTGGCGTCAGGGTCTCTTTCTGCCAATTCATGCAATTCTGACAGGGTATCCTCATCGACAATGACCGGCAAAAGACCATTTTTTAGCGAGTTGTTGCGGAAAATATCCGCGAAACTGGTGCTGATCACCGCTCTGAATCCATATCCCATCAATGCCCAGGGGGCATGTTCCCGGCTGGAACCACACCCAAAGTTATCTCCTCCGACGAGAATTTTTGCGCTTTTTGCTTTGGGTTGATTCAATATAAATTCCGGTTTAGGATGACCATTCTGATCGTATCGCCAGTCATAGAATAAATTATCTCCCAATCCAGCCTTGTCTGTTACTTTGAGAAAACGGGCCGGTATCAATTGGTCGGTGTCGATATCGTTCACAGGGATGGAAACAAAAGTGCTTGTCAATGTTTTAAAGGGTTCCAAGGTAACCTCCTAACTCGCTAATTCACGCACATCGGTAATTTTGCCAAATAGCGCAGTGGCAGCTGCTGTAATGGGGCTGGCCAAAAAAGTGCGTCCGCCCTTGCCTTGACGGCCTTCGAAATTCCTGTTGCTTGTGCTGATCGCATATTGGCCTGGCTGCAGTTTGTCATCGTTCATTGCAATGCACATGCTGCAGCCGGACTCGCGCCATTCTGCCCCGGCTTGAATAAATATTTTATCAAGGCCTTCTGCCTCTGCCTGCTTTTTGACTTGTTGTGAACCAGGTACCACCATGACTCTGGTGTCAGGCGATACCTTTTGACCTTTTAGAATCTGGGCTGCGGCTCGAAGGTCGCTGATCCGCGAATTGGTACAGCTGCCGATAAACACGACATCCACTTTTTGTCCCAAAAGCGACTGTCCCGGTGCCAGCCCCATATAATCGAGTGCCTTGGCCAGAGCTTTTTGTTGGCTCACCGTCTTAAAATCCTCGATACGGGGGATAGGCGCATTGATAGGGATCCCCATGCCCGGTGTCGTACCATAGGTGATCATAGGAGTCAGATCAGAGGCATTGAGGTCGACTTGTTGATCAAAGCTGGCTTTAGGATCGCCGGGGAGTTTCTGCCAGGTTTCTACTGCTTTATCCCAGGCTTTGCCCTGAGGAGCGAGAGGCCGGCCAGCGATATATTCAAAGGTATGATCATCCGGGGCGATCATACCGGCGCGGGCACCTGCTTCAATGCTCATATTGCATATCGTCATGCGGGCTTCCATGTCGAGTCCGCGGATCGTCGAACCGGCATATTCCAGAACATGTCCTGTACCCCCACCTACACCGATTTTGGCAATCAATGCAAGTATGATATCTTTGGATGTGACGCCCTTTTTTAGAGTACCATCGACATTGATTCGCATGGTTTTAGGTTTTGTTTGTAACAGAGTCTGGGTTGCCATGACATGTTCAACCTCACTGGTGCCGATCCCAAATGCCAGTGCCCCAAAGGCTCCATGCGTTGCGGTGTGGCTGTCGCCACAGACGATGGTCATACCCGGTTGCGTCAAACCCAGTTCCGGACCAATGACATGTACAATCCCTCTGCTGGCGGATTTGTAACCATGCAAGGGCACACCAAACTCTTTGCAGTTTTCTTCCAGCTTGGCAATCTGAGCTGCTGCCAGCTGGTCGGACAATGGAATGTTTGGATCTGTTGTGGGAATGGAATGATCCATTGTCGCAACCGTTTGCTGGGGACGTTTAACTTTTAAACCTTTGTCGCGCAATCCCTGAAATGCCTGCGGTGAGGTGACTTCATGCACCAGATGCAGGTCGATGTACAGGATAGAGGGCGCATCAGGTTCTGCAGAGACCTCATGCTGATCCCAGATCTTTTCGAACAGTGTTTTTGGGTGTTTCTCCGACATGTTTTAACCTCATACAATGATAAACTTTGGTTATCGTTTGTTCATATGATTTCAAAAAGTCTAATTTAGACATCAAATTCTTCAGGATCAAGGCGTTTTAATATCATATCACTGACCGCAGCTCCACTAGGAACCATGGGAAAAACCATCTCTTCTTTGACCGTGACAAACTCGAGGACCACAGGTTTGTCGTTCATACTCATGGCCCAATGCAAGGCGTCATCCACCTCTTCTTTGGTCACGACACGACGCGCATGGCATCCCATTCCTTCTGCCACCTTGATAAAATCCGGATTGCTATGGCTCAGATCGGTAAATGAAAACCGCGACTCGTGAAACAACTCTTGCCACTGCCTGACCATACCCAGATAGCTGTTATTGAAAATGATGAATTTTATGGGCAGCTTGTAATACGAGGCCGTAATCAGTTCCTGTATATTCATCTGAAACCCGCCATCACCTGATATGGAAATAACAGGCGTATCTTTTCGTCCGAACGCTGCACCAATAGCAGCGGGCAGAGAGAACCCCATAGTGCCCAGTCCGCCTGAAGTAATATGAGAACGTGGATGCTCATAATTAAAATACTGTGCAGCCCACATCTGGTTTTGGCCGACATCGGTCGTAACGATAGCGTTCCCCTTTACAATATCGGACATTTTTTGCAAGATGGGTTGCGGCCGCAAAAATGCATCTTTTGTTGGGTATTCCAAAGGGCATTGTTTCTGCCAACCGTGAATTTGATCCCACCAGGGTTCGATATCGAGTGGAGAATCAAAATGCTGCAACATCAGTTCCAGCGTTTTCTTGACATCGCCCACGATGGGGTAATCGACCTGTACATTTTTATTGATAGAAGCCGGATCGATATCGATATGCAATTTGGTCGCTTTTTTTGCAAATTGATCGAGTTTGCCTGTGACACGATCATCGAACCGGGCTCCGATGGCGATCAGACAATCACATTCGTTCACGGCCTGATTAGCCGTGAATGTGCCGTGCATGCCCAGCATGCCCAGAAAGCGTTCATCACTGGCCGGAAAACCACCCAGACCGTGCAAGGTCAAAGTAACCGGGATGTTTGTGGTTCGGGCCAATTTGGTCAGAGCAGGAGCAGCATCAGACAGGATAACTCCCCCACCGGCATAGATTAACGGTCGTTTGGCATTTTTTATGGCTTTTGCAGCATTTTTGAGCATGACATGATGACCGGTCAGACGGGGTTTGTATCCCTTGAGATCCAGTTCTTCGGGATAGTTGAACTCGCAGGAATCCATGACCACGTCTTTGCAGATATCGATAACCACGGGTCCTGGCCGGCCTGTGGTGGCGATATGAAAAGCTTTACGAATCGCCGGGGCCATATCTTTGATATTTCGAACCAGAAAACTCCATTTGGTGATTGACCGGGTGATCCCAATGGTGTCTGCTTCCTGAAACGCATCATTGCCGATGAGGTGACTCGGAACCTGACCTGTAAATACGATAATGGGTACCGAATCCATATACGCGTCCGCTATTCCGGTGACGGTGTTCGTAGCCCCGGGACCAGAAGTGACGAGCACAATACCCGGCTTTCCGGATGCTTTGGCATAGCCTTCTGCCATGTGTGTTGCACCCTGTTCATGCCGGACCAGAACATGATGGATAAAATCAACATCATATAATTTGTCATATATATGAAGCACAGCTCCGCCAGGATAGCCAAAAATAGTATCTACATTTTCACGGCGGAGACATTCAAAAAATATTTCTGCTCCGCTCATTTTTTGTTTTTTTGCAGTCATAAGCGTCTCTTTGTCTTTTTAATGATGATGAGGGGCCATGAATGGTGTTAGCCTTCACAGCCCGATGTTAAAATCGCACCGGTATTGGCTGACGTAACATGTTGTACATACCGTGACAGCCAACCCCGTTTTATCTTGGGTTCAAACGGGGGTAATGCTTTTAATCGTTTTGAAATTTCATTGTCCTCGAGCCGTACACTCAGCGATTTGTTTGGGATATCAATGTCGATCATGTCTCCTTCTTGCAGAGCTGCGATAGGTCCTCTGGCCGCGGCTTCCGGACTGATATGTCCGATACACGCTCCCCGCGTTCCGCCGGAGAACCGGCCATCTGTGATAAGAGCGACACTTTCACCCAGCCCCAGTCCCATAATCGCAGATGTCGGTGAGAGCATTTCCGGCATTCCGGGTCCGCCTTTGGGACCCTCGTAACGAATAACCACGACATCACCGGCTTTAATTTTTTTGTCGTTTATCGCCTGAAGGCAAGCCTCTTCACTGTCAAAAATTCTCGCAGGCCCGCTATGTTGTTGCATTTGTGGTGCCACTGCGCCGGTTTTCACGACTGAACCCAGAGGAGCGAGATTACCGAACAGAACGGCCAGGCCCCCGGTTCTTGAATATGGATCTTTTACCGATCGAATCACCTTACGATCCTGCACGCTTTTGTTTGCAATGTTTTCACCCAGGGTTTGGCCGGTGACCGTGGGTCTATCCAAATCCAGTATGCCGGGCATAGTGGCCAATTCAGCCAGAATAGCGGAAATGCCACCGGCTCTATCCACATCTTCGATATGGACGTCTTTGGATGCAGGCGATACTTTACAGATATAGGGCACTTTTTCGGCAATGTCGTTCAATTCAGCGAGATCAAAGTGAATGCCCGCTTCATTGGCAATTGCGAGTGAATGAAGAATTGTATTGGTCGACCCTCCCATAGCCATATCCAGTGCAAAGGCATTTCTGAACGAGTTGGCATTGAACATGTCAGAGGGTTTTATATCCTTGCTGACCAAATCGATAATGCGCTCTCCAACCTGGTCGATGAGTTGTGTACGACGAGGATCCACAGCCAGAACCGTTCCGTTGCCCGGTAAAGCGATGCCGAGCGCTTCGCAAAGGCAATTCATGCTGTTTGCCGTAAACATTCCGGAGCAACTGCCACAGGTCGGGCAACCATGGTCTTCCAGATCTTTAAGTCCTTCATCATCCAGGTTTCCTGCAAGATATGCTCCCACCCCCTCAAAGACTGAAATCAGATCGACTTTTTCTCCTTTTGCATTTCGGCCGGCTTTCATGGGTCCGCCGGAAATAAAGATCACAGGAATATCGAGCCGCATAGCAGCGATCAGCATCCCGGGAACAATTTTATCACAATTGGGGATACACACCAGGCCATCCAGACAATGCGCTGCGGCAACGGTTTCTACACTGTCAGCAATCAATTCCCTCGAAGGCAAACTATAATTCATGCCCAGATGCCCCATGGCAATTCCGTCATCCACACCAATGGTATTGAATTCAAAAGGCACGCCTCCTGCCCGCTTAATCGCTTCCTTGACCCGTTTGCCAAAAGATTGCAAGTGAACATGCCCGGGAATCAGATCGATGTATGAATTGCATACTCCAATAAAGGGTTTGCTGAAATCAGGGTCTGTAATGCCGGTCGCTTTTAACAAACTTCGATGGGGTGCTCGATCAATGCCTTTTTTAATGGTGTCAGATCTCATGATATCCTCTTTTAGTGGGTTATCGTATAACCTGATGATTTAAATTGAATAATTATTTTAAAAACAAGGAGACTATTTTACGAAGTGAATCAATACCAAGTAAATGGATAGGAATAGGAATAAGAAAAGATGGGGCAAGAGGGTATAAAGGGTTATATGGCTGGTGTTTATAGCCCTTGAACGAGGTTGGGGTTGTCGCTCTCTGTGTTTCATTTGTTTATCGCCCTTTTAATTTACCATTTAAATAGTTACAACAGCCAAATATAGGTAATATTCCCTTAAAATCCAAAATAAATTAATCCGCGCATGTCCGTTAATTCATAAGCCTACTTGAACAAGGTCGATCACTTTAATTATTAAGAGTCGAATTTGTTTTCAACTCACACAGACCATTTCTGTTCCATCCAAAGATCTATTAGCGCTTTTAATCAAGTGTATCATTCGGGTGAGTGTTGAATCCTGCAGACGTATCTACAAACGCAACTCCCTATTGATTTCTTTGTTCTCAAGGTGTATATTTCAAATTCCTGTCAAAGGGATTTCTTTTGATCATCTATTTTGAAAGTTAGATTATTATGGTAAAGAATGAGCAAGGCGTTGGAATCGTAGAAACTCGGTCTGTAACATTTGAGCAACCCTTGAAACTCGAAAGTGGAGAGGAACTAGGCCCCATCACCCTGGCTTTTGAAAGCTATGGAAAACTCGGCAGAGCAAAAGACAATGCTGTCCTGATTACCCACGCTCTCTCAGGGGATGCCCACGCTGCCGGATACCATACGCCTAATGACCGAAAACCGGGATGGTGGAATCATATGATAGGTCCTGGCAGACCGTTTGATACGGATAAATATTTTATCCTGTGTTCCAATGTCATTGGGGGGTGCAAGGGGTCGACAGGACCATCCTCTGTCGATCCAAAAACCGGCAAACCTTATAATCTCAGCTTTCCTGTTGTGACGATTGCGGATATGGTAAAAGCTCAAAAATTGCTTGTCGAGCATTTTGGCATTGAGCGGTTGTTGTCGGTTGCAGGGGGCTCTATGGGGGGGCAACAAGCATTAGAGTGGGCTGTTCGATATCCGGATCATATCCTGTCGGCGATACCCATAGCCACCACGGCACGCCTGAGCGCTCAGGGCATCGCCTTTGATGAAGTCGGCCGTCAAGCCATCTATGCGGATTCCAAATGGCAGTCAGGAAATTATACCTTGAATGACAAAGTCCCAGCCGAAGGCCTGGCAGTGGCCCGTATGTTGGCTCATATCACCTATTTGAGTGAAGAGTCGATGCATGCAAAATTTGGCCGTCGTTTGCAGGAAAAAGAACGCTATGGGTATGATTTTTCGACGGATTTTAAAGTCGAAAGCTATCTCCGCTATCAGGGAGAAAGCTTTATTCGGCGGTTTGATGCCAATACTTATCTCTATATTACCAAGGCGATCGATTATTTTGATCTTGAACGGGATTATGGTTCACTCGAAAAGGCCTTTAACCATGTTACCGCTAAATTTCTGGTGCTTTCGTTTTCATCGGATTGGCTTTTTCCCACTTCTAATTCCAAAGATATTGTCCGCGCGCTCAAGATCAACAAAAAAAATGTGACCTTTTGTGAGATTCCTTCTCCATATGGCCATGATGCTTTTTTAATCCCTAATGAATTTCAGGAAAGAATGGTATCCGGATTCTTGAACCATGTCATGAAAACCAATCGTCAATAAATCCGTTGGATGGTGTTATGCAAAATTCGACAAGACTGGATCTCTCCCTGATAAAAGAATCCATTGAACCCGGTGCCCGGGTATTGGATTTGGGTTGCGGATCGGGAGAGTTGTTATATGATTTGTTTACCGAAAAACAAGTACAAGGTCATGGGGTAGAGATTCAGGTGGAATTGATTACTGCCTGCGTAGAAAAAGGTGTGCCTGTGATTCATGCGGATTTGGATGAGGGTCTCGGTGATTATCCCGATCAATCATTCGATTACGTCGTTCTCTCCCATACCTTGCAGACGGTGCATCATCCTCATTTTATTCTTAAAGAGATGCTTCGGGTCGGTCGAACAGGCTTTGTCAGTGTCCCCAATTTTGGGTACTGGCGGGTAAGAAGTCAACTGTTTTTCAGAGGGCATATGCCGAAAACAAAGACGCTGCCCTTTGAATGGTTCAATACACCCAACATTCATCTTTTGACGATTCGCGATTTTATGAGATTTTGTCAAAAGGAAAACATTATCATTCTCGATCGTTATTATTTTGCACGCAACAGGAGAATAGGGTTACCCAGGTCCTGGCTGGCCAATTTTTTTGCAGAAACGGTCGTGTTTATCATTCAGCGAGGCGGTGATGACGAAATCTCGGCAGCTGCCACCAGGGAACCTGTGGTTTCAGGTGGTGCTCGAGATGATAGCCAAAATGAAAACAAGTGAGAAAAGAGAGCCAGACCGGAAATGCATTGCTTTGAGCATGATGCTCATTGTCATACCCTCCGGGCGGTTCTTTATGGGGCAAATACGTGCCGAATAGAAACAACTGCACAGTACTCAATAAAGCCGGAACGACCCAAAACAGGATGATATTCCAAACCGCAAATCCTGCCACATGCAACAACAGATTGAATAATAAGGCCATGATCATCAGTTGTCCGAAAGTCAAGTATTGTTTCATAAAGTTAACATACCATGACCAGAAAGAGGTGTTTACCCCATTGTGATAATCGGGATCGCGGTCTCGGCCCGGATAACGGTGATGCAATCCGTGTTTTGGTAATAATTTCTTATAACTAAAGGCGGCATACAAGAAAACCGCGACACTGCCAAAAGTCTTATTTATGCGATAGTAGCCAGGCGCCAGGCTTCCGTGCATGGCATCGTGGCCGGTAATAAACAAGCCCACAAAGAGAATCGATTGTACCGGAATTCCCCACAATATCAGCCATATGTTTAAAGGAGCCTGAAGCAACCATACGAGATGCAATAGCCATGTCAGAATAATTGCCGAGGCCAATGCGACACCAGGCCCTGTTTTGCCCTTAAATTGATCTTGATTCATGGCGTATCCTAAAATTGACCTTTTTTTTATGCTGTCCTGAATACATAAATTCATGATTGCAAAATTTGTTTCAGAATCACCAGCGCAAAATAGAGGATCTGAGCCAAAAACAAGTGTCGGGCAAGACCTGGCCAGACCAATTGCGTGGCTCGCAGACGGTATCCCAGGATGATGAACAGGAATCCCAATACAAACCATGTCAGATAATTGTTTACAGGAACATGCCCTCCTTGCCAGGTCCAATAATTGAGAAACACGGCCGCAGGTTCCATGATCACATCAAATATGACCATCAGCAAGGCGGCCAAAAGAGAAGGAATCCACAGTTTTTCTCTATGGCCTGTGATTTTACGACTCCATGCAATTGCACCGCTTGCACTGGTTAACCAGGCAAAACCAATCGCCACAGGAACACCGGACAGTTGCGGTTGCAGGGTTGTACCATACGTATATGAGCCAAATAATATCCCGGTGTTGACACCGATCCATTCTGCAAAAAATCCTCCGGCAATCACGACGGTGACCCAGATGAGATAATTTCGCTTTATTCGAGCGTGTTGCCAGCATTCGAAAATGAGTAAAAGTGACAATATGATCAACAAGGGGCCTGCAATGACTCGCATCGTGGTCTGAAACAAGTCCAGAATATGCCAGAGACCTCCGGCAGCCATTAGAAAATACACCAATCCGATTTTTATTTTTTCAGGCAACGACTCTTCCTTTCCATTGAATAGATTTGCTATGATATCCTTTCCATGAATTGATTCCAATCAATATGGTAATGAATGCACTCGCGGGAAACATAAAGACCCCGCTCCACAGTGGTAATTTGAATTTCAATGCCATGAGCAATCTGATGAGCATATGAGTCGCAAGAATCAATGCTGAGATAAACGCCAAACCAGAGAACCACAGCGTCATCAAGGGCAAGACCTGTGAAAGAAACATCAGAGTCAAAAGAATTAAAAACGTCGGTGTATGGTGCCCTGTGAGGCCAAACGCGTTTTTGCTGAATCCCTGCCACACTTGTTGGGCATTATGGTACATGCGGGCAAAGATCAGATCTCGTCCGGAGGCTGTAAGAATTTTGAAACCCTTTAGTTTTGCCAGTCGGCTGAATTCAACATCTTCCACAATTTCATTTTTTACAGCAGCATGTCCGCCCAGGGCTTTATATGTTTGGGTTTTAAAAATCAACCACTGACCATTGGCGGCGGCAAGAGAAGGAAATGATGTTTTTAAAGTCAGCCACAGGGGCAACATGCTATAAAGGATATAATCGAAGGTCGGCACCACAAGACGTTCCATCAAGGTGCCGGTGATTTGCTGGGGAAATGCCGATAAGAGATCCAGTTGATATTTTTGCATCCAGATGATCGAGTTTTCAATGGCTTCAGGGTGATAAAAATTATCTGCATCCGTAAAGAGGAAAAATTCACCTGTGGCGAGTTCGCTCAATTGTTGACACGCCCAGTTTTTACCGGTCCAGTTTGCAGGTAAGGGTTTGCCGGGAACGAGCCGGATTGCAGGATTTTTCGATGAATATTCCTTTACTCTTTGGGGGGTATTGTCTGTGGATTCATCATCCAACACAAGAATTTCAATATTTTTATAGGTCTGTTTTTGCAACGAGTCCAAACACCTGGTGATATTTCTTTCTTCATTACGTGCCGGTATGAGAACAGAAACGCGAGGAGATTTTGCCAGAGAGATGCCGGGTCTGTTTTTGAGCACCGGCGCGGTCAATGCATTGACCACTGTGACGGTCAACAAGACCATGGAATAGCCCAGTGCGATAT
This sequence comes from Candidatus Zhuqueibacterota bacterium, assembly GCA_014728115.1. Taxonomy (GTDB): domain Bacteria; phylum Zhuqueibacterota; class Zhuqueibacteria; order Residuimicrobiales; family Oceaniaggregativiventaceae; genus Oceaniaggregativivens. The sequence goes on along the minus strand of WJME01000232.1, from coordinate 8,397 downwards.
AGAGAATGATCATATAAAAACCAGAGTGTTTTGGTGCCCCGTCAGACGATTACTGTTTTGTCTTAGTAAACCATTATTTTAGGGGAAGATATTTCATTTTTCGCAAGTCTGAAAAGAGATTGTAAGGTTTGTTCAAATCCACGGATTGCATCTCTGTTCTTCAACGAGTGTGTTTTTTATTAAATGGATTCAGCCTTGCCATCCGTTCATTAACAGAGGGCTTGCCGGTAAAAAGTTGCACTCCCCTGGGGTAGAGGTCATGGGTCTCTTTGTCGAGTGTGGTCAGTAGATCGTTGAGATCATTTTCAAGTTGTAATGCTGGTATTGGTGAATCAAAAGATGCAGCATACGGCGCTGAAAATCGGCACAGGACATCCGGATATTGGTCTTGCAGGTAAACGATTTTCATGCCGAGAAGGAGTATTTGAACGGGCTGGTGCAATTTTGATTGGATCCAGTCTGTTCCCCTGCGAAATCGAACAGGACGCACATGACCTGGCACCAATTCCCCTTGAGGAAACATACAGACCACCGGGTTGAGGGGAGAGTGCAAGAGATTTACGGTATAATTAAGACTGCTCAATACTTTTTTGGGTCGGCCAGGTGCAATGGAATATGCTCCGACTCGTGCAAAAAAACGGTTTTTGCTCAGCTGACTTTCCAGCATCATGATAAACAAACGTCGTTGCCAGAGGAGTTTATTCAGCTTGTATATAAAAAATCCATCCCACCAACTACTGTGGTTTGGGATCAACAGTACAGGCTTGTTTTGATCCAATACCGGATCTTTGCCCAGCAGTGTGATAGAATGAAAATGTGATCGAACAAGCCGGGTCAAGTAAATATTTAATATTTTGTCAGCCCAAACAGAATACGAAACTTTCATTGTCCAGTAAACACACGAGTCAGTTTTTTTTCCCAATGAATTAGCATAGTCGGCCAACTGTCCCTCAATTTCAATTACATATCAGGACGATGCAGGCAACAAACGTTCTTGCATGGTCATGATTTTGGTTTTAAGAATTTCACTGAACAAGATTCCGAATTTTCTAAACCCGGGTACATATACCCGTCCCATAAATGGATTAAAATTTTGTGAAATAATTTTAGTCAATATTCCGCCATAGATCTTGCTTGCCGAATATATGGCAAATTGAGAGTCAGTCGCCAAGAGAGGAATTCCTTTATTGGCTTCCATATAGTATTCGGTGGCACGATTGACCTGAAAATTCATCATGTCATAAAAGTTTTTATCAAATTGTTCGTTCAAGAGTTGTCTTTCGGTCACACCGAATGTATTTAGATCTTCCTGAGGTAAATAGATACGACCCATATCTTTATCTTCTTTGATATCGCGCAGGATATTGGTCAATTGCATGGCCACGCCGAGTTTTTCAGCATAGATAAAGGCGGATTTGTCACGATATCCGAGGAGATGGGTCATCATCAATCCAACCACACCCGCGACACGATAGCAAAATATATAGAGGTCATCAAACGTTACATATCTTGTCTTTTGCAAGTCCATTTCCACGCCCTTGATCAGATCGAGAGGATACTCGATAGGGATTTTAAATTTTTTCGCAGTCAGCACAAAAGGATGAACAATGGGATGCTGCGATTCGCCGGTACGGTATCCGGTGACGAGTTCTGATTGCAAATAATGCAATTCAGACAAGAGTTCATTGGTTGAACGATCTCTGGGAACATCGATAAGATTGTCTGCATATCTGCAAAAACCATATAACGCATAGGTCGCCCACCGCTTTTCCGATGGTAAAAAACGAGCCGATAAATAAAAGCTCTTTGCATGATGGGCAGTCAGTTGCTTGGCATACTCGAATGCTGTTTGGTTTAATTTAGTGCTTTTAAAATACAAACGACTCACCCCCTCAAATCTTGATGGATAACATTTTCTGTGGTCTCGGCCGTGAGCATGACCCCTGGTAACCCCGCCCCGGGATGGGTACCTGCACCTACAAAGTACAGATTTGAGATATCTTCGCTACGATTATGGGGTCTGAAATAGGCCGTTTGGGTTAATTTGGGTTCAACTCCCCAGGCGCTACCATAGGTAGAGTTGGCCTTGTGAAGAAAATCTTTTGGTGTAAAGATTTCCATCACCTCGATATTTTTTTGCAAATCTTCAAGCCCAAAGTCATTTTGTAAATAATTTAGGATGACCTGAGCAAATGGTTGTGCTTTTTCATCCCAATCGATTCCGGATTGGAGGTTGGCAACGGGAATCAGAACATACATGCTTTCGCAACCCGGAGGAGCCATATCCGGATCTGTGCGGGTTGGGGCGTGTAAATACATGCTAAAATCATCTGGCAGAATCTTTTTATCAAAAATATCTGTCACCAATTCTTTGTAACGATGGGACAAAATTAAGGTATGGTGTTTGAGTTTTGGATATTGTTTTTTAACACCCAGATAAATCAAAAAAGCGCTCATGCCGATATCCAGCGAATCCAGTTTTTTATCACTCCATTTTTTTCGATGCACACTGGGGATCAGATCTTTATAGGTATGCACGATATCGGCGTTAGAGATGACTATATCAGAAGGCAGCGTTTCTCTCTCTGTTCGAACCGCAGTGGCTTTGCCATTAGTGACAATGATTTCTTTTGCAGGTGTTTGGGTGTGAACGGTTCCTCCCAACTCTTTAAAGAGAGTTTCAAAGGCTCGAACCAGGCTATACATTCCACCCTTTGTGAACCATACGCCCCCGGTTTTTTCCAGATAAGGAATCATCAAATAGACAGAAGGCGCACGAAAGGGGTTGCCTCCGATAAACAACGGATGAAAAGAAAAGGTGAATTGATGTCGAGGATCCTTAAAGTATCGTTTGACGAAACTAAAAACCGGCAAAAGAGCATTGAGTTTCAAAGCACGCGGAACAAAGGAGAGATTTGTTTTGATATCCATAAAGGGAGTGGAACCGAGTCCATCCTTGATAACGGCCTCATATATTCCTTTGGATGCCTGCATAAACCGGTCATAATTTTCTGCATCTTTAGGACTCGTACGCATCATTTGTTCTTTCATGCGTTCGCTGTCATCGACATAATCAATAAAAGTATGATCATGAAAATAGATACGGTAAAACGGATCCAGGCGAGTCATCTCTACATAATCGTCCAGTTTTTTACCTGCCTTTGCAAAAATTCTCTCGATAATTTCCGGGGCAGTGATCAAGGAAGGCCCCATATCAAAAGAGTAACCCTTTTTGTGCAATGGGTAAGCATGTCCTCCGACATGTTGGTTTTTTTCCAGCAGGGTTACCTGGTGACCTTGTGCTTGCATTCGTATAGCAATAGCCAATCCTCCAAACCCTGATCCGATTACTGTGATGTTCATAATCATCCTCTTGTTTTCATAAACGATAACCCTATTTATGGGCAAAATATTTCCTAAAACCCCAAAAAAACGCGCAAAACGCGCATTTGGGGCTATATACTGTATTTATGCAACAGTTCTGCTGCCATTTTTCCAGACAATAGTGTCAGAGGTATTCCTCCGCCCGGGTGTGCAGAGCCTCCTGCGAAATAGAGACCTTTCAAGCCTTTATATCTATTTGCCGGTCTGCGAAAGGCCATGCTGGGCGTATTGGAGGATATCCCGTAAATGCTTCCTTTGTTACTGCCATAGTGTGTTTGATAATCGGGGGGTGAGATTTGTTTTTCAGTGACGATATGGTTTTTGATAGCCAGACCATATTTCTCGAGCTTGCTGAGAATGGTTTTTTTGGTTTGAACAGCGATTTGACTCCAGTCCTGGTCTTTTGTCAAATATGGCATATTGACCAGAACAAACCAGTTTTCATTTCCCTCTGGTGCATGAGATGGATCGCTTTTGCAGGTGATGGATACATAAACGGTCGGGTCAAGCGGTGCAGTTTTGGTGTTAAAAAGTTGTCGGAATTCCTGCTCATAATCATCTGAAAAAAAGATATTATGATGAGCGAGTTGAGGAAATGAGCGGTCGATCCCCCATAAAAATACCAATCCTGATAAGGAAGGTTCCAATTTGTCATATTTATGCTTTTTTTTCACCAAGCGGGTAAACGTATCGACAACATCTGCATTGCACAGGATGTTGGAATAAGGGATAAAGGTATTGTTGACGCTTAAACCTTGCACTGATTCGTCATTGTGTTCGATACGCTCGACCCGACGATTCAAATGAATATTGACGCCCAGATATTTTGCCCGTTTTTCCAAAGCATGAATCAATTTAATCATCCCGCCTTTTACGTAATAACTCCCAAGTCCAAACTCTACATAAGGGATGATATTTAGTGTCGCTGGAGCTTGAAACGGATTCGAGCCATTATAGGTCGCATATCGATCAAACAGTTGAACGAGTCTGTCATCATCAAAAAACCGTTTTGTGCTCTGATGAACCGTTCGAAAGGGATCGATTTGCCAAAACCGTAGCAAAGAGGTCCAGGTTTTTATCTTGAACAAGGTTGAAAATTCGTGGACAGGATGAGTAACAAACAAATCGTGAGTGATATCATAGATTCGCTTTGAATAATTTAGAAATTGGTCGATCTGTTCTGCACTCTGGGGAGAAAAAGCATTCACAGCATTGCGCATTTTTTCTCTGTCGACAAAGGTATCCAAAATTGACGAATCGGGAAAAAAATATCGGCATACCGGTTCGATGGGGATGAATGGGAGGACTGTATCGCGTAAATCAACAGAAGAAGATTCGAAAAGATCCTCGATCACAAACGGCATGGTAAGAAGAGAAGGGCCTGTGTCGAAACGAAAGCCACTAGACTGCCACTCGCCCATTTTTCCGCCAACCTGTTGGTTTTGTTCATAGAGATCTACCTGATAGCCCAGTCGGGCCAGGTAAATAGCGCCGGACAAGCCACCCAGTCCTCCTCCAATGACGGCGACACGTTTATTCATGATCGATTCCCAAAAGTTTCTCATAGATGATCACAGATAGTAAAACATGGGATATCCCATAAAAAAAATCTTCAATGGGTATGGTGATAATTCTGAAATCGAGTTGAAAAGCCGGATCATATAGAACAACGGGTCGTGCAGTAAGGTAACCATTGAAAATAAGGATTAATCCTACAAGGATGCCGAGAAACGGATATAGCTGACGTCGCTCCAGTATATGGGTTTCCAAAACTCTATCAAAGATCGCGACCAGGACGAGTGCAATAGAAACAAGCGCTGTGTATTCTTTGCCCTGTAGCCAAAAAAAGATGCCTGGCAGCGTAAATAAATATAAAAGGGTATAAAGCCAGCGACGTGGGGCCGAACGATTTCTCATATAGTCATTTAATATTTGCCAGATAAACATGGTAGCAAAGGGAACCGTGATAAAAAATAACCACTCTTCAAGAGGGAGTCCCAGCAAACGAAAATCAAGGGTAAAGTTTTTGTTGAACCACCAATGTCTGCCGGTTACGAGGCTATCCCACATAATAAAGGGTATCAAGGTTATGAGGGAGGCGATAAATGCCTTGGGCCACTTTGTCACAAAATGAACTTTGCGGTCAAAGCTGAGTGCCAGTGGTCCAAGAATGATGACCAGATTGAATAAAAGATACTCGGTTTTCATGATCCTCCAATAGAATCCGAGTTCTCAACGAGTTGTCCATCCGCTAAGAGCTGGATGCGTATTGACTGTATGTTCTCCTGATTTTGGGGGCCCAGTTCTGCTTTTTCAAGAAGAAAGTCGACCACGTTGAGAATCATTTCCGAGTCATAGTTATGGAATTTTTCAGGCAAGAGATCTGCAATTTTTACGAATGTTTTTTGGGCTTCGTCTCCTTTATTAAAGAAAAACGGAAGATAATGACACGTCGAGCCATAAATAAACAACGCTTCGATATTGGAAGAGCTCTTTTTAATTCCGGCCTCCATGATACTCAGCCCTTTTTTGGCGTGGGATAATTTTTGGTGAGGCCAAAAGCTATATTTTGCCTTTAAAGCTGTTAACGCTCCTATGTAGGTTTGCGACACCCCGACCAGACTCGTATCTTCCCTGGCGATTTTTTCAAATAGGTCAATCGCTTCTGAGGTTCGATCTTGTTTCTCGACACTGATATAAAAGAGGTCTCTGGCTTTGTCGAGCATATCGGAAGGGGTCGCGGCTAGTTGGGTTGTTAGCACTAATATAGATATTTTGATATAAAGTTTCATCGTATTCATCCTTTTTCATTTAGATACATTAAACGCAAGGAAATGTTTGGAATATTCCAAAAAATTCAGGCTGAATGAAAATAGATAAAATATATCACCCGTTTGGGTTGTTAACCCTAAAAATCGCTCAAATCGCTTGATTGCTAGGTACATAGTGAGTATATTATTATGAGAATAAAAGAGAAAACCATTTTAGTTCTGGGTGCAACAGGGGGTATTGGCTCGGGTCTTTGTGACGAGCTTTATCATCAAGGAGCACGACTAGCCGTTGCAGCCTTTCATGATGAGGAACGACTGGAGAAAAAAGCTAAAGAGTGGCAGGCCTATCATCAAAAGGTAGATTCCAGGGATATCGATCAAGTTCAGATCTTTGTAGAATCTGTTCAAAAATCCATGGGACCGATTTACGGTGCCGTAAATTGCACTGGCTCTATTTTGCTCAAGCCTGCGCATATGACTCGTGCAGAAGAATGGAACGATACAATTGCCCTAAATTTGACCAGCTCTTTCGCGCTCGTACGTGCCTGTACACGCTTTATGCGTTCTGAGGGAGGCTCGATCGTGTTGCTCTCTTCGGCTGCCGCGCGATTGGGCCTGGCAAATCATGAAGCCATTGCAGCTGCTAAAGCAGGGGTCATAGGTCTTACAAAGTCAGCTGCGGCTACCTATGCAAGCCAGAAAATCCGGGTTAATTGTATTGCTCCCGGATTGGTAGACACTCGCATGTCAGAGCGAATTACGAGCAGTGAAAATGCTCTCAAATCAAGTCTTGCTATGCATCCATTGCAACGTATAGGAAAGACTGACGATATCAAACGCGCTCTGATGTTTTTTCTTGATCCCGAAAACGATTGGATCACAGGACAGACTCTGGGAGTCGATGGTGGGCTGGCGGAAATCAAGTAAATCTATACGATTTACTTGATTTCAAACAACACAAAGGATGAATGATTGAATGAGGCAATGGCACAACAAACAGACCCGAAACTAGGAAAAGAGGATCATTCGATGGCTGAACAGTTTTCAAATAGCAATGTACAGATGAAAAATGAGATTACTGAGCTCAATAGCGTTCAAGTCGCAAAAATGCTCGGCGTGAACGTCTCTACTGTAAAAAGATGGACCGAGGAAGGAAAATTAAAGTGTCACAAAACTGCAGGAGGGCATCGAAAATTTTTTATGCATCATCTTGTAGAGTTTATCAAAGAACACGAGAATAAAAATCCTCGTGTCAATCTATTTCCCTTAGAGACAAAACGAGATCTGGATATCAGCCTGGCTATCACTCAAGGTGATTGGAGTGCATTAATAGACTATTGTACTGAATTTGCTGTTGCCAGCAGGAGAGATAAAGTGCAACAGATTTTAAATGGACTTTATCTGGCCCAATATCCGCTTTATGCAATCTATGATGAGCTGATTACTCCGGTAATGCACAGGCTTGGGTTGATGTGGATGAAAGGTGAATTGACTATAATAGAAGAGCACCTGGCGACTCAAGTTATGCGGGATAGTATCATTCGACTTCAGGGCATTGTGCGAATTCCCAAGAAAAAGAGATTTCGTGCATTACTGGTCAATCTGTTTGATGAATTGCATGATATTGGCTTAAAAATGGTGGATCATGTTTTAGAGGCCCGTGGCATTGAAGTGATGTTTAGCGGGCAAAATACGCCTTCTTTTAGAATAGACAGTGTGTTCAAAAAGTATACTCCCAAGCGTTTGTATATTTCCAGCACATTTGTGCCCAATGTACGAGCAACACAAAGTGAATTGGATCGATTGTTGGAAATCGCGCACGAGTATGGCACTGATGTATATGTGGGCGGAGCCGGATTTCAGGATTTAAACATTGATCATCCGGCAGTGGAACGGTTGCTTGAAAATTTTAAACAAGTTCATGACATTTAAAGCGTGTCGGCATTCTTTTTTATTTCCTGAGCTCTGTTGAGAATGTGGTGACGTGTTTCGCTGCTGAAACGATCCCATATTCTGTAAACCATGCTCATGCGAGGATTATGTCTCAGATGATCTCGGTGTTCATAAAGAAATGACCAATACAAACTGTTAAAAGGGCATGCATCCCGGACAGTTTTTTCCTTTTTTCGATACATACACATAGAGCAATAATCGCTCATTTTGTCGATATAGTTGGCTGAAGAAATGTAAGGTTTTGTGGCGACGATTCCACCATCTGCATATTGACTCATTCCCCGAGTGT
>WJME01000231.1 GCA_014728115.1 Candidatus Zhuqueibacterota bacterium | reverse complement strand
TTCTATTATCGGTGATTTTAATTTTACAACAAGACAAGAAGCCGAAGCGCTGATGAAAGGATCAGGCAGCGGAAGGGTACAACGATAGATGTGTTAAAATATATGACCTGAATGATGCGTCAAGGAGCTGAAATGCAAATTCAGGTTATTGATATGATTCATTTATGGATTTTTGTTCGTGATACCGGACTTTGTGTAGAGCAGAAACCTGAGCGATACTTTTTTTGTAAATCAATATGTTCGATTGCCCATGAAAAAATCGATTTACGGATTGACTCGAGTTATTTTGAAAGGCAGCAAGAAAGAATATATAGCAAAAAGGATAATCCTAAACCGGGATAAATAGGTTCAATACCCAACCAATAAGGCCCCTCCGGCCAACCGCTTAATATCCACGCTCCCGAGAGCAGGGCAGCGCCGGCCATGGTCCAGGGAACCCACGCGGTTGCCATTTTCCACTTTGATGAAAAACTGCTTACCAGCGGCACCAAGAGAGCGGGTGTGGCCAGAGAGCCCACCTGCTTCCAAATCACAATCACGGATTGTGCTGCAAGGGCAATGGTAATACTGAGAATGGCAGAGAACACAAGCCCCCATCGCGTATAGCTCCACAGCTTTGCTTCCAGGGTCTGCCGGTAGAATCGTCCGAACACATCCCTACCCAAAGTCATGGCAGAGAGCAAAACATAACTGTCTACGCTGGACATGATTGTCGCCAATAAACCGGTACAAAATAGTCCCAATACCACCGGGGGAAGCAGATTTTCGCCCAGGGCAAGATAGGAATAAAGGGGATTGTCGAGGTCAGGTAAAAGGGCTCGGGCATACAATCCTGTAAATGTGGTCAGGAAATCAAAGACGATCCAAAAAAGGACGGAAATCACCATCCCTCTGGAAGCGGTTTTTTCGGTTTTGGCGGCAAAACATCTTTGGTAAAACGAAGGTTCCACCAATGTCGCCAAAGCGATAAATAGCCAGACAATGATATAGGCAGGGCCTTGTCCGCCGTGCCAGATAAAATGGCTGGCTGGCACATTGCTTTTTAGAAATTCCAGTCCCCCGTAACGGATAAATGCTATACTCGATATGAGAATAAATCCCAGAAACATGAGGATGAATTGCAGAGCATCGGTTCTAATGATGGCACGAAATCCTCCGGCAAGGACATAAGCCATGCTGAACAAAGATCCGAGTATCACACACCATACCAGGGACCAGCCGAGCAGGAATTGCATCAATATACCCAGCATGAGCAAATAAGCGGCCGGAAGGGTCAGAATAAAAACAAAAAAGGCGCCAATCATACCAGCCCGACGTCCGTATTGGCGTTCGAGCTGTTCGGGTATGGTGACCAATTGTTCGCGTCTGGCGCGTTTGGCAATAAAAAAAGCAAAGATAAGGGCTGCAATATAATAGGGGACGCCAAAGACCAACCAGGAAGAGATACCATACAGGTAGGAAAATTCTCCTACTCCTAAAATACCGCCGTACCAGGTCGTCACCAGGGTCATCACAAATGCCGGAAGGGTCAGCCGACGTCCATCCAGCATATAATCCCTTTTTTCATCCCGGTCGCGTCTGCTGCCGATAAATCCGATGGTCACGAGCAAGAGGACATAGATTAAGAGTATCGCATCGTCGATAGGAGAGAGCATGGGTTTACCTGGTATACAAAAATTATGTGTACAAATTGTTGATAAACCGACCCTGGAATTTACCTGTTCCAGGGTCGGTTCAGGAATTATATTCCGGTGGTCAAACTGATATAAAAGTTCCTGAGCGCTGCGGGATAATAATAGTTATACCCAGACCAGGGATCGTAATAACCTGATGTGATATATTTTTCATCCAGCACATTATTGATTCTCAGAGACAGCTCTGTATTGGGCAGCTTTACCAGATCTTCCAGCTTGAAGGTCAAACCCAGATTGAGAACGGTATGAGGATCGATGGACCTCTCGATGGATTCACTGTTGTCCAGATATTGGCGGCCGATATGCTGAACCTGTGCCAATGCACGAAACCAGGGTGTGCGATAGGTCAGGCGGGCATTCCCAATTCGATTGGGAAACAAGGGAATCGTATTGCCACTATAATCGAGTTCGATCACATTCCAGTTCTCATCCCATCCCTTTTCATGAAATTCCTTGAAATAATTCTGACTCAAACTCAGATTGCCATCGAATTCCAGATTGTTCGTAAAATCGATTCGCGTCACGAGCTCGATTCCTCTGTGAATGGCTTTGGGTGCATTGCCCCGGATGGGCTGGCCGTCGTCATCGACCTGACCATAAGGGATGATTTCATTGCGGAAATCCATATAATAAAGATTGGCTTTGAGATGGAGAGCATCCGTCAGGTACCCGACACCCCATTCATAGTCATAAACTCTTTCAGGATCCACCATAGGATCGCTCCACTCGGTAAAAGAGACCTCGCCATTCTCTATGACTTGTTTTGAATTGGCAAAAAGCGGTCTGGCCCCCAGATCATCCGGACCCTCCCAGGTGTCAAAGTAATTATCCGGGATGGGTTCTCTTTGTGAAACTGAAAAGGAAGCAAATGTATTGAAATGCTGGTTGATATTGTAATTGGTGCCGATTTTCGGATTAAAGAATTGATAGTCGACTTTATAGCGGTATTTGTTCTCACCTTTGAAATTGCCAGCCTCGCCATGGCGGAATTTATAGTATTTATGTTGAATCTGAAAGTCGCCGGCAATCAACCATTGGGGAGTGATCTGATAGAGTTCATGCACATACAATGCGGTGGTAAGTTTCTCTCCGAAATAGTTGTAATATTGCAGATCCGGATTCACAGAGCCCGGGATTCCGGCTGCCCACAGGACATCACCCCAATGCTCTGAATTAAAAAAGTCAAAATGACCGCCGACGGTCAGAACACCGTTTCCATGATTCCAATCCAATCTGGGAAGCCAGCCGTACTGACTCTTGTTGACCCATTTTTGGCGCACCAGATCTGTGCGTTCAAGGGTTAGTCTGCCCTGATCATCCCTTTGCAGGACCTCCTGTCCGTCTTTATCGGTTGTTGCATAATAGCTCAAAGAATCACTGCCAAACAGTGTGGGATCCAGAGTGGTGATTTCCGGAAACCCAAAATTCCGCATCCGCCGATTGGTTTTCAACCCTTCATAATATCCTTCTCCTAAGATATAGAAAAAGGTGTTGTTGAGCTTTAAAGTAGGGGAGAGAGTCCATTCATGGAAAAGTTCATAGTGAGGTTGATTGAAATTGTCTATGGTATTTTTATAATCTGCACTGGTGGGATTAAATGTCCGGTCCTTTTTCATAATGTCTTCACGAACTGCATCCCATGAAGCATAGGTGACTTCCGGTCCCCCATAAATATTGAGTTTTGTGGTGGTATGCTCTCCATAGCGTTCTGCAGCGATAAAATATGACCACAGCTCAGCTCCGGAATGGTCTCTGTAACCGTTTGATTCGATACGGGAAAAGCGGCCGTATACCGCGTAGGTGTTGTTGACCAGTCCTGAACTCGCCTCGACAGAGAATTTACGGGTATTATAACTTCCAGCGCCTGTGGTCATCTGAATCCCTCGCATTTTGGCAGGGGATGAGGTGAGCAAGTTGACAGACCCTCCAAACGCGGAAACGCCAAAGAGCGAGTTAGAGACCCCTCGCTGAAGCTGAATATCTTCTATATTGGCGGCCAGATCCGGCATATCTACCCAATAGACCTGATGATCCTCGGGGTCATTGAGCGGGATTCCATTAATCATGACTCCGACGCGAGTTTGGTCGAATCCGCGCACCTTGAGATAGCTGTATCCTATCCCATTGCCAGCATCGGAATAAGAGTAGACATTTGGCAATTCATTCAACAGCATGGGAACATCCTGAACCGTATAGGACTCGCGTATTTTTGAGGCAGGCATATTGGTAAAAGCAACCGGAGTCTTGCGTTCATCCGCGCGTGCAGCCGTAACCATAACCTGTTGTCCGGGCAAAACACTGGGCTGCATTTTTATGACAAGAGATCGGTCGCCTGTGAGCTTGATTCGTTCCTTGTAAATCTGAAATCCGATATAACTGACACTGAGCACTTGTTCGCCCGGGGCAGCATTCTGAATGACAAAGGAACCATCCTGGTCTGAAGCTGTCCCAATATCCTGGGATTCCAACAATATATTGGCGCCCTGTAAAGGTTTATTGGAGCGGGCATCGACAATGGTTCCTCTTAGCGTGATATCCGCCTGTGCAAATAAAAGGGCAGGGAATAAAAGATACATAAAGAGTCTCATGTAAACCTCCATAATACTATGATTTACAGTCGACCCATAGGGGAGAATGACCGGTCATCGACAATGAATTAAAAAAATGACCCGGCTAAAGGATGGTCTAAATAACAAAACCGTAATCCTTTGGATACGGTTCGCATAGGGTATCGACCGTTTCCTTCGCTGGCATTACCCAGATCAGGTTCCAAGGGTTTCTTCTCAGGGTATGAATCAAAGTATACATGGTGAGCGTGTCATACAGACCGCTGATCATGTTTCGAATCATACCCACCCCTACGGGTTTGGAATATGTGAAGAAGATAATACATTGCGATGATTATCGCAACACTTTATTCAACAGTAATCAGCTCACTGTTATTTCATGGTTATCCCGGTATTTGCAATGAATACAGGATTTAAGCCGGTATTCGATAAATATGGGGGTGTTGGGTCTGTAAAGGGTACTGACAAGCGTTGAATGGGAACAATTTATGCTTTGTATGAATTAAATATTAGAGTGTTGGGTTTGTAACTCTTTCTGGTGAACCTGGTCCACAATTACAGCGCAGGTGCTGTCGCCGGTGATATTGGTCACCGTGCGAAGCATATCAAAAAGTCTATCCACACCGAACAAGATGGGGAGCCCGGCGACAGGTATGTTTGCAGCCAATAGTACTGCAACGACGAGCAGCGTAGGGCCGGGCACCCCAGCTTGTCCAATCGATCCGATCGTGGCGGTAAGTATGATCGCAATGATTTCTCCTACTCCCAGTTCTATGCCGAAAAATTGAGCGAAAAACATCGCCACCAAAGAATAGTATATCGCATTGCCATCCATGTTTATGGTCGCTCCCAAAGGCAGAATAAACGATGAGGATTCGTTACTGACACCCAGTTCCTTTTCACACACCTTCATCGTCACAGGCAACGTCGCCATTGAAGATGAGGTCGACAGAGCCACGACCTGGGCTTTGCCTATCGCCTTGATGAATTGCATCGGGGATAACCGTGATAACAGCTTGATGTACGAAGGATAAACCACAAAAGTCTGAAGCGTCAGCGCAGCCAAATAGATGAAAAAGAGCTTTAACACAAGCTGAAGAATTTCATAACCAAAAGTGCCCACTGCATCGGCAATAAGCCCGAATACTCCTAATGGCGCCAGCCACATGACCTTTCCGATCATCCAAATCAGTGCTTCACTTAAATGATGAAACAGATTTACCACTGGAGTCTTTTTTTCAACGGGCAGGGTGGATAAACCAAATCCGAAAAAAAGACAAAAGAACAACAGCTGAAGGATATTGCCCTGAACAAGCGCCTGAAAGGGGTTTTCGGGAATGAATCCTTTCAGGGTTTCCCAAAACCCGGGGGCGTCTCCCTGATTTGCGATTTGCTCGCTAAACATCTGTGAAACGGTCGAAAGGTCTACTCCTGATCCCGGCTGAAAGACAGCACCGAATATCAGGCCCAAAATTACGGCAATGGCTGTGGTGGAAAGATAATACAAAAATGTAAGAATACCGATTTTTCCGGCAGACCGGGTATTCCCCAGAGAGGCAGCACCGGCAATAATGGAGACGGTCACCAGAGGAATGACCAGCATTTTTATCAATTGCATAAAAAGGTCCCCTAAAGGGGCAACCAGGGCCGCTTTATCCTCCAGTAGCGCTCCAAAGAGAATGCCTAAACCCATTGCAACAAGAATCCATGTACCTAACGAGCGCGTCCATTTTCGCATGCAGAGCTCCTCTTAAATGGACCAAAATACAAAGCCTTGGGAAAAGAAGCAACCTTTTGATAAAAAAAAAGCAGCAAATCCGTTATGGATTTGCTGCGGGCACCAAACAAAGAAGGGAGGAGAGAGAGAGATTTATTACTGTGCCGGCACCACTGGTGGTGTGGGTGCAGGCAAAGATTCCTTGATTTTATTCATCATGCCTAAAACGAGTTCACTATATTTTGCCTCGAATTCAGCATTGCTGATGATTTGTACACAAATCTGTGCTTCTTGTTGAGAGAGTTCAAGCGGTACAGGATCTTTAGGATCCTCAACTTCACGAGCTCGGTCAAGTGCATCGTTCAGTTTTGTTTGTAGAGGTGCGAGTACCTTGACGTCAGATCCCTTGATCATGGTTTGATTAAACAAAAAGAGCATACTTTCCGCTTCAGCTGCATTGAAATTGACTTTGACAGTATCAGTTTGAGCGACGCCTGAAAAAGCAACCATCATTACCAGAATGAACAGCATGGATTGACAAATTTTTTTCATTTTACCTCTCCGTTCGGTTTTTAGATTATTGCAAATCCACCTTGACCGGGGATTTTTGATTATTTGCGATATTTTCAAGTTTTGTCATCAGATCCAGCACCATAATGCAATGTCGGGCTTGAAAACTGGATTCGTCAATGATATCAAGGCACATCGATGCTTCAGCTTTAGTCATGGGAAGGGATATCTGTTTGCCGGTATCCTCGACATTTTGGGTACGAGTCGTATAATCTTTGAGCTTTTTGCTCAATTCTGAAGCCAACTCGATTTGATCTCCCTTGATCGTTGCTTGACCAAACAAATAGTTTAAACTCTGTAATTGCACTACACTCATCTCCACCTCGGAACGAGGTGATTGCCCTACCACATAGGTTGAAAGATAAAGCACAAGACAGAATCCCAATATTGGAAATAATTTTTTCATCGCAGAACCCATAGTTTGTGTCCGGTTTTATCTGTTGTTGTGACAGAGTTCTGCAAGAGATGTGCCATAGTCAGTGTTTAGAGAGGATGTTTGTAAGTAATTAAAAAACAATAAGGTTTTCAGGTAGGATATAAAAAAGCCCGGTATCTGGTGTTTACCGGGCGGGACACTCTGCGGCATGTTTGTCCAAGCCTGCCATTTGCATGGCAGGCTCTGATTTATAAGGATTGTGCTGTTTCGACAATATGATCGACAGTAATGCCGAATTTTTCATAAACCTCGGTATAAGGTCCGCTGGCGCCAAAGTGATCCATACCGATGACTTTGCCAGAGGGACCGGTCCATTTTTCCCAGCCAAAAGGTGAAAGAGCTTCCACAGCAAGCCGTTTGGTGACGTTTTGTGGCAATACACTTTCTATATATTCCGGGGATTGCTGTTCAAACAATTCCCAGCTTGGCATGCTCACGATACGGGCGTCTATTCCCTGATCAAAGAGGGTTTGTTGGGCTTTTAAAACAAACTCGACTTCAGAACCGGAACTCATCAGGATCATGGCAGGATGTTCACCTTGTTCCTTGGAGAGGACATAGGCGCCTTTAAAAACCCCTTCTGCAGATGCATATTGGGACCGATCCAGAATCGGCAAATTTTGTCTTGTCAAAACCAGAATCGTGGGACCCTTTTTGTGCATCATGGCTGCTTGCCATGCTATTGCCGTTTCATTGGCATCGGCAGGCCTGATGACTGTCATATTGGGCATGCAACGAAATGCAGCCACTTGCTCGACCGGTTGATGAGTGGGACCATCTTCTCCGACGCCGATACTGTCGTGCGTCATCACATAAATCACCGGCAGTTTCATGATCGCCGCAAGGCGCATGGCTGGCCGGGCATAATCGGAAAAGACGAAAAAAGTGGCTGCAAAAGGTCGCAACCCACCATGTAAGGCAATGCCATTAACGGCACCGCACATGCCCAGTTCCCGAACGCCCCAGGGAATATTGCGGTTTTCATAGGCACCTTTGGCAAAATAGTCTGAAGAATTGAGCAGAGTCTTGGTGGAAGGACTCAGATCAGCGCTTCCTCCGACCAGATAAGGAACCTTGTCTGCAATGGCATTGATGACTTTACCCCCTGCGCTGCGTGTGGCAACAGGTTTATCCTCTGCCTTGAACTGAGGGATCGCCTCTTTCCAGTCCGGTGCAAGCTTGAGTTCAATACCTTGTTTCAGTTGAGCGGCCAGTTCAGGATACGCTTTTTCATAGGCAGCAAACTTTTCATTCCATTCATTTTCTTTGCGTTTGCCGTCTTTTTCTATCTCGTTCATATGTTCGTATACCCGCTCATGCACGAAAAATGTTTTATCCTCGGGCAGTCCATAAACTTTTTTAGTGGCCCTGACTTCATCTTCACCCAGCGGTGCCCCATGAGCTGCAGAGGTATCCTGAGCATTGGGAGCCCCAAAGGCAATATGTGAACGAATGATGATCAAAGAAGGCTTGTCAGTGATCTGTTTGGCCTTGTCGATAGCTTCCATAATGGCGTTTAAATCATTGGCTTTTTCTCCCAGATCCTGAACGTGCCAGTGATACCCTTTGAACCTGCTGACAACATCATCCGAATAGGCCAATTCTGTTTCACCTTCGATCGAGATGTGGTTATCATCATAAATCGCGACAAGCTTGCCAAGACCAAAGTGGCCTGCGATTGCAGCTGCTTCGTGTGAAGCCCCTTCCATCAGATCGCCGTCACTTACCATCGTATAGATATAATGGTCAATGATTTCATGATCCTGACGGTTGAATTTTGCTGCGAGATGCGCTTCGGCAATCGCCATCCCCACTGCATTCATCAATCCCTGACCTAACGGCCCTGTCGTTGTTTCGACACCGTCTGTTTCATCAAACTCGGGATGACCAGGAGTATTGCTGTTCAGTTGGCGAAATTGTTTCAAATCTTCCAGGGAAACATTATATCCGCTCAGGTGCAAGATGGCATAAAGCAGCATCGAGGCATGACCGCAAGAGAGAATAAAACGATCGCGATCAAACCAATGCGGATTTTGAGGATTGTGATTCATTACATGACGATAAAGGGCATAGGCAACCGGAGCCAAAGCCATCGGAGTGCCCGGATGGCCGCTGTTTGCTTTTTGCACAGCATCCATGGCCAGAGCTCGTATGGTATCGATGGTCAAACCCTCTATTGCGCGGGTATCCAGATTACTCATGAATATTTCTCCAATCAATTTTTGGTTTCTTTTCAAGCCAAATCCATATAGTATAAATAAAAACCAGCTTAAAATCAAGCATTTGTTCTCTTTATATTTCAATCTTGATAATTGATTATCTAGTGTTTATTTTAGATTCGTCATAAATCAGAGGAGAGAGAAGAGATGAGACAAATTCTAAAGGTGTTCTGCTGCTGTCTGATTTTTGTAACTTCATTGTGGGCCCAATCCTATCCCACACCCCCTGACAATTCTCCCTTAACGTATGACCGCTACAGCTTTATGCTGAATGGCCAGAGATTCTATCTTGCAGGAGGAGAATTTCATTATTGGCGCCTCCCATCGCCAGACCTATGGGGACCTGTATTGCAAAAAATGAAAGCCAGCGGTATCAATTCTATCAGCATTTACTTTCACTGGTCGTTTCATTCTCCCCGGCAGGGAGAATACTATTTTGATGGAATCCGGGATGTGGAACGGGTGCTCAGAGAATGCGAGAAAGCCGGTCTCTATGTTATTGCCCGGCCAGGTCCCTATATCAATGCTGAAACCGATGCGGGTGGATTGCCCGCTTGGCTTTTACCGACTGGTGCGACCTTGCGGTCAAACGATCCTGCCTATATGACGGCGGTGAAAGAGTGGTTTGATGAGATTGTCCCCATTATCGCGCGGCATCAGTTGCATCGGGGGGGATCTGTTATTCTTTTTCAAATCGAAAATGAGCTGGGTGATGGTGATCCGCAATATATGAGTGAACTCTATCGTCTGGCACGATCATTGGGCATCGAGGTGCCAATTTTTCATAACGACAGCATTGCCTGGGCTCAATATCCATATTCAGTGGATTTTTCCGCCCATGATGACTATCCTGCATGGTTTTTCTGTCGCGAACCATGGACAATGCGGTTTCTCGCTGATATCACCGATGAACATGAATATGTCTATCGCGACAGCCTCCAGCAACTACACTTTCCACTGATGGAAGCGGAATATCAATCCGGTTCTATCGATTATTGGGGAGGACCAGGATATCAGTGTTGCTATGACAAACTGGGTCCGGCATTTACCGAAGCAGCCTATAAAAGCCTGATGGGAGAAGGGACAACCGCTATCAATCAATATATGTTTTACGGCGGCACCAGCTGGGGCTATCTGGGATATCCCGGTGTCTATTCATCTTATGATTATGGCGCTCCGCTACGCGAGTGGACCAACCTGGGCAGCCGCTATGATGCATCCAAGCGTGTATTCTTTTTCGCAACCGGCACTCGTAACTATTTTACTAAAACAGACCGCGTAGAAAAGGGTGTTATAGCAGATCATCCGGATTTGTTGCACAGAATCCGGAAAAATCCCGATTCCAGGACTCTGTTTCTGTTTCTCCGCAATATGTATGATGACCAGCCTGACTCGACGACCCTGTCGATAACCTGCGAAAACCAGGATTACCGTGTTCCCTCTGAAGGCAAACTTTATTTCGAACCCCGCGCCACCCGTATCCTGGTGGCAAATTATCCCCTGATCTCCGGCAAACTGGTGTTTACCAGCCACGAGATCCTTACCATTGAAAACCAGGCGGATCAACAGACCATCGTTCTGTATGGGCGTGAGAAAACCCCCGGTGAAGCGCTGCTTGAACTCGAGGACGGATGGACACTCATGAAATCGCATTCAGATGTTCGTTCCCGGTTAAATGGAAACACCCTTCGGTTGCAATGGACTGCCCGGGATGAGCTTAAAACGGTTGTCCTTGAAAACAGAGAGAAAAAATGTGTACTCGTTCTCACCCATACCCGCTCCGCTTCCAGATTTTGGAGGATTCCTTCTGAACATGGAAACATATTGGTCCATGGCGGATATTTTCTCGCAGAACCGGATCAAGAGTCTGTACTTTATTTCGAAACCACCGGAACCGATACTTTGACCTGGTTTGGAGGCAAGCTACCCGGCTCCGTTCGGCTGGATAATGCTACCACACAGCCCTTGATAGCAGAAAACGGACTCTATCGAATCGCCATAACAGATCGTTCTCCGTCCTGGCATTTGCCCGAACTCTCTTCCTGGCAGTTCAGGGCTGAACCCTTTGAAGGAAAACAGCAGCTCGATACAAAAGAGTGGTCAAATGTTCACCGCTTTAACAATCTGTCGCCCGATACACATGGATTTCATCATGGCTTTGTCTGGTATCGCGGTATGTTTAGGCCCCAGCCACAGGATACCATTACCGGTCTCAGGATTCATGCCCGACACAGCTATTCCGTATGGCTTAATGAGACATTTCTCGGCTCCTCAGATCAGGATGCTCCACAATCATTCAAACTCCCGCCAGGAACGATCCGGAAATCACAGCCCAATATAATTGCCATCCTGGTCGAAAGGCTGGGCCACAACCAGGGGGGCGAGCCCTCCAAATCTCCTGTGGGATTGATCGATGCTTATTTTGAAGGTCCGAATGAACAACTGCACCCAAAACGTATTCATGTGACAAATAAAGCTTTTAAACTGGATTCTGCCTGGAAACCCAGAGATCGCGAATTGTTTTACGGCGGGGGGGGCATGGTATCGAATGAGATCGGTTCTTCCTGTTCCGTGCAGTTTAAGGGGAAAAGCCTGAAAATTTTTGGAGCAACCGGTCCGGACCATGGACAGGCTGAGGTTTTAATCGATGGTCACCTGGCAGGAGAGATCGACGCGTTTGTGCCATGGATACCCGGGCAAAAACCTCTTTTATTTAAGATCAAAGGCTGGGATAGCGGCGACCACGTGGCTACCATCAGGCTTACGGGTCAAAAGCACGATCAAGCCAATGTCCACAAAATCACCATCGATGCCATTGAAGGATCATCCCTTCAGCCCGAACGGCTCGATATTCCTATTCAGTGGCAATTACAGGGCGGTAAATGGAGTGAGACCGTGACAGATACACTCAGGGGCCATTTCAACACCGGAGGGTTATATGGTGAGCGTCAGCACTGGTACGATCCCGGGTTTGATGCCAGTCAATGGCAAACAGTTGATCAGGGTCACCATTTGGGCGAACAGCAATGGGTGGGCTGGTATCGGACACAATTCACCCTCGATATCCCTTCCGGTTTGAATGCGCCTATCGGGCTGGTCATGCCTGAACACGGCTATGGGGATTCTAAGGCACTCATATTTCTCAATGGATTTTTGTTAGGACGCTTTTGGCCTGCCAAGGGTCCTCAGTTCAAATTTTATCTTCCCAAAGGCGTGCTGAATCACCAGGGCAACAATGTACTGGCAATTGCTTTATGGAAAAGAGGTGTTCTGCCTGTAGGGATACAACAGCCAATGCTCGAAACGTTTGATGTTACAGAGAGACATTGGTTACAATTAGACTGGTAGGCGATTACCATATTGTATTCAAGACAAATTTCGTATTTCGATATTGTAAACCGAGCGTGATGAAAATTTTCGGTTTTATAAGTCACAAAAAAACAATACGTGTTTTTCCCATTTGGAGTGGAAATGAATGGCATGATCGTTGTAATAGTTTAAGTGCATCTTCCCCATGCTGCACATTAGGGTGGTGGTGACAGGTGTTGTGTGCTAATGTGCAAAATTAAGACGCAGTCGATCTGCCCAATCTGCTGCGTCTTTACTTTTTTCCCCCTGTGCCTACATTCCTGTTGAATTAATATCTAAAAAACTTTATCTTGAGCGTACAAAAGAGTCATGTGTCTCAACGATTGATTTGAGCATGGAGAGTTTATCATCCAAAGCTTATTTTAGAGGATCAGATTATGAAACAGAATGTCAAAAAGGTCGTGTTGGCTTATTCAGGAGGATTGGATACATCCATCATTATTCCCTGGCTAAAAGAGAATTATAACTGCGAGGTGATCGCCTTTGCTGCGGATCTCGGTCAGGCCGAAGAGCTCGATGGTCTGGAAGAAAAAGCCATTAAAACCGGGGCAAGCAAATGTTATATTGAGGATCTTCGCAAGAGTTTTGTTGAAGAATTTATCTGGCCAACACTCAAGGCAGGCGCCGTTTATGAGGGGGATTATCTTTTGGGAACCTCTTTTGCACGGCCCATTATCGCCCGCCGGCAGGTAGAAATCGCAGATGCCGAAGGAGCCGATGCCGTGGCCCATGGCTGTACAGGCAAAGGCAACGACCAAGTCAGGTTCGAATTGACCTACAAGGCATTCAATCCCAAACTCACGGTCATTGCCCCCTGGAGAGAGTGGGACATACGCTCAAGAGAAGATGCTATTGCTTATGCAGATGCCAAAAAAATACCCATCAAAGCTTCCAAAGAAAAAATCTATTCCAATGATCGCAATATCTGGCATATCAGCCATGAAGGGGGCGACCTCGAGAATCCCTGGAATGAACCGAAAAAAGAGATGTTTATGCTTTCCGTCGATCCTCAGGATGCACCAGACAAGCCTGAATATGTAGAGATCGAATTTCAACAAGGCATTCCCATCGGGGTGGATGGTGAAAGAATGGAATCCGTGCCTTTGATTCACAAACTGAATCAAATCGCCGGAAAACACGGTATCGGGCGAGCTGATATTGTCGAAAACCGGCTCGTGGGCATGAAATCGAGAGGTGTATATGAAACTCCGGGCGGAACGCTGTTATACAATGCGCATAATCAATTGGAGCGATTGGTCCTCGATCGCGATGTGCTGCATTTTAAGGAAATGTTGGCCCCCAAATATGCAGAACTGGTCTACAATGGACAGTGGTTTACCCCGTTACGCCAGGCCCTGGATGCTTTTGTAGAAGAGACACAGAAATTAGTGACAGGCACGGTGCAATTGAAACTCTATAAAGGGAATGTCATCGCCGCAGGCCGCAAGTCTCCCTACTCTCTGTATCGCGAAGAACTGGCGACCTTTGGCGCCGAAGATGTATATGATCAAAGCGATGCAGAAGGATTTATCAATCTGTTCGGTCTGCCGCTCAAAGTTCGTGCTCTGGTAGAAATGGAATGGGGCCGGAAACCGAAATACAAAGAGCCAGATTATTCTATATTTAAACGAGACTAGTATGACTGAGCAAAAGATTTGGAGCGGCCGCTTTCGCGAGAAAACAGCCTCATTGATGGAGTCGTTTAGCACATCTGTCTTTTTTGACCAAAAACTATTCCAGGCAGATATTCGCGTCAACAAGGCGTGGGCGACCAGTTTGCAGGAAATCGGTGTCTATAGTAAATCGGAACTCGATAAGGTGCTCTATGCGCTGGACCAAATAGAGCGGGAGTTTATCAGCGGTCAATTGACTCTCTCGGACCTGGATGAGGATATCCACTCTGCAAATGAACGGTGGTTGACAGAGAAAATCGGACCTCTGGGGGCTCGGATTCACACGGGACGCAGCCGCAACGATCAGGTGGTGACTGACCTAAAAATCTATTTAAAGGATCATTTGCGAAAGCTCGAGGACGCGATCAGCCATATTCAAAACGCGCTCGTACAACTCGCAGATCAGCATCGACGCACGGTCCTGCCTGGATTTACACACTTGCGTCAGGCGCAACCCATCTCTTTTGCTCATTATCTGTTATCTCTTTTTTTTCAGTTACAACGCGATGTCCATCGCATCAAAGAGACATTCGATCGCTGTGATGTCATGCCCCTGGGCTCGGGAGCGCTTGCCGGTGCTGCATTTGATATCGATCGGGACAAATTGGCACAAAGACTCGGGTTCTCCAGATGCTCGGAAAACTCTATCGATGCCACGTCTGACCGCGACTTTGTTACCGAAGCCCTGTTTGTGGCCAGTCAGGTGATGCTCCATCTGTCGCGCACGGCTGAGGATTTTATTATCTGGTCCTCTGAACCTTACCGGTATATCGATATTCATGAAACTTATTCTACGGGCAGTAGCATGATGCCGCAAAAAAAGAATCCTGACTCCCTGGAGCTCATACGCGGAAAAACCGCCAGAGTTGTGGGGGACCTGACAGTACTTCTCAATCTGATGAAAGGGATCCCCACCGCCTATGTCAGGGATTTGCAGGAAGACAAGGAACCTCTCTTTGATGCTCTCGAACAAACCACATCCTGCTGTCTTATTATGGCCGGGGTGATTGCTTCCCTGCATGTCGATGCCCTGACCATGCTGGAATCTCTGGACCCTGCCCTCTATGCCACCGATCTTGCCGATTATCTTGTGCGCAAGGGCGAACCCTTTAGACAGGCTCATCATATCGTCGGCCAAATCGTCTCTTATGCCGAAAAAGAAAAGAAATCATTATCCGAATGTAATCTGGATGAATTTCGGCATTATTCCAAGCTGTTTGACAGAGATGTCCTGGAGCTTTTCGATCCGCAAAACGCCCTGGCCAGACGAAATCTCAAAGGGGGAACAGGTCCCAAATCTGTCGCTCAACAGCTCGAAACAGCTAAAAAAATATTAGACGATAATCAATTTCTCTTTACTCGGCCCGTATAATGCCTGACAAAAAGCTTACAACCTCGCTGCTATTCTTTATTCTGCTTTTACTCAATCACATATCCGCTCCGGCCGTGTATGGTCAAAAGAGTCTTGATTTATATTTTACAGGCGGTCTGCATGGGTATCTCAAAGGGGATCCGGACTATCAGCAGGGAGGCGTACTCGACTTTCGCAATCTCGCAGATCAGCTCGATCTGGATCTTGAAAATGCCCTGATGTTCGACACCGGAGATGCCCTGGCCTATCACTATTTGGCCAAAGTGGATAGCGGAAAAAGTGTGCTTGAAAATATGGCGCAGGTCGGATGGGAAGCGATGACCCTCGGGAATCTGGATTTCTCCTATGGTACCGAAAATCTGATTTCATTATCCGGCCAAGTCAAAGACATTTCTCTGATTGCGAGTAATCTTGTGGGGCCGGATTCACGTTATCCATTGACCAAACATGCCCTGTTTGTAAAAAACGATATTCGCATTGGCGTTCTGGGTCTGATCGATCCTGCCATGAAAGAGAAAATTTATAAAGGGCATATTGAAAATTATACGATCTTGCAACCGGATTC
>WJME01000230.1 GCA_014728115.1 Candidatus Zhuqueibacterota bacterium | reverse complement strand
TATGCGAACCAGATAACCCCATGGCTTTGAGGTGACCCTTTTGTACTTTTTATACAAAATCTTGCTCGTTGGCAGACCGATCGACCCTGAGAGGGGATTTTGTCCCATATATACGATTCGCGCAGACCATGGCCACCACATCCTGAGGTTATTGGCCAAAGTAGATTTACCTGCGCCATCCGGTGCTACCAGGGCGATGACCATTCCCTGGTAACGAGCCAGGAATAAAAAGGAGCGCAGTTTTCTTTTTATCCGCGTCAACAAGGCAAAGCGCAAATTGACAAAAAAATGAACTCTGAACATTCTGAAATAAATGCGTTGCACTCTTTTTCGAACCCAGGACCAGCGATGTGCCAGGATAGCCTGTACCCAATCAATCATATCAGAACGAAATCCATACAATCTTGCGCGTTGTGTCAGTCGACGTCGTTGTGTGTCATCGCTGCCGATATGTTTTAACAGGGCCAAAAGACGGACTTTATGCTTGTGCGCCATCACGGGTTTATCCAGACAGCTATGCAAAAGCAGTGTCAGAAATTCGTCCACCATCTGCGGCTTGAAATATCCGTTTTCCTTGATCCGGTCAGCCAGCAGATAGGAAGAGACTGGGATGATGACATCTTTAAAAGGTCTTCCGTATCGGATTTCATGTACGACATCGAGCTTGACCCATTTTGCCTGCAACCCATCGAATATGAAATAAAAATGATGCGGTTCATATCCCCAGTCAGGATAACGGATAAACCCCAGCTCAGTCAATAGACGGTCGAGAACAGATAACCGGGACCGTTTAACGAGCAAGTCGATTTCCTGCATTCTAGAGCCCGTGCGGTCTCTTGTATCCCGCAGGACAGTAAATTCTATGCCCTGACTATCCAGATAGTCGAAAAGGGTATGCAGACGAGATGCATCAAATTTTATTTCTCGCTCAGCATGGGCGAGTGTAACTTCCTGGACCATATCTTTTCCTGATGTAATTCTCTATTTTTCCAGCGCGGATCATTTTTGGCATTTATCAAAAGTTGCTCGAGCAGATTTGCGCTTTTTGTCCAATTAAAATGCGCCCGGACATATCGTAATCCGGCGATTCCCATTCTTTCTCGTAATCTATTATCAGACAACAAGGTTTCAATATGTTTTATATATTCATCTTTTGTTTTGGCCACTAGTACAGGAAGATCATGGCCATCTATAGCAATGCCATCAGCAACATTAGGGCTGGTGACCACCGGGATCTGCATGGCCATGGCTTCGAGAATTTTATTCTGCATTCCAGAGGCAGCCTGAATAGGGGCCACAAACACACTCGCTGATGCCAAAAATGACCGGATATCGGGTACATACCCGGTTACAGTGATATTAGGATGCTCCTGGCCCAATTCGACGATCTGTTTTTGAGGATCTTTGCCGACGACCAAAATCCGAGCAGATTTAAAGGTTTTATTGATGGCAGGAGCAATATGTTGTAATAGATAAAGAGCCGCCTCATGATTCGGCTTAAAACTCATGACCCCGGTAAAGATCAGCGACAAATCATGGGGTTCTTGATTTTTCCCGGATGAACGCCAAAACTCCAGATCGATTCCATTGGGTATGACGTCATACAAAGCGTTTTCGCCGGCAATCGCCTGACGATCGCGTGATGATATGAAGGCCTGATAAGGCGTTTGTCGCAAAAGACGTTTTTCGATTCGTCTCATCTTGAGGTAACGGTATAGCAAAAAGGGCAAGCGTTTTGGTGAGGTCCGCTTTAACTCACTGGATATTCTCAGACTGGATGCATCACAAAAGTCTGCCACGATCGGCACATCTTTGAGATGTTCGATGGCCGGGTAGACGGTCTTGCCATGAAAGACAATGGCGTCAAACTCGTCAGCGCGCAGCAAATCATCGACTGCCCGCCTCATTTTCATACACGCTTTGCGATGCTGTACTGCTTTAGACCATTTTGAGATTCTTTTCTCTTCTTTATAGAGCGGTCTTGCAGGTATGATCAATACGCTCTTTGCCAGTGTAGCCAGATCTGAGAGTATGTCTGATGAAACCTCTTTTTGACCGAGCGCGAGCAACGTCACCTCGTGGTTATTGACCAACTCTTTCATGAGGTGGTATTGACGTGTGCTGCCCGGCAGTTTTGGGTGCTGAACGGCAAATGAAATATAGAGTATTTTCATAATGAATTCCGTTTTCAAGATTCAGTGTTTATCTTTTGCCCCTTTTCAGGCAACCAATGCATTTTCTGTTGTGATGACCTGGTCCATAACCTCAAAGAGCTCATCAAAAGAAACCGGATGAGGCCGTTTGACAGAAAAAGCTTGCTTGCCGGCGAGAGCCTTTGTTAACAGATCATGTTGTCGTTTACCGACAGTGGCTAAAAACTCGTTGTCAATTTCTGGAAATGCATAGCGAAACATTTGGTAATATTCCATCAACGGCAACAGCTCATATTGCAGACTGGCAACCATTTTCTCGGCAATCTCTGCTCCAGATATAGGCAGAACCTGAATAGTTTCCTCTTGATGGCTGAGAATAAGAAAAACACGATCCGGGTGAACTCCCCTGTCAAAACAGAGGCGCTGAAATATTTTGTATGGAGCGATATTGGTACCCTGTTGCCGTTTCAGTGCAGGAATTGCTTTATGCAAGGCCTGGGAAAAAACCATTTTTTCCCAGCGGCTCTTTTGGAGCAAGTGATCCAGTCCGACAAATAGTTCAATCATCTTGAAGATCAGTTTTTCAGAGAACGAGACGAGTTGTCTCAGGTAAGGATACTCTTTTAAATGCCATTGCCATATTCTGATGGGTTCGGGAATTCCATACATGACGATTCCGCCGTGAGAAAGTATGACCCATTCATCACCTATATAATCTGCACCGGCCTTGGCAAAAGATAAGAGGGCTTCGGTTTTCCCTCCTTTGGACCATCCGGTCACCAAAACACCCTTGTCATTATGCAAAAAAGCACAAGCATGTAAAGCAAGCGCGCCCTTTTTCAGCAAAGTCAGGTTAATAATCGCGATCAGCAAAGGCACTGCTTTTAAACCGTGTTCGCAAATGATTTCACACCTTTCTCCTATTTGGTCAAACGGAATTTTTACTTTTGCTGCTCTTTTTTTGCTTTGTAGAATATAAAATCCATTTTCATCGAATCCGGCGCGATCGACATCCAGGGTGATTAGCTTGGGGGTGGGTATATTTTTTACAAATCGAATGGTGATATCAGGGTCCTGCACTTGTCCACGCATGGGTCCGAGTTGTTTATCCACTGTTGCGATATCTCCGGCCAAGGGCTGCAAGAGCCTTACTCCGATCAGTCCATGGATATTATAATCGACTTTATCGGTGATCTTTTTGTGGTGACCATTTTTATTATCCAAAACACTCATATGCTAACCTTTCTGATAGCATCATCGTTACAAGTTTCTCAGGTTCGTTGGGGTACCCAATTATTGATCTGCCTGCCAAACAGAATATGCATCAAAGCGACCAATGCAGCGCCATTTACCAGGCAAAAGAAAAAGGGGATATAAAGGGCTTTGAATTGACCCCATGTTTTTTTACGAAAAGCAAAGCCCAGTAACGCAAGGGCATAAAAAAGCGATTGCAGAATAAAGAAAAAGAAAATCACAGAGTGCTCATGCATGGTCATCACAGAGAAAACATAGGCCGCAATAAGCATGAGAGGGACCAATCGTCTCAGAATCTTGTGGGAGATGAGTATAATACTATAAAACCCAAACCGGAGAGGATTGAGCAGCTTTTTGCGTAAAA
This sequence comes from Candidatus Zhuqueibacterota bacterium, assembly GCA_014728115.1. Classification (GTDB taxonomy): domain Bacteria; phylum Zhuqueibacterota; class Zhuqueibacteria; order Residuimicrobiales; family Oceaniaggregativiventaceae; genus Oceaniaggregativivens. The sequence continues at coordinate 23,333 of WJME01000230.1, read as the reverse complement.
TCACCCCTCGCAACCCGCGGTTTATAATCCTTACTTTGCGGCCAAACTCCCGGCCGGATTCTCCGGCCACCGGTTCAAAAGCAATCGCCTCTGGTTCAAAAACCAATCGAAATCCTTTTTGAATGACTGCGGTCGAGATCGCAAAGTCATCTGTGACAAACGTCATCTCTGGCATTGCAAACAGTTCTTTTCTTATGGCATAAATCGCCCCATCAGCAGACACGATAGATCCGGTGAGGCTTTCGAGCGACTTTAAATATTTATCGATGGACCAATATAGAGTTTCACCATCAGCGCTGACATCATGATCCTGAACAGGACCGTACATTTGATTGCCACAGACTCCACCTACTTTCGGATCAGCGAAATTTCGTACCAGATTCCTGAGTGCTTTTGGGTGAAACAAGGTATTGGCATCTGAAAACACCAGAATGTCACCATGAGCACGCCGAACAGCTTGTTGCAAGGCAAAGATTTTGCCTCTACGGGGCAGGTCGAGTAAAAGAACATTATGTTTCTGATATTGTCTGACAAGATCGACTGTGCGGTCAGTGGATCCATCAGAAGCGACGATAATTTGGGTTTGCTCATTCGGGTACTCTGAATTGAGCGCATTTTCAAGCCGGCTGACAATATTTTTTTCCTCATTAAACGCTGCGATGATGAGACTCACACTCGGTGATATATCATCTTTGGCAACATGTTTTTGTTTGATGAGCGCAACAAGAGCCACGATCAAAGGGAATCCGATATAGGTATAAAGAATCACGGTGATGGTCGATATCAATAAAAAGACAATCATCTAGTTCGCTCCCCGGCCGGTAAAGACACAGCTTATGGTATGAAACAGAATTTTGATATCAAGCCACACACAACGGTTACGCAAATAAGCAATATCGAGTCGCAGCCGATCATCGAAATCCAGTTCATTTCGCCCACAGACCTGCCACAGCCCTGTAATCCCGGGCTTGCATTCCAGGCGTGTGGTATGCCAGAGTTTATAGGTAGAAGAATCAAATGAAGTCGGACGCGGCCCCACAAGGCTCATATCTCCCTTGATGACATTGAAAATCTGAGGGAGTTCATCAAGGCTTGTTTTTCGCAAGATTTTTCCTACACGTGTAATCCTGGGATCATTTGTAATCTTGAAATCCGGCCAGGTCAATTCATTCAGGTGCATATATTTATGTTTCAACTCTTCGGCGTTCCTGACCATTGTGCGGATTTTATACATTTTAAACCGTCTTCCACCCTGGCCTGTTCTCAACTGAGAGAAAAAGACCGGGCCGGGCGAATCGATCCAGACAGCCAGGGCAACCAGTCCCATAACAGGGAGGATAAACGGCAATAAGATCATACTCGAGATAAAGTCCATCACCCGCTTCAAACCGAAATAGATGCGAAGGTTGATATTCCCTTTATCATCTTTGATCCGATACCATGATTTGCTTTTGGGGAATGCCCAGAGTATATCCGAAGCAATAGACTCATTCCAGGAACGTCGTAGTAAAAGTCTCATATTAAAATTCCTTATGGCTAGTGATTAATATTTTTTCAAGAATTGACAGACACTTTGAATTCTTTTGAATTTTTTTTCACCTTGATATTCATATCATTTACGGGTTTGCTGTCCTGAACAGCCTTGGCCATCAAGTCATCAAAGACAATCCCTTGTTCCGGGAACTCGGCAATTCCTGCCTGGAGCTGAAAGAGCATGCGCTTGAAGAACAGTCGATTCAATCTGAGCACGACTTTCCGAGCTTGTTGAAGGTTTGTTTCCGGCAATAACAGGATAAATTGATTATGTTGCGAATCATAGGTCGCTAAATCACATTGCCGTAAGGAATCGCGTAAAATTGATCCCATAATCAAAAAGCCCAGCTGCACATGATGCATAAAATGCATATCGACATCAAACCGGCGATCCTGACGATTGGGCATGACTTTGTGACCATTTTTATAGATGCTTCCATTATTATCTTCAAGGCGCAAAACAACAACAGACAGGGTACGTTGATACCTGCGGCTTCTGTCGAGTTCCTTGACAATGACAGGCATAGCAGCGCGCAAACTCGAGAGACTGTTGATTTGAGGTGATAGCATTGCATGAAAACCGCTTTTCAAACGGTAAAGCTTTGTGCGGTAATAAAGATTAAAAAACAGAGTGACAAGAATAAAGATCACGACTGTTAAGACCCCTAAAAGAAAGACCCCTAAGATGGGAGACAGCTCCCAGTGAGTTTGCTTCTGCAAGACCAATATATAGTGCCAAGTGTTCATATACTATTCCCCTCGATAAGCGATGATTACGACAAATTATGACGCATTTGTGTTATAAAATTTGCTTTATTTTAAAAAAATCATTATACTAACAACAAAAGGGACCCTTGGGCATAAATATGCCCTCTGGTTTCCGACAGGGCTACCGGTCATGTGGACTTTGGCGAGTCGACCGGTAGCCTTTATCGTTTTGCCTTACCTTTCCCAGGTAGCAATCAAATCAGCGTATTTTGCTTGAGATCCTCCTTTCTTTCTTATGCATAATAACTGTATTTTTGGTAGAGCGTTGCCGCTCTCGATCTATTAAAGATCATCCCTATCACATTTGACTTTGCTTTCGCCAATTGTTCTTCTGCCTCGAGAAACAATTCCTGATCAAACTGCTCTTGATCGACAACCCACAGGGTGCCGTCGACCATGGATGAAAGCATCAGTGTTTCAGGTACCAGCATGAACGGCGACGTATCGGCAATCACCAGATCATATTTTTCTTTCAGCACTTTGAATAACAATCTGATTGCCGGTGAAGACATGGCTTCTGCCGGGCTATCCAGTGTTTTGCCAGCAGTCATAATAGAAAGATTCGGAAAATCTGTCTGTCGAATAGAATTTTCAATCGCATTGGCGATCATTGCTGATTTTTCACTGATTTCTTTTGGAGTCTCTATTGCGACAGAATCATCTTGTGAATCATATCGATGACGACTGAAATTCATTTGCGGCAATTGTCCCAGCTCTTCATAAATACTGAATGAGTTAAAGAGTTTTGTATCGCCATTGACCTGATTGAGGGTTTGCTCGACATAATCGCCGACACCGGGTTCTCTTTGTATGTCAAAGTAGGTATGAAGCTTGGAAAGTCGCAGGTCACAATCGATCAGCAGGACCTGTTTTCCCATGTGTGCCATCGCCAGGGCCAAATTCGAGCATGTCGTGGATTTTCCTTCGCCCGGCCCGATACTACTCAGCAAGAGCGACCGAAAATTGTCACCCACACCCAAAAATTGCAAGTTGGTTCTGAGCATACGGTATCCCTCTGCAGCTGCGGAACGAGGTTCAAGATCCAATATGAGACCTTTTCGTACATTGATATCTTTGGGTATAGGATTTTTTTTGCCAGGTTTTTTTCCGGCTTCGGATGCTGTTTCCAATTTTGGAATAGACGCGAGCAAGGGGATTTTTGTCAAATTTTTCAATTCTTGTGCGGTTAACTGCTTTTGACTTTTCAGTTCCAAAAGAAAAGCAAACGCAAAACCCAGCAATAATCCCAGGAATCCTCCAAGAGCCAGATTCAATTTTTTCCGCGGAATCACAGGATCTTCCGGTAGACGGGCCTGATCGATAATCCGGATGTCGGTCAACTTTTCAGCTTCAGAAATTTTTGCTTCTTCGCGTCTCTCAAGCAAAATCATATACAATTTTTGATTGACTTCGAGCTCTCTGGTCAATCGGGCCAGTTCAAATTCCTTCTGTGGCAATGCTCCGAGCATTGCATTGTACTGTTCAATAGTTTCTTTTAAAGCCTTTTCCTGTGCCTTGATGGACTCTAGTTCGATTTGCAGTTCAAGGGATTCGGTCATGTATTTTTCCATTTGGGTGATGGGATCCACCAGATTTTGATCTTTTGAAAGTTTAAGGGCTTCTTTTGCAAGATTACTTTTTGTCTTTTCGATTTCCTGACGCAATTGAACCATCTTGGGATGATCGGGTTCATAATTCTGAACCGACAGTTCCATATATTGAACTTCCAAATCAATCAGGTTTTGCTTAAGTTTTTGGGTCCATGGAGAAGCAATATTGGTAATCGTAGGAACCAGCTCCTGCCGTTGTTCCGAAAGATTTGATTGAATAACAGACAACCTCTCTTCTGTAGATCCTCGGTTAGCTTTAATGGTATTGTACATGACTTCCGCTTCGGTAAGGCGTCTGAGTATTTCCTGAGACTCTTTATCAATAGAGGTAATTTGATTTCGTTCTTTGAAATTTTTCAAGGTACGTTCAGACTCTTCCAGCTGTTCGGAAAAGCGTTCCAGCTGCTCTTCGATAAAAACGCGAACCCCTCCTACCCCCTCTTGTCTGATTTTATAGCTGCGTTCCTGCAGAACTTTGGCCGCCTGATTGGCCAGAATCATACACATTTCCGGATCGCGCACCTGGACGCTCAGGCGTAAAATATTTGAATTACGAACGGGATAGGCTAAAATGGCTTTGTGAATTTTAGATATGACATATTCATCACGATCAAAATCGTTGGGTAATGGGGTGGGTGATTTCCAGTGCTTAAGCTGTTTCTCTGCCAGGGATTGAAAGACATCACGGGCAAACGACCTGCTCTTGATCTCTTCGATTCGATTGGTCATCATGATTTCCCGCGATGCATCATATTCATAAGATTGGACGGGATTGACAAATTCTTCAAAAACCAACATGGTACTTGCCTGATACTCTTTTGGTGCGGTCTCGTTGTAATAGATGACTGGTGCTAGAACTATAATCAGACAAACCAGGATGATCCACTTTCTTTTTTTCAGGGTATTTTGTATAAAAGTCCAAATTTGTTCAGAATCTTCGTAATTCATAGATCACTCCTGTAGAAATTTAAAGCTTATCAATCATTGGTGGCTCGAAGATATAAAAAGTATGCGCTGGCCACCACAGCGAGATCTCTTACGACCGTTGCAGCGCTTTTCCAGGCATGCCATTTATTCTTGGAAACATGAACAATATCTCCCGGAGCCAATCGAGGAAGAGGTTTATTGCCAGTGCTTTTCAGATAAGCTTGCACATCAGCTTTTATGACTTGTTTTTGAAATGCTGTTGAGGAAGAGTTGTTATTTTTCAGATAATAGGAGCGAGTAATGGTAACATCTTTGAGATTGGAGAAATCGGTGGTCCCCCCTGCGCGGGCAATCAACTCTGCCAGATCTGTATTATCATAGACTCTATATTCTCCCGGATTTTTAACTTCGCCTAGAATATAGACAATAATTTCCAATTTTCGCTCTTCGCCCAGCAAATACTTGCTTTGTTCCTGAGCCAGAACCGGTAAACAAATGACAGAGATCAAGACAAGGATAGATAATCTGAAATGAATTAAGTTCATTTCCAACGCCTCTCTATTGGATGCATAAAATTGAAATGGGCGAAATCTGACACTCGGAAAAGATGCCCCGGGTTGTTGGCCTCCGGATGTCAAATAGAAATAATGTGAATCACTTGGAGAGAGGGTGAGGAAATTACCTTTGTGTAGACACTGCTCTCTTGAAGGAGATTAGACGCTCGCTACCCCTAAAAGATCTGATGTCATTCTGTCACCAAAAGAGCAAGATGGAATTTATGCGGTCTTGATCGTCCCCAAAACGATTTCTGTTTTACCATGCTATCCCCAAAATAGCATGTCAACACATAAAGTCCAACCTCACCGTCCGCCCAAAATGATGAAACGTTGCTTCTATTTATTGTTGCGTAACTAGTGCTGTTCCGTATCTATAGCAGTCGAGTTTTCAAGAATTTCTTTATCTGTTTCAGAGTCGAGTTACACATTCCGTGCGTCGCTAAAACCAGAACATTATTATGTTCGTTTTTCTTCCCTCATGAGGTAAATTATTTACCTTTTTTTAACTTTTTCTTAACATATGCTTCACATTGCGAGCCTGTGCTAAAAATTCCCCTTGTTTTTACAAAACCAAGGGGTAAAGCGACAAAACAGAACATTCTAAAACATTCGTCTAATCTGAATCTATTGTAACTCGCCGAACCAAAGAGTTAATGCCGGTATTGAAATAGGTGAGGTGGTAGAGTCCCCTGGAAGAGATAGCGAAGAGATACGTGATGTCATAACACCAGGTGCTGGTAATCAATATCATGTCCAACTTTCAATTTTCGACATGAGAACAAAAACCTAAAGTATGCTCCCATTTTATAATAAGTTTAAAATGGATAAATGTCAAGAGTTAATTACTATTTATAGGTAATATAGCCTGTTTTTCGGGAAAAATTCATAAAAATAGGGATCAAAAATTCTGCTGAACTCGACGCTGTCCAAAATAGCCAGAAAAATCAGAAATTGAAAAAAGTCCTTGCAGATACATTCTAAAAACAAGTCAATAGAATTCACCACAGAACACACAGAGATCATGGAGAATAACTGTTAAAAAAAATAAAAGATATGGCACCATCATTCCGTTGCAACCAAAAATTCTCAAAAAAACAAATTCTATTCTTTGTTTTTGTTTGCTTTGGTGTAAACTGTTAATACCTTATTCTTATCGGGTCAGAATACATTTCTAACGTTTATTTTCTTTCTGTTTCTCTGTGCCCTCTCTGCGGTTATCTTTTAGGATATAAATTCTATTTTGGACAAGAGTGTGCTGAATTCTAATCACCTTTTCGGCCTCGACCAGTAAAGATGTATCAACGTCACAAATAGAGAATTTTTGAATACTTTTGCAAGTTGATTTATTTGATTTCGATCAAATGATTAAAGAGATGCGCCTCTGATTGTAACAGCTCTTTGTTTCCATAAACACAGTAAAAATTCTCATGCAATACCTCTGAAACCAAATGCACCATTCGCTGAATATCCTCTCGAGTGGTATTCAAAATGTTGTCCCGTTCCTCTTGCAGATCGTTGGCCGCTACATTTTCAAAATAATTCCTTATCGCATGTTTCCCCTTTTCCGACACCGTCAAGGGCCGATCAATGCGAGCAATCGTTCCGATAATAAACCGAGTCATCTCGTCTTCATTCGCATCAAAGGCTTTGAGATAATCAGGTGTTTGTTTATAACTATTCAGGGTGTCAATCAGATTTGGATCACGATAAGAGAGAAACAAAAATCGTCCCGTAGGCGAGATGACACTAAATCCACCATAAGCCCCTCCGATAATGCGTATCTGATTTTGTAACCACTCTCTGGATAGAACCTGATTGAGTACCCGCATTTTTCCTGACCACTCGTAACCCAATTTCTTGAAATCACAGCCCTGAACCACAAACTGCACCTTGGAAGGGGTGAGTATCCCCTCGTTTGACGTCTTTGATACAAGGTCCCATGATTGCGGATGAACTCGATCGCTTTTGAGTTGGCCGGCCAATGTATCCAGTCCGGACTCAAATATTTCATAATCATCAGACCCACAGGTCACAGCAGCGACCAGGTTATTTTTTTGAAACAACAATTCGGCAGTCTTTATTAAATGGGAAACAATCTCTGGAGAACGCCGTTCAAAATCATCAACCAAGGCACTGATAAACCAATAATAATCGAGACCTTCAACCAGTTCTTCGAATTTACCCTGCTGGCTGAAATACGAATCCGCCCGGCTCATGGCAACATGCAATCCATCACTTTTTATTCTGGCCTCTAATCGGGCCTGATGCCGCGTAACAACCTGTTTGAGTCTCTTGGTGTCATCGATGAGGGAATGAAAAAGTATCTCATTTACCAATTGAAAAAGCTTCCCAACCTTTGATGTCAAGGCTTTACCAGAGATTACAAATTGGGGCAAAAGTCGAGTATCATCACGATTCTCTAAAAAACTCGTCAGACCAGTGTTCAACGCTCCGGTATGAATATTTAGCGCATTATCAAGTGCTCCATATGTGTAATGCTTGGTACTCATAACACCCAGACATTCTGATAAAAGGCCGGCATATGGAAGCAATTCCTGCGGAATATGCTTCATGTTAAATAACAGCTGAACATATACGACATTATGGGTGAAATCTTGAAAATGTAAAACCTTGATCCCCTGCCTCTCCATTTCCTGCAATTCATACCACTGCGCCTTTGGATCGATGTCTGATCGTGAAAGCATGGGAATGGAGGCCAGGGCCTCTTTTGAATCTTGCTGCTTTTGATATTCGATCAATTCCCGGGTCTTTTTGACCAATGACTCGATATTTTGTGGGGATAAAGAGTCTTTATAAATTCTTAATTCTTCTCTGATCTTTGTATTATTTTCCTGTTCCATCCCGGCTTTGGGCGCAAGCGTTAACACCAAACAATGGTTGTTTTTCAAAAACTCCCGTTCAACGGTTTTTTCGAGCAAGTCAGTGTGCAAGGCTGTTCGCAACTTTTCCAGGGATTTTTCCCATTCCAGTCCGAGATAAGGATCATCCTTGAAAACCCACCCGGACAGGGTTTGAAAATTATAAACAAGACCTTTTTGAGCATTATTTTGTTCGCGTAATCGGAATTCCTTACGATTCAGCGTGCCTTCCAGGGTGTCTTTATCAAGGCCGTTTTCGATGGTACTCAATAACGTCGTTGTTACCACTCGTTGAAAACGATCCTTGTCCTCCGGATTGGCATTTTTTACCACAATCTGAAACACATTTTGCTTCAATTCATCAACAGAAGCAGATACGTCACGGCCAATATTTGCTTTCTCAAGCGCTAACCTCAGGGGCGCAGATTCATGGTTCACCAAAACTTCTGCCAGAGTATCCAGCATCATCACCAAAAAGCGATCCGTGTTTTGCCCGATAACCCAGCTCATGGTCAGATAGGTCTGGTTCTGCTCATCGGCTTTGTTCGATACCGGATAAAACGCTCTCTTTTCTCGCCTGGAATCAAAAGGCGCTTGTTCGGGAATGTGAATTGCTTGTCCTGTTCTGGTAAAATGGGATAAATAATATGTATCTATAAATTCCAGTTCACGGTTTAAATCTGCATCACCGTATAAAAAGATATAGCTGTTTTCAGGATGATAATACGTTTTATGAAACGCCTTGAATTTTTCAAAAGTGAGTTCAGGAATGGCAGAGGGATACCCTCCCGAACTAAAGCGATAAGGCGTATTCGGGAACAAGGCGCGATCGATCTGATAACCGAGTTCCCGCATTGGATTGGAATAAGCTCCTTTCATCTCATTGTAAACAACCCCCTTGTACTCTAGCGGAGATTCAGGATTTTCCAATTCATAATGCCAGCCCTCCTGTGCGAGAATCCGGGAATCTTTTAAAACCAATGGATAAAAGACCGCATCGAGATATACATGCATCAGATTGAAATAGTCTTTTTCATTCATACTGGCAACAGGATAAATGGTCAAGTCGCTGCCGGTCATGGCGTTAAGAAACGTATTCAAAGAGCCTTTGATCAAAACATCGAACGGGCTCTTGACCGGAAAATTCTCAGAACCGTTCAATACTGAATGTTCCATGATATGCGCAAGGCCACAATCAGAATCAGGAACCGTTTTAAAGGCGATGCTAAACGTCTTGTTCGGATCAGTAGAGTCGATCTTGAGAGCTTTGGCTCCACTCTTGACGTGCTCAAACTGGTATACATCGGCATTGATTTCTTTGACAAACCGAACCCTCGTTAATTTGAAACCATGTATAAGTTCATCTCTGGGTACATCAGCATTAATCATTTGACTTTCCTATCCTAATAGCAATCCGTCGACTCGAGTCTAAACTCTTTTGCATAAACGATTATTCAACCTTTGTCATTCCTCACAGTTATTTCAACAATGAAACACGCCAAATCATGATCCTCCTTGTCAGGAGAGCAGTTGAATGCATGTGCAATACAGTACGCGTTCTCTCTATAGAGTTCAAAATGCAAATCAACTGATTATTCCGATTATTTTTTTTCGAAAAATCTTTTCTGTTTGCAGGCATATTTGTATATTTATCTGTCCGTGTCCTCTTGCCAGGTCGATTGAGAAAAATCTGGACTCTATTTTCCTGGAACTGTTTTTCCTTGGAGGCAAGTATGATGATTCCGATTTCAGGCACATTGTCCAAAGCATGGTTATCCAGAACATTGGGCGTATCCTTTGACCGGGATTATTATTTCGATCCTGATATAAGATATTATATCGATCTGCAGTGCAATGAATATGCAGCCAACCATTTTCCTGACCTCAACCTCTATTATTCGGAATCCAATATAGGTGAAAAGGAATACATTTCAAACGATCAGGTGATCATCGGTGGCATCCAACCCAATCTGATATTGGGTATGTTATGTGGTGCAGATTTTATTCCGTATGACAACAGAGATGCTGACATTGCTTCCCCGCTTAAGCTGGACAAAAACGCAGACCTGCCAGACCCCTCTGGTTTGCTCAACCATGATCTCATAAGACTATTCGATCAACAAATCGCACAGTTACGAAACCATGCCTCCTATTCTGTCATTCCTCCGTTTTTCTGGGATCATTCCGGTCGGGTCGTGATTCATGGCGTGCTCACGACAGCACAAAAACTTTTCGGGGAACAGGTCTTTATGGACCTCCTGTCCAATCCGGAGCGCATTTCTGCTGTACTCCAATGGATATGCAGCTGTTTTATTGTATTGGCCAAACACTTTTCAGAGATCGGGCATCATCCCATAAAAAGCGTTCATATTGGAGAGTGTGTAGGCTGTATGATCAGCTCTACACTTTATGATCAATATGTGGTACCCTTTTGCACACAGATCTCGAATCAACTGGGACCTGTGCGGCTGCACTCTTGTGGCAATAGCGATCATCTTTTAAAGGCCATGGCCAAAATACCCAATATCAAAGCCCTCGACCTGGGAGGTGAAACTCGATTGGATCATGTTCGAGAGATCTTTGGCAATGAAATCCCGATCGACTTATCTCCCCTGTCCACAGATATGTCATCGTCATCAGCATCAGCCATTGTCAACTGGACCCAGCGTATCGTCGAGGAAAACCAAAACGGCCCACTGCGTATCCGGTTTCATCTGGAACCCGAGTACAATCTCGATTCGATTTATATCATGCAGGATTATCTGTCCATTCTACAGAATTAAAAATCAGAGATCTCATCCAATTGTCTCCACCCTTGCCGGGTTCCCAGCTTTTCATAGACCGATCTCAACCATTGATAACAATCCGGCAAGATTGCACGATTGCGATCACGGACGAATAAATGGTCTTTGCTCTTTATCTTTCCAGAACTAGAGTCCCAAACACATCCGGAGACCGGGTCGGCCAGGCATTTACCCAATCGAACAGCATGCGTCCCTTGCCGTCATTATCCCCGCAGGCGACATTGAGTCCCATCTCAAGACCGGCTTTCGGTTTTCGGCCGATTTCGGTCCAGGGAACAGCGACTTCAACGACATAGCCCTGATCCGAGTCGGTCGTATCATTGAGTGTACCTTGCAGGCTCACCCCATAGACCGCACCCCCATGCCATGATGGATCGGATTCCCCTAAAGCCGTGCCGCGGTCATCTTTTTTCTGACCCTGCAGGTTAATATGATAAATAATGTCGTCCGCGAGCCACTTTTCAGAGCGGTCCATCTGCGTATCCAATAAAAATTCTACCATATCATCGAGAAAGAGTTTTTTGTGATCGAGCTCGGTCTGATAGGCACGCAAATCAAAATCGCTGACCTGAAATGCCAGATAGAGATTGGCCAGCGACCAGACGGATTTGACAATCATGACATTGTCGCTGAGGTTCTCTCGGTCCGTTAAATAGAGGGTATCCAATTGAGCGGGCCATTCTTGCAGGTTGCCATCGATTTGCACGGGCCTGGACACATACATCGATGAAAGACTCTTTTCTTGAGCAACATCATCGATTTCGGCGCAACTCGCGACCAAACCCAGGATCAAAACGATCCACATATACCGGTTCATATTCCTTCTCCGTATTTAATACACTATTTCTCTATCCTTCTTAACGAAAAGGCCATGCAGATCATTCGATTGGAAATCCTGGTATCAAAAGCAGCGAAAACGTAACAGGTCAGTCCATTATCGCGGTCTCCATGATGAGTAACGGATAATCGGAAACAGGAATCGTGTTGAAAATCTGAACCGAGTTGGCTTTTCGTTGATGTCCTTCCCCTTCTATGTCCAACATGGGCAATTCAAAAATCTCGCCATGCAACGGATCGATCAGAACCGGATTTTTGAATCCATTTCCTTCCCAATCTTCGAGCATCAGACTCACTCGATCGAAAACTCTGGAATCTCTCGCTTTATCCTCTACCCAATAGGCGAGCACCGGACCATTGGCCGTATTTAAGACCGTACTTTGCAGGTTGCAGAGATTCTTTTTCCCACCAAAGCGGAAATCCTGTATCATACTCTCTGAAAACACCTCTTTGCCGGAATATAGTATAGAATTGCGGGTTTCTACTTTGCCATGCACCAGACTGGTTAAATATTGCAGACTTTTGAAACAGGGCTTGGGAGCGATTTCCGGCTTGGCGCGCAAGATCCCTTTATAGTTGACTCGTCCGGATCCTTTGGGATAATCATGCAGGTCGATCACCAGAAACCAGCTGGTCATCTCGACTCCCAGTTTGCAATCCAGCAACAGCCGGCGCAACATGGTCTTGGCCTGAATCATTTCTGTCCACGGACCTTCACCGGTAAATCCTGTGCTGTTGGGCTGTGATGGATAGCCGTTTTCTCCCTGCCAAAGCTCGATCCCGGGCTTGTAACTGTCCAGCAATGTTCTCAACGCCTGGATCTGATCGTTATACGTTTCGGGATAGGTGGTATAGGGATGAAAAGAAAAGATGTCGATATGATCAGCAAGTCCGGCATCCAGACAGGCTTTGATAAAATCATACGGAATTCGCGAGGTCACGCCACCGGCGATCACGGCATCCGGATCGTTGGCACGGATCAGCGGCGCGGTCTCGGCCACGAGACGCACATATTTTTCCGGATCAGGATCATCCGGGCGCCAGAATCCGCCGAGATTGGGTTCGTTCCAGATTTCGTAATAGGTCATGCGGTCTTTGTAATGCTTTGTCATGGCGACCACGAACTTTTTCCAGGCCTCAAACGCCTCCTCCGACGACAGCGGATGATAGCGGGCAGCGCCTTCTGTATAGAGGGGGTTGCCATAGCCGACATTGAACCAGGGTTCGATGCCAATATCGATCAGGCCATCCACGGCCTCATCGAGCCACTCCCAGGTATAGACCCCCTTTTCCTGCTCGCAACGGGCCCAGCCGGTTTGCAGTCTGGCCCACTTGACACCCAGATCCTCCAGAAACGGATAAACCTCGCTGGGCTCCCACAACTCCCGGTCCAGAGTCTCGCATCCCAGTCCGAACGGCGATCGCTCGATCTCGACCGGTTTCTTGATCTCTACAGAACCGATACGCGTCAGGGAAGTGATTTTTTGGCTATGGACGTTTACTGAGATCAAAAACAAACAGGCGATAATAAAGCATACACAGGTTTTGATTTTTGTTGGCATGATTAAACACTCCCGTCTTTTAGTTCACTTTGCAAATCTCTGCCTCTTCCGGGTTCTTTGCCATATGGAAGGAAGGAATAGTTCCCGATCATCAAATCGCAGCGCTAAAGACCCGAGGGTACAGAAAGGCATCAAGATTTCATAACACTTTATAAATCTCGAAAAACGATACCCCATTACAGGGCAAGTCAAAATCAATTGACAACTCTTTACCCGATTGGTCGAGGACATGTGAATCGCACATTTCCAAATGCATTTTTGTTCGGATTTGCTCCATTTCCAGAGGATTGGGAAATTCCGGACTGCCGATTTTCACATATTCTGTATAGGCGTTGCTGTGTTCTTTATCGATACGCCAGTGGATCACTTTTGATTGCCCGTCACCAGGTGATTTTACGGATATCGAGACAGGATAGGCTGGCCCCTCTCCCATTGGCTGATCATTTTGGAAATTTGTCACCATGATCGTTATTTTTTCATTGTCTTTTGTGGCCAGGGCTGTGATATGGGGATTTTCGCTCCGGATATCGACCTTGACGAGTTGTCTGCCCAATTTATCCAACACCCTGTAAGCATTTAACAACGGTTTGTGAAATCCATTGCGGGTATGCAGAGTCCGTAGCCCCATAAAATCGTGTTTCCGTCGCCGTTCATAGCCAGAGACACAGAGCATCATATTACCGATGCGGTGGCCTGTCATCTGTTCCAGCTCTACCTGACGGGCAACCACTGTGGCCAAAAATGCAGCTGCAAATTCGTTGTTTCGTGTAATCGTCAAAGGCTCGGCATCCATGCCCTTGGTTCCGCTGGCAGAAACGCCCCATTCATCCATGAATAACGGCAAGTTTTTCAACCGGGGGTAATCGTCGAGGATCTCGATATAGGATTTATGGATAGACATGAGATAATCCACAGCTGGGAACTCCCATCCCGGACCGCCGGCACCGCTGGTCCCTCCATAAGAGTGCATACTGATATAATCGATCGGGGAACCGGTCTCGCCCGTAGCGTAATTGGTACCGCGGGTGATGTGGTCGAAAAACACCCGTGTCTGATCCGGATTTTTATAGGTCGAAGTAGACCCAAAAGCTCCTCCGCCGATTTGTATATCGGGATGCACACTTTTTATGCCGCGCGCAAAATAGTCATATAATTTGTTATATTCCTCGACATCGGCGTCATGCCAGAAATGGCCCAGATTAGGTTCGTTCCAACAGCGAAAAAACCACTGCTTGACCTCCTCAAGTCCAAACTCTTTGATCACATGTCTGGTAAAGTCAATACATAATGCTTCCCACTGTGCATAATCCTGTGGCGGTGACAGGCTGACGATGGCACCAAAATTGCGCTTTTTAAGCGAATTGGGATACCTGGCCAACTCCAAAGGCATGCCAAAAAAGACCACCAGAGGCCTGGCACCGGTCGACAGAATCAGTCTGGCGCGCCTGTCGAACTCGCTCCAGTCGTATGAAATAGAGCCATCGTCGGCCACCCGGATGGCATTCTCCGGCTGGTTGTAAAGCCGGATAAACGTGCAGGCAGCACCCGACTCTCCCATGAGTCTGACCAGATTTTCACCCCATTCCGTGGAAAGATATTCGGTGGGATGAAACGTCTGCCCCGCCCAAAAAGGCTCCAATTCCCCGACAGGAATTGCTGCATCCACATCGATAGGTATGGCTTGCTGTGAATGAACGGGAAAATAAATCAATAGCGCTAACAAGACAACCCACAGGGATGTCTGGTTCAATCTCTTCATTAAAATGGCCCTCTTTTATACCGGAGTCTTGATCAAAAACAGAAAACATTACTGCAGCCGCAAAGCCATATAGCAAAACCTTTGCGGTTTGGCATGAGGCTCAGCTTTTCCTTTGATCATCCTTTTTTAAGCTTTTTCGCCAGCAACAACGCCTGCGCATCTCCCAGGCGTCCTCTTAGCCGTTCGAAAAGCTCCTCTTGTGTACACTGGTTCACAAGATTCTGCAAAAAGGCATCCTGGGTTGCAAAGGCCCGCTCGGTAACCTCTTCAGGGTCCAGCTGGCTAAAGAGCAGATTTTTTAGTTCTTCTTTCTGATCCCGATAAAGAGGATCATTTGCCAGATTGTTGAATTCACCGGGATCGGTTTTTAAATTGAACAGCAAATCATCAAAATAGGAGAAATGGATATACTTCCACTCCCCTTTGCGGATCATGAACGAGCCGGTCATATTGCCCTGCTGATGGCATTCGCTAAAGGCCCATCCGGGATGATCGCCCGTTTCACCCCGGATCAACGGCAGCAGCGAATGGCCACGCAGATAATCGGGTCTCTCGATCCCGGTGAGTTCAAAAAAGGTCGCCGCAAGATCGACCTGGGCCACAGCCGTATCGATACGTTTGCCCTGGGGCATTCCTGCACCGGCCATGATCAGCGGGATATGCGCGGCGCCTTCGTACAAATTACACTTGCTCCACAACCCATGATCCCCCATGGCATCGCCATGATCCGAAGTATAGATAAAGAGCGTGTTTTCAAGCTCGCCGGTTTGTTTCAGATGGTCATAGATTTTGCCGATATACGCATCCATCTCGGTGATCTGGCCATAATAACCGGCATGTGCTGCGCGGATCCGATCACCGGGTATGGGGGTGGCAATGTTGCGATAATGGCGGTATTCCTGATATACGAGATGCAGCTCTTCCAGGTGACCCGCGGGAATATTGGGAAGCGGGATATTGTCTGTGGGATACATGTCGTAATAGGTTTGCAAAGCCCGGTGTGGCGGATGGGGCTGGGTCATGCCCACATAGGCCAACCAGGGTTTGTCGTTGTTCTGCCGTATAAATTCCAGAGTATGCCCGGCTCTGTCCTTGTCTTCATGGGGTCGCTCTCTCGTGCTGCCGTTCACCTCATCACGGCGCTTGAAGCGAAAGACCGGGGGACGCCGAAACAGAGAAGGAAGATCCGGATTGCCTTCGTGGCTGTTACTCGTTTCGACCTGAATGTCGAACCCCAGATCGCGTTTATCGCTGAGATCGAATTTGCCGGTGGCCCAGGTGGTATATCCGGCCTGATCCCTCAAGAGTGTGGCCCAGATGGGGTGACTGCCATCCCACACCGTGGAATTGCAGAACGAATTGACATCCGACGCATACGCTCCGGTCATCAAACTCGCACGTCCGGCCACACACACCGGCGCCCCGCAATAAGCATTGTTGAACACCACGCCCTCGCGCGCGATGCGATCCAGGTTGGGTGTCTGCACCACAGGGTGACCGGCATAGCCGGCATATTTGTAACTGTGTTGGTCAGAGCAGATAAACAGGATATTGGGTCTGCGTTTACTTTGGGACATCCCTCTGCCGGCCATCAGCGACCCATACAGTCCGGCGGTGCCGGCGAGTACCTGTTGTGTAAATTTGCGGCGGTCTATATCGGACATAAGCTATCCTTTCTTAACGTAATTTCTAAAAACACCATCGACAAAGTATTTCTGTTCATCTCGATTGCATCCATTCGGGACGCTCGACTTGGCGACAATTTTCCAGCTCGACCTGATCGTCGGAATAGAGCTTTACCTCGTTCATCCTCCAGTTTTGAGCGTTCCAGATCATTCCGCCGGTTTGAGCCTTACGAGCTGGCTTTTCTCAACGGGTTCATCGTTTCCGAACAAAAGAGCGGGAACCAGCATACCCGGCCAAAGAATCATGAATATCATATGGAAGAATGACCGACTTTTTCTCATAGACCCAAGTCCTGTTTAGGATTACCTGGGATTTGTAGGATTCAGGGTCCCGGGAAAAATTCTCGGGCCTGGTGAATAGATGAACAATTTGGCTCGCCGGTCGCTTTCGCCGATAAAGATCGTGCCATCGGCACCGGTGGCCATGGAATCGAATTCATACGGTCGTTTGGCATAATAGGGACTGCGATCCACGCCCAGCACCCCCATATTCCAAAATCCGTCTGCACCGGTGAGGTCATAGGCATAGAGCTCGCAGGGTTCCTGAAACTCTCCGCACATCATATATAACCGTTGATCATGACCGACCGTCATGGCGCGCAATCGCCTTGCCACCATGGGCTTGCCCAGGCTGACGATTTTTTGTTTGTCCAGCTCTAATCTGAATAAAAATCCATCGCTCGTGCCCCCATAGATCATGCTGTCAGGCGCCATGACAAACTGTTCTGCCACGGGATAGCCGTTATAGTTCCACGCTTCCCAATACTCGCCGGGAATTCGCATATCGGTTGCTGTGAATTGATCGGTTTCGGGATCAAAGGCCACGATCAATCCGTCCTCGCCCGAGGTATAAATCTTGCCATCCTCCCAGCAAAATAATCCCCGCGGTACACTGCGCCATTCGCGCTCCGGACCCGAAAAAACTCTGGATTCCAGCATTTCGCCGTGGTCTGTGGATTCGCCCGAGAGCAGATCATATTCAAAGAAATGGGCATCGGGATAGGAAATCCCATAGATCCTGGATTTATCCTTGTTAAATGTCATACAATAGATCGTATTTCCGTGTACAGGAATCCCGAGGTCTTTGACCTTGCACGAATCTTCCAAGAGATAAGCTTCGGCATCACCGATCTCGGGATTATAATGAAAGAGGTGTCCGCCCTCATAATCCTCATAAGGGGCATTGATATCTTTCCATAACTGGATCTGAATGGCGCGCTGGCCACCCGGAAATTCCTTGGTCAGAGGCACCTGCTCCAGGACGTTCAAACCGGTGCCGATATAGATCGTGCCGTCAGCCCCCTCCAGCAACGAGTGATAGACGCCTTTGGCACCGGGAATCCTTCCCAGAGGCAGCACTTTATTGATCCGGGGATCATAGACAAACAGATAGGACTGATCCCCGGAGGTGGCGCCATAGACCTTGGTATTGGAATGGGCCAGCAGTGCGGTGATGGGACTGTTGTCCGCCTCCAGCATATTGGCCGCCGGATACCCCAGATCGCGATAATCCACCCTGTGAGCATCAAAATGGGGATTGACCCACTTTTGAGCCAGAGCTAGCGAGCTGAAACCTAAAAGGATCAAAACAATAAATGGAATTTGCCTGATATTCATCGTCATTTCTCCGTAATGCGTTTTATTTTTAGATCCGATAAACAGAACCGTTCACGTTCAAACTATGAGAGCTATTCCTGGGATTTGGGATCATATGCCACCAGGGCCATGCTATAGGGCCACTTGCGTGCAACCTTGGCCACGATTTTATCCGGATCTCCTTCTTCTACCGCACCTACGAAATAGATCTTGCCGTCTTTTTGTCCGGTGCAGGCACCGCCGAGCCCGTATACCAAACGTCCGTCTGTGGTGCGCATTTGGCCGTGATCTCTGCGCTCATCTTTGTCGAGATCATAGGAAACCAATACCGATAGCGGTGGATAATGTCCGCCGGCCAGTTTGGCGGAAAACTTTTCTTCATCGCGAACATCCCAGGAATGGCCGGTGTAATCGAATGAACCGGACATGACCGGTGCATACCATAAAATATGTTCATTGGAAATAGTCAATGCCAGGGTTGAAAACGGAGTTTGACGCACAATATCGATATCATCGGAACGATATTGCGGAGCACACATTTTGAGCAACGGTGTAATCTTGCCCTCCCTGCCGTCGTGCGGATCATATTTGAACAAAGTCGAGGTGCCGCCCATGATCCCATAGGCCACCTGATCTATGGGATCCCATTCGATCACTCGCCAGATCACCTTACGGTCGATCATGGGCTTGGACATGGTGCGGGGAAGCACGCGCATATCATACTCGAGACGAATATAGGGAAAGTCGATAACCTGATCGGTAACCGGATTGTATTTCCATATCTGAGCCACCGGAAACGAGCCATAGATATTGCCTTCATCATCGGCAAAGATCGTACGGCAGATATCCCAGTCATCCACGCGGCCCAGGTCAAAGGTCATGCCTTTTTTGATATCGTATTTGTAGAGATGGCCGTCTTCGGCCAAACCAAAGAGGGCCATATATTTGGTATCCATGATCATGCCCAGCAAGCCCCAATGGCGGCTGATCAGGCCCAGGTCTTCGAGGCGGTCTTTGGTCGGATTATAACGATACCAATGCGGACCCTCATAGCTCGAGGGATCGATGGGCTCGGGTCCTGTATCCTCACACAGTCCGCCGAAATAGACATTGCCCTCCTCATCTTCACCCATACGCGTATGGATCTTGCCTGTGGTGCGGATGCCTTTACCGCGTTCGCGTTGAAATACGGTCAGATCCGCGATGTGGCGCATGATTTCAGTTTCCGGATCGAATTCATAAAAGTGCGCAGCCTCGGCATGTGTACACAAACCGATATAAATTTTTCCGCTCTTTGCACCATAGACGGCAGACCACATGCTGCCCTCCATATGCTCACCGGGAAAAGTAAACCGATCGACCAGGGCTATATCGGTTTTTTCCGGTTCTGCAGCATGAATATTTACACACAGTAAACATATGATCATGATCACCGACAGATGTTTCAAAATATCGAGTCCTTTAATCATTCGGTTCTGGCTCCTTTATTCGTAAAATGTTAGACAATTACTACGCGATCATGAGTTCGCTGTTGCCAGTCCGCTATTTTGCGGCTCAATTCATCAACCTTGTCTTTGTACTGGCTTGCAACCGGTATCGCAACCGGTTGCAAAATACAAAAAAATGCGGGTAAGGTCAAGAAATTTCTTGAAAGACGCTAGGGTAAAGCGGAAATCAATTGCGCCATCAATCCCATGCCCATAGGCGAGATCACGCGATAGTCACTGCGCTGTAGAGACTCACCGCCACGGTTGCTCTGCGCAACACCGGTGAGCAAGCCGTCAGGAGTCAGGTGAGAAATCAACCCATCCCGCGTGCGCTGACACATCGTCAAATAAGAATCTGAAAGAAAGTCGTGCTTGATGGCAAGAGCAAGAGCCGCAGCAATCCCTGCCGAACCCGAGGTATCGGGACGAACCTTTTCATGCAGGAAACACCGCCACAGACCATCCTCCTGCTGATAGCCCTGTACCCACCCTGCCAGGCGCTCGACTTCTTGCTTTAAATCGTCGAGTCCCGTCATACTCCTGCCCTGGATCAGGGTACGTACCAGTCCCAATCCATACCAGGCCACGCCTCGCGCCCAGTTGCGATAGGTGCGAGAGTCACCTCCATGATAGCGCAGCCAGCAATCACCGTTGTAAATCAATCGCTTTTTGCGTATACGGATCTGCTGCACTGCCAGTTGAATCAACTCTCGATCTTCACGCGCCTGTCCGATCACCATCATGGGATATCCAACAGTATAGCTCCCCTCAGCAGACGTGGTCTGGCCATCCTGTACACTATTTTCGGAATCTCTTGTGTTCAACCAAAATTGCACGACATCATCCAATACCGGGTGCTGCGGATCCAGCTTGGCGATGATGGCATTCGGCAGGGTGGATTCGATGCCGGTGACAATTCCATCCAGGGGTTCACTGCGCGGACTCTCGTAAATCAGACGCTGCTCATCATTGAAAAAGTGATCCAGATGCGCTTGCAAAGCCGCATGATAACGATCCTGGCCCGTGCTCTTCCACAAATCGTATAATCCATCCAGCACACACCCTTCCATCCACCCATAGGGCTGTAAACTGTTCAGGGAGGCCAGACGGTCATGAAATGCTGTCAATGGATCGGAATCGTCCGAGATCCACAGATGAGGCATCAGGGTCTGCTTTTCCCCGGAATCGCCCGAGGGTTTAAAAAACCAGACCGGACTGCTGCCGATACGCATACTCAATCTGACTCCCTGCTCCAATACCTGCCGGGTCTGGACAGCAGACAACAAAATCTCAAAGGGTTCAAGGACAGGTGCGAAGCGCAGATCGAGCTCCCCTATCTTGTCACCGCTCTCTGCAAGGAGAACCTCCACAAGCTTTTCTTCCCGGCCATCGATGGCTGTGGTCACTCTTAAGCGCGAGGGCTGCTCGAGCGGACGAATATTCCAGCGCAGGACGGGCCCGTTGCCTCCAGGCTCAGGCACAGCAAAAGCTTGCCATTCAAACGGTACACGCTTTCCGGCTGGCAGTGGCAGATCGGCCGGATGATCGACATGAGCTGGATTATAGCCATCCTTTGCCGCTTTTTGCTGCTGACAGGCCGGCATCAGGGAGGCCGATGTGGCCGTCAATATCATCGATCGGATAAATGTTCGTCGGTCCATAGAATTCCTTGCTCAGCGTGTGGTGATATTCTCTCCCACATGAATCAAAGCGTTACCTGTGGGATTGGTTATGGTTTGGCATGTGTATAAAGAATTTTGAAACAAAGATATGGTCTGATTTTGCGCGCCCTCTAGATTCAAAAACATGGCACAGTTGCCCATAGGCAAACAATTGGAAATCAGCGCCTCACGGACATTGACAAATGAAAAGTAACTCTTTGCCTGCTCGTCGATCTCTGCATCGAAATCCGTCACCTCCAACTGTTCCACATCATCGCAAATCATGGCCGGACGCATATCCGGTTCCTCGACATCGAGACGGACATGATCGAAACTCAGATCACGCACATGCCGGCAATAGAAACCGTACGCAGGCAACGTCTCGAACATCTTGCTGCTGGGATAAGCCTGGGGTTTTTCCGGAACCTCCTGCATGGCATGATCCAGGGTTCCGCCTCCTTCGAACCGGATGCGAATATTGCTGAGCATGACATGCTCCACCGGATGATCGGGCAAACCGGTGATTGAGCATCCCCAGTTTCTGATATTGGTCGCCTGGATATTGTCGATGATAATATTTTGCATCGAACCCATACCCGGCGGTTCGATTCCGGGAATGGGACGAGCCCTGTTACCCAGTCGCACAAAAATAGCGGTTCTGGCGCCATCGATCACCATATTCGATACGGTGACTCGATCAAAACGCCCACCATCCACCATCTCCAAAGCAATGGCATCACCCGTAACATCATAAATGGAACAGTTATCAAACAGGATATTTTCAAATCCTCCGCTGGATTCTGTGCCCAATTTTAGCGCAGATGCGCTGCTGCGCAACACACAATTGGTGACCACAACATTCTTGCATGGTCGTTGCGCTGTGGCTTTGAGCACAATGGCATCGTCGCCAGAGTTGATATCACAATTGGAAATTCTTACTCTGTCGCAGCTATCGATATCGATACCATCGCGGTTTTCCCGGGTAGTGGCTACCACTGTTATTCCGTCAATGACCACATCTTCACATCCCAGATAGTGCTGTAACCAACGAGCCGAATCATAAAAATAGATATCCTGGACCCGCACATTTTTGCATTCGGCAAAACGCAGAATATAGGGTCGGTTCTTGTCCTCGCCCCGGATATAGGGGAAATTGCGTCCGCGTCCATCGATCGTTCCCCGACCCTCGATGGCAATCTGTTCGGCTTTTTCAGCATAGATCAAATAGCGGGTAAACCGGGGGGTATATTGATAGGGAATCTCTGGCGTGATATCGGGGTAATCCTCCAGATCCGGACTCGCCAGCAACGTCGCACCGGCCTCCACCCTCAGCGTCACATGGCTCTTGAGAATGATGGTACCGGAGACATAGGTGCCAGAGTGAATCAACACCGTGCCTCCCCCCTTCCACGCACATTCGTCAATGGCCGACTGGATCGCCTCGGTATTGATGGTCTCACCGTCGGCCACAGCCCCATAGTCCAAAATATCATAAACCGGCGCCGCTGCAAGAGAAACGATCCATGATAGCATAATGATGACGGTTAAAGGTCTCATAGTATCCTCCTTTTTAAAATACGTGAAAAGTGAGACGTGAGACGAAAAGCAACCGCGAATAAACGCCAATAAACACCAATGAACACAATCTGTTTTGCATTCTCGACAATC
>WJME01000229.1 GCA_014728115.1 Candidatus Zhuqueibacterota bacterium | reverse complement strand
TAGGAAAACAGATCATCTGTGCTGCTTTGACTATCAAAGAACAGATATTAATTCCGGCCCTGAAAACAGCTTGAAAACTTTTGCCGGATCTGGTTATAAATTTACTATTAAGACACTAAAATTCGACTTTGACACCGAGCTTTATATTGACCAGGTCAGTGGTCGATTCTGTCAATTCATAGGATATTGTGCCGGATTCCATATCGCGCTCAATAGAGCCTTCTTTGAGATATTCCGCTCTTCGTCCTTGCACATAATGAACGCCCAGATCGACAAAAACAGCAACCATGCCGCTGGTGCTTTCCTGATTTTGATAATTATCCCACACTTTGACGGCCAGCCCTCCTCCCCCTCCATAGCTCAGGGTGATATCATCCTGATTGGTTGAGCTTGCAATGCTATTATCATCATCATCATTCCAGCGTTCGCTGCGCACGGTGGTTTCTGTCCAGAAATAATTAAATCCGACCAACCCATCCAGATACGGGCGCACTGTTCCGCTATAGGGCTGCAGACGGGCTATCAGGTGACCGATAAGAATGCTATTATTTGTTTGCACATCGACTGTAACATCCGGAATCGTCTTGCTAAAAGGGACCTTGCGGTTTTCATGGCCATAGATCAAAAAGCCGAGAGACCCTCCGATGAGCAGAGGCGAGCGAGGCAGCCGGTAGGCAAACTCTCCGCTCAGACCCAATCCGGTATTTCCCATGTTTTCTTTAAACTCGTTCTGCGGCAAGCCGGCAATAAAAGATAGTCCGGCCTGAAATTGGGATATGGGTGTCTGGTTATTCTGAGCAAAAAGAGAGGCCCCACATCCGAGTAACAAAAGCCAAACAGTCGTAAAAATTGGTGATTTCAACGTTTTGTCTCCTCTAGTAAGAGTGTGGTTATATCGATCATCGTTCGTTTTTAAAAAGAGCTTATTTCTGTTTTACGAAACATTAAAAGACGAGTTTCTTATTTCTAACATTTTTTCGAACTAACGGTCGCTTTCATTGGATATTCTTTCGATCCAGTTTTGGACTTGTTCAACCGAGAAAAACCGGCTGAATCTCTTGATCTCCCGATTTTCATGGAAAAGAATGATTGTGGGCACTGCAAATACCTGATTCTGTCCGCATACGGGTTTGTCTTTTGTACAATCGACATAACAGAATTCGACCTCGGTATAGTTTGCGACCATTTCCTGGACTTTAGGTCGCAAGCTATGACACACCGAACAATCTGGCGTTGAAAAGTAGAGCAATCGTATAGACATATGTGTTTATCCCTGTCTCACATAGACACCCTAGAAAATATAGGGAACCTGGAAGACACAAAAATAACCAAAGATAATAAAGGCAATCGCCAGGCCCACGCCAAAAATCCAGTGTGGTTTTAATACATTCCAGGCTTCTTTTGACAATAGTCGCGGCATCACCACATAGAGCCCCAGAGCGACGGCCAGAGCTTGTAAGGGAGTGAGAAGCAACCCATCCAATATAGCACCGGCCTTGACGAGAAAAACAGGCTTGTAGCCCATGGAATATACAAGCGTCATATTGGTAATAAAAAACAGCACCAGAAACATCCTGAATTGTGTTTTCCATGAGAATTTTTTATTGAACCTGGGGATGCAAAGGCGAACAGCATCGGCAAGCAAGCGTGGCCATCCTGCGAGCTGGCCGATCTGCGTGCCGACAAGGGCTACTGCTCCTGAAATCATAAACAGAGTGCCACCGATTTTACCCCATTGGGAAGAAAACAGAGTTGACAAGGCGGTAGCGACTTGCGGCCCTTCCGGGGCGAGTTGATTGGGTGCCAGAATGCCGGCGCCGGCAATTAAAAATCCCATGGTTGCCACATTCCCGATCACCATTGCCAATGTGGCATCAGCGTAAACCACATGACACCAGCTTTTGATCTTTTCCGCACACGCGCGGGTCATATTGGCCAGCAAATTCACATCTGCCGGCTTGCCAAAGCTTTTGTGTTCGGCAGCCCCATAGCCCGCACCGATAATCCAATAGGTATACCACACCTGGCTGGCAAAGCCGCCCGCAGCCCATCCGATAAGCGGAAGGATTTCCCGCCAGGGATTGCTGTGCACACCTCCCCATTGTGTCGCCCAATCCGGGACTGCAGGAATGGTAAGACCAAAACCGGCAAGCAATTCTTGCCATCCAGGGAAAACGGTGCCGGCGACATACAGGACTCCGACAAGAATAATCAAAACCACCAGGCTCATCAATACTTTGAGCACATCGAATACCCCGGACCACACCACAATCAAAGCAAAAACCGTGACAAACCATCCCCCAAAGTAAGGAGAGATGGGGATCAGGGAATTGATAAAAATCCCGGCAGCAGTCGCGATAGATCCAATCGAAATCATGGCGCTGAATAACTGCGCCACGAGTATGATCCAGACAGCCCAGTGCCGTGGTCCTGGCAAGCGATCAAACATGTCGATCATGCCTTCTCCGGTACAGACTGTATAACGTGCACCGGATAACCCGATCCAATATTTAAAAAATATTCCCACAAAAATGGCCCAGAGCACAGAGGTACCGAGAATGGCACCAGTTCTGGTGGCCAGAATCACCTCACCCGAGCCAATATATTCCGCACACCAGATAAAAGAGGGACCGACCATCGCCAAAAGTGCCAGACCTTTTGGAGCAGACTTTTTACAGAGTTGTTCCATTATCTCTCCTTTACCATTGGATTCAAACAGTCATCCGGTATTTTTCCGTTTAACATCATGACCATGTTTTGGGCAGCGCGCTTTTGCAATTCTTGAGAGGCTTCCAGCGAATACCATGCGATATGCCCTGTGCATACAATACGGGGGTGAGACAGCAAAATATTGCGATGGCTCAAAGGGGGTTCGTCCTCAAACACATCCAATCCTGCACTATGGATATAGTCTTTTTGTAAAGTCTGCAATAATGCATTTTCATCGATGATCGGGCCTCTTGCCGTGTTGATCAATATAGGGCGTTGTGGCATGGATTCAAACGCATGTTCATTCAAAAGATGAAAGGTTTCGTCATGTAAATTGCAGTGAATGGAAATGACATGACTCTTTTCAAGGCAGGTTGCAAAATCCACTTTTTTCACACCGACCTGATCGAATCGTTG
>WJME01000007.1 GCA_014728115.1 Candidatus Zhuqueibacterota bacterium | reverse complement strand
TGGTATAAAAATAGTCATTTATCATGAATTTCACATTCACTAAATCGAGCAGATGGTCATTTGCCAAAAAGGATGGTGATTTTTAGAGAAATCGATATCATCTGAAATCCAATCAGCAACGATTAAAGGAGAGGCAACCATGAGTACAAAAATCCTGAACACTTTATTTACACTGCTTTTGTTAATGACAACCCATTCACTTGGTCAGCTTGTTGTGAAAAATGCCGACCAGACCATTGTCATGAAAGTAACGAATGAAGGCAAAATGGGCGTGGGGGTTACGGATCCTCAATACAAGGTCGATATTGCCGGCCGGTTACACGCGACGGGTAATAGTGTTTTTGATAATAATTTGACAGTTGGACATCTGGCCGGACAGGGTAACATAAATGTGTATGCAGATGCGAATGGTACACTTCAACCCGGGGGTCCTTTTGTCAAGGTGATATCGGGTAAATATGGCGGCACATTAACCCCTGATTCGGGAAGCGACGAAACGGTTTCATTCAACTTTGGCTATACCTTCAGTTCTCCTCCCACAGTAACAGCAACCTTGCGCCGGGGGAATAATCTTTGTGATGCCTATATTTATATTTTTAACGTTTCCACCACAGGAGCAACGGTCTGGTTTAGCGGGGCACAAAATCATCCCGATTGTGGCTCTTTTCACGGGTTTCACTGGATTGCCGTGGGAAATTAACAAATCCGATAGTAGCGCATTTACTATTCTGTAACTGTGAATGCAACAGATGGATCAGCCTTCCAAACCTGTTGATGAGGATGGCTGATCCATGAATCAATACTCCAAGACATGGCTGTCCGAACAGAAATGACTCCAAAAAAATTTATCCAAAACGATCTCTTGTTCTTTAACGGACCCTGTCATATTCCTTGTTTACGGCTTTGTCTCCCCAGCGATCGATAACCGCCTTGAGCGAGGCATCGCTTTCGGGAAAGCGGCCCTTGTCATCTGTCTCGATGATCCACCTGTGCAAGATCGTACGCAATTCGGCCAATGCCATGGCATGTTCTCTCTTGTAGGAATGCACCAGGTTATTGATTTCGTGCGGATCCTCAACCAGGTCATACAGCTCTTCAGCCGGACGCTCTTCGCCGACGAATCGCGCCTGCGTCTCATCGAGTTTTTTCTCCCTGTATAACTGTTTAAGCAGTTTCATGGATTCCCAATCGTCACGATACTGAGGTTGCAAATAGGGCTTGTCTGTCATGAAATTACGGATATATTTATACCGATCCGTGGTGACAGACCGAATTCTGTCAATGGTAAAATCGCAGCGGTCACGTGCCGAGATAACATAATCACGATGAAAATGGCTCGCAAACATGTCCATGCCGTGCATATGGTCAGGAATCTTGATCCCTGCCAGGGCAAGCGTAGCTGCGCTTATGTCAATGCCACTGACCAGGTCTGGCCGCACTTTGTGGGTCGGAAGTCCGGGTCCTGCCACCACCAGGGGGACACGTATTCCCCCTTCATACAGGAATTGTTTGTGTCGTGGCAGACGCATGCCATGATCCGAAAAAAAGAATACAACTGTGTTTTCATACAACCCATCTCTTTTTAATGTATTGATAATGTCACCGAGAATCTCGTCCATCTTTAGGATAGTATTATAATGATGAGCGATTTCATTGCGATAGACCGGATGATCGGGATAATACGGAGGGACCGATACCGCATCAGGACCTACTTTTTTAGGAGGATCAGGATATTTCCCCCCGGTCAACTGTATTTGTCCAAAAAAGGGCTGATCCTCCTTTTTTCGTCCGCTCCATTCAGTGCCGTTTTGTGCCCCCTTGAAACCATTTTCTCCCTTGCGGTCATAAAGATCCTCATCAGAGAATACAAAATTATAGTGATTTTTTCCTTCATTGAACGTGTAATACCCGGCAGCCTTGAATATCTCTGGCAGTGTTCGTACACCCAGATGATTGGGTTCCCAGGATTCCATTTCATTGTCTCGCCATCTGCGAAACGAGCTGTAATGCTCATGCGCACCGATTGAGGTCTGGTACATTCCTGTGATCACGGCGGAGCGCGTCGGGGTGCACACCGCTGAAGGCATATAAGCACGGTCAAACCGCACTCCCCTCTTTGCCAGGGCATCGATATGGGGCGTCTCGACCACTGTATCGCCATAACAGCTCATCCAGGCATTGGTGTCTTCGAGATAGACCCACAAGATATTGGGAGATTGTTTTCCCATTTTGGGAAGTGGTGAATGAGAGTTGCTGGCCTGACTATAAAGAGTATAGGGCGTCAATAACGCTGTGGCAGAACCTGCCATGACTTTCTTTAAAAACTGACGGCGGTTAGAGTGGGTATTCATGTTTCCCTCCGATGCATAAGGCAATAAAAATATATTTTTTAGTCATTTGTCGACAATCCGCTTGGCCAAACCAGAGATGTCTTTTCAATGTCTGATGATAAACCGATATACCCCGGCGCCTGCCTGTAACACATAGTGATTCCTCAAGGTTTTCACCCATTCCAGGTCTGAAACATCCCTTTGCATTTTACCCTTTATGATCACCGGTCTATCTCTCTCGTAAATGTCTGGCTGGGATCTGCCATAGACAGGCAGATAAACAAGGGCCTGTGTATTGGCCGGGATCTCGATGTTCATAAAAATATCATCTCCGAATTTCCACCAGTGGCAACTGATTCTGCCGCGCATGGAATGGTAATGGCCTCTGGCCCAGGTCAGTGGGCCGTGAATAAACGGCTTGATGAGTATTTCTTTATAGGCAACAGAATGCTCGGTCTGCTGTATCCCCAGGATGGATTTATAAAACCATTCGCTGACAGAGCCAAACATGGGATGATTTTTGGAATCGTGTTGTTTGAAAGCCCAGTTTTCCCATAATGTAGTGGCCCCATTGTCGATCATATAGCCATATCCGGGAAATTCTTTTTGATTCATCATGGTATAATTGATCTCATCCATTCCCAGATCACTCAGAACATTCAGCATCATTTTGGTGCTAAAAATTCCGGTGGATAAATGGCCCCGATGCTTGATATAGATCTCGTTTTTTAATACCTCGATGGCCTTGTTTTTTACCGAATCAGGTAAAAGATCATAGTAAAGCGCAAAAACCTGGGCAGCCTGGGTTCGGGTATAGACCTCTCCGGTAACCGGATTGACAAACCGTTCGATAAATGCTTCTTTGATCTCAAGAGCCAGGGTTGTATAATATGTTTCATCGTCTTTTTTCCCAAGCAGGGAAGCAAAATCGGCCAGTATGCGCACATGATGGTAATAGAATGCCGTGCTGGTCACCGGAACGGGCCGATCATCGATGCTGACATGATCACTGATGCCGACCTCGATGATATGGTCCGGAACATGGCGATGGTAAAAATCCACCAGATCTTTCAGGGGCTGGTACTGTTCCTTTATCAACTCCATATTGCCATAATAGCGATAGAGTTGTTCGAGCAGAAAGGGATGCACCAGCGTCCAGCCCACTGGCCCGGTGTCCTCTGTAACGCCCCGTTGATTGATGCCGATATCCGGAGCACATTCGGTCATGCCGCCGCCAGGACGGGCATCACGGCTAAAGTCGCGTACGGTTTTGGCATAAAAAGTTGCCATATCATAATTGAGGTTATAGGCTTCACCGGCAGTGACCATATCACCGCCATAGCCGAATTTTTCCCGGGCCGGACAATCAGACTCGATACTGAATACATTGCTCAGCATGGTCCATTCCGTGACCTCTTGTACCTTGTTGAACAGTTCATTGGAACATTGAAAGGAGGCATTGTCAGCCAGATCTGAATTCAGTCGTAAACCCACAATATCGTTCAGTGAGGGTATATAGGGCAAACCCGTGATTTCCACATAGCGAAAACCATGAAAGGTGAATTGAGGTTCGAATATTTCAATCCCCTCCCCTTTGCAGATATATCGATCCTCCTGCCAGGCAGTCGCAGGAGCACCCGGCCCTCCGCTGATGCCGCCCTCTTTGATCTGAGTGGCAGCTGTGGTTCTAAAATCAAGGGTGCCATCTTTATAGAGAAGCTCTGCATACCTGAATTTGATTTCGGTTCCTCTTGGTGCTGATACACGAAACCGTATGACACCGGCAAAATTTTGTCCCATGTCAACAACGATCGTATCCGGACGCGGAACCGTCAGGTGCACCGGATAGAGCGTTCGGGTATGTCTGATGGGAGGAATGAATTGCCAGGTTAATTCGCCATTGGGAGGTTCTGCTGTTATAGCCTTTTCCCAGTCACGATCATCATATCCGGACTCTATCCAGCCCTCTTTTTGCAGCCTGGCATCCACCCACTCACCCAAATAGACGTTATTGCGAATGATCGAACCTGTGGAGGTTTTCCAGCTCGTATCTGTCAGAATGTGCTCGATCTCTCCATTTTCATACTCGATATGCAATTGCGCCAATACTTTGGGCTGGCCAATAGTAAGAATCTTTCGCAGATTCCAGCGACCGAATAATTGCATGGGCAAGGGATTATACCAGCCATTGCCAAGCATGATACCCATAACATTTTGACCGGAATGAATTTTCCCGGTCACATCATAGACAGAATAATAAACCGTCTTTGCAACTTGTGTCCAGCCGGGATCGAGCCGGTGATCACCTGCCTTTTGGCCGTTAAGATAAGCATTATAATAGCCGAGACCGCTGATATAGAGGCGGGCTTTATGCACCTTTTTACTAACGGTAAAGGATTTGCGAAATAGCGGAACCGGAATGGGTTTGTAAAAATCCTCGTCCTTTTCAGGAGGGGTGCGCCCATCAGAGATCCACTCGCCTGTCCAGTCACCGGGATCGAGAAATCCTGTTTCGAACCAGGTAACCGGACTGTATTCAGATACAGTACCGGCTCCATCCCAGGTTCGTACCGTCCAAAAATAACGGGTCCCCGATTCAAGCGGTTTCCCCTGGTACGGAATCTGGATCGTCGCATCAGACTCTATCTTGCCACTATCCCACATATCGCCAAGATTTTTATCGATATTCGCGGCAGAGGCACTGAGCAATATCTGATAAGCCGATTGTATTGCCCCGCGGTTAAGATCGCCCACCTCCCATGAAAAACCGGGAGAACGAGTGTCCAGGCCCAGGGGCTGGGTGATATAATCCACTTTTAGATTTTTAGGAGGGTTAATTGTGGGCGTCGCAAGGGAAACAGTCCAAAACAAAAACAAAAATCCGAATCGTAAACAAAGGTTCGTCATTTTAATTTTCCATGTTCATTAAAGCCAATTCATTGAAAAAGATTCATTGCACTGATCCGTTGACCTTGGTTGCTGAGAAAAGGATAACCAAGATATAAACATCAGAGGATAGATAAAAGCTATTTTTTAAATTTCACAAGAGGATTTCACCCGTTATGGTGAGCGATAATTTAATTATTGTATGGATTTCACGATTCAATTGCTTATATTTTTATACAGAATCCAAAACAATCGATATGGGTGAATCATGTTAAAAAATACTTTTGCCCGTTCATTCTTTCTAAACATCCTTCTCCCTACCCTTTTGACCATGGTCCTTTTTGTGGTGGCTATCTTTTTTATCATCATTCCTGCTTCGAAACAGATGCTTCTTGACCGCAAACGGGAAATGATCAGAGAGCTCACCAATTCTGCCTGGAATTTGCTGGACAGTTATCACGAGCAGGTTCAACGGGGTGAACTCGAGTTAAGCAAAGCCCAGTCTGAAGCCAAAGCGAACATCAGAGCATTGCGGTATGGTGATGAAAACAAGGATTATTTCTGGATAACGGATATGCATCCCCGCATGATTGTTCATCCTTACCGTCCGGATCTGGAGGGACAGGATCTGTCAGAGTTTGGAGACTCGCACGGCAAACGGTTCTTTGTCGAATTTGTAGAGGTTGTTCAGGCAGATAGTGCAGGGTTTGTAGACTATTTTTGGCAATGGAAAGATGATTCGACACGCATTGTACCCAAACTATCTTTTGTGCGCGGATTCGAGCCTTGGGGCTGGATTGTCGGTACAGGAATATACATCGAGGATGTGCGATCAGAGATATCGCGTATTACCGGACGATTGATCAATATCTCTTTGGCAATTTTTATTATTTTGTCTCTCTTGTTGCTATTTATCGCCAGACAAACTTTTACCATAGAAAGAAAAAAGCAAAGCGCTGAGCAGGATCTGGCCGAATCACGTGAAAAATACAGAACACTTGTCGAGGCCTCTACCGAAGGGACTCTGATGATCCTCGATAACCATATCATTTTTGCCAATGATATTATTCAAAACATGCTGGGATTTTCAGAAAAGGAATTTTCCGAAAAAGAGATCGATGACTTTATATCAGCAGCAACCTGGGAAAATACCGGTCAAAACAGTTTCAAACAATTGTCAGAATCGCATGATATTCCTGAACCCATGGATGCTGTTTTGATAGGTAAAGACAATAATCGTATTCATGTTCTGCTATCCATTTCACGGATTGAATTATATGGAAAAACCGGATTTATCCTTATTGCCAAGGATATGCGCGCTTTAAATAAAGTAAAAGATGAACTCGGAGAGAGTCAGCAAAGAATTCGACTGTTGACCGATACGATAAATATTGGTGTTTTTCGTATCAAAATAGATAAAAAACCCCATTTCACTCAATTGAATCAGGCTGCCAAAGAGATCTTTGCCATAGAAAATGAACATTGGCAGGATTTGACTCTGTCAGAGTTTTTTCGGGATCAGGAAGAGGCAAAAAGCTTTATCGATGATCTTTTACATGAAGGAGCTGTGAAAAAGCGAATTTTACAACTCGAACGACTTGATGGCGGTCATTCAGTGGTCTCGATATCTGCAGTGGTCATCAAAAACAAGGACCAATCCGCAGAGTTTATCGATGGTATCATCGATGACATTTCCGAGCGTAAAAAATCCGAAAAAATGCGTGAAGAGATTATCACAGAGCTTCAGACATCACTCGTTTATCTCAATCAACCTGTAAAACACTTTGCCCATAAATGCCTCACCCTCCATATGAATTTATCTGTCATTCAGGCAGCAAAAAAGCTCAAAAAGCATCAATGCGGTGCCGCACTGGTCGTGACAGACAGCGGAGAGTCTATTGGCATCGTCACTGCAGATGACCTCTGGGAAAGAACCCTGTGTGACGAAAAAGAAATCACCCGCCCCATTTACGAAATCATGACTGCACCGGTCATTTCGATCTCTGAAAACGCGCTTGTTTTCGAAGCCTTGCTGCAGATGCAAGATCTCAAGGTACGATATCTGCCATTGACTGACCCAAACGGAAAGATTACAAAAATCATATCAGATTTGGAAATTCTGCAGCTGTCACAATATTCTGCGGGTCTTTATGTACAGGAAATAAATCGCGCTGCTTCTGTTGGTGAGTTGATCGAACGAAGCAAGGCCTTGCCGCAAATGGCCAAATATCTCATAGAAAGCGGTTTTCTTGCTTCAAATATCACTCGTGTCATCAGTTCTGCGGGAGATGCTGTGGCAAAAAAACTCGTCCGATTTGCTCTCCAGGAACTGGGTGAACCCCCTGTTCGATTTGCATTTATGGTGTTCGGCAGTCAGGGACGCGAAGAACAAACCCTGGTCACAGATCAAGATAATGCCATTATTTATGAAAATACAGATGAGGATGTACAGGATTACTTTTTACAGCTCGCAACCCGGGTCAACACCTGGCTGGATAAAGCAGGATATGCTTTCTGCAAAGGCGACGCCATGGCCAAAAATCCACGTTGGTGTGTTGATTATGATCGATGGAAAGACCATTTCTCTCAGTGGATCAATTACGCAGAACCTCAGGATCTCATCGATATCAGTATCTTTTTTGATTTTCGCTGTCTCTATGGAGATCACCATCTCGTCAATGATCTTGCAGTAGATGTACAAGAGATGGCAAAAGAAAAGTCGGCCTTTTTTAACCATTTGGCTAAAAATTCTCTGCTGGTCAAGCCCCCCATCACATTTACTGGAAATATCAAGGGATCGGAGAGCCATCCCGAAGCCTTTGATATCAAACACGCTATTTTGCCCATTGTGGATTTTGGCCGTATTTATGCGTTGAAACATGATGTTTCCGAGCGAAATACGTTGAACAGGCTGAACAAACTTTTGGACAAGCAGGTTTTAACTAAAGTTTCATATGATGAGCTCGTCGAGTGTTATAACTATCTCATGATGATGCGTTTTCAGCACCAGATTCAGGGGTTGGAAAAAAACCGAAAACCCGATAATTATATCAATCCTAAACGACTCACTCAGATCGAGCAACACTTGCTGAAAAAGATCTTTTCTCAAATCAGTAATTTTCAAAAAAAGATGAGTTATGATTTTACTGGAGTGGCGCAAATCTAGTCGAGCAGAATAGCGCAGGATAAACGATTAATATTTCTATTCCTGTTGCCAAAATCGTTTAAACAGAGCAACGGCATTGTGAGGTTTGAGTTTGTAACATTCAGAGATATACGGCCCTGTATAGTTTATTTCGGAAAGCATATCGATGATTTCCTGCCAATTGACGCATCCATTGCCTACCTCCAAATGTTCGTCGCAGAAACCATAATTATCATGAAAATGAACACATTTCAATCGGTGCCCAAACTGCTGAATATACTCGATCGCTCCTTCATTCAAATTTGCATGGCCGATATCCAGGCAAAATCCCAACCATGGAGAATCGACAAGATCGAATATGGTTTGCAGTTCGCCGATATTGTCCCCCAATAATTGCAGGTCAGAACCTCGGTGCATTTTTGCAGAATTTTCAATTGCCAGGGTCACATTGTATGACTTGCACATTTGTAAGAGTATTTTCAGACTTTTGACCACATTCAACAGTGACTGTTGACGAAAATAACTCATGATGGTATGTCCGACCACATTGCCCAGGTGAAATGTGATATGAGAAAGGTTCAGGCGTGCACCGATCTTTATACAATCCTCCAGATGGTCAATATGCTTTTGCCGGAAATAGGGTATTGCATGTCCCAGATTCAGGGATGAAGACATGTGAAAACTGTACGAGAACTGGTGTTTTTGGGCAAGATAGGATAAAAAAGAAATACGTTTGTCTGTAAACGTCAGGATATTGGAATGATGTGGTGTGAGATTGATTTCAAAATGATTCAGGCCATGTGTTAACGCATAATCGATACACTGTTCCACCGGATAATCATATATGCTCGAGCCAAAACTGGATACATTCATGTCGGTCCTCCAGAAGATTTCTGGATATTGGATATATTAAGGATTATATTACTGAAATGCAATTGAAATAGTTGAAATATCTCTTGGTTTTTTTTAAACATAGTACTTGACCGAATCTCATTCAATTTGTATATTGCGCATAATTTCGGTAATTTTTTCATCACTGACCCATCATCAAGGCAAGGAGGAGAGACTGTGGAAAAAACGGCAGAAGTAAAGGTCAATTTTTTCAGACCCGTCACAGAGCACGCCAGAGCCAACATGAAGCTGATTCTCACGCTTGCAATCATCTGGGTTGTTGCGGTCTTTGGGTTTCAGGTATTACTTATTTTGGTGAATAAACCTGTTCCTGAACCGAGCTTTACAACCTTTCAGGAGGTTTGGCCTGATATACAAACCTCTCATGCTAAACAGCAACTCGCTCAAGTAACACTTGCAGTTTTGGGAAAAAACGTGGCTCTGCAACCGGAGCACAAAGAACTCTTACAAATCACTGTATCAAAATTGACTCTGCAACTCTTGCCCGCAGAAGAACAATCCCCTTTTCAGCAGGCACCTCTCGAGTATCTCGCCAATAACGATCTTCATAATGTGCTAGGGCTCGGGAGTGAAGGATTCGACAAATTGTTGTATGATCTCCTGCCGACATCGCTTGTCCCTGTGCAGGATGGTGCTCTCGACCAGACCATCAGGGAACAGCTACCCGATGTCATGCAACTCTATCTTGTTCACAATCGTAGCTTTTTGACCGATACGACGTTTATTGGCTTTCCGTTTCACTACTGGTATACTGCTCAATTTTTGCTCATCATGTTTGTCGTTCTGTGTGTCATCTATGCCGTATCTATCGACAAACTACACAAAAAACATAATGTTCAAGAATAGAATGGCTCAAACAGAGGAGAGTTCAGTGATGCAAAAATATCTGATGACTATGTTATGGCTTTTATTCGCGAGTTTACCGGTTTGGGCAGAAACAGCCAGTGCCACCAAATTGGAAGGTGAGTTTAAAGTCGGTCCCGCTATAATTTTGATTGTGATTTTGGTGACATTTATCATGATCGGACTTTTTAATCGAGCCAAGGATACGTCGACGTATTGGGCAGCCGGTCGCAAAATTTCTCCGGTCGGTGCCGGAATGGCGATTGCCTCGAATTGGATGAGTGCAGCCTCTTTTCTCGGTATGGCCGCGATTATGTACGCTTCCGGTTACCACGGCTTATCCTATGTTGTCGGCTGGACCGGCGGATATGTGCTCTTGCTCATTCTTATGGCCGGTCAAATCCGTCGTTATGGCAAATATACAGCCGCTGATTTTATTGGTGATCGCTTTTATTCCAAAGGCTTGCGCGGCTTTGGCGCCTCGCTGGCGATCTTTATTTCTTTCTCTTACTGTGTCGGTCAGTTCGCCGGCATCGGCATCATGTTCAAATGGGTCATGGGCATCGATTATACCTGGGCGGTACTGATCGGCGCCTCAGTGGTTTTGGCATATACCCTGATTTCCGGCATGTTGGGGGTGACCAAAAACATGCAAGTACAATATGTCATTATTATCGTTTCCTTTATGATTCCTCTCTTTATTCTCACCTATAAATATGGCTATTTTTGGCTCGTTCCCCAGATCGGGTATGGTGAAATTGTCACCGACGCGGTCAACGGACTGGCACCGGGAAAGGGAGTCTCTGCACTCGGCCATGATTTTGCCACATTACCTGTTCCGGAATTCGCCATGCCCTGGGATCCGGCAACAGGTCAGACTGCCTTTCAATGGATTGCGATCTGCTTTTCCCTGATGATCGGTACAGCAGGCCTCCCCCATGTGATTCAACGCTTTTATGTCGTGCCCAGAGC
Organism: Candidatus Zhuqueibacterota bacterium; assembly: GCA_014728115.1. Classification (GTDB taxonomy): domain Bacteria; phylum Zhuqueibacterota; class Zhuqueibacteria; order Residuimicrobiales; family Oceaniaggregativiventaceae; genus Oceaniaggregativivens. Next base: position 10,541 of record WJME01000007.1, on the reverse strand, counting down.
ACGTGATGCACGCTGGTCCGTGGTGTGGGGATTATTTTTTATCTGCCTTCTCTATTGGAGTGCACCTGTCTATTCCGCTTTTGGCAAAATTCTCTCTTCTAATCCCGAGGTCGGCGTGTTGGCCAAAGATGCGATCGTGGTCTATACAGCACAACTGGGAGCGGTCTTTCCCCTCATTGTCGGCCTGCTTGCCGCAGGAGCCATATCCGCTGCCTTTTCTACAGTATCCGGTCTCCTTGTCGCAGGCGCATCGGCATTTTCGCATGATCTCTATTTCAGAACCATTAATCCTAATGCCTCAGAGCATACCCAAATGCTGATGGCACGTATCGGAACCATCATCATGGCTGCTTCTGTTGCCATTGTCGCGTTACTCAAGTTGGGTCTGATCGCTCAACTCGTTGCCATTGCATTTTCTCTGGCCGGTTGCACGATTTTTCCGCTGTTTCTGCTGGGGATCTGGTGGGGAGGCTCGAATCGAAGCGGCGCCTGGGCAGGTCTCATCGCGGGTTCTGCTGTCTCTCTGATCGCCCTCGTCTATTTTATTGTCGGTAAATATGGTGGCAGTCTGCCGGGACAGGAGTTTATCAACTATTACCTCAATGCATGGTACTTTGCTTGGTTAGGAGCTCCGCTGGCTGTTATTACCAATATCGTTGTCTCTTTGATCAGCAAATCAAAAACACCTGCTGAAATTCAAAAATTTCTGGCAGAACAAGTTCATAATGCCTAATGACGTCTCACCCTCACCCTGCTATTACCTGGGTGAGGGTGATTGAAATTCTGATATAACATGTTCACTATTCAAGAGGATATCATGAAAAGAGTGATGATTTTGTTTTTCGCCCTAATGGTTTGTTTTGCAGGTGTGGCGAGCGCCCAACCTGAAACCGCTGATTTTGGCATTAAATTCAGCGGTTTTGTTAAAACCGATCTCTTTTTCGATTCCCGGCAGGTCGTTGCTGCCCGGGAAGGTCATTTTCTGCTCTATCCCGTAGCAGAAGCAGAAGACCCTGACGGCGATGACATTAATGCCAAACCCAATCTGAATATCCTGGCCATCCAAACCCGCTTGAAAGGGACAATCACAGGTCCGGACGCATTCGGTGCTAAAACTGGAGGCCTGATCGAGGCTGCCTTTTTTGGTCACTCGAATAGTGATGTCAATGGCTTTCGTCTTCGTCATGCTTTTCTGACCTTAAAATGGGAAAAAAATACCCTGCTCATAGGACAATTCTGGCATCCCATGTTTGTGACGGATTGCTTTCCGGGGACGGTATCATTCAATACCGGCGCGCCGTTCCAGCCATTTTCCCGAAATCCTCAGGTGCGCTTGACGCATAGCTCTGGTAACCTCAATTTTATTGCTGCTGCTATGGCACAGCGGGATTTTACCAGTACTGGTCCGGCAGGGGCAAGCTCTGTCTATTTAAGAAATGCAGTGATCCCTAACCTGCATGCTCAGGTACAAATCAAGAGTGACGCCTCATTGTTCGGTGTGGGCCTCGATTGGAAAGCTCTGACTCCGCGACTGGTCACGCAGGCAGGTTATAAAACGACTGAAACCGTCAATGGTCTCTCTTTTCTCGGTTATGCCCGATTCGATTTACCTTCGGTAACCTTTAAAGTCGAAGGCGTTTATGGTCAGAACCTCACAGATCACTTGATGCTGGGCGGGTATGCAGTAGAAGCCATTGATGAGAACACCGGCACCGAATCGTACATGCCCACCAGCCTTTATTCGGTATGGACCGACATTTCCGGTGGCTCGTCTATGGGATGGGGTCTGTTTGCGGGTCTCACAAAGAATCTGGGCGCCTCTGAAGACATTGTCTCTTTTGCCTGGGGACGCGGGTTCAATATCGATACCATTTACCGTGTTGCTCCTCGTGTCTTGTGGAATTCCGGTAAAATCCGGTTTGCTGTCGAAGGAGAACTGACAGCAGCGAGTTATGGTACTCCGGATATGCAAGGCAAGGTCGAGGATGCCGAATTCGTGACCAATATGCGATTGCTGTTCGGCGCCTATTATTTTTTCTAAAAACAAAACGCTGTAGCATTTTCATCATTGCTACAGCGTTTTGTTCCGTAACCTCTCCAGAGCCCAAAAAAGAAGCCTATCTCCCACTTTAATCCTGCAATTCCAGGGGAAAATACGCTTCCTGTTTGATCTGCTCTTCCTTGAATCTTGCACGTAAGAGAATACTCTTGGCATTGAGAATCATCTGGGGATGACCGCAGACATAGGCCACGGCATTTTCGTGATTGAAATTAAACCCATCGGCGTATTTTCGCAAAAGGTCCTCCACCCTGCCGGTTTCTCCGGCCCATTCCGGTTCATCCCACGGCCGGCTGATGGTGGGGACGTATTCGAGCCATCCTTTGCGGGCGATAACATCCAGTTCCTTTAGATAATCACATAATTCACTGGCTATGCTGGCACCATGCAACAGCACGATCTGGTGGTTCTGATTTTCATCGCGTTTTTTCTCCAGGGTACGGATAATGCTCACATAGGGAGCGATACCGGTCACCGTGGCGACCATCAAATGGCGTGTATAATTCTCATCAAGATAAAATATTCCTTTTGCCTGATTGCGAAGATATAAAGTGTCGCCAACCTTCAAATTCGCCATAATTGTTGTCAAAGAACCTCCTGCGACGAATTCTATGATGAATTCGAGATCATTATCCAGTGGAGAAGAGACCATAGAATAGGCTCTTTGAACCAGTTTGCCTTCATGCTCCATCGCCAGAGTCGCGTATTGACCGGGTTTGTAATCAAAGTCTTTTGGCTTTTCAAAGCGAAAAACCGCAATATCATGTGAATAATCGATACGTTCCAGCAATTTTATCTTAAAGAGTGCATCCGCTTCCAATAGCATCGGTTTGTCCTCAATGAATTCCAGATTTATTCAACGTGTCTTTGCCCCCTATCGATCAAAGCTTTGTATACATAAAACTCGGGTTCAGTCAAAGCAAACGACATGACAAGGTCAATTATTCCAACACCTCTTGCCAGATATACTGAAAGTCGACTGAATCCGGACAGATTTTTTAAGCCACCTCCAAATTCGCTTGTTTAAGTCTTGAATTTTTAGTAAACTATTGAGCAGCAATGAATAAAGACCATTTGGATCCAGAGTGATACTGTTTAAATCTTAACGTTATTAACCCATGTGGGAAAATATGAATCAACCCGGCTATCTATTGTTTTTCTGCGTCATTTTCGCATCGTTTTGTACACCGGCAATTGCTGAAACAGATAAACTCTTTACCACCGATGTGTATATCGCCGGTGAGGATGACTATCACACCTATCGCATCCCCGCTCTGGTCATCACTCAAAAAGGAACGCTACTTGCATTCTGCGAGGGTCGAAAAAAAGGGACAGGCGATGACGGGGATATCGACCTGTTGATGAAAAAGAGTTCGGATGGCGGACGAACCTGGTCAGATCTTATGGTCGTGTATGAGGACGGCGGAGATGCCCCGATAACCATTGGCAATCCCTGTCCGATTGTCGAACAAAACAGCCATCGCATTCATTTATTGTTCACCCGAAATAACAAGCGTTTATTCTATACAAAGAGTCTCGATGACGGATCTACATGGTCTTCCCCAAAAGAATATACCTCTATACTGAACCAATTTGACTATCCCTGGGTCCGGGTGGCCACAGGACCGGTGCATGGCTTGCACATGACCACCGGTCGTCTCATCGCACCTGTTTGGTTGAGCAATCGGGTGATAAAACAAAAGAATGTCAAATCGACCCCAAACAGGTTTCGGTCGGGCATCCTTTACTCTGATAATCATGGCCAGACCTGGCATGCAGGCGCACTGGTGCCTCCGACGTTAAACCGATTGAATGAATGTACGGTAATCGAAAAACCGGATGGCTCGCTCCTGCTTAATATGCGGGCGCATCGGCAGGGGTACCGTGCTGTGGCAACGAGCGAGTATGCAGGAATCACCTGGTCAAAACCGAAATTGGATAAAAATCTACCCTGTCCCACCTGCCAGGCTTCGATGATTCGGTTGAATGAAAACGAAATCCTGTTTCTCAATCCTGCGGTCTATGATCCTGAGCAAAATAGCCGGGTCAGCAGGCGAAACCTGACACTGAGACTCAGCCAGGACGAAGGAAAATCATGGTCCCATTCCCGGGTGATCCATAGCGAAAAGGCCGGATACTCGGATATGGCCATCACCGACAAGGGTACGATTTTATGCCTCTTTGAAAACGGATCAAAAGATTACCGTGAAAAGATTTCCCTCGTCGCAGTGAACAGAGAGTGGCTCATCGATCAGGATCATGAGTGATGTTTATAGCAATTCAATTCGAGAAATCGAATTCATGAAAAACGAACAAAAACAACATTATGCCGTCATCACCGGGGATATTTTTAAATACTCGAACCTGTCGTTGAAACAACGCCAGAATCTCGAACCATTATTGCACGAGTGTGGAAAGCAAATCGAACAACACTTTGCCAGCGACCTCGCCTCCCCTCTCATTGTCTTTCGTGGAGACAGTTGGCAATTGGTTCTCAAGAACCTCCGGGCTGCGCTTCGCATCGCAATGTATTTGCGCGCCTTTTTGATTGCAGCCAGCAATGATAAAAAAAAACAGCGACTCGATACCCGCCTTGCTATTGGCGTGGGGAGCATTGATTTTTTGCCAAACAAAACAAACACCTCTGGCGGCGGGATCGCTTTTGTGTTATCCGGTCGAAAACTCGACGAGTTAAAGCCTGGTTCAGGTATGGGAATCAGCATCGATGACAACGATTCTCATGCTTTGTCTCACGCATGGGATGTGATCGTTCAACTGATCGATGCTCTGGCCAGAGATTGGACTCCGTCTCAGGCGATCGCAATCAGTTGGGCCTTGTTAAATCTGACCCAAACAGAAATCGCCAGGAAATATTCCCCTCCTATTACTCAACAAGGTGTTGCAAAGCACTTGAATACAGCATCTTGGCCGACTGTTGAGCGCGCAATAGAATATTATGAAAACCATTTTGTCAGGTTGTAAACACCCATTACAACCCCCAAAGGTTGTAAATTGTTTTACAACCTTTAGGGGTTGTAACTAACGGAGCAGATCATGATATCCGAACCTCTGTTGATTTGTCTTTTGGCAGGACATTTTTGCGGTGCCATCCTGTTGCAGGCTGAAAGAGCAATACTGAATCCAACCTGGTTCGATGTATTGAAACAAGGGATTCTCGTAACGGCTTTGAGTTATCTCTTGACCGGATGGTGGGCAAAATGGGAAATTCCTCTGATTTTGTTTCTAGCTCATTGTTTAATTGGCACGGTAACCCGTTTCTACAGCGGTAAAAAACAGAGCCCTTTTCTCAAATCACAGGCAGCCTATTTATTTATCATTATGCTCCTTGTCATGGTTTTCGGACAAAACACACTTTCTTTGCTCTCAGACAACGACGATAAGCGGCCCTTTTTACAGAGTTCAAACGATCACACAGCCCGAAATACGGATCTGAAAATTACTTCCGGGGAACAGCAGGCTCTTGTGCATCGAGGTGATTTTTCACTTTACTGGGTAGAACATTTTGGCCGGGCATATCTTGTGATACTATTGGTGATCACAGGACTCGTCCTTTCGGTCAAGGCAGGGGGCCTGATGATCGGCATTGCTGTGGCCCCGTTTCAAAAGCAAATCAAAACAGAACACAAAAAATCACCGATTCTCTCAGGCAAGGGATTAAAGAATGGAGGTAAACTCATAGGCCAGCTGGAGCGGGCAGTGATTTTCATCTTGTTCTTTGCCGGCATGAAAACAGGGATCGGATTTCTCATTGCAGCCAAATCCATCCTGCGTTTTGGTGAAATCAAAAACAGTCAGCAGCGAATGGAGGCCGAATATATTATTATCGGCACTCTGATGAGTTTCGGATTTGGAATTCTTGTCGCATCTTCGACGCTGGCGATGATCGATCATTTAAAGTGAATTTTTTGAGATCATTTTCATGTTCATAATTATAGACCTTACGCGGCGAAAAATACATCCATTCAACCGAATGAGAAAGGAGGAACAGTATGGCTGAAAAGCAAGTTGGATGCGCCCGTCCGACTGGTGGAGTGGTCGGACAATCCCCAAAAAAGAAACAAGAACAAACACCTCAAGACATCAAGGAGGAAAAATATATGATCCAGGTAGGAAAACCAGCCCCGGATTTCGAAGCTCCGGCATATCATAAAGGCGAATTTACCTCTGTCAAATTATCCGATTATCTCGGCAAGTGGGTCGTCTTGTGCTTTTATCCGGGCGATTTTACCTTTGTCTGAGCGACCGAAGTATCGGCGGTCGCCGATAAACATGAAGAATTTCAAAAACTGGGCGTACAAGTATTGTCCATGAGTGTGGACAGTGTTTTCGTTCACAAGATGTGGAATGATAAAGAATTGGCCGAAATGGTCAAAGGCGGTGTGCCTTTTCCCATGCTTTCCGACGGCGGCGGTAAAGTCGGGACGGTCTATGGAATCTATGATGAGGATGCCGGGGTCGAAAACCGTGGCCGGTTTCTCATCGATCCCGATGGTGTCATTCAGGGATATGAGGTACTTACGCCTCCGGTAGGAAGAAATGTTTCGGAAACACTGCGCCAGATCCAGGCCTTTCAGCTCGTTCGTGAAAGCAAAGGCTCAAAAGCCACTCCGTCAGGATGGAAGCCTGGCAAAGACACCCTGTCTCCTGGTCCTGATCTCGTCGGTAATGTTTGGAAAGTATGGAAGCCACATATGGCATCTGAATAGTTTGTGCTCTAGCCGCGTATTATCCGGCCACAGGTCTTTTAATGTGAACTCTTGTAAACGACCTGTGGCCTTTTTTTTTATAGGATCCCCGGCAATATGTTCAGTTGGCTTTAAATTTTCTCACTTTGTGGCTCTGTGCCCAAAGAGAGTGGTATACATGATTTGATAAATATCTGTATTATCGACATTGATGGGCAAGAGATGTGCATTGAGTCCGTGTGCTCTGGCCAGTACGCCACCGGCCACGTCGCCGTCTGTGGCCCACAAAATCCCAAAATAGAGCCTGTTCCCCTGCGCATCCGGAGCAGAAACGAATGGTAATGTCGCTGTCCCATCACGGCCATCTACAGGCGATCCATTGCTGCTAAAGGCATGGAGAGGGCGCTCGAACGCACTGCTATCCCGCAATGACATCACCTCGAGCCCCCCTGCATCGCTATCCGCTGCTGTCACCAAAAGTGTATTTTGATTTTTTTCAATATAATCCACAGCCACACCAATCGCCTGATCGGCCCTTTGTAAGGCGGTCAGGGAGCCTATCGCATTGTTGTTATTGGCAAAATTATCAGATCCTTCTTCTTCCGCCACAATAAAAAATGAATTGTTACGAGTGGAAAAAATATCCAGAGTCTTGCGCAACATTTCCGCCAGAGTAGGCGCATCAGGCTCGTACAGGGGCAATCCGGATGCGTTTAGCATCTCTTCCGGTTGATCATGAAAGGTGTGCTGCGGGGCAAAAATCCCGAGTACGCGGTTGACAGAATCCGGAAGCGCCAGGAGCTCCTCGCGAGTATAGACAATTGTGTATCCCAATGTATCGGCTTCCTCAATGAGATTACGGCCATCTTTGCGTATACCGGGTTCGCCGTGCCATCCTCTGACACCTTCTGGCAATAAAAGCACCTCTCCCCCGCTCAGGATGATATCGACCCCGCTGTGAATGATCTGAGCGGTGATGGGATCTGTCTCATTGCGCTCCGTCCAGGAAGCGGCAAATACGCCGGTACCGGGTTCGCCGATATGGCCACTATTGACCAGAGCGGTGGCATAGCCCTGTAGCTGAGCCTCTTTCAGGATGCTGAAGGCCTGCCCTGAGGCTGACTCGAATGGCCGGTCCGGATCATTCCCATAGGTGTCATATGGGACTTTGACCCCATAGGCGTGAACCGTGGCACCGGCATGCGAGCTGGCATTTGTGGAATTGAGGACATGACTGCGATAGAGCCCCATGGCATCGAGGCGATCCCAGTGGAGAATACTATCCGGTCCGACAGTCCATAACCGGGTCGCCCCCCACATGGAGGCACCACTGCCATCAGGATGGATAAAGATGACGTTACCCGTTTGACGGGATACCCTGGAAGGAGTGCATGCAAAAAAAAGTAGCAAAATCGTAAAAAGCAAAGCCTTTGAGGATTGCAGATCATATTTCATAACATTCCTTTCAAAAAATAGCTTTGAAAACAACTTGTTACATCTTGTATTATTGTTTGAATTCTGATCTTAACTGACATCTTTGTTTCCTCATCTCATTGGAAACGAGATGTCCACAGGGATTCACAAAAAAACAAGGTTCGGAATAGGATATGCAAGAGTAAAGAAAGGGTGTCAATAACCTGCCACGCTCGATTGACCTTTATCCGACCCAAAGATCTCTAAACACCTTGGTTTAATTAACCGCAACAAATCGGGATCAATTCCAGATCTTTTTATTTTTTTTTTGAATATCAGATGCAATCTATAAACAACTTGCATTAAACTATATAAAACTGCAAATTATAACGTCAAGATAACTGCATTGATAAGATGAAATGGTTTTATCCAAAATATAACAGAACATTTGTCTCGCCTAACCTGATCAATCCGGAGACCGAATATGCTTTTCCGCTGCACGAGAATGATTGGCTATGCAATACTCTTTATGCTCATATTTTTTTACAAGACTGGATTTGCCGATTTCTCTCTGACTCCCGACATTTCTTTTATCCCGGTTCCTGATGATTCGGTCCAATGGGATGGTGAGGTCGATGTAACGCAAGGTGCATCGGACATCAATGTATCACCCTCCTCTTATGATTATGGCAGCATGCCCATCGGATCGAGTTCGACAAAAATGTTTCTGGTCAGCAACAGAGGCAGCGAGACGTTGGTGATCTATTCAGCCACTGGAACAGGTTCGGATCCCGATCAATTCGAGGTAGTCAGCTCTTCAATGCTGACTCCTCCTTATTCTCTCTCTCCAGGAGTCACCATCGGAGTCCGTATCCGGTTCAGCCCTACCTCAGTCGGTCAAAAATCGGCGACCGTGCAAATCAACAGCAATGATCCGGATGAAAATCCTTTAAATGTCAATCTTTTCGGCACAGGATTGGGACCGGATATCACTCTGACTCCTCCCTCATACAATTTCGGTCATGTTATCACGGGTTCAAGCACGAGTCACATCTTTGTGGTGAGCAATGTTGGCAATACCGATCTCAGCGTGACCTCGGTTAGCCTTGCAGGCCCAGATCCGGGCGAATTCACTATCGATAGCGGTGGAGGATCATTTACGCTGTCTGCGGGAGCCACACGCAATATCACTGTCTCATTTCGGCCCTCCTCACTGGGACCAAAGGGTGCCTTGTTACATATCGCAAGTAACGATCCGGATAATGGCTCTCTTGATGCCGCCTTATCCGGCACAGGTATCATGCCGGATATCGCCATCGCACCCACGTCAAAGGATTACGGGCATGTCACAAGGGGAAAAAGCTCAAGCCAAACCTTTGTGTTGAGCAATACGGGAAATGCAACTCTTACAGCCAGTTCGACACGCCTGGTCGGCTCGAATCCGGACCAATTTTCCATCGACAGCGGTGGAGGGTCCTTTACCCTGGCGGCGGGAAGCTCACGCAATTTGGTTGCGAGTTTTCGGCCGACTGCCCTGGGAGAACAAAGTGCAGTATTGCGTATTTCCAGTAATGATCCGGATGAAGATCCGCTTAACATCTACTTAAACGGGACCGGTGTAGAGCAGGATATCGCTGTATCTCCAGACTCTGTAAATTATGGAGATATTCTTGTCGGTTCTAGTTCCACCCAGAATGTTGCGATCCGGAACGCCGGAACCGCCACCCTCTTTGTAAATTCGGTTCAACTCACAGGCTCTCACCCGGATCAATTCTCTCTCGATGATGGAAGCGAAAATTTCTCTTTAACTCCGAATCAAACCCACAATGTCGTGATCAGCTACCGGCCCACCACAGAAGACTCGCACGCTGCAATTCTGCAAATTACAAGTAATGATCCCGATGAAAATCCATTTGATGTTCCTTTGAATGGGACCGGTGTATCAACTGCGATTGCTGTTTCTCCCCATGAGAAAAATTTTGGATTTGTACAGGTGGACTCTTGCTCAACCCAGACCTTTGAAATCAGCAATCCGGGGAGTGCAGCACTCGAAATCAGCAAAATAGAAATTATTGGCGAGGATTTAGCCCATTTCAATCTCGATTCAGTCTATACTGCGTTTTCTATGCCCCCGGGTGCATCGAAAAAGATAAAGATCACCTTTTGCCCTGCACTCGCTGGCGAGAAATCTGCCTTGTTGCGGATCCATAACAATGTTGCTGATCGCAATCCCCTTGATGTCAATCTGAGCGGACAGGCTATAGAGCCTGTGGTTTCAGTATCGCCCAAGCGATTGCATTTTAATCAGGTCCCTATCGATTCAAGTGCCAGGCAGGATCTCTCAATCACCAACACAGGGTCTG
>WJME01000022.1 GCA_014728115.1 Candidatus Zhuqueibacterota bacterium | reverse complement strand
TGGTTATCGTCCGCAGTTTTACTTTCGTACCACGGATGTGACCGGTGAATTGAATCTTCCCGAAGGAGTGGAGATGGTCATGCCGGGAGACAATGTCAAAGTGACTGTAAAGCTGATCACTGACATTGCCATGGAAGAAGGGTTGCGGTTTGCAATTCGTGAAGGTGGCCGCACCGTGGGTGCGGGCGTTGTGACAAAGATCATCGAATAACTCTGGTTGACCCATGAGAGAACTTGTCATATTAGAATGTACCGACTGTAAGCGTCGCAATTATACTACAGATAAAAATCGACGCAAGCATAGCGGTCGTATCGAACATAAGAAATATTGCAAATGGTGCGACAAGCGCACTGTTCATAAAGAAACTCGCTAAGAGTTGCTAGGCCCATAGCACAATTGGCTAGTGCGCCGGACTCCAAATCCGGAGGTTGGGGGTTCGAGTCCTCCTGGGCCTGCTTATTAAACCAGGTGTTGCTTGGTCAACACCGGAATCCATGTATTTAAAACAGTCGAACGGTATGTTACAAAGAGCGACCAAGTTTTTAGGCGATGTCCGCACAGAGATGAGCAAAGTCAGCTGGCCAACCTGGCCACAATTAAAAGGACAAACAATTATCGTGATCGTCGTTGCGATCATTTTCGCCGTATATATTTTTGTGATCGATCACATTTTGTCGCGACTGTTAGATCTCATCTATTAAACACGTAGGATAGAGTTGGTGGGTGAAAACGAGTTAAAATGGTTTGCATTACATGTCTTGTCCGGGCATGAGAACAAGGTCAAAGCGTATCTGGAAAACGAGATCAAGCATAATAATCTCGAAGAAAAGATAGACGAGATCCTTGTGCCATCGGAACAGATTACCGAGATGAAAGAAGGAAAAAAACGCACTCGGACGAAAATCATGTTCCCCGGATACATGCTTATCCATATGACCTATGATAAAGAGACCCGCCATCTGATTCAGAATACACCCGGAGTGACAAGTTTTGTGGGGCGCAAGGCCGAACCGGTTCCTTTGAAACCCGAGGAAGCAGAGCGCATTATCGGTAAAAGCAAGGCCTCTGAACGCGATCGTTCTCAGGCTCCGTTCTCCATTGGAGATCCGATCAAGGTGACTGACGGCCCCTTTACTGACTTTACCGGGTTTATTGAAGAAATCAATGAAGAAAAAAATAAAGTCAAAGTGATGGTCAGTATTTTTGGCCGATCGACACCCGTCGAACTCGACTTTTTACAAATTGAATTGGAACAATAGGTCTGACGCGCTATGGCTAAAAAAGTTACAGGCACAATCAAATTGCAGATTCCTGCTGGTTCTGCCAACCCCTCACCACCGGTTGGCCCTGCACTCGGTCAGCATGGTGTAAATATCATGGAATTCTGCAAGGCATTCAATGCCAAAACTCAGGATAAACAAGGACTGATTATTCCGGTGATCATCACGGTATATCAGGACCGTTCTTTTACCTTTATTACCAAAACACCTCCCGCTGCGGTGTTGCTGAAAAAAGCGATTGGGCTGGACAAGGGATCCGGTGAGCCCAACCGTAACAAGGTCGGCAAAGTCACTCGCGATCAGGTTCGCGAAATTGCCGAATCAAAGATGGAAGACCTCAATGCCAATGATGTCGAAGCAGCGATGAAAATGGTGGAAGGTACAGCCCGGAGTATGGGCCTGATTGTTGAAGGATAACCCCGAGTTGTCAAAGGAGCGATTAAAACGTCATGAAACGCAGTAAACGATATAAAAACGCCGCCAGTAAAATCGACCGCACCCAATTATATGCTATTCAAGACGGCATCGATACCGTGCGTGAGACCTCGACAGCAAATTTTGATGAATCCATCGAAATTGCGGTTCGTTTGGGTGTCGATCCCAGGAAAGCCGATCAAATGGTGCGCGGGACCGTCATTCTGCCTCATGGTACGGGCAAGGTTGTTCGTGTATTGGTCCTTGCCAATGATGCCAAGGTCGAAGAAGCCAAAAATGCTGGTGCCGATTATGCCGGGAATACCGATATGATCGAAAAGATTCAGGAAGGTTGGATTGATTATGATGTCGTAATCGCCACTCCTGATATGATGGGACAGGTCGGAAAACTCGGCCGGTTTCTTGGTCCCCGCGGCTTGATGCCAAATGCCAAAAGCGGTACCGTGACCATGGATGTCGAACAAGCAGTCACAGAAGCCAAAGCCGGAAAAATTTCTTTCCGCGTCGATCGGTATGGCATTGTTCATGTCGCAGTCGGAAAGAAATCCTTCGAACCCTCACAATTGCGGGAAAATATAACGACCTTTATGGATACCATCAATCGTATGAGACCAGCATCCGCTAAAGGTGTTTATATCAAAAGTATTGCTCTGTCCGGCACAATGGGACCCGGCGTGAAAATTGACAAGGCGTCGGTGTCAAAGTAGGGCATTTAAAGAAAAGAGTTAAGGAATACGATCATGCCACAACCGGAAAAAGAACTCAAGGTCGGTGAACTGAATGTCAGCCTTCAGGATGCCAAAGGGGTTTTTTTGACCGACTTTACTGGATTGACAGTAGAGGAGATAACTCGCCTTCGACGCGAATTCCGCAAGGTTGATGTCGAATATATCGTGGTCAAAAATACGCTTGCCAGACGTTCTGCGCAGAATGTAGGATTGGAAAAAATAATCCCGTATCTGACCGGGCCAACAGGATTGGCGATCTCCAAAACAGATCCCATTGCCCCGGTGCGGGTGATTTATGATTTTAAAAAAGGGAAAGAAAAACCCGCGATCAAGAGCGCCTTTGTTGAAGGGCAAATGCTCGATCAGGACGCAGCTGAAGAAATGCGAAACATCCCGCCTCGGGACGTGCTGTTGGGACAGGTGGTGTCGGGTATCGCTGCACCGTTAAGTGGGTTGGTTGGAAGTCTTAATGCCCTTTTGACTAATCTCGCCAATGTGCTTGATGCAATTAAAGAAAAGAAAAACAGTTAAACAGATATAACCAGTTTTGTAACTCTAACGGGAGGTCGAGATGCCCGAAGAAGTCGCAGCCGAACAAGCGGCTAAAGTTACGGATCCCAAAGTAGAAGAGATCCTTAAAAGTATAGAAGAGATGACTGTACTTCAGTTGTCCGAACTCATCAAAGCTCTGGAAGATCGTTTCGGTGTAACCGCCGCTGCGCCAGTCGCTATGGCCGCTGCCCCGGGTGCTGCTGCCGGTGCTCCTGCCGCAGAAGCCGAAGAGAAAACAGAATTTGATGTGGTTCTGAAATCTGCCGGTGCTCAAAAGATTCAGGTCATCAAGGTCGTACGTCAGGCCCTTGGACTGGGTCTGAAAGAAGCTAAAGATCTTGTCGACGGTGCACCCAGCCCCGTCAAAGAAGCTGCTTCAAAAGAAGAAGCTGAAGATCTGAAATCAAAGCTCGAAGAAGCCGGTGCCGAAGTAGAAGTTAAATAATCTCTTCACCATAATTCGAAATACAAAAACCGGGCTCCGTGGGCTCGGTTTTTTTCAGCCAAGTCGGTAATATGGAAGGGGAGATGCTCTTGTCAGATACCATGACATCAACAAGAAAATCTTTTGCAAAAATTCAATCACCAGCCGAACTTCCAGATCTGCTCGATATTCAGTTACGCTCCTTTAAGGAATTTCTTCAACACGATGTGGATCCCAGCGAGAGAACACCGCAGGGACTGCAAGGCGTGTTTGAAGGCGTATTTCCGATCATCGACAGTCGTGAGAATTTTCGGCTCGATTTTATTGAATACTATATCGATCCGCCCAAATACTCGGTCGAAGAATGTCAGGAACGCGGCACAACCTTTTCTGTCGCATTAAAGGCCAAGCTGCGTTTGTCAATCAAAGATGAACAGGATACCAGTGATCCTTTGGCCGGGTCCATCGAACAGATCGTCTACTTGGGTAATTTACCCTTTATGACGGATCGAGGGACCTTTATTATCAATGGTGCCGAACGTATCATTGTAAGCCAGTTGCACCGGTCTCCGGGCGTGTTTTTTGATGAATTGGAACATCCCAATGGGACCCAAATCTACTCTGCCCGGATCATTCCGTTGCGTGGATCGTGGCTCGAATTTGCGACCGATATCAACGACGTGATGCACGTTTATATCGATCGCCGGAAAAAGTTTCTGGTTACTTCCTTGCTGCGCGCCATAGGCTTTTCCACAGATCATGAGATTCTGAATTCTTTGAACCTGATGCACGATATAGATCTTTCTTCTGTTCAGGATGAAGAATTGTTGGGCAACCGTATCGCCGAAGATGTGATCAATCATGATACCGGCGAAGTGGTTGTCGACAAGTATGTTGACCTCACAGAAGAAATGGTTGCTGCGATTCGAGAGTTGGGCGTTGAGCGAATTAACATACTCAAGGTCGATCGTATCTACGGTCCCGAAGTGATCAGTAACACTTTGCTGAAAGATCCAACTCATAGCCAGGAAGATGCTTTAGAGTTGATCTATCAGCAGTTACGCTCTGGTGATCCGCCGGATATGGAAACAGCCCGGCTTTTGATCGAGCGACTGTTTTTTAATCCCAAACGCTATGACCTCGGTGAGGTCGGTCGGCATCGCCTGAACAAGAAATTGAATAATGAAATAGATATCAAAAATACGGCTCTGACCCGTGAAGATATCGTTGGCATCATTTCGTTTTTGCTCGATTTACGTCTGGGCAAACGGAATCCCGACGATATCGATCATCTGGGCAATCGCCGCGTTCGTACAGTCGGTGAACAACTCGGTGCTCAAATGAGCGTCGGTCTGGCGCGTATGGCGCGCACGATCAAGGAGCGTATGAATCTGCGGGAAAGCGAAAACCCCACACCGCAGGATCTTGTCAATGCCAGAACCATACTTTCCGTGATCAACACCTTTTTCGGAACCAGCCAGCTGTCACAGTTTATGGATCAAACAAATCCTCTTGCGGAATTGACCCATAAACGCCGGTTGTCAGCTCTAGGTCCCGGTGGTTTGACCCGGGAACGCGCCGGATTCGAAGTACGCGATGTCCACTATACTCATTATGGACGCCTCTGCCCCATTGAGACCCCTGAAGGGCCTAATATTGGGTTGATCTCTTCTTTGACCACGTTTGCACGTATCAATGATTTTGGTTTTATTGAAACCCCCTATCGAGTAGTGGAAGAAGGCGCTGTCAGCGAAGAGATCCGATATCTCGCTGCCGATGATGAAGAAGAAAAGATCGTAGCGCAGGCGAATGAGCCCCTTGTGGATGACAGCAAATTCCGTGACGAACGAGTGACTGCCCGGTTGCGCGGTGAATTTCCGCTTGTTGCACCCGAAAAAGTGCACTTTATGGATGTCTCACCCAACCAAATTGTGTCTGCGGCTGCTGCACTGATTCCCTTTTTAGAGCACGATGATGCAAACCGTGCGCTTATGGGATCCAATATGCAACGTCAGGCCGTGCCATTGATTACTCCGGAAGCTCCTTTTGTGGGTACGGGCATGGAAGCCAAGGTCGCACGCGATTCACGTGCAGTGATCGCTTCACCCGTCAATGGAGTGGTAGAAAAGGTCGACTCGAATACTCTGGTTATCCGCAAGGAACCCATGGGTAAGGGTGAAAAACAAGATATTGCAGAATTGCTGAATTTTGCGGATTCTGAAACGGTCACATTCAATTTGACGAAATTCCGACGTACCAACCAGGATACATCGGTCAATCAAAAACCGATTGTCAATGTCGGTGACCGAGTGACAAAAGGACAGGTGATCGCAGACGGTCCCGCTACCGACAAGGGCGAACTTGCCTTGGGCCGTAATGTTCTGGTCGCCTTTATGCCCTGGCGAGGCTATAACTTTGAAGATGCGATTGTAATCTCTGAACGCATGGTTCGAGATGATATATTTACATCTGTCCATATTGAGGAATTCGAGCTTCAGGTTCGTGATACCAAACGAGGCGAAGAAGAGCTGACGCGTGAAATACCCAATGTCAGCGAAGAAGCGACCAAAGATTTGGATGAAAATGGTATCATCCGGGTCGGTGCCGAAGTGAATGCCGGCGATATTCTTGTCGGAAAAGTCACGCCAAAAGGAGAAACCGATCCTACACCTGAAGAAAAATTGCTCAAGGCCATTTTCGGCGAAAAAGCCGGTGATGTCAAAGATGCTTCTCTTAAAGCGCCGCCCGGACTTAAAGGCATCGTGATTGACACCAAGCTCTTTTCGCGTAAAAAGAAAGATGCCGCCAGCAAAAAGCGCGATAAAAAGCTGCTCGATGAACTCGATAAATGGTTTGATCTGGAAAAATCCCGTGTTAAAACTCTTTTCGCTGAAAAGATGAAATACGTTTTGAATGACCAAACCGTGAGTGAACTGCGTGACACGGAATCGGGCAAGGTGATTCTGAGGGCCAATACGGTTCTGAATCCGGATAATATGGAAAAAATCGATTTCGATTCAGTGGATTATAACCACGCTTTGGTCAAGGATGAGGCATCATCCAAACTCGTGAAACGAATCCTTTCACGTTATAAAAAGAAACTGTCAGATCTTGACGAAGAATATGAATTACAAAAATTTAAAATAACCGTAGGCGATGAACTCCCTCCCGGTATCGTCCAGCTGGCCAAGGTCTATGTTGCCAAAAAACGTAAATTGATGGTTGGCGACAAAATGGCAGGACGTCACGGTAACAAAGGGGTGGTCGCCAAAATAGTCCCTGTGGAAGATATGCCCTACATGCCCGATGGAACCCCGGTAGATATAGTGCTTAATCCACTGGGTGTGCCTTCCCGTATGAATTTGGGCCAGATTCTGGAAACCAACCTGGGTTGGGCTGCAAAACAACTCGGTTTGACTTATGCTACCCCGGTTTTCGATGGTGCTTCCCTAGACGAGATTTATACGGAAATGGAAAAAGCAGGTGTCCCAGACTCTGGCAAATCCGTTGTGTTTGACGGAAGAACCGGATCCCAAATCAGTGAGCAAGTCACTGTCGGGTGGATCTATATGATGAAACTTTCACACCTCGTAGAGGATAAAATCCATGCCCGTTCGATTGGACCTTACTCGCTCATTACACAACAACCTCTGGGGGGTAAAGCTCAATTCGGTGGACAGCGATTTGGAGAAATGGAAGTGTGGGCCCTCGAGGCATATGGTGCCGCATATACCTTGCAGGAAATTCTTACGGTTAAGAGTGATGATGTCAAGGGTCGCTCACGTACTTATGAAGCGATCGTCAAAGGCGAAAATATCCCCGAACCCGGATTGCCGGAATCTTTTAATGTGCTTATCCGAGAATTGCAGGGATTGGGGCTTGACGTTGAACTCGTCAGTGACGGCAGAAAAAAATAGTACAATGATTCAGCTTTGCTGAATTTTGGGTCAGACTCTTTGGAGGTGACTATTGAATTATATGATTTCACATGACACCCCGGTACAAAATCCGAACATTTCATCGATCTATATCGGGCTATCATCCCCTGACAAGATCCTGGAATGGTCTCATGGTGAAGTAACAAAACCTGAAACCATCAATTATCGATCATTTAAACCTGAGAAAGATGGTTTGTTTTGTGAAAAAATCTTTGGACCGGTGCGTGACTGGGAATGTCACTGTGGCAAATATAAACGCATCCGGTACAAAGGTATTGTGTGCGACCGCTGTGGTGTTGAAGTAACCATGAAAAGCGTACGACGGGAACGAATGGGCCATATCACCCTTGCCGTTCCTATCGTGCATATCTGGTATTGGAAATCGCTCCCATCCAAGATCGGTTACATTCTCGGTCTGTCGATCAAAGAACTCGAGCGCGTGATCTATTACGAGTCTTATGTGGTGATCCGCCCCGGCAAGAGTGGTCTGGCTGTTCAGGAGCTCTTGAATGAAGAAGAGTATCTTGAAATGCAAGCTGAAATGGCGGTCAAGGAAGCCGATGTTCCTGAAGAGGAACGGTTTTTTGCCACCATGGGTGGACAGGCGATTCTTGAACTTTTAAAGATTGTGGATATCGACAAGCTATCCCGCGATTTACGCTATCAGGCCCGTACCGAGACATCCATTCAGCGCAAGGCAGAAGCTCTGAAACGATTGCGCGTGGTTGAAGCGTTCCGCCGGGCCCAGCGTCGAAAAGAAAATCGTCCCGAATGGATGATCATGTCGGTCATCCCTGTGATTCCACCGGAATTGCGGCCTCTGGTCCCTCTGGAAGGCGGGCGGTTTGCAACTTCTGACCTGAATGATCTTTATCGACGGGTCATTATTCGCAATAATCGCTTGAAAAAGCTGTTGGAAATCAAAGCACCGGAAGTGATTCTGCGCAACGAAAAGCGAATGTTGCAAGAAGCTGTCGATTCCCTCTTTGATAACGGACGCAAATCTTCTGCTGTCCGAGGAGACGGAAACCGGGCACTCAAGAGCTTGTCTGATATGTTACGGGGTAAACAGGGTCGGTTTAGACAAAATCTGCTGGGGAAACGAATCGATTATTCCGGTCGTTCGGTGATTGTCGTAGGCCCGGAACTTCATCTACACGAATGCGGGTTGCCCAAAGATATGGCTCTGGAGCTCTTTAAACCGTTTGTTATACGTAAACTGGTGGAAAGAGGTCTGGTCAAAACCGTAAAAAGCGCCAAAAAACTGGTGGATCGGCGGGGTTCTGAAGTATGGGATATTCTGGAAGAGATCATCGAAGACCATCCAGTTATGCTCAACCGTGCACCCACTCTGCACCGTCTCGGTATTCAGGCTTTTCAACCGGTTCTTGTCGAAGGTAAAGCCATTCAGATTCATCCTCTGGTGTGTGCCGCCTTTAATGCCGACTTTGACGGTGACCAGATGGCTGTTCATGTGCCTCTGTCAAATTATGCTCAAATCGAAACCAAGGTTTTGATGCTTTCGAGCCATAATATCCTTTCTCCTGCACATGGCCGGCCGCTGGCGATTCCCAGTCAGGATATTGTGCTGGGGATCTATTATTTAACCAAACGCCGTGCCGGGGTACCAGGTGAGGGATTTTATTTCACGTCACCCAACGAAGTGACCCTGGCCTATGATAACGAACGTGTTCACCTGAACGCCCCTATTAAAGTTCGCGTCGATGGAAAGCTTATCGATACCACTGTTGGCCGCGTGATTCTAAATGAAATGCTGCCAAATGAACTGCCTTTTGTGAACGTACTGTTGACCAAAAAGGCTATCGAAGAACTGATCGCAATGGCTTATGCCAAGCTGGGTAACTATCGCACTGCATTGTTGCTCGATCAGATCAAGAGCATGGGATTTGAATATGCCATGCGCTCAGGCGTAACAGTGGGGATTGGGGATGTGATTGTTCCTGATGAGAAAAAAGAACTATTGGATAAAGCCTATTCTAACGTTGAGGCTATCCAAAAACGGTATGAACGAGGTATCATCACCGACGGTGAACGATATAATCAGATCATCGATATCTGGACGCATACGACGAGTAATGTCGCGGAAAAAATGTTTGATCGCCTGAAAAAAGATCGCCAGGGATTCAATCCCATCTTTATGATGGCAGACTCGGGTGCCCGAGGATCCAAAGAACAGATCAGACAGCTTGCCGGTATGCGTGGGTTGATGGCCAAGCCACAGAAAAAGATGACCGGTTCTATGGGTGAAATCATCGAGAATCCTATCACTGCCAATTTTCGCGAAGGTCTGACCGTGCTGGAATACTTTATTTCTACCCACGGAGCGCGTAAGGGTCTGGCAGACACTGCACTTAAAACTGCAGATGCAGGCTATTTGACGCGACGTCTCGTCGATGTGGCTCAGGATGTTATTGTGACCATGCAGGATTGTGGCACGATTCTCGGCCTGCGTGTTGGCGATCTCAAAGAAGGTGAAGAAATTATCGAATCCATGCATGACCGCATGCTCGGACGAGTGGCCGCAGAAGATGTCTTTGATCCGGTTACCGGTGACATTCTTGTCGAGGCAGGCGAATTGATCGATGATGAAAAAGCCAAAGCGATAGACGATGCAAGCCTCGAAACCGTTATGATCCGCTCAGTGCTGACGTGTGAAGCATCACGCGGTGTGTGTTCACTGTGCTATGGTCGTAATCTGGCCACGGGTAAGGTGGTCACCATCGGAGAGGCTGTGGGGGTCATGGCTGCACAATCCATTGGTGAACCCGGTACACAGCTGACCCTTCGTACTTTTCATATCGGTGGAACAGCTTCCCGTATCGCTGCCCAGTCACATATCGTTTCAAAGCATAAAGGTAAAACACAGTGGGAAAACCTCAAAATCGTCGAACGTAGCGATGGCGAGATCGTAACGACCGGGCGGAATGGCCGTATCAATATTCTCGATGAAGATAATCGGGTGATCGAACGGCTGAATGTCCCTTATGGTGCCACGATTTTGGCTAAAGATGATCAGCCTGTGGAGCAGGGAGAACTGATATTCCGCTGGGATCCCTATTCTGCTGTTATTTTGACTGCTAAAAAAGGCACCGTCAAGTTCCAGGATCTTGTAGAGAATGTCACGTATCGCGAAGAACTGGATGAAACCACTGGCATGAAACAACAGGTGGTCATCGAATCGAGGAACCGGCATCTGTCACCGACGATACAGGTTTTGGATGATGATGGTCAGGTGGTCAGTTCTTATGTCATTCCGACGCGCGCCTTTATACAGGTACGCGAAGGCCAGGCCGTGGCTGCGGGTGATTCCCTGGTAAAATTGCCGCGTGAGATTTCCAAAACGCGGGACATTACCGGTGGTCTGCCAAGAGTTGCCGAATTGTTCGAAGCTCGTCGGCCAAAAGAACCTGCCGTGGTCAGTGAGATTGACGGACTCATCAAATTTGGTGAGCTTAAACGAGGAGTCCGGCGTATCATTGTGACCTCTGAAGACGGCAATGAAGAAAAGTCCTATCTGATCGGTTATGGAAAACACATCCTCGTTCATGATGGTGATTTTGTCCATGCCGGTGAAAAACTTTCAGAAGGTTCTGTTGCGCCGCATGATATTTTGGCGATCATGGGAGCCAATAAAGTTCAGGAATATCTGGTAAACGAAATTCAAGAAGTCTACCGGTTACAAGGTGTCCGTATCAACGATAAACACATCGAAGTGATTGTACGACAGATGTTGCAAAAAGTCAAGATCGAGGACTCTGGCGACACCGAATATCTTGAAGGTGATCAGGTCGATCGTCTGGCCTTTTTGCGACATAATGAACAGATCAGAAACCGGGTCGTCATCACAGAAAAAGGAGACTCTAAATTTCATGCAGAGGATTTGGTCAACGCCGACGAGTTTTACAAGATAGTTGAAAAGCTGGAATCTCAGGAAAAGACTCCTCCAGAAGCGCGACCGGCTCAACCGGCGACCTTTCAGCCCTTGCTGTTGGGGATCACCAAAGCATCTTTGACCACCGAGAGCTTTTTGTCTGCAGCTTCGTTTCAGGAAACCACCCGGGTGCTGACTGATGCCTCCATTGAGGGCAAGGTCGATCAGTTACTCGGACTCAAAGAGAATGTGGTTATGGGTCATTTGATTCCTGCAGGAACCGGACTCAAGCGGTTGCAAGAGCTCCTTGTGGAGGGACCTGCACTCGAATTTGAGACAGAAGAATCAGAGTCAGAACCTCTTGAATCTGAAGAACAAGAAATTGCTGAAATTGATGAATAAAATACTTGACCTTTTTAAAAGAATTTACTATATTTCTTAGCTATTCAAATTAGGAGGAAAAGTGCCCACACTGAATCAACTGGTTCGCAAAGGAAGAAAGCGAGTCATTAAAAAGGGAAAAACCCCTGCACTTGTACGCTGTCCGCAGCGACGAGGGGTATGCACGCGAGTCTATACCACCACGCCTAAAAAGCCGAATTCGGCTCTGCGCAAGGTGGCACGTGTACGGTTGACCAATCAATTTGAGGTCACAGCTTATATTCCCGGCGAAGGGCACAATTTGCAAGAACATTCGATCGTAATGATTCGGGGGGGGCGTGTAAAGGATCTTCCCGGTGTGCGTTATCACATTATTCGAGGCGTTTTGGACACAGGGGGTGTGCAGGATCGCCAAAACGGTCGATCAAAATATGGTGCCAAGTTAAAGAAATAAAGTCGTGAGAGTTATAGATGCCTAGAAGGAAACGAGCGACAAAACGTAAAGTATTACCCGATCCCAAATACCATAGTGTTTTGGTGACCAAGTTCATCAATGGTTTGTTGGTTGACGGAAAAAAGAGCGTTGCAGAAACGATTTTTTATGATGCGCTCGATTTGATCAATAATAAGACTGGTCAGGATGGCAAAGATACCTTTGAGAAAGCCATTCATAACGTAAAGCCTTTGCTCGAGGTGCGATCTCGTCGTGTCGGAGGCGCCAACTATCAGGTGCCTGTCGAGGTTCGATCAGATCGTCAGTTAGCCCTTGCTATTCGTTGGCTGATTTCCTTTTCCCGTAACCGGTCTGAAAAGACCATGGCAGAAAAGCTGGCCAATGAGTTTATCGCTGCCTCAAAGAGTGAAGGCGGATCGATCAAAAAACGAGAAGATACACATCGTATGGCCGAGGCCAACAAAGCCTTTGCTCACTTTAAATGGTAATCTGTTTGCCAGTCTTTCAGTCCAACTCCTCCTCGATTTGTTAGGCCTATGTGAAAACATAGCCCTGTAGGAATGGAAAGTAGCTGTAAAGGCTAGGCGCCTGAACATTGTCAAGCTTGAGAATCACCACTCCCTTGAGAAAGACTTTGTTTCTACGCGTCAGTCATTTACAGCATGATAATGACACGTTAGAATCTCAAGGTAAGTGGTTTTTTTATGTCAAAGCGGTTCAAAATAGGTCAAATTCGTAACATCGGCATCATGGCACACATCGATGCCGGCAAGACCACTACGACCGAGAGAATCCTTTTTTATACGGGTAAGGTTCACAGGATCGGTGAAGTCGATGAAGGCCTCGCGACCATGGATTGGATGGAACAGGAAAAGGAGCGGGGTATCACGATCACCTCGGCTGCGATTTCATGCACCTGGAAGAAACATCAAATCAATATTATCGATACTCCAGGTCATGTGGATTTTACTATTGAAGTCGAACGCTCTTTGCGGGTTCTGGATGGTGCCGTCGCTGTTTTGTGTGCAGTGGGTGGCGTAGAGCCCCAGACCGAAACGGTCTGGCGGCAGGCTGATCAGTATCATGTGCCCCGGATCGTCTATGTCAATAAAATGGATCGTATCGGCGCTGATTTTTATAGCACCGTACAAATGATTCGCGACAGACTTTCTGCCCGTCCCGTTCCTGTACAGCTGCCCATCGGGTTTTCCGATACGTTTAGCGGTCTGGTCGATCTTGTCAAAATGGTCGCTTTGCGTTTTGATGAAACTTCGCAGGGAGCACAATTCGAAGAGATAGAAATACCAAAAGAGATGCAAGAGCAGGTCAATCAGTACCGCAGCGAAATGCTCGAAGCGCTGAGCGATTTCAGCGACGAGCTTTTGGAAAAATATTTGGCAAGCGAACCCATCGAGGAAACCCTGATTCATCACGCTCTGCGCAAGGGCACCCTCGAGAACCAGATTGTTCCTGTCCTTTGCGGATCTTCGCTAAAAAATAAAGGTGTGCAGCCTTTGTTGGATGCGATTACCCATTATTTGCCCAGTCCGACAGAAGTCCCGGCCATTGAAGGTAAAAATCCTTATACCCAAAAGATCGAAAAACGTCATGCGTCGGATGAGGAACCTTTCTGTGCCTTGTGTTTCAAGGTCATCAGTGATTCATATGTCGGACGACTCAATTATTTAAGAATATATTCGGGATCAGTGTCTGTTGGTGAAACCGCGCTTAATCCCGATACCAATAAGAAAGAACGGATTAGCCGGCTAATGCTCATGTCGTCCAATAAACGCCAGGATATTCAAAAAGCGTTCGCAGGGGATATCGTGGCTGCAGTGGGATTGAGATCTACCAGGACAGGGGAAACCCTGTGCGATCCCAAGCACGTTATTGAATTGGAACACATGACCTTCCCGGTTCCTGTCATCGGTGTGGCGATTGAACCAAAGTCCAAAGCCGATCAAGATCGTTTGCTGGATGCGTTGAACAGCCTGGCTGACGAAGATCCGAGCTTTAATTTCAAAGTCGACGAAGAAACCGGACAGATGATTATCTCCGGTATGGGCGAGTTGCACCTGGAAATTATTATTGATCGACTCAAGCGAGAGTTCAAGGTTCAAATCAATTCCGGGCAACCTCAGGTAGCCTATCGCGAGACCGTTACGGAAAAGGTCAAGAATGAAATCAAGTTTATTCGCCAGGCTGCAGGCAAAAATCAATATGCCCATATCGTCGTTGAAATGGAACCCCTTGAACCAGGGCAGACATTTGTCTTTGAAAACAAAGTGTCTGAGGATGTTTTACCTCAAGAATTTATCCGTGCCGCTGAGACCGGCATGCGGGAAGCACTTTCCGGTGGAGTCATTGCCGGATACCCGGTCATCGACCTCAAGATGACCCTGGTAGACGGGTCTTTTGATGAGCAGGATTCATCAGATCTTGCATTCAAAATCGCAGGGTCAATGAGCTTGCAAGAGACCATGCGTAAGGCCAAACCCTTGTTGATGGAACCCATGATGGCTCTGGAAGTATTGACCCCTGAAGATTATTTTGGATCCATTCTGGGAGATCTTTCTGGTCGACGCGCCAGGATCGATAGTCATATTAAACGTAACGATGTTCAAGTTATCAAAGCAACCGTTCCTCTGGCGGAAATGTTTGGTTATGCCACCGCCTTGAGAAATATGTCACAAGGACGTGCTGTATTTACGTTGCAATTTGCTCACTATGAGAAAGTTACTCCAGAGGTGGAAAAAAAGCTCAAGGAAAAGATGGGCCTTGCAGCATAGCCTAAAGTTTGAATTTTCGTTCTAGTGTAAGGAGAATATATTCATGGCTAAGGAAAAATTTCAGCGAACAAAGCCGCATGTGAATATCGGTACCATTGGTCACGTAGACCATGGTAAGACCACCTTGACAGCTGCCATCACCCAGACCTTAGCGTTGAAGGGTTTTGCGCAGGCACGGTCTTATGACGAGATCGACAATGCCCCGGAAGAAAAGGCCCGAGGCGTAACGATCAACGTTCACCATGCCGAATATGAAACCGAGACGCGTCACTATGCTCATGTTGACTGTCCGGGTCACGCGGATTTTGTCAAGAATATGGTTACGGGTGCAGCTCAGATGGACGGAGCGATTTTGGTGGTGAGTGCTGCCGACGGTCCGATGCCGCAGACTCGTGAGCACGTTCTTTTGGCACGTCAGGTGAATGTGCCTTATATGGTAGTTTTTATGAACAAGACGGATCAGGTCGATGATCCCGAGTTGTTGGAGCTTGTAGAGCTCGAAGTGCGCGAATTGTTGAGTCAATATGAATTTCCGGGCGATGACATTCCAGTGATCATGGGCAGTGCACTTTTGGCCTTGGACAATCCCAATGATGCAGAAAAGACGAAATGCATTGTGGAATTGATGGAAGCGGTAGACAGTTATATTCCGACTCCTGAGCGCGATGTAGACAAGCCGTTTTTGATGCCGGTCGAGGATGTGTTTTCGATTACCGGTCGAGGTACGGTCGGCACCGGCCGAATCGAGCGCGGAATTATCAAGGTCGGCGAGGAAGTAGAGATCA
The DNA here is from genome assembly GCA_014728115.1 of Candidatus Zhuqueibacterota bacterium. Classification (GTDB taxonomy): domain Bacteria; phylum Zhuqueibacterota; class Zhuqueibacteria; order Residuimicrobiales; family Oceaniaggregativiventaceae; genus Oceaniaggregativivens. The sequence continues at coordinate 379 of WJME01000022.1, read as the reverse complement.
TTGGATTGGGCGAGAAAAAGAAGACAGTATGTACGGGTGTCGAGATGTTTCGCAAGATCCTAGATGAAGGTCAGGCCGGCGACAATGCAGGGTTGTTATTGCGCGGCGTCGACAAGGCGGATTTGATTCGGGGTCAGGTGATCGCCAAGCCTGGTTCGATCACGCCTCACACTCAGTTTGAAGGCGAAGTATATGTGTTGAGTAAAGAAGAAGGTGGACGCCACACCCCGTTTTTCAATGGTTATCGTCCGCAGTTTTACTTTCGTACCACGGATGTGACCGGTGAATTGAATCTTCCCGAAGGAGTGGAGATGGTCATGCCGGGAGACAATGTCAAAGTGACTGTAAAGCTGATCACTGACATTGCCATGGAAGAAGG
>WJME01000228.1 GCA_014728115.1 Candidatus Zhuqueibacterota bacterium | reverse complement strand
TATTTTCTCAATCACCTCTGCCAGCTTGCGATGAATTTCCTTTTTTAATTCATCTTCATCAATTTCTTTTTGAGAACTTACATCATTTTGTTGAATCTCATTTGTTGGATTGCTTTCGTTAAGCAATGTGTTCATTTTGTTCCTCCCTTTTTAAAATATTTTCTTTAATAATTTTTAGGCTGTGCTCCAGTTCTATTCTTTTAGAAATTTTATCCATCACATCTGCATAGAACTCTTTATTTTCATTTTTAAAAAATCCGGGTTCTGAAGCATATACACTAATGCAATAAACTATTTTCTGTAATCCACGATGCCTAACAGGATATACAATTATAGATCCTTTTTGTGGATCACCCTGAACGTGGGTATAACGTCTCTTTGTCTTTCTTCTTTTGAGTTCTTTTTCAATATTTTCAATCAATAAAATATCTTGAAGTTCGAGCGCTTTTGTAAAAGCACAGTTATTATTCTGATATTCATGAATAGGTCCGGTGGGTTTGGATCTTGGTTGATAATCAATAAATTCTTTTATATGGTTATTGCCCATTTCTGCCAAAGCTACTCTTATTTCAGTTTCATCATCTCCTTTATAGTAACCAAAAAAGGTATATAGTTCATAGATTAACTTCTGAATTTGGTCTATAGGATTTGTTATTGATGAGAATACACAACATTTTGGATTTGTATTTTCAACAGCATATCTTGAAAATCTATCGCTTTTATTACCAACAATATTATCTATAGATTTAAATAAAAGTCCCATTGCCTTCTTTGTTGAAACAATTTGATTGTTATCATATTTTTCAACCATATTTTTAAAGATTCTCATTGAATATATCGGTATTAATGGCCATACATGTAAAAATAAGTAAGTTTTTGTGTGATTTTCCAGCCAAGTTTTACTTACTTCAATATCTTTGAGAAAAGCAAGTAAGCATACTGGCCCAGCAATAAAAAGTGCAGTAAAAGCAGGGTATAAAAGATATTTAAAAAACCAATTCTCCTCTCCCTTTTTATACCAATGTATTATATGATCCATAAAGAATAGCCCCTTAAGCTAATATAAGTAATGTCTTAATTTCTATCCATTTAAGCTCATTTTATATAATCCTCTATTATAGCAACTTCTTCGCCTGTCAAGCTGTAAAGACTGTACACCATCTGGTCGATTTGATCTTCCAGTTTTGTCGTGTCTGTATCTGGATTATTTTTTTTAGCTGTGAGAAGTTTGTCGACCAGGCTAATGAATGGTTTTTGTTTTGATTCAGCAATCTCTTTTATTGGGAATTCCCGAATAGTTTCATGCTTTAAGGTAAAAGCACCACCGGCGGTCATAATGCCCTCAAAACCAAAATAAAATTCCATCAGTTTGCTGTTGAGTATGGCCAGTATATATTTAACAGAAATTCCCGTAGATGTTAGAATGTATCCGTTACTGGGCAGATAATACTTTTTATCATCATAAGCAAAAGCCCACTTGTCGGCTGTTAAACCCCAGATTATTTTCTCTTTTTCAAATTCTCCGTAATATTTACATGCTCTCAGGTTCCACCACGATTTTCCTTGATCCGCCCGTTTAATTAGTTCTTCTTCAAACTGCTTTAGGTGTTTATATATATCATGGTAATTTTTTTGTATATTCAGATCATATCCCGTTTGAAGAAGATACAAATTGCTTGGCTCATATATCCATTTCCGAATATTCCGGCCTTGCAAGAGTGGTTTGATGATTTGTTTATTTATGTTATCTTTTGTAGTCAGCTCTCTTTTTGTTTCATTGTCAATGATGAATGCTGGATTGTAGCCGGTAGTAACTCCACGAAATATCTGAACTTCAGTAATATCTTTTAAAGGAGTCGTTTCTTTTTCTATCATCATTTTAACTTTTAGTTTCTGACTATCTTCCAGAAGCCAGATATTACTTCCCATGTGTGTCTTATCTATAATCAAGTGGTGTTTTTTGATAAAGTTATCCAGTGACATATCTGTGAATTTGTCGTTGGCAAAAGCTACAGTAGCTGGGGCATCTGACAGATTGTTGTTAACTATTAGCACGCAACTGGCAACCAAGGCATCGAATACATGCACTTCCGTAAAATCAACAAGCTTACAGATGTTTTTCGCTGAAAGCAGCCCTCTGATCTTTTCCCCATAACTCGTTTTGATAAATTTGTTGGAAGTGATATAAGATAAAGTACCGTCGGCTTTTAACAGTGAGATCGCTTTTTCAATAAAATACACATAAAGATCAGCCGTGCCAGCATAACAAGAAAAGTTTTCTTTGAATATCTTGCTGAATGGTTTTAATTTTTTATGCTCAACATAGGGTGGATTTCCAATAGCTATATCAAAGCCGTCTTTAATCCCATACATCCAATCCGGATCGAACCAGGAAGATGGTTCATCGGAAAAAGGTTCCCATTGTGATAATTTTGCAGTTTGTTTTGCTTGCCCTCCAACATCAAGATCATGTTGAAACATTTCAGACTGAACCTTGCGAAAACGCTTTTCAATATCTTTTTTCTCATTACCAAAACTGGTAAGATATAAATCTCGAAGTTCTTTGAGTTCTTCAATTTTTTCAGTAGCCTCAAACATCGAAATCTGACCCTTGGATTCTACTAATTTTTTTCCTCTCATTTTACCTTTTTGAGTTTGAGCTTTTGGCAGTTCAATGAGCGTATTTGCACAAACAAATTTGAATTCAAGGTTGGGTAGATGTTCAATGCCGCGATTTTCAGCTTCATCATCAACATTCTCATCAACGATCAAAGACAGAAAACATCGGAGTTTTGCAATTTCAACAGCAATCGGCTGTATATCTACGCCAAAGATGCAATCCTTAATAATACCAAGTTTATGAAGATAATTGGGGATATGTTTCTTTTTTAATTCTTTTCGATACATGGGATCAGGGATATTGGCAAGCATCTTCTCAACCAGATTTTTGAATCCGGATCAAGTTTTTGCAGTATGAGCAGGATTTTCTGCAATATCCCCATGGGAAAAGCACCGCTGCCGCAGGCAGGATCAATAATCTTCACTGAGTGCAAGGCTTCAACAAGTGATTTTTTTTGCTTTTCCGTAAATCGACTGCCGTCCTGATCTCTATAAGACAGCAATTCGGTAATCTTTAACTCAGCAATACCTGTTTTGTTTCCTAAATATTGTTTCAGACTTTCATCGACCATATATTCTACAATCGGCCGTGGTGTGTAATAACTGCCGGTCGCCTTTCGAGCAGTTTCGCCGGTTTCCGGATTGATTTCCGCAAGCAGATTTTCAAAGATACGCCCCAGCATTTCCGGCTCGATGGCCATTTCGACATCAACCGGTGTATTTTCGTCAATGGTAAAGTTATATTTTTCAAATACTTCAAACAGTTCTCGAATCCATTCGTCAGGAACCTTTAAAGTATTGATATGCATGGATGTACCGATATCCGACAAATCGTAGAAATCATCCTCATGTGGAGTAAATAGACCGCCATTGAGAAAGGGGATGAAAGACCAGGGTTGTTTTTTGTATTCTTTTTTTCGTTCTTCTGCTGGTGTGTTAAGTAATTCGAAAAATAAAGGCTCCAATACACTGTGGTAATATCCACCAATTCCTGTAATTTTGTCCATTGCCTTAAGTGAGAGGATTTCATCAGGCACAAGAGGGATATCTGCTTTGGATGTTTTTTTCTTGAGAAACCAGCAGAAAATTAAACGTCCAATCAAACGTACAGCAAATTCTTTACGAACTGTATCACTTTGTTTATCCGGTAATTTGAGTAAATTCTTACCATTATATATATTCCTGCCTTTACCGCGGGTTCCTCCGACCAGATCTGTAAATAGTAATGCAATTTCATCAAAAAAGGTTTTGGTAACTTTTTCGATACTGAAAGCATCATGCCATTTTGCTTGATTGGGATCATCCGTCCATAAAAGGGCCGGCAGATTGTACTGACAAAGGGTGTGCAGGGAAGAATCTCCCAGGTTCCATCCAAAAAGAGATAAGGGGGCAGCCTTTTGTTTTTCTTCTGGTTCTTTGAAATAAGCAAAACGATAGTGCTTATAGTTTCTGTCAGTACATATGAATAGCAGATTACTTCGATCCCAATATGGAAGATCCGGATTACCTGCACGGCTTTTAATAACTCCGCGAAGAACCTTCCTCAGCGAACCAGTCAGACCTCGATTCTTTATAAAAACATCTTCATTTTTAAATTCAAGTAGAAATATCCCCCATTTTTGTTCAGCTTCTTCAGTTCGAATTTGATAAACACTGCCGTCTACAAGACGTTTGGCTAAACCTTCTGCTCGGAGATCTTCACTGCTCCATTCGTAGCTGATATCTCCAATTTCTTCAATATCATCTGGGATCGGCCAATTCAGGCAATTGATTAACAATTCCTGAATGAATGTTTGCTGGTTGTTAATATGCTGTATGGATTCCTGAATACGTTCTGACAGGGTCATGCTAATTAATCTCCATCCATGCAATGAGTTTAGGCTTAATGCTCATAGGGGCCTGAATCTTTTTTAAATAAGTATTTTTAATATGTTTCTCGATTGCCTTTCGAATATCAGCAAGAGTTTTCTGCTCCATGATACATTTACGAGGTGTATCCGGCGTGGACCGAATCAGATCAATAATTTTTGTAGCATCGTCAAGAATCGTCTCTGTTTCAAGATCGTACAAGTACCAGCAGACGTCACCTGCTTCAATGGACCAGTTGCTTTCGGCATCCTTTGCGGGCCTACCGTAACAGAAAAAGACAGCTTTAGTGCCTTCTTTTGGCGATTCCTTACCGGAAAATACTTTACCCGGCAGACTGCTTAGATGTTCTTCCAGATCGGGATTTTCCTTGAGAAGCTGTTCATATTCCAGATGCATCTTTTCAAGTTGAGTTTCTTCCCCTTCATAGGCCGCATTAAAATCTTTGAGCATTTCATAATCATCATCATGCCGCAGTAATTTACCGCCTTCAATACCAAAAGTCTTGGAAATTCGCAGGGTTTTATGCGTCACCTTATGATACAGAC
>WJME01000227.1 GCA_014728115.1 Candidatus Zhuqueibacterota bacterium | reverse complement strand
TGTATCTTTTTCAAAATTCCTCCTTATTTCCAGTAATATAGTGTGTTAACTCTAGGAATCCAAGATTCTTTTACTTTTTACTTGAACACGACCTTAAAATGTTTACATTAGTCTTGAATCGATATCATTGACAGTAACAGGAGTTTGAAAAATGGAAAAAAACTATACGTGTCTGGATCGTTTTTTAAAGTATGTAACCTTTGATACTCAATCCGCAGAAGAGTCGAACACTTTTCCGAGCACCGAAAAACAAAAGATCTTGGGTGAATATCTTGTCAAAGAGTTAAAAGCACTGGGTATGGACAATGTTTCCATGGATAAAAATGGCTATGTGATGGCCACCCTGCCTTCAAATACGGATAAAGAGGTGCCTGTCATTGGCCTCATCGCTCATCTCGATACTTCACCCGATGTCTCTGGCAAGGATGTTAAAGCCCTCATACATGAAAATTATCAGGGTCAGGACCTTGTGTTATCCGATTCTCCTCCGGTTGTTATCTCTGTTGAAGAGAATCCTCAACTCGGGGAAAAAATCGGACATGACATCGTGACGGCCGATGGCAAGACGCTATTGGGTGCTGATAACAAGGCGGGTATTGCAGAAATTATCGACGCAATGCATACTCTTATCAATCATCCTGAAATCAAGCATGGAACCATCAAAGTTGCGGTGACTCCTGATGAAGAAGTGGGCAAGGGTGCTGACCATTTTGATATTCAGGCATTCGGTGCTGATTATGCATATACCATTGATGGTGAGACATTGGGTGAAATCGAAGATGAGACGTTTTGTGCAGATAGTGTCACGTTAACCATCACCGGTGTAAATGTTCATCCGGGATATGCAAAAAATAAATTGATCAATTCCATAAAAATAGCCTGTGAAATTATAGATCAACTTCCAAAGGATAGACTATCACCGGAAACCACGGAAAAGCGAGAGGGTTATATTCATCCCAACAGTATTAGCGGGTCGGTAGAAGAATCGACCGTCAAACTTTTAATTAGGGATTTCACCGTAGAAGGATTAAAAGAAAAAGAAAAAGATCTCAAAGAGCTTTGTGACACAGTGATGAGCTCGTACGCCAAAGCTAAAATCGATTTCGAGGTCACAGAGTATTATAGAAATATGAAATACATGTTGGATAAGGAACCCCATGTTGTTGACTATGCTATGGAAGCCATCAAACGAGCCGGACTCGAGCCGATTCGAAATTTAATCCGTGGGGGTACAGATGGCGCACGATTGTCCTATGAAGGCTTGTTGACTCCGAATATCTTTACCGGGGGTCACAATTTTCATTCGCGTCAAGAATGGATCAGTGTTCAGGATATGCAAAAAGCAGTTGATACGATCGTTGAACTTGTACAAGTGTGGCATGAAAAATCATGAACCAGGGGGTAATTGAGCCCCCTGATATCGTTATTAGGAGTCAGATGAAAAATGATTCTTCATGGTTTTGGGATGTTAAAACCAGACGAGTGATTCGATGGCCCTGGAAGATTGCCATTTTCATGGCGATGGTTTTGATCCTGTATCTCGCTCGTAAGCCAATCCTCATTTCGATGGCTGAATATCTGCATGTGCCCTGCGAGGATGCATGTGCAGATGTCGTTATCATCGAAGGGGGTTACTTTTTATCCAATTATCACATGAAGGCAGGGTTGCGGGCTTTTGAGGAAGGATTAGTATCAAAGATTTTAATCACTATAAATAATAAACAGGGTGAGATCGATATTTTTGGTTTAAAGGACTTTGAATCCATTCTTTATGATGCCCTGGATTCATTGGGTGTTGACCTCGGATCGGTGCATTTATTATATCTGGATATAAAACCCCCCTTTACCATTAATACAGCCATGCAAGTCGCAGCTTACTGCAAAAGTCAGGGATTTGATTCTGCTTTGCTGGTAAATGATAATTTCCATATGCGCCGGTCTATTCTGGCCTACCGGGCTGTTTTCCGGATTTTTGATCTTCAGGTGTACCCTTTTACATACGAGATATACATCAATTCTACTAATTGGTGGAAAGCATCAACGGGTGTGAGAAGGGTGTTCGGAGAATATATAAAGATTCTTTATTACTGGCATCGGGGATATTTTAATAGTAGTCGAATAAAAACATTGATAAATGAAAATACTCGATAACGTTTATTGCTGTCAAACGCCCGTTTTTAAATGTCTGATTTTCTTGTTATAGGTGCCAATCACATCTTCATGCGAAAGCATACCGATGATCTGGTTTTCATTCCTTATGTCTACGACCGGGATTTGGCTATAGTTATATTGAATGAACTTTTTTAGCGCTGATTTTAAACTTTCTGCGGGTGTCACGGTAGTTGCTTTACTCATAAAGTCTCTTGCAATGAGAAGTTGATCCATACCCTCTTCAAATAAAACCGAACGCACATCATCCAGAGCGATCAGGCCGATAATTTCTCCTTTAGAATTGACGACCGGAAAATAGCTGATCGGGCATTGGGTGATCAAGTTCTGAATCTCGCTGAGGGGTGTATCTTCACTTACCATGGGAATATTGGGGCTTGAATGAAACGCTTGATCAACCATCAGGCTATCCAGGACATCCACAGTAAAATCTCCCATATGGGCTGGTGAGTCTGCCATTCGATTGACTTGTTGTTCATAGAGATTGATGCGATTGGTAGCCACAAAAGAGGTAGAGCTGGCAAGCATCATGGGCACGAGCAATTGATACCCTCCGGTCATTTCGCTCACCATAATCATTGAAGAGATGGGTACTTTGGCCGCTCCAGCAAAGAATGCTCCCATGCCGACGAGGACGAATGCTGTTGGATTGCTGATCATAGAGGGGA
>WJME01000226.1 GCA_014728115.1 Candidatus Zhuqueibacterota bacterium | reverse complement strand
TCGGGTCGAGTTGCCGGCGACCAGAATGCCGGTACCGGCTTGTTCATACACCCGGCTGTTCATATAGGCATTATAGTTTGAGGATTGCAGATGCAAGCCGCTGCCGTTTTGTGAACCGGTGAGATCGATGCCGTCGATGATATTAAAATCCGCCGGATAGGCATCGCTGCTGCCGTCGCCAATGGCATCGCCGATATAGAGGATCGTCCAAACCGAGGCCAAGTTGCTGCAATCGATAATTACGCGTTCGGTTTCGGGTTGAGACGAGCTGTTGCGATAGATCACCGGACGCCCCACGGCCGCGCTGAGCTCGGTCAGATCGCCATTCACACCACTCTCAGCTAAAAACGGCGTTCCTGTGACGGTCACCTGAGAGCTGCCGGCATTTTTGGAGACAATTTGAAACACCCCGTTATTGCCTGCACGGCTACGGGCGATATAGACATAATACTCGTCCGGATGTGAACTCACATCGATAGCGGATAAATCCGTACCGGCAGGAAACCGGACAATGTTGGGTGCCACCAACTGAATCCCGGCGGTCATGGCAACGATTTCCGCACCCGAGCTGGTAATGGACACATCCTCTTCATAGGTACCGGGTTTGATCAACACCCTGTCACCGGCTTGTGGATTGGCAGCCGTTGCTTCGCCAATGGTTTTATAGGCCTGCGCCCAGCTGGAGCCGTCTCCGGAGACCGGCATGTTTGAATCAACATAGATCGACCTGCCAAAGAGCGCAAATGGAATCAAGATAAGCATCATACTTTTCATAATATTCTCCATTATAAAGTAAACGTATGAACGTGTGAACGTGCGCACGTCCACACGTTCACACGTCTTCAATATCCTTCCCGTGCATTGCTCTGCCATATCTGAAAATCAGAACCATCGACAACACCATCACCATTGAGATCGGTATCCACATATCCCGTGGCGCCATTCTGCTCGTCATTGTACCACTGCACATAATCGGCCGAGGTCACTTGACCATCCTGATTCATATCCCCGGCGACCATCCCCCAATGATTGGTGGATAATTGTTTTACACTATTATTAAAATAATACTTGTCATAACCGGTTGTAAAATCATAGTCGATTGTTGTGTCATAATCCAATGACACAGGTGTTGAGCTTGTGACCAGGATATGATTTCTATGTTTGATAGTTAAATAATAACTTCCTGGATCAGCTTTAAATCCAAGTTTTTCATTGCCATTTACTTCAATTATTGTTCCATCCGTCAGCAGATAGGCACTTTTTGAGGCAATAGCTCCGGAAAATAGAGTCTGAAAAAGTTGAACGAGTATCCAATCAACCAGATTATCTGGTTGGATTGCCGAGGCGGATATCGGGTCTTCAATGTATGGTGAAAACGCAGGAATAAATCCTGACGTTTTTAGTGAATTGCTCATGCCTGCAGAATTTTCGTAGGGCCCTTCCATCATAATTTTAATTTCAATGTTCAGATTATCATAACTGAACTGATGACCAATATCGACAAAACCATCTATTAACGATGTGCCTTCAAGCCGAAAGCACCACTCTTTGCTGGTATCAATATTGAGTGTGGAGTTGTTGTTTCCTGGAGAAAGATTTTCAATCTTATGATTAAAGATATTTTCAGGATGAGCCGGGTCCCAGTAATAAATAATGATATTGTGCACCTCACCACACGTCCAGTAGACTTTTACTTGATTTAAAGCAATCGACTCTGCAAAATAGTCATTAAGAATTTCTGTGCTCTTTAGATAGTTGTAATTGTTAAAGCTTGTAAAAGTTTGAGGGATATCATAAATTTTGAACTGATTGATATTCTTGCCATAGATTTTGTAACTGAACCTTCCTGTTCCGTTGACTTTGAAAATATTGATTTCACTATTGTTCAATAATACACGAGCTGTTCGTACTGGGTTATCTCCCGTACTTGGGCCTCCAATACGTGCCAATTCTTTTGAATCGATCATTAAAAAGGAGCCACGGTCCATAAAAAATTTTGTAAATTCATTGGTTGAAAGTTGTTTTCGAGCGTATGCCATTATACCTGGTACCACGCCGTAATTTGATACAGGTTCGGCATATCCGTCCAGTCTGAATGTATTATCGCTTACTGTCCGTTGATATGAATATAAACTAAAGTCTTTAAATGCGCCAAAATCAATTGTTGCAACGCTTGCAACAGGTATACCTGCGGCAAGCATATTGTGAAAAGATACAGAATGAGCAGCCGAACTGGTGTTCGGGCTAGGCATCAGAATAACGTGAAAATGCGGGTTTAATACATTTTGTACCGTGTAAAGTAGTCTTGGATGCGGAATATCACAATCTGGATTAGGATTATCAAAACCAAAATTATCTATAGGTCCAGAAGAACTGTAATAAATTTCTAAGATATTTGTCGAAGCTGCGTTTGTTAAGGTAGCAATTTTATCAATAGCAGAATATCTAACAGAATTCCCTTGGCCAACGTTTAAAACATGGGTATAATCATGCGAAACCGAGTTGCTTTGCTGAATATCATCAAAGAGAATAACATAAGGAGGAAGAGACCCTTCTTTATTTATAAATTGTGCCTGTCTTCTGTCCTTGAGAAATGATGAAAACTTGCTCGCCGCAGGTAAAGATGAATATTGAGGATCTGCTGGATCATCAAAATAACGTACGGTGCCTGTTCCATCATCTGTCGGATCATTGGGATTTATTTTATAGAGCCAACTGTTCGTCACATCCGAAATGATAGAATAGAGTTCACCATAATATTGATAGTCATACCAATCTGCAATTTGCAGATCGTTATTGTCATAATAAGGTTTCCAATATCCATCTACGAGAATCGTATTATGAAAATTACTTTGCTCCTCTTGAGTTCCATTTATCTTTTTACCATTGTCGATGATCCATCTCTGACCATAGGCATAAAAAGTAAATGAATTGTTGTCATCTTCATCCCAACGAGTGATATATTTTCCAGTACTGCTGTTATAGGCTTTATTTGTTTCAAAGGTGAACAAGGTTCCATCATCAGCATAACCATCTCTGACAATGAGACCCCTTGCCTCGAAAAACTTGCGATTACTCAGAATTGATTCGAGTGATGATGGTGCATTATTCACATATTGCGTTAAAGCCATAATGCTGTTTGTTCCAAAATAATTATCAAACTCGTCCCCTCTGCTTGATATAATACTGGCATGGTGATTGAATATCCATGTAGCAGCACCAGCAGGGATATCAATTAATGGTGAAAAGATACCACCCAAAACAGCGAATATTGATGTCATATTTGATATTGCACCATGTGGTGGTGTATACAAACCAATAGCATAATTTGAAAAATAAGATGCATTTACATTTGAAAAGTCAAATAATGATTCAGGTGTACTAGTAGCCCTCGCAGGCGCAGGTATTAATTCCATAGCAAGCCACTCGGGAGAAAATCTGAAATTTGTTGTACTAAATAGATCTTTGGCTGGGTCATCACGTTGCAGAGCTTCATAATAGGCCAACATAGGACACAATCCAAACATACTGTAAAAAACGCCTTCGTAGCCGCTTCCATCAGGAGCAAAATTATTGGCATCCAATATGGCGACCCAATTATTGACCGCCTCCAGATAAGGTTCAGCCTCTGCTTCAGAGAATGAATCGCTTGCATTTAACCAATCGCCTTTAATCGCCAATATCCCGATCCCGATGCCTGCTGCAGCATTCATTTGATGATTGTTTTCAAATAGTTTTTTTGTTGGTTTCACTTGATATGAATTTGTTACCGGATCAAAATCATATACAGCGTCAATCATAGAATCAGCGAGATTTTTGATTCGATTGGCATTGTCATACTTTTGTGCTACTGTCATATCATTGTACAAAATATCGTACACAAGAGAGATGTGTATAATTGCTGAGGCCTGATCCAGATCATTGCTTCCAATAGCAAAATTATAAATATTGGACAGTTGGTTAATTGCGCGTGTTTTAAGGATCGCCCGATCAGACGAGGACAGGCTCAAATCAATAGTCGCAATGAAGGCCATATCCGATGCATAGTGAGCCAAATATCTATTGTTCAATGTAGAATATCTATTATTCCAGGCATCGTTTTTCAAATAATCATAAAAAAGTTCCAGACTGGTGTGCAGCGTTCGCCTGTTGTATAAATTGTTACTTGATATATCTATAGAGCTAAAGAAAAGTTTTGGATGTGTGGCATAGACAACACTAGACAATAGTATGACTAACAGGGTTATTCTTTTCATTGGAACAATTTCCTCCATTGCTTTTAAAAAAAGTAATACCTATTTTTCCATGCTGATTGTCTTTCGTTATAATGTAAAGGGAAAATATGGATTTTAAAAAGAATCAATTTCCAAATTCTACGCATGCTGTTATGAACGACTGGATCATTTTGCTCTTTATATTACTTTTTTCTTTATCCCTTCGATTTCTAACCATGATGGCCGATCCCCCAGCAGGTGATTTATCCCGTTCCGCAGCTTTTTTAGCTGACGAAGGAACATGGGCAATAAACGCTATGGAATGGGCTCTAACAGGGGATTGGTACATTCCCAATGCGTACAATCCAGGAGCAATTGTCCCAATTTTTATGCTATTTGAGTATTTCATTTTCAAATTGGGTGGAGTCAATTTGGCGGCCTTACGATTGGGTTTTATTTTTATTTCATTATGTTCACAAATCTTGCTTTATATCATTTTGAAAAACAATTCTAAAAAGAACTCGTCATATTGTGCACATCTTACAGTTTTATTCTCGGCTATTGCTTTTCCGTTGGTGATTTTTAATCGTCTGGCATTTCTGGAAAATGTTCAAATTTTCTTTATGCTTTTAACTGTGTACTCGCTGCTAAAATACTTGAAATTTTCAAAATTTTTATGGCTTGCAGCAACATATTTATCATTCTTTCTTGGTTTTTTAACCAAACCATCCATGATTTTCTTTCTTGGTCTCATCATCATTATGGCAATAGTATTAAAACCCCATAAATTGAAGGTTTTTATTCTTTATTCGTTATCTTTTCTAATGCCGTTTTCTATTTTTTTATGGTTTTGGTATAACACCTATATCGGTGATTGGACTTTTTTTACACAATCCATTGTCGGGCCACGCTTGTCAACGGTTCCAACAATAATGTCCAGTTTTTTTAAGACTATTGCCCATTTAAAGTTTTTTGAATTCATGCCCATTATGTATGGGCTGGCTTTAATAAAGTTATTCCAAAATCTCAACGCGTTTATGCGCGACAGGCAATCTGTTTCACATGTGCAAAGCCTATTGAGTCTGTGGTTTATTCTTGGTATACTCTATGTCGGTTTTTCATCCTATTCACCGCCACGCTATTCTTTAGTTTTGCTGCCCGCTATCTGTGGCCTTGCAGCAAGCTTTTTTTCCGGCACAATACAAAAAATTTCCCTGTTTCAATTTATAATTCTGATCGGCATCATATCCTTTCAATGTGTTTTTGGATTGTATCGTCTAATCGTACTAGATAATCTTTTCCCAAGTGTTTTCCTACCATGGTTGGCGCTATTTGCTGTACTATTCATTTACAGTGCCAACCGGGGACCAATCAGATATCACTGGCTAAAATCAGCACTTTTTCTAAGCATTGCGATTGTCTCTTCCCTACAAATCATCCACTATTACAGCACGGCTACTTTTTCCATGCTTTCTGCTATGAAGACCGTTAAGCAACAAGTAGCAAAAGATGGCTATGAAAATCCGGTCATTGCTGGAGATAGCGGTCCAATAATGGCGTTATATGCAGGGGTAAGAACCGTTGATATTATGTTTCGTCAGGAAAATCTGGAAACACTCGTTCAAGAACGGAAACCACAGTATCTTTTCCTTGAGGATCCCAGGGAATTAAAACGACTAAAACTGCAAGTGCCTGGTTATTGGGATAAAATCGAACTTTTATCCAGCCAGCCTCTTTTGAACAATTATATTCATGGGCAAAACTCGGTATTTTATAAAATAACGCAATAATAACTCACAAAAGAATTTCAATATACATTCCCTGTCTTTGCAAAAATTTAAAACTGGATCTGAATATAGTGAATTTCAAAGAACTCGTATTTGTCATACAATGAAATGACAACGTCCTAAAAATTGAATCCGGTTTTTGGTCGCTAATCGATTAGTGCAAGATAATTTGGATTTTATATCTTTTTTATGGCACTTGCCAAAGTTTGAGTTCCATCGTTCTCAATACCCTTCCCTCGCATTGCTCTGCCACATCTGAAAATCAGAACCATCGACAACGCCATCACCATTGAGATCGGTATCCACATATCCCGTGGCGCCATTCTGCTCGTCGTTATACCACAGCACATAATCGGCCGAGGTCACTTGACCATCCTGATTCATATCCCCGGCGACCAGAGCCCACGCGCCGGTGCTCAGTTGAACAGAATGGTCATCACCGGCAATGGCATTTTCCTGGGTCAGGTCACAAAATGTCGCGGTATCATCGCTCAGCGTCCAGGTCTGGCTCGAGATAACACGTACATGATTGCGATGGGTGACCTGGATAGTATAGTCACCGGACTCGATACCGGTAAACCGAATCACATCCTCTGATCCGTCATCATTGACCAGATAGCCATCCTTGCGCAGCAAAGCGCTTGTTGTCGAAAGCACCGGACCATCCACCGAGCTCTTGAGCTGTATCATCACCCAGTCACTGATATCGGCCGGAAACGGATCGACCGTATGGTGCAGGCGGTTGGGATCCTGGTCATACGGCGGATTGTTGGGCAGGGTCAGTCCTGTCACCATATCCGTGCCATTGAACAAGCCCTGCAACCAGAGCCGTATTTTGGCCTGCACCGTGGCCGGATGGGCACCGGCTTGAAAATTTTGCTGGATTTGGGTCTCACTCAGTGCGGTGCTATAGATCGCCACCAGGTGAAATTCACCCAACCAGGGCCGATCATCCACCAGTTCATTGGCCAATGCAAACAGATGCGTAGTATCCCAGGTGCTGAAATCGCCGCCCACAGACGTCGAGACGGTTTCCGTGCCATTGAGATAGATCGATACTGAACCATCCGATGCCCGGGTATAGACCACATGGGTTAAATCCGTGGTCAAGGTACCGCCACCTGTGGAGGTCGAGGGTGTACCTCCGGTGTTGGTCGTGGTGGTGCGCAAGCGAACATCATATTGATCGGAATCGCTGTTATAGACACCCTGGCCCAGAGTAAAGTTGCGGGCATAGGCGTCCTGTGAATAGGTCACGATTCGCGCCGGACCGTTTTGCGTGGTGTTGGCCGGTTTGATCCAGGCTTCGAGGGTCAATTCATGACTGGTCATGCAGGCCGTGCTGATCTTTGTCGCTGCACCGGCAGAGGCGATACGCGTGCTTTGATCGACGGACAACCCGCCATCGAGCCAGGAAACATGGGTCGGATCGGCAATGGTCAGATCCAGGGCGCTGCCCACACCCGACACATCATGAACTGTCGAGCCACTGCCCTCGGAAAAATCATACAAAGCAATCAATCCGTCAGTGACCCGCGGCGGCGGGGGTGCCGCAACATAGGTGAACCCGGCCTGTGTGTCGGTGGCTATGGGGTTGCCGGCGAGATCCTCGACCGAATTGACGGTGAGAATATAGTCTCCCGAGACCATCTCGGAGACGGTCAACGTCACGGTCACCTGATCGGCCGCCAGAACCGCCTGGCTGACGGCAACACCATTATCGATTTGATAATTAGAAAGGTTCTGAGCAGAGATTGACTCGACCGGTTCTGTATACACCACCTGTACGGTGGTGGCGCTGGTGGCGGTGACCTGGTCAAGATCGGGGGCCTGGGTATCGGCCGGTGTATAAGAAAACGACATTTGGGAATCGGTATCGATGACATTGCCGCTGAGATCCTCGACACTGTTGACCGTGAGCGTGTAATTGATCCCTTCAAACAGGTTACTCGTGGTCAGGACCACAGTCTTGCCATCTACCTGCAAAGTCGCCAGGGTCACCGCAATGCCCTGATCGATATCATAATGACTGGCGGTTTCGGCCGTGGTTGTTTCGACACTCTCGTCAAAGACAACCGTCACTATCGTCGGGTCGGGTCCACCGGTAACACTCACCAGTGTCGGACCGGTCAGATCCTGCGTGCTGGTGCTGTAATCGAATGTCCAGCCGTCGCCGGTATTGTTATCATTGTTGGTGGTAAACGAGACATAAAGGGTCGAACCGCTCGAGGTTAAAATACCGGGATCCGTGGACCCGGTAAACGACCCGAGCAAGGGGGCCGAGATGTCAGAGCCGTCATAAACGCTGAGTTGATCGCCACTGCCGAGATCAAAGATGCTGAAATCGATCGTGATCGCAGTGGCATCGGGTGGCTGGATCAGCACATCGAACCCCAGCACATCACTGGTGGCATCATAGCCGCGATAATGGGTCGTACCGCTGCCGTCATGCACGGTACCGGATTCAGCATAAGCATCCATATTGCCATCGACATTCCAGTCGAACAATCCACGGGCTCGAAAGGCCTGCCAATAGGTTTGCACACACGAACCCGGGGTATCCACAGCCGGACCGAGATCAATCACCCCCCCATCAGACGCCCAGCTCTCCCCGGCGCCGGCCAGCAACGAACTGCCAGAGGCGTCAAAACTGTTGATGATATCGACAATGTCTTCGATGGTTCGGGCATTGGCGAAAAGTTCTGTGGCACTTTGCTGGAACCAGGTATCCAGATCGCTAAAGGCGGTCTCCATATCGGTTTCGCTGACGCCAAAATGAGTCAGTTCCGTGCCTGAAGGAATGGATATATTGTTTTCACCTTCCACACCGGCGCCGGCACTGGGAAAGGCGGTATTGAGAAAGGCGTTGTTACGGATAATCGAGTTTTCCAGTGTGGGCCAGCCAAAAGTCGTGTTCCCCGAAAGACCGATACGGCTGTCATCCACGAGCACATTGTTGATCACATGGGTGTTGGGAGCGATCAGGGTGATGCCGTTATATACCACCGTACCCACCTGATAGTCCTGAACAGTTTGTCCGCTGTTCCAGATCAGATTATTGGCCACCAGGTGATCGGATCCCACGGTTTCGCCCTGATACTCGGAACCGCGGCCATCGGTCTCGAACCCGCCGTTGCAGTTGGCGATCACATTGCGTGTGACCAACATATTGTGCATCGAATGCCATCCCACCACGGCCTGACCGCGGGTGTTGATAAAAATATTCTTGTCCACCACCGTATGCTGGCCATAGCCGCCCGAGCCGTTATTATAGCGATCGGCGCCGAAATAGAGTCCCGGCGGATCGAGTCCCTTGCCGCAACGGATAAAGCGGTTGGCTTGAAAAAAGGTATC
>WJME01000225.1 GCA_014728115.1 Candidatus Zhuqueibacterota bacterium | reverse complement strand
GTATCTATATATTCAGGGATGCAGAGAATCGAATGCTCTATGTTGGCAAGTCAATAAAGATTCGTCAAAGGATTAAAAGTCATTTGCAAGCACGGGATGACACGCACCCGCGGTTGATGCGCATGTATCGCACGGTCCATTCGGTTGACTGGATTGAAACACGTTCCGAGCTTTTGGCGCTCTTGTTGGAAGATGGTTTGATTAAATCCGAGCAACCCCTGTACAATAAGCGTCAAAAGAATCAAAAAGCTTATCGCTATTTGACCTTTTCTAGCGAAAAATATCCTAGACTGAAAATAATCGATGAACATCAGCGAAACTCTTTTATCAAATGGTATGGTCCTTTTTATGATCGCTTTAAAGCCGGCGAAATGGTGGATCTCTTGCACCATCTCGTTCCTCTGCGAACGTGTGCGGATTCAGAGCCGAAAAGAAAATGCCTAAAGGGTCAAATCGGCCAATGTCTTGCTCCATGTAAAATCGAATCCCGTGATCATTATGTACAGTATGTCGATCAGGTAAATGCCTGGCTTTCCGGCCATCAAGATCCAGGGGCGTTTATAAATACGGCGATTGCAAAATTTTCAAAGAGCCAAAAATTCAGACATGCTCAGTTTATCCATGAAAAAAAAGGATTGTTATTCGAATTTCAGAGACGCCAAGCCTTTATCAAATATTTTGTTACAAAGGATATGACCTTGCAATGCTTGAATTCCGGTCTTACCATACACTTTTTAAAGGGCCAAATCGATACTATTGAATCCGATAAAGGTGAATCGTTTCACAAGCTTTTATACCAAAGCATGACTGAAAGCCAGCGCTACGATCGGGCTGTCATCATTTATGGATGGCTAAAAAAAGCTAGTGATCAGGCGAGTTGCTGTTTCTATGATACGGGCTTTTGCGTGGAATACTGAGTTGAATATTCATGCTTTTGGGAAAAATATCCCGGAGATGTTTGATCCTCAGGAGGGGGCCGAGGTTGTGATCCTGATCAGCTTCAATTCTGATTCGAACGATACTATCCGCAGGAAGATGGGTTGCATGCCATTGTAAAAATCCAAGACAGTCATTCGGTGAGATATGTTCATCGATAGTGAGATCTATCATTGGCCTGGAGGATAGGGGGATAAAGGATTTTTTGAGGCATTGTTGAAACGAAGGTGTATCGCTGAATTCAAAAAGATACACTCCTTTGGTCTCCAGCCGTTCAACAAAAGAGGTGCGTTCTGTAGAGCCTGAAAAGATCACAGGGGCGGCCAGGCGCGTGTTTGAGAGTGAGTGATACAAGACCTGTTGGGTATGGATATGTCCGCAGAGGACCGCTGTCACAGCAGGGATGTCCTGTGCCCGGATGATATCCGAACCGTTTTTGAAAACATGGTTTTGGATTCCCACAGCTGCACCTTCTATGATTTGATGAAGTACGAGAAAAAAGAGATCCGCTTTTACAGCTTGCCAGCCTGTGCTTTCGACGAGGGAGGAAAAGGTGGAACGAATATTTTTTCGTTGTGAAGGAAAGCCGGACAAGGCTATACGACAGGTACCGTCAAAAATAAAGGTTCTTGGATAAGAAAACGTATGGATGTTGGGGTGGGTGTCGAAAAGCGATCGGGGCAAGAACCCCCTTTCGTGATTGCCAGGGATTATATAGACGGGAATTCCTTGTTCAGCAATTTGAAGCAAGGGAGCAAATGCGTTGCTGATCACACTTTGCGGCACTCGGCTGCGATGAAAAAGATCTCCGGCATGCACGACCAGGTCTGCCTCACCATTCAGTGCCGGAGCCAGAGCTTGGTGGTAATTGGCAAAAAAATCATCACTTCGCCGTCGTCTGTCGATACGTGGATTTTCTGTATAATCGAATCCCAGATGGGTGTCTGAAAGAAAAAGCAGTTTCATGTAGGATCAAAATCGTTAAAATGGATGATTATTGATTCGTACAAAAAGAATACGAGCTTTATCTCATAAATGCAACAAGATGGAGAAAAAATGAAAACAAAAAGTGTTATAATCCTGTCCCTCTTTTTGATGGGGTTCGCGTGCGATCAAAACACCTCCCGGCCAGACCATCGTATACAGGTCGCTGCCAGCATTTTACCTTTGCAGGACTTTGTAAATCAAATCGGCGGGCAAGAGGTGACCAGCTTTGTGGTGATCCCTCCGGGTGCCAGTCCACATACATTTGAATTGGTTCCTACAATGTTGCGAAAAATCAACAATAGTCAGATTCTGGTGTTGAATGGTCTTGGACTGGAGCCCTGGTCGGCACGGGTGATCGATACAGTAGGTGAGGAGAAATTAAAGGTGATTGTTACTTCCAGGGAGATCAACGCTCTTGCCACGGAAACCTCTCACCACCACCAGCATGGCGAACACTCGCATGACCACCCTGAATCAGGTAATCCCCATGTCTGGTTGGATCCTGTTTTAGCCATAAAGCAGGTTGAACAGATTGCCGCCGGTTTTGCAAGCGCGTTTCCTGCTCATGCCGACTCGTTTTTAGCGCGCAGGGATCGATATAAAGCGCGATTGCTCCAATTGGATCAGGAAATTCAGGTAAAAGTGAGGTCATGGAGTCACCGGGATTTTGTGTGCTTTCACCCAGCCTGGGAATACTTTGCCCATCGCTATGGTCTCAATCAGGCCGCCGTGATTACCGACCGTCCCGGAATGGAACCTTCGCCGGCGCGTATGGCACACGTCATAGAAACCCTAAACCGTACAGGAGCCAAAGCGGTTTTCAGTGAACCTCAGTTTTCAGAATCGCTCTTAAGAGCCATTGCCGAAGAAGCGAATGTATCTGTGGTTCAACTCGATCCCCTCGGAACCACGCTGGAAAATGGGGGATATATCGAATTGATGCAATACAATGTGGCTAAAATAGAGAGTGCATTAAAGTAGATTGTGGAATCAAAAGTCATTTGGACAAATATGTTTCAATTTAATTGTTTTAGACCTGAAATCGGTTTTGGTTTCGTCTTGCAAATGGCTGAAAATCAGGATAGGCCGTACCTGACTCGACTCTTTTTCTTCCCGGTTTTTCCAAGATTGAATCTGTTTTCGGAATGAATGAGAGCACAATGAGAGGGTTCTTCTAGGATGCCTGATCAAGAATGTTCTTTATTTTAATCATCAATATTGCTACTTTATATCTTTTTCTGGAGGTAACGGATGAGCAGAGCGCTCATTTTTGATATCGGTGGAGTGTTGTCGTTTGATGTTTGGGAATCCACTCTGCTCGACCGTGAACTTGGATTGGCGTATCAGTATAATCTCGATCCTGACCATGTCTTTCATGCCGGACTGGAATCATGGCAAAAAGTTGCCTACACTTCCATTCACAAAGCGTGTACCTGGCAAGAAATGGAGATCGATTACTGGCAACGGCTCTCCCACCGTCTCGGGTTGAATCTTTCGACCAGGGAATTGATCGATGCTTCTCTTCTATTTATCAAACCGTTTCCCGGGATGAAAGAGTTGTTGTTAAAATTAAAGTCTCTCGATTATCCTATGATCTTTTGTTCTAATAACAGCGAATTTTGGTACCACAGACAATGTGAACATTTGGATTTGGAACAGTTGATTCCGGCCAGTCATCACGTCCTGTCTTCCCGTGTGGGCCAATCCAAGTCAGATTCTGGTCAGCTCATGTTTAAAAGATGTATCGAGATACTCGATATGCCTGCACATCAATGTGTTTTCATCGATGATCGACAATGTAATATCGATGCGGCGCTCGCCTTTGGTTTTACCCCCATCTTTCATCCTTCTCATAGCACGAGAGGAGCAGACTATTTGCATCGAATCTTTACTCAAATGGGTATCCTATGAAAAACGCAAAATCGACGGTGCTTGCCCTCAAGCATGTCTCTTTTGAAGGTCCGGGTGCGATTGCACACTGGGTTGACCGGAACGGTCTGAATCTGGAGCTCTGTCCATGGTATAAAGAGCCGGATGTAAGGCCTCCGGAAGCGTATGCAGCCATCGTGATTATGGGTGGACCGATGAATGTGCATGAGACAGACGCTTATCCCTGGTTACTTTCAGAGCTGGATTATCTGAAACGTGCTCTGGTGAGCTCTGTACCGATGTTGGGGATTTGCCTGGGTGCGCAACTCCTCGCCCTTGCTCTGGGTGCCAACGTGACCCGGAATGCCAGTAAAGAAATCGGTTGGTTTGAGGTCAAAAGACACCCATTGGCTGAATCGAGTCCGGTCTTGCAGGGATTTCCAGAGACTTTTATGACCATGCACTGGCACGGGGACACATTTTCTCTTCCTGTGGATGCCCTTCCGGTGGGAAGCAGCACGGCGTGTCAAAATCAGGGCTTTGTATGGCAGAACAGGGTCGTTGGGATACAGTTTCATCCCGAATTTACAGAATCCGGCCTGGAAAGCATTATCGATCAGTGCAGAGATGAATTGATTCCGGATCCGTACATCCAATCCGAGCAGCAGATTTTAGCAAACAGCCATTTATTGCCGGAACAACATAAAATGTTGTATCGATTGCTCGACCGTTTATTCACGATCCATACAGAATCACCCTAGGGAGCGTCAAGCAGGGCTATAAAATAGTGATTTTTTCTCTTGATTTTTTGCTCTGGATCAGGCATCATTAAGTATGCCCTGGTTCCAAAGCAACTACTCGGGGGACGGTCCCTGATGAGTAGGATGCATGGTGCAGGCCTATGGCGGCAATAACGCTGGCTATGGAGCCCTGACACAATGGTGCCAGGGCACTTTTTTTTAAAAAAAACCGAGTTTTCTCTATGTCTCTTTTGCAAATCAAGGAAATATCTGTTCATTTTGGTGGCCAGGCATTGCTGGACAATATCAGTCTCTCCATTGCCAGTGGCGAACGCATCTCTCTGGTCGGGCGTAATGGACAGGGTAAATCCACACTCATGAAAATCATGTGTAAAGAACTGTTTCCGGATACGGGCCAGGTCATCTGGAGGCAGGGTTTACAGGTCGCCAGGCTTGAACAGGAGGTGCCGGACGATATCCACGGTCGGGTGGATAAGATATTGCATCAAACCATTCAAGATCATCCGGAATTCAAGGCACGAGATGAGCAATGGAATCAGCGGTTGGCCGTTGAACAATTGCTATCGCGGATGCAATTGTCGGGAAACGATTTTTTCGAACACCTGTCTGCCGGCCTCAAACGGCGTGTACTGCTGGCTCAGTGCCTCATTTTGGAACCCGATGTCTTGTTTTTGGATGAACCCACCAATCATCTTGATATCGAATCCATCGAATGGCTAGAGTCTTTTTTAGGTGGATTCACGGGGACGTTGTTTTTTGTGAGCCATGACCGGCGCTTTTTACAAAAACTCGCCAGAAAAATACTCGAGCTGGACCGTGGAGATCTTTCGAGTTGGGATTGTGATTTCAAGACCTTTCAAATGCGCCAGCAGGAACAGCTTGATGTGGAAATTAAACAGACCCAAAAATTTAAAAAAGAATTGTCCAAAGAAGAAGCATGGATTCGTCAGGGTATCAAGGCCCGTCGAACCCGTAACGAGGGTCGGGTAAGGCGCTTGAAAGAGATGCGCGACACATATCGAAAACGTTCCAGTCCGCTTGATAATGTGCGTATCCGTGCACAAGATTCAAAAAAAACCGGAAACATGATCATTGAAGCAAGGGATCTCTCCTTTGCCTATGATCATAACCCTGTATTTGAGACATTTTCCACCCGAATCATGAGAGGTGACCGGATTGGGATTATCGGCCCGAATGGCTGTGGTAAAACGACTCTTTTGCGAGTTCTGCTCGGTGAGTTACCTCCTTTAGAGGGATCTTTATCCTATGGCACACATTTGCAGATTGCATATTTTGATCAACTTCGTTCACAACTCGATCCTGAAAAAAGTGTCGCCGATAATATCAGTCCCCAGGGCAATGAACAGATTGTTTTCAACGGGCAAACACTTCACGTGATCCCTTATTTGCAAAATTTTCTCTTTAGCCGGGAGCGGGCTGTCTCACCCATTAAATCCCTTTCCGGGGGTGAACGAAACCGCCTTTTGATTGCCAAGATGTTTACTCAACCGGCAAATGTTCTGGTACTGGATGAGCCCACCAATGACCTCGATGCAGAAACCATAGAATTATTGGAAGAAGTGTTGCTCGATTTTTCAGGAACAATTCTCCTGGTGAGCCATGATAGAGAATTTCTCAATAACGTTGCAACGCATACCTTTGTTTTTCAAACAGATAAGCGCATCGAGGAACATGCCGGCGGATATGATGACTGGCTACGTGTTGCCCAATCAAGGCAAAAACCGGAACCGCAAAAAACCGTTGCTAAAAAGATTCGGCCACGGAGAGCCAAAAAGTTATCCTGGAAAGAGCAAAAAGAACTGGACGCACTTGTCGACAAAATCTCGTTTCTGGAAAATGAAAAACAAAATCTGGTGCAGCACTTGTCTGATCCGCAAAACTATCAACAAAAAGGTGTCGAAATTGCCGATTTGGGTACTCGACTGGAATCTGTTGAAAACGATCTCGCACAGGCGTATGACCGTTGGGTAGAACTGGAAAGCAAACTCGAGGATGAATAGCTTTTTGACTCTAATGCTCTGAGACCGTCATGAATATTTTATCAGGCCATCATCTATTCCTCATTGCTGCTCAACTGGACCTTCCTCTACGGGTTCAGGAGCCGATACAGGGATGGAGTCAACTTGTTGTCGGTTTACAAATCGTACTTGCCACACATCTCAGCGAGGATTTGACGTGCATCTCGGCAGGGATTCTGGCAGGGCAGAACTATATATCCATGTACCTGGCGTTTATCGCTTGTTCTGTGGGCATTCTGGTCGCAGATAGTTTATTGTACTTTATGGGACGCTGGGCAGGGCGTCCGGCATTGAAGAAATGGCCTTTGCGGTGGTGGATAAAACCCAAAGCAGTTGACAAGGCAGCTCATTGGTTTGAAACACGGGGCTCTTTTGTGGTGATACTCGGTCGGTTTTTACCCGGATCTCGTGTGCCGGTATTTGTGAGTGCCGGTATTTTGGCAATGCCTTTTGCAAAGTATTTTTGGTTGATATTTTTTAGTTCTCTGGTCTGGACGCCTGTACGTATCGGTCTGGCCATGTTGCTCGGGGAATTGATCCTTGTTTGGTTCGATGTCTATCAAAATTACGCCTTGTTGATTAGCCTGGTAGCCATACTTTTGTTATGGTTAGGTTTAAGACAGATTCAACGGCTGGTTCATTATTGAACACTGGATCTGCTTACCGACTCAGTTCCGGAGGGATGTTAGCAAGCCATCCTCGTTGTAAAACCGCCCAGAATCCAATGAGAACAGCTTCTGCTGCATGATGAAGCAACGAGTGTGGTCTGGGAGCACCTGACCAGGCAATGACTTTACGCGCCAAATCGTCGGCACTGATCTTGGCGCGATGACTGTGCGGATGCTCTCTGGGATAAAAAAGCTCCTTTCGCCACGTTTCTGCATCGATCTGCATGACCTGAATGTGACGGCGTTCTGCAGCGCGACGCCATGCGTCAGCCAGGGAACCACCCCCTTCCAACACAATCCAGCTTATATAGTCATGTTCGTCCAGCAAGGTGTTGATGGCACGTCGCAGACGGGATGCCCGCCCATAGTTTTGTGAACGATACCATAACAGATGACCTGACCTGTCATAAAGGGCAAATCCGGTTTTTACACCCACGTCGACCGCAAGAAGCATAGTCACTCGTTTGTTATGATGAACATTAATCACCTACACATAAACGTCTAGGTGAGGGAAACATTCCGCTTTAGTAAACAGAGACAGGAAACCTTTGGTGCAAATTTCCGTAAACTGTAAAAACTGGAGAACGATTCGTGGCCATTATTGAGACACAATCTTTGACGAAACATTACTCGAATGGAAAAATCAAGGCGCTGCGAGATTTTTCCATCACCGTTGAAAAGGGAGCCATTTTTAGTCTGCTCGGGCCCAATGGCGCCGGAAAAACCACTTTGATCAAGGTGCTGGTCGGAATTGTCAGACCGACGCAAGGCAGTGCCATGTTATTCGGTCAACCCATTCAGGATCACAGTATTCATTCCCGCATTGGTTATCTGTCAGAAAATCATAGGTTTCCACCTTTTTTAACTGCAAAACAAATACTCTACCATTACGGTAAAATGGCAGGTGTCAAGCCCTCTGATTTGCACCGACGGATTCCTGAACTGATGAAATTGGTTCATCTGGAAAAATGGTCAAACACTAAAGTCGGTAAATTTTCCAAAGGCATGATGCAAAGAATCGGGCTCGCTCATGCTCTGATCAATAATCCTGATCTGGTCTTTCTCGATGAACCAACCGATGGTATTGATCCCATTGGGCGTCGGGAGATTCGGGATATTTTGAAAAAACTCCGCGATCAGGGGAAAACCATTTTTTTGAATTCCCATCTGCTTTCCGAAGTCGAACGAATCTCGGACGAGATTGCCATTCTCCGGCATGGCCAGCTTTTGCAGCGAGGTACAGTCCAGGAATTCACCGCTATAAAACAACAATTTGAAATCCGAGTGGATAAACCTCAAGAATTCAAACAACTTTGTGCTGATCTGGATATTCCGTGCCATCTGACCGGCCATCAACTCACCCTTGTTTTACCGGATTATGAGGCGCTGAACAGCGTTGTCGACAAAGCGCGTGCAAACGGTTTTCTTATTCTGGCTATCCAGCCGAGAAAAATTTCACTGGAGGATTATTTTATCCAGGTCCTGGACGAAAACAGGGGAGAGATTGCATGAAATTCCTTTCGATCATTCAGCTCACCTTTAGAGAATCTTTTGCAAAAAAAACCTTTATTGCATTCATGCTCATCTCTACCC
>WJME01000224.1 GCA_014728115.1 Candidatus Zhuqueibacterota bacterium | reverse complement strand
TGTGATTCTCGGCTTGGCAATGCGGTTGAATGCGATGTCATTCTGATGCGGGATATGACCAGATATGTTGCCATTTAACCGACTCGTATCGATTTTTCACGGAATTATCTATACAAATAAAAATAAATCAATCATTTGAACAGGCCTTTCAAATGGCATGAACCTTGCAAATATTCAAGCCTACATGATTCACGAATTCAAAAAGAGTTCGAGTACCGATAAATCATAACCCAAAATCAAACAAACGCTCCAGTTCATTTTCCACAACGTTCACAAGAACAACAAAGGAATCAGACCTTTGTGTCATTTGTGGCCTTTGTGGACTGGATTATTCAGGCTGTGATCTCATGACTGACTCTGCAACCCGCGTCCCGGCAACGTGCAAACTGGCTCCCCTGTCTGCGAATCAAACGTCGCAATGGGTTCTGTATTCTTCCAGTCAAAACAGTCCGGCTTATCACCTCTCTTTTCTCCTCGAAACGCAGGATGATTTTTCACCAGAAATTTATAAACGCGTCTGGCAAACAATGGTCAAACGCCATGCCAGCCTCAGAACCACGTTTTTGCAACAGGACCAGCAGCTTTTACAATGCGTCCACGAGTCCGGCAGCCATGGGCTGACGCTCATCGATGCCAGCACCTGGTCCTCCCAACAGCTGAAAACGCATGTTTACCAGCAGACGGAAAATCCCTTTGATCTCGTCAAAGGGCCCTTGTTCCGTGTCGTCATTTATCGATTGCACGATCGCCACAGGATCCTGCACTGTTTCCATCATGTCATCACAGACCTGTGGAGTTTTTCGATTATGATCCCAGAGGTGGGACATATCTATCATCAGATTCGGTCAGAGGCTCAAGACCCGGTTTTCACCCTGGAACCCGTCACCAAAGACGTAACGGATTTTGTCGAGTGGCAACAATCGTATCTGAATTCCAAACGAGCCGAACGGGACAGAGAGTACTGGCACCACCATCTGGCAAATGCACCGTCCCATTTGCCTTTGCCCCCTGATGTTCATGCCACCTCCGGCACGAACAAAGGCGCACGTCATGCCTTTGAGATCGGTGCCAAAGATTTTTTGTTTTTAAAAGACCTTGCCCATTCATTCGACTCTACCCTGAACATGATCGTCCAGTGCCTTTTTATACTCTTTTTATATCGGCAAACAGGCCGGCGCGATATCGTGATGGGAACCCCGGCGACCGGCCGGCCGCGATCTTTATTCGATTCTGTGGTGGGATTTTTCAGTGATCCCCTGCCCTTGCGATTCCGGATCGATCCCGAAGAGACGCTGTCGTCGCTCTTGCCCCGGGTGAAACAAACTCTGCTCCAGGCTCTGCGACATCAGAATTATCCGTTTCAAAAACTGGTTGAGGAAATCGCATCGACCCGGAATTCATTCACACCGGTTTTTAATGTCATGTTTGTGTACTATACGACCAACAGGTTCAAAGAATTGAGTTCTCTGGCGATGGGAAAAGAAGATACGATCCGCTGGACCGATTTGTCACTGGATTTGATTCCATTGCGTGTTCATCATACCCAATATGACCTCAGCCTCTATGCCGGTGAAACCGAGCAGGGATTATCCATGGCGTTTGACTATCGTACCGAACGGTTTAGCAAAGAAACCATCAAACGCTTTGAAACCCATTTCAAACAGATCATTGCCCAATGCCGGTCAAATAAAACTCAAAACCTGGCCCGGTTGGCCGGTCGATTCTCTCCTGAATCCAGGCACGTCATGAAATTCAGCCGGACCGGCCAGGGGCACGCTTTTAAATCGATTACCGAACTGTTTCAGTCTGTCGTACAAGAGTGTCCCGACAGACCGGCTATACAGGGTCACGGTCCCTCCCTCTCGTTCAGCCAGGCGAACCGCCAAATCGACCGGCTGGCCTTGCACTTGCATACGCTGTTGCATCCGGCCGGACAAACACATATCGCGGTCCTGCTGAACCGCTCCGAATGGCTGCCGTTGACCATGATGGCCGTTTTCAAGATCGGTGCGGTGTATATCCCCATCGATCCCCATCAACCCGTCGAGCGGATTCGCCTCGTGTTGCATGACTGTGCGGCGACTGCCCTGATCACCACCCAGGAACTGATTCAGGATCTCGAGGATCTCGACATTCCCTGTGTCTGTCTCGATTCTGTCCAATTGCCGAAAGTAGAAAATCCGCCGGATCCCGTGCTGTTGCATCCTCAGGATACGGCCTATATCATTTATACCTCCGGCACCACCGGCAGGCCCAAAGGCGTGGTGCAAACGCATCAGTGTCTTTCGAATCTGCTGCAATGGCAAAAGCACTCGACAGGCACGGGACTGAATATGCTCTTTTATGCCTCGGTGGCCTTTGATGTCTCGGTTCAGGAAATGGGCTATGCCCTTACCGCAGGGAATACCCTCTGGGTCGTATCAGATCACCTGAGGGTCGATTTTGCCTCCCTGATCTCTTTTATGGTGCAGAAAAAGATTGACCTGTTTATCATGCCCTATTCGGCCTTGCACTTGCTGTTCAAAGAGCCGGACGTCGGTCGACTGGCCCAATGTGTCCGTTATATCATCACCTCCGGAGAGACGCTGATCCTAAATGACCGATTGAAAGAATTCTTGACCCGGTCGGACATTGTCTTGTATAATCAATACGGTCCAACTGAAACGCATGTGATCACATGTCAATCGATATCCGGAGCAGATGATCTGTTGGAGGATTACCCTTCCATTGGCAGGCCTTTGCACGGATGCGAGGTGGTTATACTGAACGAGTCCCTCGATCCGGTGCCTGTCGGCATCATGGGCGAGCTTTATCTCGGGGGCGACCACCTGGCAAAAGGATATTGGCAAAATGACGACCTCACACGCCAACGATTTATCGACCACCCATTCAAAAAAGGAGAACGTCTTTACAAGAGCGGCGACCTGGGCAAATGGAATGCCGACGGATCCATCCGGTTTATGGGCAGAGCAGATGATCAGGTCAAGATCAACGGATTCAGGGTCGAGCCGGCTGAGATCGAAAATGTCTTATCTCAGTATCCTCAGGTTCAGCAAGCAGCTGTGTGTGTGTGTAAAACCGATACACGACCCTGTTTGGCCGCTTTTTATCAAGCTGATGAATCGCTTGACCATGAAGACATGTTTTATTATTTATCGAAACATCTGCCGGCGTATATGATTCCGCAAAATCTGATTCATCAGAACCGGTTACCAAAAACCCTGTCAGGCAAAATCGATAAACGAGCACTGCCGGTTCCAACAGATTTGGGGACACCCGATACCCAACTCCCTGCCGAACCCAGAAACGAGATCGAAGCGCAATTGCAAACCATAGTAAAAGAGCTTCTGTCGCATCGGCCCATTGGCGTGTTTGACAATTTCTTTCGTATGGGCGGTAATAGTATGACTGCGCTCAAATGGGTCAACAACATTCAAAAAACATTTCAGATCGATCTGCCGATATCTTTTGTGTTCCAATACCCAACCATTGCTGCCCTTGCTGCCAAAATTTCCGCTCTGACCGATCATCCACAATTTTCTCTGAAACCCATTCCTGACCGGACAGATGGGCTTTATCACGCCTCTGCCATGCAAGTTCGGATGTGGCTGCTGCAACAGATCGTACCCGAAAAGAGCTTGTATAATATGCCGGGCTCGTTTTGGGTCAAAGGCGAATTGAACTTTACGATTCTGCGTCAGAGTTTGAAAAAACTTCTTGAACGGCATGAAATATTGCGGACCGTGTTTCAGCAACAGGGTCAAACCATCCTGCAAAAGATCATCGATATCGATGCGGATCATTGGACGGACAGGATATTGTCCCAGCAAACCCTGCCGGCATCGCGGTTTGAAGAAAATGCCCGAAAACAGGCCAAACAGCATGCGCATATGCATTTTGATCTTGAAAAGGGACCGCTGTTACAGGTAAAACTGATCACCAGTGAATACACCCCACGGAATCACGAGCCTGTTTCGGTGCTGTTATTCAATGCCCACCATATTCTTCTCGATGGCTGGTCTGTCGAGATTCTGGTTCGTGAGTGGTGTGCGGTCTATAATCATTGGCCGGACAACAGCGGGGAATCACTGGAGCCTTTGCCCTTTACCTATAAGGATTTTGCAGCCTGGCATAACGAAATGTTGCACAGTGATCTGATTTTAAAGCAAAAAGAGTACTGGACCCATCGGTTACAGCATCTCGTTCCCCTGAATTTGCCCACCGACCATCCCCGTCCTGCGTTGCAGACCTTTATCGGTAAACATTACGGGTTTACACTCGCTGACAACACCTTTGACCGGCTCGGTCAGATAGCCCGGGAAAAGCAAACGAGTGTGTTTACGATTCTGTTATCGGCGGTGACCCTGTTATTGCATTTCTATTCCAATGATACCTCCATTGCCATCGGTGTACCGTCTGCGGGCAGAGAAACCAAAGCCACTGAATCGATGCTGGGATTGTTTATCAATACCCTGGTCCTGGTGAATGAGGTGGATCCCCAACAATCGGTAAACACTCTGTTCGATGCGGTGAATGACACCCTGACACAGGCGCTTGAAAACAGATGGGTACCGTTCGATCATTTGGTTACCGAGCTGGGCGCGGCAGGCGATACCAGCCGTTCTCCCCTGTTTGATGTGATGGTGAATTACATGGCCGATCCGGGGCAGGCACTGAATTTTCGCGATGCAGAGATCGAGCCGTTTGTGAAACACTATGGCCTGTCACGATTTGATCTGACGATACAATTTATTGAATCACAAGGATTGCAGGTTGACATCGAATATAACAGCCATCTCTATTCTGAAACCCGTATCATTCGGATGGGTGAACATTTGCAACGGCTGCTGGTCGACATGTGTACCCATCCGGATAAATCCGTATCAGCGCTGTCCTTTATTCCGGATCCTGCTCTATCTGAATTGCTGAACGATTTTAACAAGCCCGACTCACAAGACACTCCTCCCACGACCTTGATCGACATGTTCGAACAGGCTGCATTGGCCTGTCCAGACCATACCGCAATAAGGTGTGAACACACCACATTGAGTTACTCTGACCTCTTGAGTATGGTAAAAAGGCTGGCCGCTTTTTTAAGAGATGAATGTGATGTAAAAGCGGAACACCCCGTGGCAGTGATCTTCGATCGCAACGAGTGGAATGTGATCGCTGCCCTGGCAGTGATGTGGACAGGGGGAATGTACGTTCCTCTGGAGGCCGCCAATCCACCGCAGCGTTTGCTGAACATGGTACGACAGAGTCGATGCAAGGTGGTTCTGACCCAGAAAACCATAGAGGTGGACCTGCCGAAATCGACACGGCGAATCGATTTATCCTCTGACCTGCCATTATCGGACAAAGAATTCATACCCAATCCTCACCCCAGCCAGGCTGCCTATATGATTTTCACTTCCGGCAGTACAGGGGTACCGAAAGGTGTTATTGTTGAACATCATGGCATAGGAAATACGATTTCTTGTATAAACAAACAATTACAAATAAGCCACACAGATCGAATATTGCAATTCTTTTCATTCGGATTTGATGGCTCACTCGTGGATACCTTTATTGCCTTGACAACGGGCGCAACCCTGGTCATCCCCTCCAGAGAACGGTTGATGGAACCGGATCGGCTGGATGCCCTGATGCGACGGCATGGCGTTACGATTGGGATTTTTGCACCCTCTTTTATCCGCTTGATGGGATGGGAACGGTTGGCAGGTTTACGACACTTGGGGACCGCCGGAGAACCAGCCCTCCCCAAACCGGATCATACCGAAAATGATGCGCAAGCGTATTGGAATTTTTATGGCCCGACAGAATGCGCAGTTGCCGCAACCATACATCGCGTTCAGCCCAAAGAGTGCCGGCAGGGACTGATTCCCATCGGCAAACCTCTTGAAAATGTCGAATGCTATATTCTTCGGCAAGGAAAATATCTGCAACCTGTGGGCGTATACGGAGAGATTTGTATCGGCGGAGCCGGACTCGGCCGCGGGTATGACAATGACGAAAAACTCACACGCGAACGGTTTGTTCCCCACCCGTTTAAACCAAATGAAAGGCTCTATCGCTCAGGCGATTGGGGACGCTGGCGACCGGATGGAGCGCTTGAATATGGCGGACGAATCGATCATCAGATGAAAATCAATGGGTTCCGTGTCGAACCCGGTGAAATTGAAGCCGTACTTGCAAAATATCCTGCTGTACAACAGGCTCTGGTCATGATCAAACCGTTGAATGCCAAACCCGAACTGTGTGCGTATCTGCACCTTGCTGAAAAAACAGATCAAACTCGATGGTTAAACACGGTTAAACAGGATCTGAAACAAACGCTTCCTGGTTATATGATTCCATCAAAATTCATTTTTGTAAATTCATTTCCGGTCAACAAATCCGGTAAAATCGACAGGCAGCGATTGCCGGATCCCGAGACCACTGTTTTCAAACCCTCAGGGATCAAGCCCCGAACAGCAGACGAACGGTTTGTGGCAAACATCTTTCAGGAGGTCTTGTCCATCCAACCCGGATTGGAGGATAACTTTTTCGATCTCGGTGCCAACTCGCTAAAAATGGTGGCCATTCATCAGAAACTGGTCAAACGCTTTCCCCAACTAACGGTTGTGGATATGTTTCAATATCCCACCATCAAAGACCTGGTCGATTATTTACATCAAAAACAAAAGGAAACGAACGCAAACGTCAGAGATCGACAGACCCGACATCAGCAGAGAAAAGACAGACTGGATAAAATACGAACGCACCACAGAAAAAATTGAATGAGAGGGACGGATAATGAACGGACAGGAAATTGCAGTCATTGGGTTGAGCGGCAGGTTCCCGGAAGCAGCGAATATCCATGAATTATGGGACAATCTGACGAAAAACAAAGAATCGATTCGGTTTTTCTCTGATCAAGAGCTGATAGAGGCAGGGATCGACAAGGCCGTATTGGATAACCCCAATTATGTCAAAGCCAATGGCGTCCTGGATAACATCGAGGAATTCGATGCCCCGTTTTTTGACATGAATCCGCGAGAGGTCTATCTCATGGATGTGCAGCACCGGATCTTTCTGGAATGTGCCTGGCAGGCATTGGAATCGGCAGCCATCGATCCGAACCGAACTCGCTGTCCCATCGGTGTATTTGCCAGTTGCGGGTTCAGCACGCGTTCCATCGATCTGTTTTCCCGCGCCAAGTCACAACAAAACATGTCAGAATTGTATCAGGTCTTGATTCAAAATGATAAAGATTTTCTCGCCACCTTGACTTCCTATAAACTCGATCTCACAGGTCCCAGTATGACGGTTCAGACGGCGTGTTCGTCTTCCGCTGTCGCTGTACACCTGGCATGCCAGTCGCTGTTGAGCGGTGACAGCGATATCGCTCTTGCCGGCGGTGCAAAAATATTTCTTCCGCAGACATCCGGATACATGTATGTGCCGGGCATGATTCTGTCCCCGGATGGCCGTTGCCGGCCGTTCGACGCCAATGCCAAAGGCATTATCAGCAGCAATGGCTGCGGGATTGTCGTACTGAAACGCTATGCCGATGCCGTGCAGGATAGAGATAACATTTTGGCCGTCATCCTCGGATCAGCCATCAACAATGACGGCCACGATAAAGTCGGGATTTCAGCCCCTTCAGTCAATGGCCAGCGTCAGGTCATTCTCGATGCCTTGCATGTCTCTGAGGTCGACCCGCAAAGCATCTCCTATGTGGAAGCGCATGGAACAGGAACCCTGATCGGCGATCCGATCGAGGTGCAGGCGCTGACCCTGGCTTATCGCGAGTATACACAAGAACAACAGTTTTGCGGACTCGGTTCGGTGAAATCCAATTTAGGCCATCTGGATGCAGCCGCCGGAGTGACCGGACTGATCAAAGCCATTCTCGCCTTGCAGCATCGTGAAATTCCTGCGACCATAAACTTTACCCGGCCGAACGATAAACTGAATCTGCCGGAATCGCCCTTTTATGTGGTGGATCGACTCACGCCCTGGGATCGTCCGGAGCCCTTGCGTGCCGGGGTGAGTTCGTTTGGCGTAGGCGGCACCAACGTGCATATAATTCTGGAACAAGCCCCGGAAAGAGGACCATCCGATACATCCGGACGGGAACACATGATTGTCCTGTCTGCCAAAAGCGCCCACTCGCTGAAACAGACCCGGGATCAATTGGCCTCGTTTTTAGACGACCATAAAACGCTAGCAGTTGACGAGGTCGCCCATACTTTGCAAACCGGTCGACAGGAACTGGGGTACCGTTTTGCCTGCGTGTCCGATTCCATCGAATCTGCGGTGACCTCATTACAATCCGCTCAAGCCGGTGAATCCACTGTCGCAGAGACAGCACAACCGGTTGCCTTTCTTTTTCCTGGACAGGGGGCGCAATACGTGAACATGGGACGAGCGTTATACGATGATTTCGAGGTGTTTCGCAATGCACTTTCAGAATGTGCTGATCTTTTTCTGGATATTTCCCATGTCGATCTGTTGCCGATCCTTTTTCCGGTCTCGGCGCCAACAGACGAGACAGCCGAACAGCTGTCACAGACCGAACTGGCGCAACCGGCTCTTTTTATGATCGAATATAGTCTGGCCAAACTCTGGATGTCGCTGGGGATACAGCCGGATGTGATGCTGGGGCACAGCGTCGGAGAGATTACAGCGGCTTGTCTGGCCGATGTTATTTCGCTCGAGCATGCCATTTATATGATCACCCAACGGGGTCGATTGCTGCAATCCCTGCCGGCCGGAGCCATGCTCGCCATTAACCGGCCGGTCAATGAGATCGAACCGTTTCTGAATCCACCTATCAGCATTGCTGCGATCAATACCCCTCAATCGGTGGTGGTATCGGGTCCTGAACCGGACATTGAATCCCTGCGATCAGAACTGAGTGCCAGGCGGATCGCGTCGATTCGGTTACAGACCTCGCATGCGTTCCACTCGCACATGATGGATCCCATCCTGCCTGAATTCAAACACTATATGGCACATGTTCGGGTCAATACTGAACCTCAAATCCCCTATTTTTCTTCTCTGACCGGAGACTGGATTTCCTTGACAGAATTGGAGGATCAAGATTATTGGTCAAAGCATATTCGCCATACCGTACAGTTTTCCCGTGCCTTGGAACGATTATGGCAAGAGATGAATCCGGTTTTTATCGAGGTAGGCCCCGGCCGGGTCTTGTCGACCTTTGTCGAAAATCATTCAAAGCCCGCATCCTGCATGACGGTCTCTTCCTTGCCTCATGCAAAGGAAAAGCGTCGGGCATCGCATCACTTTATGAAATCGGTGGGACGCTTGTGGCAAAAGGGTCACCCCATCGAATGGTCGGCCATGCAGGCCCCTGAACAGAAGGTGATGCTGCCGGGTATCGTGTTCGACAAGCAGCGATTTGAAGTGGAGGCGACAGGATTCTCGTTTGGCACCACGCCGCAGCGAGCAGACAGCCTGTATTATCGTCCGGTCTGGCGGCGTGGATTCATGCCTGCCGCCTCGTCCCCACAAGACAAGAGAGCAAACCAAATCCTCTTGTTTACAAACGATGCACAGATTCCGGTTCAGGAGCTGTTTGCTGACCCGCACGCAAAAATTTTCAAAGTCTGCCCCGGTGACCGCTTTGACCGGCAAAAGAACGATTTTAAAATTCGTCCGGATCAGCCCGAGGATTACCAAGCCTTGCTCGCCTGTCTGGACCCCAATCAACCTGTCCTGGTCGTGCATGCATGGCTCTATGATACCTGTCAAAGGCCGTCCGGCGATCCGGATGTCGAATCCTTGCAGCGTGCAGCACAAAAAGGATTTTCGAGTCTGGTTCTGTTTTTGCAAAATTCAAAGGTGCTTGAAAAAACCTCTGTCGATATTCTGGTATTGACCAATAGAGTGTTCGATGTGCTGGGCAATGAATGTCTTGCGCCCGAAAAAAACAGTATGATCGGCGCAGTCTTGTCGGCCAACCAGGAATATCCTCATATCAGCTGTTATTTGCTGGACACAGATGATCACCGGTACCCTGTTTATCCGGTCCTGAAAGAAATGCAATCCCGATCCCACATGATGGCCGCGATGCGATATGGCCGGCTGTGGATTCGAGAGTATGAGCCGGTGCAACTGCAGCAGGGCCACTTGCCAATAGAGTCCGGTCATACCCTCCTTATCACCGGGGGAACCGGGATGATCGGGTTGCTGTTTGCCAAAGCCATTGCCGAACAAGCAGAGGTGAATCTCGTTCTCGTGGCCAGGACAAAATTTCCGCCTCAGGATGAATGGCCCAGGATGGTCCGGGATGACCAGACAGAACCAGAGTTGAAACGAAAATATCAACAGCTGATAGAAATCAAAGAGAGGGCAAGCCAACTGACACTGGTGCAGGCGGACATTTCTGAATATGACCAGGTGCAACAGCTCAGGGCAACGATCGAAAAGATGAACGGTTCGGTAAACGGAATCATCCATTGCGCCGGCCTGGTCGATCCCGCATACTTTGGAACGCTGGCCAATATGGATGCTAAAATCCTGCAAAGCCATTTGTCCGCCAAAATCGTCGGACTATTGAATCTGGTCCAGAGTTTCGAGGATGCTGATTTGCAGTTTTGCATGCTGGCGTCCTCGCTTTCTACTGTTTTAGGTGGACTGGGGTTTGCCGCTTATGCCGGAAGCAATGCCATTCTCGATGCCCTGGCGTGGCAAAAGAATCGTCACAACAGCCATTGGATATCGGTCAACTGGGATGGCTGGCAATCTGATAACGCTCATGCGATCGACTCGCGGCTCAATACCACGGCGATCACGCCTGAACAGGGACAACAAGCACTGCTCGAACTTTTGTCTCATGGTCCGGAGACACAGATCCTTGTGAGTCCCTCGGATTTACACCATCGAGTAAAGCACTGGGTTCAGGACGTGCAGGATCAGGATCGGATGGAGAACAAAGCACAAGCACACCAGCGACCTGACCTATCAACGGATTTTGTCGCACCTGCAGGTCCCATTGAAATCCAGTTGGCCGAAATTTTTCAGGACTGTTTGGGATTCGAGGGCATTGGCATTCATGATAACTTTTTCGAGCTGGGAGGAGATTCCCTGTTGGCCACCCAGATTGCAGCGCGAATCCAGTCCACACTCGGGGTTCATGTCGATCTCGAGCACATGTTCAAAGATCCGACCATTGCTCACCTGGCCGGAATTCTTTCTGAACAGCTGTTGGATGACCTGGATCCGGACGAATGGTCAGATTTGATGGATGATATCGAGACCGAGCAATAGGTGAGCAAATGCTCCGGTCTGTATTTGACTAGAGTTTGTCCTTCGCAATAGTGAGGGATGACGTATCATACAATGTTTCCGCTCATAGCTATGGATCCCTGCGTCCGCAGGGATGACAGAGTGCTCGAATCAAAAAAGAGCGTCATTCCTGCGAAAGCAGGAATCCAGGGCTGGGGAAAACCGCCTGGAATGCATAGAGCAGAGATGGAGCAAACGCCCCGGACTGTAATCATCAAGATTCTGTCCTTCGCAATAGTGACGGATGACGTATCATACAATGTTTCCGCTCATAGCTATGGATCCCTGCGTCCGCAGGGATGACAGAGTGCTCGAATCAAAAAAGAGCGTCATTCCTGCGAAAGCAGGAATC
>WJME01000223.1 GCA_014728115.1 Candidatus Zhuqueibacterota bacterium | reverse complement strand
TTGCTGGGACGATGGATTTCCATGCCTGCAGCCCAGAGAGCATCCATGAGATAAAAAAGATTCTTGTCATGCAGCAGCTTGTGTCCCAACAGATCCACTTGAACGCGGTATTTCTGATATCCAAATCTCTCGTCGCCATTGTTCTGTTTGCCATCCGGGTTCACAAGACCGGGATGCAGATGAGAGGCGCCGTCACGGGTATTGGACCCGAAATGATTCTTGGCAAACATGGTGACCCCGGCCCGTTCGTGACCTTTGAGAGTGGGAATATTGATCAGATATTCACAAGTCTCAAAGAGGGTATAGAGGTAATCGGTTTGTTCGGGGATGGCTGTTCCGCGATCCGAATAGTCGATAATCGCGGTTTCGCTCCTGACAAATTTTTCCCGGCCATGTGTATTTCGGTCATGATCCATATAGTGGACATTCGGGAATTCCGTATACCAGAGATCATATGCGTGTTTATAGATATGTTTCATAGGGTCCCCGATATAGATATCCTGCTGTTCTACCCCCACCACGTCTACGAGTTGACGCAGGAGAGCGAGCACCAGCTGCGGAGAGGTTTCTGAGATGCCATAGTGTTTATTTTCCGCGACCGTAAAGTCATCACGGATATTTCCCCAATTAAATCCCATACCCCAGGAACTGGTGACATTGAGTTTGATGAATATTTTTTCACCTTTTTCATAGGGAACCGAACCCTTTTCCCGGGTGCTGTTGTGGTATTTGAAAAGGGTATCCCATGCATCCAGAGTATTAGTCGTACCGGATAAAGAGAGCAGTGCCTTGCCGAGCATTTCATCAATGACTTGCTGGTTATTGTTCTTGTCGAGAAACCAGCCATCATCGGCATTATTGCCCACACCATCACTATTAAATGTACTTGTACAATGTTCATTGGTGGCATCCGGATCATGTACCCACACCACGCGTCCCGGGAAAATCCCCCTGGCATCCCCCACTGGCTCATTGGCTATTTGTGGCATTGTGTCATAGACTGCATACCCCTGCTCGCTGCTCCCTGTGGCCATGATAAAAATCCCTGCGATTCCTGTAAAGAGCAAAATGATCAATGAAATGGGATTGACCTTTCCCTTCTGAAGCAGCTTTTTGATTCCTTTAAAGGAAAATATCGAGGTCATCAACCCTGATATGAACAAAAGAAACAAAGAGGATAAGGGAACAGCGACTTTCATACATGGGTAGTGCAGGCGACTCGGACGCGGTAAAACGCGAAAGGCAATCCACACGGTTGCCAAGAGTCCGGTGACCGGTAACAACACAACCCCAAAGCCCGAAAGGTTCCATTTCACTCCGACAATTTTACCGGTTTTGTTACACGTGCGAAAAAATCGATCCAGCCAGTGCTTCATACTTTTCTCTCCAGAGTTCAAGGGTTAATCTGAAACTTTCATGATAATATTGACACCAGATCTCTCATTCCAGCAGAATGGTTCAGCAGGTCGTCTTGCTGAGGAGTGCAAAAAGAATTTCCAAGTGTTTTGCAGCCAGCTCGACGGTCATGGCCGGTGTTGTATTTTCCAGCAAACAATCGAGAAAATGAGAGGTCAAAGCCATATTGTCGTCATGGCTTTTGGGATGAGGGATTTCCAGTTTTTCATGTCTTTCTTTTTCATCCGTATGAAAAAAATCGACCAGGGGGGAATCCCAGCTACAAAAACCGAACAAGAGTCCGCCTTTGGTTCCGTAAATTCGGGTTTGGTTTGGCAGTTCCATATGGACTCCACTGCCTCTTTCGTAGACATAGGTCAATCCATGATCGAACTGCATCCAGGCAGCGCCATGTTCTTCGACATCGGCTTTGAGTTCAGGATCGGGATATACCTTGAGGCCATTTTGGGTAAAAGAGCAGAGGTTTTGCAGTGCTGGGCGATCATCCAAGAGTCCCAGATGAAAAGAGAGGTCATATACACCCCAATCGATAAACGGGCCACCACCCGCCAGTGCTTTGTCCAGTGCCCACGAGCCGTCAGGATTATATTCGATAAATGTGCCCCGGCTGGCAGCCTGGTGATGGATATGATAGATTTCACCGAGTTTACCCGCAGCAATCATCTCTTTAATAAAGCCGAATTTCGGTTGCAGCCTGGCGTGACGGCACGAGCATTCCAATACCAGCAAATCGGGGTGCTGTTTGGTTTTGTCTACAATGGTTTGACCCTCTTTGATATCGGTGGCCAAAGGTTTTTCGAGCAGGACATGCTTGCCTGCATCCAGGGCATCGCACACCAGTTGAGCATGCGTAAAGGGGGGCGACGCGATGACCACGGCATCGAGAGAGGGGTCGTTCAAGAGTTCTTTGTAATCCAACGTGCCGTTAGAGATGCCATGTTTTTTCATCTTGCGGTCGAGGGTTTCCTGTGTGCGCGAAGCGATCCAGGTCACCTCAGCCCTGCCGTCGCGACGAAAATTCCCGATATGCACACCCCCGATCATGCCGGCACCAATGATTCCGATATTCAGTTTTTGATCTGATTTCATACTCAATTCCTGTATTCAACTAAAATACGGTATTAAATTTTGGTATTATAAAGCAAAAGCCTTAACGCAGAGGAGCAGAGACAAAAGAGAGCTGCGCAGAGATAAAGAGGAATGCAAAAACCAGAGCTTAAATCGCATCCAATAGACCCGTCTTCTCGTTCTTTTTCTCTGCGGTCCTCTGCGTCCTTTGCACCTCTGCGTTGAGAGCCGTAATCTAAAAGACCTGCTGTAATCCAAATTCCTTCAAGCTAAACATCCGTCCAGTCAAACACCACCCCCATATACTTTTCAGGCTCGTCGCGCAGGCCGTTATAGGCTTGCTCTGCCTGTGAGGGGTGGAGCTTGTGAGTATAAAAAGGGTTGATCTGCAATCGTTCTTTGGCCATAAGCTCGAGGATAATCCTGGAATTTCTTTCAATCGAATGTTTCACGAATTCATTCTCATGCGTGGGAAAAATGAATTCCAATGCGCCACTCATTTTGGCGGAATGGGGCAACAAGTGTACGGCTTGAAGAGTGGAGGTCAGATCGGTTTGATAGGGTTGTCTGGGACTTCCCAACAGAATGACCTGTCCCTGAAACGCGACGGTATCGAGATAAGATTCGACCACCTTGGACACCCCTGTAGCGTCGATAAATGCCTCCACTCCTTTGCCGTTCGTGAGCTTTG
Source organism: Candidatus Zhuqueibacterota bacterium (assembly GCA_014728115.1). Taxonomy (GTDB): domain Bacteria; phylum Zhuqueibacterota; class Zhuqueibacteria; order Residuimicrobiales; family Oceaniaggregativiventaceae; genus Oceaniaggregativivens. The sequence goes on along the minus strand of WJME01000223.1, from coordinate 8,676 downwards.
TGATCTCTGATTTGACGTCTTGTTTTTCGGCATTCACAACTGTCATGATCCCACACCGAGTCGCGGCATCGAGACGAGCGTCGATCCTATCCACGGCAATGACATTCGCGCCCTGGAGTTGCGCGAGCTGAGCCGCAAGGTTGCCGATGACGCCGAGACCGGTGACGAGAACGGTATCGCCCAATTCGATATGTGAAACCCGCAGGGCGGTCATGGCAATGCCGGCCATATGGGTAAACGCAGCGATATCGGGAGGAACAGCGTCCGGGACCGGCACACAGATGCCATGCCACCGATCTGTGCTATCGATTTTAAAGCGCTCGCTGTGAGGCCCCATGGTGTAGACAATGTCACCGACATTGTGTGCGACCGACTCGCCTTTTTGTTCGATTCGGCCGACAGAGGTATAACCCGGGGTACCCGGAATCTGAAACCAGGATTCCTTTCCACTGATACACGCCAGCTCTGTACCCGTGCTGATATGAGAATAGAGATTTTTGATAATGACATCATGGGGTCCCACGATCGTCTCAACAAAAGAATCTTTGACAAACTCGAGTTCCCATGGCTTTGATACAAGTATTTTTCTGTTTAACATCTCTGTTCCCTATGCTTGAAAGGTTGTTCTTCTTGCTTTGAGATCTGCCTCGATTTGGTTCACAGTGGCATCATCCAGCTTGTAGAAAAACAAGAGTACCGTACCAACCAGTGCAAAGATGGCAGGAATCAGACTGAGCGAAAGACGGATGCCCATCAAGGCTTGAGCGGATTGTTGTACTTCTGGGACATAGCCAAAGAAAGAGAGGATTCCCATGGCAATGGCTCCTCCGAGAGAAAATCCCATCTTTTGACTAAACGTCGCAGCTGAATAGACGAGTCCGGTTGCACGCCGATCGTTTTTCCACTCTGAATAATCTGCTGTATCTGCCAACATCGACCAGAGCAGAGGCATAGTCGGTCCAGAAGCCAGGGAAAAAACGATCTGGCAGGCGTAGATAAAGATCAGATCTTGCGGACCGGCAAAAAAGAAGCCGGCTGAAGAGATGGCAATGATAAACATAGAGATGATATAGAGTCGTTTTTTGCCGATGCGTTCACTGAGCCATCGGGTGGGTAACACGCCGAGCAGGACACACAGAGTACCGATAACCATAAAGGGTCCTGCAGCCTCGGTATTGCCGATAAAGTATTTAAAATAGTACATAATGACAGCGCTGCGAATGGCGACATAGACCAGAGTGATGACACAGATAAAAAAGAGGACGATCCATGGCTGATTATGAACGAGATCTTTGATATCTTCAGAGAGCTTGCTCTTTTTCGCAGGATCGGGTTTGACGCGTTCACGAACAGAAAGAAAAGCAATGACAAAGCAGGCGATACAGATCGCCCCGAAAACAGCCATGGTGAGCATATAGCCTTTTTGGCTATCCCCTGCGCCGAGGCGCTTGACCAGGGGAATGATGAGTCCCTGCACGCTGGCACCTGCAGCATAGGCAAAAACAAATTTATAAGAGGAAACGCTGGTACGTTCACCGGGATTGGGTGAGATCACGCCGATCAAAGAGTTATAGGGAATCATCATCGCGGTATAGATCACCATCATCAAGCCATACGTTGCATAGGCCCAAACCAGTTTTCCGGTGGCGCCAAAATCGGGGGTCGTAAACATAAGCACCGTGCCCAGGCCATAGGGAACCGCAAACCAGAGCAGATAGGGTCTGAATTTTCCCCATTTTGTTTCGGTGCGATCCGCGATGGTGCCCATGAGGGGGTCATTGACGGCATCAAAGAGGCGTACCACCAGAAACATGGTAGAAACCGCTGCAGCCGAGAGTCCAAAGGTATCGGTATAAAAAATCGGCAAAAAGAACATCAGTGTTTGCCAGATAATACTTCCCGCATATTCACCGATACTGAAACCCAGTTTTTCTTTAACAGTCAGTTTTTCCGCTGTCGCTTGTTTCGCGCTCATGATCTTCCTCGACAAGGTTTTTATTAGAGTTGGAAGTAATTATGGAGAACAGAACATGCTGCATATCAACTGGTATGTACTGGTATAATAGTATAAAAATAAATCCAAAATTGCAAGAAATTCCAGAAAAAAGATCAAGAGAGATATGAAAACCCGGCCCAAGCACTCCCCGACTTTACTATTAATTCAATATAAATAAATATTTATCCCAAAAAATATATAGCAACATATAAATAAAGACAAAAAGATTTCTCTGCCCCGAAAAAATTGCTGCAATTTTGATAATAATATCTTGACATTTAAAAAATAATTTCTTAATGTTATACCAGTACATAACAGTATGTATCGACCAGTATAGTACAGATGGCATCTTCAACCATCTGACTGGAAAGAGAGATGAGAGAAATCATAAACATCGACAACACCTCCAAAGTCCCGAAATACGAGCAGTTGATCAAGTCTATCCAAAGTGCCATCAAGAACGGTGTCTTGGCACAGGGTGACCTGCTCCCGTCTATCAATTCAATTGCACACGAAAATCCGATTGCCCGGGATACGGTGATCAAAGCATTCCACAGGCTGAAAAGCCTGGGGATCATTTCTGCGGTTCCGGGAAAAGGATATTTTGTTTCTCAAACCCAGTTCGCCAACCGGCATCACATCTTTTTATTGTTCGATAATTTTTTATCGTACAAAGAGGCGCTCTTTAATTCATTCAAAGCCACATTGGGCGATCATGCCGTTGTCGACCTCTATTTTCATCACTGTAATGAAAAAATCTTTAAAACCCTGATCCAGGAGGCGTGGAATCAGTATACCGAATATGTCATCATGCCGATTGCCAATATGGAACATTATCAATGGCTGGAAAAGCTGGTCACCAGCCAAAGAGTTTATATTTTGGATGTTGGGTATGGCTTGTTCGGAAAGCGTTATCCCTCGGTTTGCCAAAATTTTCAAAAACAATGGTATCATGCCTTAAAATCAGCCAGCGATAAAATCAAAAAATACGACAAAATCGTCCTGGTGTGGTGGCGAAAACCCCAATATGAATACAATCTCGTCAATGACATTGAAATGCTAAAAGGATTCAAGCAATTTTGCCAGGAAGAACAGATCTCCTACGAAATCATTGAAAAAGAGAGCGAATTCAAAGTTCAAAAGAACACCTGCTATTTGACCCCGTCGAACGAAGATCTGGTTTATTTGATCGATTATACAAATTCTAATGGTTTAAGACTCGGCAAAGACATTGGTATTATCTCCCATAATGATGAACCGTTAAAAGCTGTGGCAGCCAACTGTGGTATTTCAACCATTACGACAGATTTTATCAAAATGGGAGAAAATATGGGCAAGATGATCCTGAATAATGAAATCAAACATATCGAAAATCCCAGTACGATAATCATTCGAGGCTCGATTTAACAACCATTTCCAAGGGCTCTAAACAAGACCTTATCCCGATATCTCTATATGCCTAATTTTATTTTAGAGCTCTGAAAAACTAAAGCACAATATTCCAGTCGAGGAGAGAGAGCAATGAGACGAACATTTTTTTGCATCATCTTGATTTTGGTCCTTTTCAGTATCGCTGTTCCCATTCCCTCTTTGGCAGCGATCACAGGTAAAATCACCGGAACCGTAAAAGATGCTGAAACTGACGACGCTCTTCCCGGAGCCAATATCATCATCCAGGGCACCAACCGCGGAACCGCAACCAATATCCGGGGTGAATTTGTTCTTACCAATATACCGGTCGGAACCTATACACTCGTGGTCACCTATATGGGATACGAGTCAGATCAGGCAGAAATCACCGTACAGCCGGCGCAGACCATCGAAAAAGATTTTGCTCTACAATATAAAGTGCTGGAAGGTGAAACCACGGTCATTACAGCCCAGGCATCCGGACAGATCCAGGCCATGAACCAGCAGCTGGCCTCTGAAACCGTTAAAAACATCGTGTCCAAAACCCAAATCCAGGAACTACCCGAAGCCAATGCAGCCGAGGCGGTGGGACGGCTTCCCGGTGTTTCCCTGGAACGAAATGGCGGTGAGGGTACAAAAGTGATGATCAGAGGCATGGGGGCCAAATATACCGTCGTTCAGATCGACGGGGTCAACATGACCGCCACCGGAGAAGGCGATCGCAGTACAGACCTTAGCATGATCTCACCTTATATGCTGGAAGGAATCGAGCTGACCAAATCGGTCATGGCCAACCAGGAAGCCACGGCAACCGGTGGCATTGTCAATTTCCGCATCAAAAAAGCACCAGACGAACGCTCCTTTAATGTCATTGCTCAGGGGGGATACAATAATCTGAGAGAAACATACAAAGATTATAAAGTATCGGTAGGCGCCAGTGATCGCTTTTATGCCAACCTGCTGGGCGTGTATGCCCAGGTGGATTATGAAGAAAAAGATGCCGGCTCTCAGCAATTGGGAGGGATTAGCTTTTCTCAGGAAAATGAAACCGCGCCGGTGCGAACCAACAGTGTTCAGTTGAGAGATATTTTTAGAAAAGTGAAACGACTGGGCGGCGCCCTGGTTCTGGATTATACCCTGCCCTCGACGGAAATAAAGTCGTCAAATTTTTACAGCCGCATTAACCGTGAAGAAACACGATATACCAACAATTTTGATTTTACCCAGCAAGGATTTGGATTGAATTATTCGGATACCCCGGAACGCTGGCTCACCGTTTTGACCAACTCGCTGCAGATCGACCATCGCTGGAAAAACTGGACAGTCAACACGGCCTTTAGCCACTCGTATTCTGAAAATATACTGCCTGAACGAATAGGCTCGAATAACAACAATTCTCCGAGCAACCCGTTTCCGACAGACAGAAAATCCAATTTCAATGTCAATCTGGCCCCTGAAACGATTCCCAATCTGCTCGCCGTGTCCCCGGACGAGGCCGTTCATTTTATGCACCTGGGAGATATCGACCATGAAGAGAGCGAGACCCGGGAACGGGATCTGGCTGCGGAACTCAATCTGTCCTATGATTACTCGTTTTCAGACCAGATCAACATCAGAGTCAGCATGGGCGCAAAGGTCAAACACAAAAGCAAAGAGTATGACCGCACATCCCTGAATGCGTCCAATGGCGGAGGCTCGCAGGAATACAGAAATCTGATCTATGGGGATTTTGAGGATGAGCTTTCCACTCGCACCCGTGAAGCCTGGGCCAAGGACAATATGAGGATTTTGCTCAAGGATTTTCTGGATCAGGACTATGACGGCGGTGACTTTCTCGACGGCAAATATGATTTCGGCTATGTATTCGATAAAGAAAAATTCCGCCGCATGGACGACCTTGTCATGGCAACCTACGATCCGACCAGTGCGGATCCGTACGCCATTGTTCAGTCAAATTTCATCAATTCCAATTATCAGGATTATAATGGCACGGAAGATTATTCTGCTTTTTATTTCATGCCGCGACTCAATATCGGCTCCTGGTTCATGTTTGTCCCCGGGGTTCGTTATGAAGCAAACCGCACAGAGTATACCGGTTATCGCGGTAACCGCCTGGGTGTTTTGCGGAGTTGGCGAGCCACACCTGTGGATACGGTGACCAAGGTGCGCGAAAATGAGTTCGTGCTGCCCATGATCCAGGCTGTTTTCAAACCCACAAAATGGCTGACGTTAAAGACGGGATATACCCATACACTGCAAAGACCCAATTACAACAATATCATGCCCGGATGGGTGATCAGCAACCAGGGTCAAATCAATAACCTGAGCAATTTCAGGTTAAAACCGGAATTGTCCGAAAACTATGATATTCAAATGTCGGTTCATAACGATAAAATCGGTCTGCTATCTGTCGGTGCATTTTACAAAAATATCACGGATATGATTTTCTGGACCGGCAATACGGTCATTAATGACACCTCGTTTTTTGAACTCCCCTCGCTGATGCATCGCCAGGTCGCGGCATACGCAGTCAACAATCCGAATGAAGCCATTAATTACGGATATGAAGTGGAATGGCAATCTAATTTTTGGTATCTGCCCGGGTTATTACGCGGCCTGGTCATGAATGTCAACTATACCCGCAACAAATCCGAAGCGGAATATCTGAGAACACGCATCGAAGTCAAGGCGGAATTCGATGAAAACTATAATATTATCACCTATCTGGTTCCAAATGATACCACCTATATCGCTCCTATGATTCATCAGCCGGACCATCTGTTAAATCTGACACTGGGGTACGATTATAAAGGCTTTTCCATTCGCTGGGCCATGCGTTATAAATCGCGAATTTTCTCATCCAACAACTGGTACGAAAAACTGCGCGGCTATTCCACAGACTTTTATCGCTATGATCTCTCGATAAAGCAAAAACTGCCTGTACAGGGAATGGAATTTTTCCTGAATGTCAACAACCTGACCAATGAGCGCGAACACAATGTCATCAACCATATGAATTTCACCAGCTATCTCGAAGACTATGGAAGAACTGCGAATATAGGGCTTCGGTATGCCCTCTAGATTATGTTAATAATTTAAAAGATAATTTAAAAAGGGAGGCAAATGACAACGTTAAAGCAAGACTAGGTTTTTGGGAGAGAAGAAAAAAAAGTCATTCAAAACGTAATGAAAGGACATTACAATGAAAAAAATGTCATTGTTTTTAGCAGTTGCTGTATTGCTGGTTTTTTGTGCATCGGTTTTTGCGCAAAATGTTTCCAAAGGCGACACGTTGATCGTCAGTCCGGCGGATGAAAATGGCGCTCCCCTGCTTGGGGCATTGAACATGGCGATCCATGGAGATACGACTGGAACAGGTGAAAGAGTTCACAAAGTTTATAAACTCTTGCGAAATGCACAGTATATTCTTACCGAAGTCATTCAGGCAGATTTTCCCCTGAAAATCGTTGCTGACGATCCGGATGATACCCATAGACCTCCCATTATCCGTTGTGGACTGAACGCGGATGGTGGTAATGTCAACAATTGGTGGCATATCTATGATGATGCCTATTTCAAGAATATCTGGGCCAGCGGTATCAATCTCGACGGTACGGGTCCCATCGCATGGATCACCCAAACCATGCGTGGATCAGAAAAAACAATCCACTATGATGGGTGTATTCTGGAAGCGCCATATACCTGGTGGGCAATGTTCACAGACAATGGTGGTCGAAATGTCTATAAAATAAATAACTGTATCTTTAAAAACGTTGGTAATCCCACAGGTGCAATCTGGAATGGTGCTGTCTTTAACAGTGGCAATTCAGACTCGGTAATCATTAAAAATTCAACATTCTATAAATTTGGTTGTTTTGCCGCAAAAGGTGGATTTTATACTGAAATCGATCACTGTACGTTTGTGAATTCGGTTGTTCATCCTATCGACAGCCATGAACATGTGATTCGAAAGTATACGAATAACCTGTTTGTCAACTGTCATGCATATAGCGATGATTTCGATGAAATCAGCAGACATTTTGACGTTGAAGTAAAAGGCCTGATGAATTATGCTGAAATTCAGTGGGATCCTCAAAAACTCGATTCTCTTTATGGACCCGGTGGCGCTTATGGAAAAAATTATGATCCGAATGGCGATGGAGAATTGACCGAAGGCGAAACGGTTTGGGAATTGAAAAACAATAACTGGTTCTATACACAACCGATTAAAGATTATTGGGCACAGTTCGATAATGTTGTTCCCAATCCCTGGATGAATAACTATAACAAGGCCATGTTTGAGAGCAGCGATGAAACATCAGCCTGGACCTGGGATCTCAAAGTCTATATCTGGGCCGATTCAGCCGGCAATATCATAGAGAATCCGGAGAAAAAAGATACCCTGATGATCGTGGATTCGACTATTGTTGCACAGACACACGAGCCGTTTAAGTTCTTTATAGAAGAAAACACCATGAATGTGGATCCCGGTATCGTGGATATGCAAACAACCGATGAATTGCTCGCTCAGAACTGTATCAATATCAGAAAAGAGTCGGCAGGAGAAGAGGTAACACCTGTTAAATGGCACAATGTCGACAACTATCTCGCTTTTACCTGGCCGCTGACCTTTGACCTGTCCTATACCAACACCTCGTTGCAAACCGCCGGTACGGACGGCATGCCCATCGGTGATGTCTATCACTGGTTCCCGGAACAATACTCTACAGCCGTGGAAAAACGCGCTGTCACTCCAGACGATTTTGCGCTGGAAGCAAATTTCCCCAATCCCTTTAACCCGACAACCACGATCAATTACAAGCTCAATACCACGGGCAATGTGAAACTGACCGTGTACAATATGCTCGGTAAAGAGGTCAAGACATTGGTCAATCAGGACAAGACCGCTGGCAGCTATAGCGTTCAGTGGGATGGCACCAACAATGGTGGCGCCAAAGTCTCCTCTGGTGTCTATTTCTACAGACTGGAAATGGGCAACCAGGCCAAGATGCACAAGATGTTACTCGTGAAATAAGCAGCGTTTCTCCTTCAAAACGGCCCCCTGGCTCTAGTCAGGGGGCTTTTTTTTTTTTGACCGCGAATGAACGCGAAATGAACACGAATGAATAGAGGGGGTAAGAAGAAGACAGGATAGGTAATTCAAAAGAGAGAACATATAATCAAACGCAGACTTTAAAGCAGCACAATGCCAAGAACAATATCAATCAGGGATCAAGTCTCTAGTATCCAGCAACCAGCACCAGCACCAG
>WJME01000222.1 GCA_014728115.1 Candidatus Zhuqueibacterota bacterium | reverse complement strand
CCAGGGGCTGCGCATGGGGCGGGTACAAAGACGATCGGACTCGCGGTGATTGAGGACCTGTTCCGTGACCGGATCCCATTTTAATGGTGTTTCATTTAAAAGCCCGATATTGAGCAAATGGCATATCGTTGCAGTGCGGTGCCCGATTTCGGCATGCGCTACGGGTTGCTGGCGGTCGATCACACAATCGAGAAAATTGCGATGATGGCCGGGACTGCGTCCCACATGGATCTCGGTGGCTCCGATGGTCTCCTTCAAGAGCTCGGGATTGCTCGCTTCCAGTCGTCCGCCATGGATATGGATAAAGATCCAGCCTTGGCTGCCCACGAGTTTCAGACCGCGGTCTCCCTCACTACCGCCGATCATTTTCACGCCATTGGCATATTCACACTCGAAATCGTATTCGATAAAGGCATCATAGAGTCCGCCTTGCAGGGCCTTGCCTTTGGCACGGATAGCGACCGGACCGCTGTCGTCGGTATCGTTGATAAATTGAGCCAGGTCGATGATATGGGCGCCGCGATCGGTCATTTCGCCGCCGCCGTAATCGGTGATAAAGCGCCACCAGAAATGGGTGCGTTCACGGGTATAGTCGGCCCAGGGCGCGGGTCCGAGCCAGAAATCGTAATCCAGGGATTCGGGCACAGGCATGGGAGGTTTGGGATCGGTATTGTTGATGAGCATCAGATGATGGGCATCGCGGTTCGGCATATTGACGTGGATCTCTTGTAGGGTGCCGATTCTGCCGTTGCGCACCAGTTCGCAGGCATAGCGCACGCTGTCGTTCGAGCGTTCGTGGCTGCCGGTTTGCAGCACGCGGCGGTACTTGCGTACGGCATCGACCACGGCACGTCCTTCGGCGACGCTGTTGACCAGGGGCTTTTCGCAATAGACATCTTTACCCGCTTGCAGAGCTGCCAGCGAGATGAGACCATGCCAGTGATCGGGCGTGGCGATACAGACGGCATCGATATCCTGGCGCGCGAGCAGCTCGCGAAAATCGGTATAGGTGGCAATGGACGCGGGAGAGAGAGATTTTCCCATCTGTTCATAGTTTTTCAGGGCTTCCTGCTTGCCAGGCTCGAGTCCGGCCCACCCGGTGCCGCCCCATCGTTTCAGCATATCATAGGTATCATTGCCCTTTTCGACGTCGCACAGGGCGACGAGCTGGGTATCGGGTTGATGGATAAACGCACGCATATTGAATGTACCCTGACCACCGAGTCCGATGACGCCCATCGTGATACGATCACTGGGCGCGGGTGCCGGACCCCGTGCGAGGGCGCTGGCAGGGATAATCGTCGGAACCATTGCAGCGGCAGCAATGTGGCCGGCGCGTTTCAGGAATGCTCTGCGGCAAGTATGTTTTTGGTGCATGGTTTTCTCCTTGGTGATGGTGATTTAAATATAGAAAAGCGGAGGGACTTGCGCAAGGCTAAATATTTTAGGCCACTCCCTGGGGTCGGACCTCAGAGATGAATTGTTTTTTATACACTTGAGAAAAAATCCCGAAAAGAAGGCATAGCCAAAGCATTGTAAATATGAACTTAATTTATTAAACTATACTGTTTTCAGGTCCTAATATTGCGGATTTATGACATTTGAAATGAATCGACAGATAAATACGATTATCAAAATTCGAACATGCACGTGAGCTCAGTTGAGTATGAATTATTTCATCAATTGAAAAAAAGTATCTATTCCGGTCATCAATGGCAATTTCGAGCCCCATTATAATTGGAACCCTGTCGGTTTCGATCTAGCGGTCGGTTACCGATTCAAGATCAAAAGTCAAACCTTCAGTTTTGAAAGCCAATTAACGTTACTGGATTTATTTGGCAAAGATAAAAGCCATGCGAATGTTGGGATCGGTTTTCTTTTCTAAGACACTGGAAATGAACTTTATTGTGACCAGAGAAAGTAACCTAACCAAACTGCACTCGGCTTTTAAAGGCTATTCTCATCGCATTTTTAACCGATCCCATCCATCCAGTTGATGGTATTATCTCCCTCCAAAGCACTCATCTGATCCTTGGATGTGAGACCGTACTCTGCTCGCTCATCCCGGATCGTAAATACTTTATCGGTACCAATGATTTTTCGGTTCTTCATTCGAACCCCAAGTCCTTCAGCAAATTTCAAAACAAAATCCGAGGAACCGATGGCAATACTCTCACTCCAGCGGCTATCGCGCTCGAGTTCACGGCGTTGCAATTTATCACTAATCACGCCGAGATAGGTCTCGCTCAATTCTTTTACCGAACGCAAACCAATGGTTGCGGCCAATTCTTTTTTATCGATGATTTGAGTTTTCCTTGAAGAAATGAGTTCGTGATACCCACAATAAGGCCATTCTTCAGGATGAGGAACAACTCCTGCACGCACCATGTTGAGTCCGATATACCCCAGGCATTGCAAAAGATAGGTCTGGTTATCCACTGCTGTGGAATGATAACGATCACCCCAAAAGGCTCCATGGCGCTTGCGTCGTGCATTGTATTCCTCCGCAAACTGTCCTGCTGCAAGCTGCATAAATCGTGAAATGGCCTTACGTTCGCTCGGATCGAATAAAATCAAATGAATATGATTATGTGTCAGCACATAATCATACACTTTCACATCATAGCGTTTTTTGGCCTCTTTGATCCAGGAGAGCATTTGCTCGAAATCAATTTTAAATTTGAACAAAAAGGATTTATTATGGCATCGATGGGTGATATGATAAAGATACCCCGGTACGAAATAGCGATTTGCACGTGGCATAAGGCACCTTTCTACTTGGTCGTTACATAGGATGAGGATGGTGTTGAGCATTAACCACCTCCAAACCGTTCAAAAAAATGATCAGCCTTGTTATCCTATGGACTGTTTTAATCTCGTGCAGATCCGGTCCCCAATAGCGCATTGTGGCACTAGAAAATAAAAATAGATATTTTTTTTGCATAAATCAAGAGGGAAAACGCCTATAAAACCGGTTCAAATGAGCTTTTTGATCTGTTAACCGATTGTTTTTCCGAACCCACTGAGGTCCGACCCCACAGCAGGGATTAGATCGGTCATCAACGGCCCAGATAAAAATCTGGGGCATACCCTAGAATATAAAGCTATAAATATCATATATTAAGGCCTCGAACCAAATTGACAAAAAATATTCTTTTTTTTAAGGGGCAAAACAGGCAATTAAACCGGTTCAAACAGCGCATTTAGCCTGGTAAATGCCTGTTTTTTCGACACCGCTGAGGTCCGACCCCAAATCCCAGGTTCAATACCCTACTGCCTGCCCGTCCTTGCGCGATTCAGATGCTCCAATGTAGACTTTGTTTCGTGCATCCCAGCCAATGGCCTGGTAGCCGCCAAAGCCGCCCACAATCTTGCGTAGATCGTGGCCACGTCTGATCAGATCCCGGATGACCTCCGGCGTAATACCTGATTCGTAAACCACATACCCGCCATCGCGCATGACCGTACCCGTGGGCTGCGACGAGCCAATATGCCGGATGCGCGGCGCATCACCGGCCTCTTGCAAATTCATGCCAAAGTCGATGATATTGACCAGAATCTGGGCATGTCCCTGCGGCTGCATGTCGCCGCCCATGACCCCAAAACTCAAAAACGGCTCGCCGTCTTTGGTCACAAATGCCGGAATAATCGTATGAAAGGGCCGCTTGCCGGGCTCATAGCAATTGAAATGATCCTCCTGTAACGTGAACAACGCCCCGCGATTTTGCAGAGGAAACCCCAACTCTGGCGGTACGAGTCCGGATCCAAATCCGTAAAAAATACTCTGGATCAGACTGACCATGTTGCCTTGCTTGTCCGCCACGGTCAGGTATATGGTATCTCCCGGCTTGATATCGCCCGCATCATAGCGGTCAGCTGCCCGATCCGGATCGATGAGCCGGCGCCGTTGGTCTGCATAGGATTTTGATATCAGCTGTTTGACCGGAATATCGTTGAAATCCATGTCCGCATAGTATTTGGCCCGGTCTTCAAACGCCAGCTTCTTGGCTTCCACGAGGGTGTGGATATAGTCTGCACTGCCGAATCCCATTCCCGCAATATCATATCCTTCCAGGATATTGAGGATCTGCAACGCCGCAATACCCTGACCGTTTGGTGGCAGCTCCCACACCTCATATCCGCGATAGCTCGCCGACACCGGATCGATCCATGTCGACGTGTGGGCAGCAAGGTCCGAGGCTCGCAGATAGCCGCCATGCTGGCTCAAAAAGGCCTCGATTTCGGCGGCGATCGCGCCGTTGTAAAACGCCTCCCTCCCCTGTTGTGCGATCAGGGTCAGGGTATGGGCCAGAGCCGGATTTTTAAATATCTCGCCCTTTTTCGGGGCTCGTCCGTCCGGCAGCAAGACCTCGGCAAATCCGGGATGATCTGCCATTCTTTCTCCGCTCTGCCAGTACTGTGCGATCACCTCGGTGACCGGGAATCCCTGTTCAGCATAGTCTATGGCCGGCTGCAAGATCTCTTGCATGGGCATGGAGCCGAATTTGTCATGCAGCTCGTACCAGCCATCCACACACCCGGGCGTAGAAACAGAGAGGGGTCCCCGGACAGGTATCTGCTCCATTCCCCTGGTCCTGAATTCCTCCATGGTCAGGGATTGCGGAGAACGGCCGCTGGCATTGAGTCCGTATAATCTCCGTTCTTTTGCATTCCAGACGATGGCAAACAGATCACCGCCGATGCCGCAGCTCATGGGTTCGACAACGGAATTGACGGCATTGGCGGCGATGGCTGCATCGATGGCATTGCCGCCTCTTTTCAGGATATCCAGGGCCACCTGGCTGACCAGAGGCTGGCTGCTGGCAGCCATACCGGATTGCGCCAAAACCTCTGATCTCGTGGTGAAATGGGGACCGGTCAACCGGTCATGAGCAAAACTCGTGGAAACAAACAGGCAAAAACCTAACATCAGAACTTTCATATCCTTTTCCCGCATTGCTTATATCTGAATGATTTCAAAGAATGCTTTAGTCAAATAAGAAAATATAAAAATGAAATCCCGAGTGTATAAAGTGGATTAAAAATCATAGACCATCATTTCAATTCCTATTGGCAAGCCTCTTTTTTAATTACACCAACCGTATAGTCCTAGAATTCTAAATTTTTCCTGGCCTCGTCAGGCGCGACCCAGCCGCGCAATTCGCAGGCTTCGGCCACGCGAGCCACACCCACCACCGTGGCAGCCAGCCGCGGATGTACGTTCTTTTCCAGAATCGCCTCTTGCATGGTTTGATAAGCTGTAGTCAGCTTTTCATCCAGACGGCGGTGCACCTTTTGTTCGGACCAGAAATCCAGGGTGTGATCCTGCACCATTTCGAAATACGAGACCGTCACGCCACCGGCGCTGGCCAGGATATCGGGAATGACATGCACACCTTTGTCGTATAGAATGAGATCCGCTTCCGGGGTGGTGGGACCATTGGCCAGCTCGCAAACGATCCTGGCTTTGATCCCATCGGCATTTTCATGGGTAATGCAATTTTCCAGTGCCGCAGGATAGAGCACGTCCACATCGAGCTCCAGCACAGCATCACGGTCGATGGCTTTGGCGCCAGGGAAATCTTTGACCGAGCCGGTCTTGAGCTTGTGCATCACCAGTTCCTTGACCGGCAAGCCATCGGCATCGTACAATCCACCGCGGGAATCGCACACCGCCACCAGCTTGCCACCGCCCAGCATCTCCTGATGCAGCAGGGCGGCGCGTTGGCCGGCATTGCCGAATCCCTGGATGGCAAAGGTGCCTGTGGGATCCACATTAAAGGCCTTGCATGCTTCTCGCACCGTGATCACGCCGCCGCGGGCCGTGGCATCGCGCCGGCCCTCAGTGCCACCGATCTGCATGGGCTTGTCTGTGAGCACACCGGGATGGTGTTGCTGCATGATGGTTTCGTATTCATCCATCATCCAGGCCATGATCTGGGGATTGGTATAGACATCCGGTGCCGGCACATCCTTTTCGATCCCTAGATAGGGTGCAGCCGCCCGAATATAGGCTCTTGAAAGGTTTTCCAGCTCCCGTACTGACATGTTTCTGGGAGTGCATATAACGCCTCCCTTGCCGCCGCCCAACGGCAGGTCGACCACCGCGGTTTTCCAGGTCATCCAGCATGCCAGGGCCCGTATCACATCCACGGTTTCATCGGGATGAAAACGAATGCCGCCTTTGGCCGGTCCCCTGGCAAAGTTGTATTGAATACGATAGGCTTGAAAAATTTTTACTCGTCCGGTATCCATTTTCACCGGCAAGGTAAAGGCAAATTCCCGTTGTGGCCTCAGCAACAGATCCAGGGTTGCAGGATCCAGATTGAGAATTTTGGCTGCATCCCGTATCTGATTCTGGGCGACCTCAAAAGAGTTGTACGATTTTATCATGATTGATCCCCGGGTTCTTCAGACTGTTCATCGCTTTTAGGCGGTTCTCGGTGATCATAGGTATCGAGCAAAATTCGATACCAGCACCCCTTGCACATCAGGGCGCGATCCACGCTCAGCAGCACCTGCTCCCATGGGCTCAATTTTCTGCCGCAATGCGGACAATGTTCAGGTACCTGATCTCGATGCCGCAATGGTTTACTCCGGTTTAATAATGATTCCTTTATTAAGATGGCCGTTCATTTTGACCACAATAGGATTCTCGAATCGCAAGTGACGGGTAGAGGTTTTTTCTTCTGCCGCCGGTTGCCGGTTCAACCAATCCCAATCGATAAAACTGTGGTTTTCATCTGGCCGAACGGTAAAATATCCCACCAGAAAAGAGTTCAGATTTTGAAAAAAGTGAGATCCCTGCGAAGGCTCGACGGAAAAATCTTTAAAATTCGCCTCCACGATAGCACGGGCGCCGGAAATCTGTGGCCAGGTCACCGGAATGCCCAGCCAGGGATCGAGTGTGCCCCAGCGTCCCACGCCGATCAGGACATAGGGACGGTTTTCCTGTGACAAGCGTTGATTTATCTGGTTGATCTCGGCCGCCACATGCCGGCTTTTAGAGCGGTCAAACCGGTCACGATCCACGACCACAATATCATAGAGATCATCGATGACGCCATTCCCAAGCACCCGGTCACTGGCACAGATCAACCACTTGGAATCGATGGCTTCGATATTCAGGACTTCCAGTTCCCGGTTGAGAACCATAGGCCGCATTTGCAAGAGTGCGAATTCCCGGGGTTTACCGGGGGGCACATCCAGGTTGACGGCGAATTCGATTTCCACGGGTGTGCCCATACCCCAGCTGCCCATATCCAGCAGCAGTTCCAGGATTTCCGATAATGGAAAGAGATTGTTTTTGAGCATAGGCGCAAAGGTGACCAGGCGCACGCCATCGCGTGAGGTGCCCTCATAGATCACATCGTTTTCAGGTGAAAAAGTCGAGGCGATCCACGACAAGACCCCGTCTTGTTCTGCCGTTTGCAGATCGAAGCGTTTGACAAAATGATCCAATGGCCCCTGTTCGACGCTGGTTGTGGCATTCAAGTCCAGAGCAAAGAACTCGGTTTGCATGTTGCGCATGGCAGCCTTGGTGGAAGAATATTGAAACGCATGCGAAGGAAACTTTGGTGAAAACCGTATGGTATTTCCTCCTTCTACCACCATTTTACCGAGTCCGAGTGCTAACGAAACCACCCCATCAGAAGATTTTTGTGGCTCGATAGGATAGAAATTGAACGACCGCGCGACGCCTGAAAACGTGGGATAAAACCGGTCGCCGCGCCGGGATCCGGTCATGCGCTGGAGAATCACTGCCATTTTCTCTTCTTCCAGGCGGTACGACGTGGCCCGAATATACTCTTTACTGGTCTGAAAAAAGGTAGAGGCATAAACCCGTTTAATCGTTTTGACCAGTTCCGTCAGCCTGATGAGGGGATCCGGATCACTGTTGGGCAGCATATAGGTCTTGTAAACACCGGCAAAGGGGTGATTATGCGAATCTTCCAGCAAGCTCGAAGAGCGTACGGCAATGGGCGAATGTACCAGATCCAAAAAGGCGGCGAGATTGGACAAATACTCTTCGGGGAATTTTTCAGCTTCCACGAATCGCCGGCTGATTTCCGCATCGTCTTTGCAATTCAGGGCAAAATGGCGCAGATCGTTTTCATCCAAAAACTGATCAAAGATATCCGTGGCCACCACAATGGCCGGCGGAATATCGATATGCACGCCTTCCATACGATCCTGCACATTATAGTTATTGATCAGGATATTGACAAACGACAGTCCCCTGGCCTTTCCGCCCAGAGAGCCACCGCCGATGCGGGAAAAACTGCTGCCAGGATCATAAGATTCTTTTTTAAAATCCGTGATAATCCCTTTTTGTCGCAGTTTGCGATACTCTCTCAATGAAGAGATCAGATCCCTGCGCGTCGCTTCGATGGAAGGAAAGTCCGTCACCTTGCGGGGCCTGAGCTGATGCGCAAGCCAGAATTCGGTGCGTGCTTTGAGCCAGTTGGAAAAATGGTTTCGCTCGGCATGAAACCGAATGCTTTCTTCAGGGACATAGCTTAACGCTTTTTCAAGAGAAAGCAAATCATTCGCGCGGCCCACCTCTTTGCCGTCTTTTGCATGAAATACAAAATCCCCGAAACAGAGATATTCAACCATAAACTGGCGCAGCTCATGCATAAGCGTCGCTGAATCCTTGAGTACGAACGAAGCCGGGATCGCACGGGCCTTGGGCTCATTATCCGGCAAGGTCGAATGCAAAAGAATAGGAATATCCGGATGGCTTTTTTTAACCAGCCGGGCAAAATCGAGACCTGCCACAGGATCGGGTTTGCCATTGCGGGGGAAATCGATATCAGAGATAATGCCCAGTATGGTCTCATGGTATTTGGAATAATATTCCCATGCCTGTTCATAATTGTTGCATAATAATATTTTCGGACGTGCCCGCATACGCAGTTGTTTGTGCGACAGGTTAATTCCCTCGGAGATCAGACGCTGTGATTGTTTCATGATCTCCAGATAGATCAAAGGTAAAAACGAGGAATAGTAGCGGATATTGTCCTCGATGAGCAAAATGGATTGCACGCCCACTAACAAAGAGTCGTGATCCACATTCATGTGGTCTTCGAGATGCTTGATGATCGCCAGGATAAGCCGGAAATCGCCCTGCCAGATAAAGATCTGATCAAAGGCTGTGTCTTCTTTATGGATAAGCATCTCGGACAATTCGCGGTTATCGAACGCCAGCAACACCACAGGAATATCCACCCCTTCCTCACGGGCCCGTTTGGCAAATGTGGCAGCTCGCATATCTTCGATATGCAAGGTCGTAATGATCAGATCAAAGCGACGTTCTTCCTTTGCAAGGGCAATGGCTTCCTCGCCATTGGAAACACGGGTGAGTTCTGGTGCATGCGTCAGATTCAATCCCTGGTACTCGTTGCGGATGAGTTCATACAGCCGGCCATCTTCTTCAAACACATAGAGATCATAGAGGCTGGAGACCAGCAAGATATCCCTGATACGCAGACGCATGAGATTTTGAAATCCCTGGAAACGGGTGCCATACCCATGCTCGACCCACATGGGGTCGGCATGAGGCAAGGCTTTTTTGAACTTTGCTTTCATCGATTATACCACACCCTGATCGATCATGGCATCAGCGACTTTGAGGAATCCACCGATATTGGCTCCATTGACATAGTTGCCAGGGGTACCGAATCGCTCGGCCATGGTCACACTCGTTTTATGGATATTTTTCATGATAAGCTGCAGCCGGTTATCGACTTCCTCACGGGTCCACGGAAGCCGGCTGCTGTTTTGTGACATTTCGAGTCCGGATACCGCCACTCCACCGGCATTGGCTGCCTTGCCAGGACCATAAAGAATTCCCTTGTCCAGGAACAAGGTCACTCCTTCGATGGTGGTGGGCATATTGGCGCCTTCGCTGACCACATAGACACCATTTTTCAGCATGTTCTGAGCATCTTTTTCATTGATTTCGTTTTGTGTGGCACTGGGGAATGCGCATTCCGCTTTGTGGTCCCAAAGCGGATTGGACTCCTGGGCGCCGTCAAAGGCTGTAAACACCGCTTCTTTGTATTTATCTGCATATTCACGAATGCGGCCACGACGACGGTTTTTCAGATCCATAACAAATTCCAGTTTTTCCCGGTCGATGCCACTTTCATCATAGATATATCCGCTGGAATCAGAGAGGGTGACGATCTTGGCCCCCAGTTCCAGCAGTTTTTCAGTCGTAAACTGGGCCACATTGCCAGAGCCCGACACCAGACAGGTCTTGCCTTCCAGGGTTTCGTTGCGGGTTGTGAGCATTTCGGCTGCAAAATAGACCGCTCCATATCCTGTGGCTTCCGGACGAATCAAGGAACCGCCCCAGTTCAACCCCTTGCCGGTCAGAACGCCGGTAAATTCGTTTTTGATGCGTTTGTATTGACCGAATAAAAATCCGATTTCCCGGCCTCCGACACCGATATCACCAGCCGGTACATCTGTATCCGGACCGATATGACGGCACAATTCCGTCATAAAGCTCTGGCAGAACCGCATCACTTCATTGTCGCTCTTGCCTTTGGGATCAAAATCCGATCCTCCTTTGCCACCCCCCATAGGCAGCGAGGTCAGGCTGTTCTTGAAGACCTGTTCAAAGGCCAGGAATTTTAAAATACCCAAATTCACAGAGGGGTGAAAACGTAGTCCTCCTTTATATGGACCAATGGCGCTGTTCATCTCGATGCGGAATCCGCGATTGATATGGATTTCACCCTGATCATCCAGCCACGGCACACGAAACATGATGACTCGTTCGGGTTCGATCAGCCGTTGCAGGATCTTTGCCGATCGATATTCAGGATGCCGTTCCAGCACCAGCTCCAGTGACTCGGCAACTTCTTGAACGGCCTGGTGAAACTCGGGTTCCGCAGGATTTTTGGCTTTGACCTCCATCATCAGATCATCGACAAATTGAGACATAGGTTTTCCCTCTCGTTTGATTTTACAGGTTTAGCATAATTTACTTGACTTTTCTATTGAAAAGAGGTGACATTGATTTAATTAATTATCTCGGCATCGGTTTCTAATCTAATTAATTAAGAGATTTGTTGCAAGGAATTAAACGAACTGAGGAAATGAAAAAAACCGCGAATGAACAGCAATAGACACGAATAGTTCCAGTTCTTATTTTATTCGGGATTATTGTCGTTTATTCGCGGTTGATTGATTCAGCATCCAATTTCTGCCATGATCCCAGGGATTCACAAACCATGGGTCATCTTCCAGGATGCGAATACTCTAGCCCATCTGACATTTTTCTGACATGCTCGCGATACTCTTGTACCGTGATGTCATTATGCCAGACGCCCAGGGCACGTGCCAAAAGTGAGCTGCCCAAAAACAAGCACAAAATTACCATCACGACTCGGAGAGAATCGAGCTTCAAGGAAGGTTTGGAAGTGCTGAAATCCAGAGTATTTTTGACGGGGCAGGCTGCGACACAGGTGAGACAGGCATGGCATTCATCAGAATACACGGTGTTCTTTAAATGCACTGGTATATTCGAAGGGCAGACCTTTGTGCATTTTTTGCAATCCGTGCAGCTCGCAGCATTACGCCTGATTTTCAGGGGTGACAGCCAGCTCAACCCGCCCAATAAGGCGCCATAGGGACAGAGGTAACGGCACCAAAAATAAGGAATGAGTATAGAGAGTAAAAAGAGTCCGGCCAGCACCCGTGCCGTCAGAGGTGACATGTCGGTGAAGAATTTGAGCATCTTGATATCCGAAACCCGGCTGTATGGACTCTCGAGAAAGGCCGCGATTCCGGCTATATCCATTTGTACCAGGATGGCCCACAGGAAAAATCCCAGCAGCAGATATTTAAGACTGCGCAACGGCCAGTCCAGCCAGCGCGGCAGGTACCTGGATTGACCAAAGATCCATTTTTGCACTCTGGCCAGCATTTCGGACAAGAATCCGATGGGACAGACCCAGCTGCAAAAAGCCTTTTTCAAAAAAATGGCAATGGTCAGAATAACCATAAAGATCACGAGTCCGGACGGATGGATGGGGGTAAATATACCGGTTGCGAGCCAGTATCTCAAACTCATCAACGAGGCGATGGGCAGAAATGCCTCAACCCCGGGGGGCCGCCGGATGGTCACGGGTTGGCCGGATTCCAGTTGATGTACGAATAGAAAAAATTCAATGCCGATCCACAGAACCAGTACCGTAAACAGGATTTGGCTGATGTATCTCCAGGGAATCGTCTTCATGTCTTGCAAAAGCATCATCGCCCTCAACAGATTTAAGAGTATTTTATCTTAAAATATAGGCATTTTTCCGGTTCCGTGCAATGAAAAATATTATCGCTTGAGCGGATGATGAAAAAAGACTATATTGAATCGTCTTAAAAAACCACAGCATTGAGTGTCGGGAATTCAGGAGGATTCGTTAAAATACAAAAGGCAGAAGGGCAATCGTATGCCGACCCCGTTGTCATTTTTTCCTCTGCTTTTCATTGCGTTCTCGGCCTCTCTCCGTCAAGACTTTATAAAATGAGTGCAAAAAACACCTGCTTTAAATCGACTAGAAAAAGGGAGGACAAGAGATGATGCGTAACATATTGCTCGGTCTGGGTGTCATAGGAGTGTCTCTGATAGCCTGCCAAAAGGAGAGCACCATGGAATCCATCGACAAGATCGATGCGCATATTCACATTCGCTACGGCGGTACAGAGGTCCTGCAGACTGCAGCGGCCAACAATTTTCAACTGATCAATATTCTCGTGGATCATAATGGTTTCAGCGAACAGGCAGCCTGGGCCAAAGCACAGGAAGAGATCGATGACGGTCATATCAAAACCATCACCACCTTTAGCATGGTCGACTGGACGAATCCCGGTTGGCAGCAGTCGGTTATCGACCAACTGGCGCAGGATTTTGAGGATGGCGCCATCGCGGTCAAGGTATGGAAAAACATCGGCATGGTGGAACGCAAACCTGACAGCAGCTTTCTTATGATCGATGATCCGGTGTTTGATCCCATTTTTGCTTTTATCGCAAAAGAGGGTAAGGTTCTTACCGGACACATCGGTGAGCCACGGGATTGCTGGCTGCCGCTGGACGAAATGATCGCCGAGAGCAATCGCGGCTATTACAGTCGCAATCCGC
Source organism: Candidatus Zhuqueibacterota bacterium (assembly GCA_014728115.1). Taxonomy (GTDB): domain Bacteria; phylum Zhuqueibacterota; class Zhuqueibacteria; order Residuimicrobiales; family Oceaniaggregativiventaceae; genus Oceaniaggregativivens. The sequence goes on along the minus strand of WJME01000222.1, from coordinate 2,984 downwards.
AATATCATATGGCCCTGCATCCGGAATTCCCGGCCTATGAGGATCACATCGAAGCGGTCAAGCGCATGCTGCGCAAGCATTCGGATCTGCGCTATGTGGGATGCCATTTGGCCAGTCTTGAGTGGAGCCCGTCAGAGATGGCAAAATTCCTGGATGAATTCCCCAACGCGGCCATAGACATGTCTGCCCGCATCGACGATCTGCAGTATCTGGACAGACAGGAGGTACGTCAGTTTTGTATCGATTATCAGGATCGGCTGCTCTATGCCACGGATCTGGGCATTCGCAATGGTGACGATCCGAACCGATTCTGTGAAAAACTACAAGAGGTCTGGCAGGAGAATTGGACATACCTGGCAACTGACTCGCTGGTCACCATCCGCGGCAGCGAAACACAGGCTCAGGGCTTGAATCTGCCTATGCCGGTGCTTAAAAAGATCTATGCCGAAAATGCCCGCAGATGGTACGCTTTGGAAGGATGGTAAGAGGTGAGAGCACAGCCGGTTCAAACCGTGACGGTGCGGTCTAGAGTGACCCTCAAAGCCAGACGTTTGTCGAGCTCTTTTTCATCCAGATCAGTAGGAATGCCGGTATCGTGCCAGTGATTGGTGCAGCCGCAATAGTCCAGGGGCACACATTGCGACGGGATATTCAATCCCCGCAGCTCCAGTCCGCCGGTAATGAGATTCAGAGGACAAGCAACGCCCACGACGCCGATTCCCTTGTCTTTGGCCCATCGATTGAGCCAGGCGGTAAAATCCGATGAATGGGGAATGATATGCACGCCAAAGCCTTCATTTCTGCCACGCCGGGTCAACTCGGCGATCCGGCAGGAGGCGGAACAGAGCGTGCACTGCCAGTCCAGATCGATCTGTTTGGCCTGGCATTGTTGCGGCGATTTTTCGCGCATGCATGCAGGTACCAGCACCGCCCGTTGCCGGCTGGTCAAATAGTGGGAGCGGAACGCCCGATTCATCAGTTCAGCACCAAGCAGGCTGAGATGATATTCGACGCGGCGTCGGCGACAAAAGAAATAATCTTCCTGCCATTTGTGCAACAAGGCAGGTCCTTCCCTATAGGGGTCTACATTTACAGTAAACTGACCCAGTGCCTGTTCACTCTCGTTCTCGAACCATGCGGCCCAGCGATCCAAAGTTTCAAAGACTCGTAATCGCTCCACAGCCGGGAGCGTGGCGATAAAACTCTTGATCAGGGTCAACCGCTTTACTTCTTCGCGATATTCCCCGGTGGCATCCAGCCATAACAGAAACCGATTCAGCTCTTTGATGGATGGCGTGCGCGCCAGGTCTTTTTCCTGCGAAATCACCAGGGTAGCTAATATACCACGCAGCCTGTCCACCGGACGCTTGATCTTTTTATATCTCCGGCGCAGCCGATAGAGACGGCTGAGCATCCATAATGCACCGCTCCAGGAGCGTATGGACTGGCCACCATATTGCTGCCACAGCGTGGCAAGAGTAAGCCAGTCAAAGAGCGTTTCCTGTCGGGACCGCAACTCTAAAGGATCATTGTGCTGTAAAAACGATTCATAGCGTTGCAACCACTCCCCCACCCTTTCGGCGCCATCATATTCCACGCCGTCGGTAAACGCAGCAATAATGTCGTAATAATTTATTTCCGAATCAGATTGCAATGAAAAAGATATTGGCTGCATGCGAGGACCTGGATTTGTTTAGAGGTTCCGGTGTGGTTTGAAAAGATTTACGATAAAGTGAGAAACAAGTTTCAATCTGGTGGCAAATCATTTCGATCATCCGAGTCTTTTCACACGATGTTGTTGTCCCACAAGACGACCCTTGTGGAAAACCAAAACCATTCCAATCAAAATTTTTCGCTAATGGGTGACTTTACTAACCGAAAACTGATCCCACTCCCTCTGTTGCCCGGAGGGGGCCCCCCACCGCACACTGTTTCGAGCCCGTACAGGTCTCTCCTTTATGCAACGCCCCCTACATCTCAAAAAAGGCGTGGGTGGCAGCGATTGCGTTGATATCATCGCTTTTACCATCCCCTTTGGCGCCGAAATCACTAGAGCAGATCGATCCCTGGGATTTAAATTTGCGGAGATCCTCCGGGGATACATTTCCAGGCAAACCGCCGTTTTCATCTGTGCCGATCTGTGTTTCGATCTTTGCATAGCCGACCGTTTGAGCTAAAATGATGTTTTGTTCGGGCTCTAATTCCATGAGTTTTGCAAGCTCTGATTTATTCACCATTCCCCGTACAACAGTGGCCAGACCCTGAGAGGCACAATATAAATAAACATTCTGAGCGATGAATCCCACATTCGCCACAGAATAGAATTTCATGTCCTCAATGTCTCTTTCCCCAAATTTTTTATAATTTGAAACGTATACCAGATTCACAGGCGCATCTGCCACAAAATCCTGTCCCCCGGTATGAGCACGGATATCTTTATCATGGATCTGTTTCAAACTATGGTTCTTTGCATCGTAGATATAGAGACCCTCAGAGGTTGATACATAGATATCAATGTCTTGTGCGTTCCATGCAGAAGGTGCTGTGCGCTTGCCCGTTTCTGGGCGGTTAATTCCATTGCCTGCCCAGATCAAGTTTGAAAGTTCCTGGAGGGATAATTTTTTGTCACTAAATTCTCGTGTTGATTTTCTCTGCTCAAGAGCCTGCATTAATGGCTTGCCGATGTCGGTTTGCGGAGGCAAGAGTTTAATCGAGTCTTGTTTTTGAGCGAGTACAGTGCAAGAGCCAATAAGAAGCATAGAAACAACCAGTCTCCTCCATCGTAGCAGAGATATTTTCATAAGACCCTCCTTGTTTTCAAAAACTCCCATCATTTTTGGCTTTTTGGTCTTCCCCCGCAAATTGCGACACATAGTTAAGCCACTTTTCTTTGAGAATTTAATGAAATTGGCGTTTGAAAATTATTTGTCGAATGTATCCGTTGTCGATTATAATAGATTTCAATGTATTCAAATATTTCACTG
>WJME01000221.1 GCA_014728115.1 Candidatus Zhuqueibacterota bacterium | reverse complement strand
TGCGGGGACAGAGCCGGAGCGGCCCCGGAACAAAAAGAGCCGTGAGTCAAAGGATACCAATCACTAACAGTAATCGCCGGGCAAAGGGTACAACTCCAGAGGCCAAGCATCATCGACAAAGATGCTTACAGCATGACAGTCTGCTGGGGTCAGAGCCGGGGAACGTGGGAACGTGTGAACGTGGGAACGTGGAAACGTAAAAGACCAAATGTGTCAATCCTCAACTTAAATGACAAACTATAGAGCTCCTTCCTAAATTCAGCGAGGCGCGATCGTCCCGCACCTATCGCTGATCGGGCCCATAATTTTCCGGACAAAATACGTAAAACAACAAATCACCAGGATTACCGGTACGATGGGCGATAGGTGCGGGATGCGGGGACAGAGCCGGAGCGGCCCCGGATCAGAAAGAGTAATGAGTTAAAGGATACCAATCACTAACAGAAATCGCCGGGTAAAATGTTCGATTCCAGAGATCGAGCACTACCGACAAAGATGCTTACAGCATGACAGTTTATGAACTGACAGCCGAACCCCGGTCACCATACACAGCCCCTGCCCCGGAGGGGCATAACAGAATAACCTGGGGCGGCAGCCCTGGGAAAAGGATCAAAACGAACACTCTACCAACCACCGGTCACCACAATCGATTCCCAAATCAGAGCACCATCCACAAAGATGCGTACAGCATGACAGCCTGGTGGGACAGAGCCGGAGCGCCCCACCTTTCAAACGAGCAATGAATACCAAAACGTTTTCTGGTGACCTTTCATCTCTATGGAGCATAGGCCGAATTCGAGCGGGATATCATTCGCGAGCGTATGATGGCAGGATTATCAGTAGCAATAGCGAGAAAAGGCATCAAAGGCAGCCCCAAAGCCATGGATGATGGGTGCTAGGGCAATGCTACAAAAGATCTTTTGAGATATTCAATAAAAGATCTTTGATCCGCACGCTCTTACTGAGCTAAAATGGTATGGATTCTGTATCACGAACATGAAGAATGCCAGAGTAATTATAAGGTCTGATATCCTCGGGAGATAATGTTAAAATTGCCAGCGTCTTGCCCTCACCTGTGACAAATTCTACTTCATACCCTTTGCGATCATCATATACGTGGACAACGGTACCGACATCCTGAGCTTTTAAGCCATATTCCTCTTTATCTTTACCGAGAACGACCAAATCTAATTCATTAATCATACAAAATCCTGTATATTAAACTGGAAATGCAGTAACAAAACGGGGAACAAAAGTGTTGCTTTCTATGATCCAAACGGTTCTGATTTGAATTTTTCTCCCAATGGGTGTCTCTACAGTACCGTCGATTATATATTTTGTACCGAACGATGAAGCTTTGGTTTCTTTTATTTCATTGGTTTCTGCAATCTTTATGATCGCGTTTTGAAATTCTTGAACATTATTTTCATCGAATCCAAAATTTCTAAAAAATTTTGCCTTTGTCCGTCCAATAATATGATTTTTTGATAGCAGATAATTTAAAAGTTTTTCACGAGTCACAATTGCCTTATGTCTATTGGGAAGCTTCATCGACCAATCCTTTTGTGGCAATGATTAAAAGTGCATAATGTTTATGAAAATTCCAAGAATATTTTACAGTGTTTCGTTGTCCAGGTGGATAATACCATTTTGTTAAGAGTTGCTCCAGAGTCCGATCAACCTCTCTACGATCTAAACTCATCAGAAAGAGTATTGAACCAAAGAGTACTCATCATTAACAGAGATCGCCGGGCAAAATGTTCGATTCCAGAGATCGAGCACAACCGACAAAGATGCTTACAGCATGACAGTCCGGGGCACGGAACCAAGGAGGCAACCGATCTTCCTATTCCCTCTCTTTTTTTCCTTTACGTAATATCTTTCTCCCCTCTTTCCCATTTCCTTGGTATAACAATCCAGAGCAACCGATCTCAAAAACCTCAGGAGAATCAATGAACACTGGTTACGCGCAGGTATCTAAAAACGTATGAATGTGGGAACGTGGAAACGTAAAACACCAAATGTGTCAACCCTCAATTTAATTGACAAACTGTAGAGTTCTTTCCTAAATTCAGCGAGGCGCGATCGTCCCGCACCTATCGCTGATCGGGCCCATAATTTTCCGGACAAAATACGTAAAACAACAAATCACCAGGATTACCAGTACGATGAGCGATAGGTGCGGGAAAGCGTGCCGAGCCCGCGCAGGATCATGGCCCCGCATCTATCGCCGACCGGTCAAGCACCTCTCTTAAAAAATCGAACAATTCTACCCTTCCCTTTCAAAAGATAGAAAACCATAGCGATAGGTGCGGGGACAGAGCCGGAGCGGCCCCAGATCAGAAAGAGCAGTGAATCAAAGGATACCGACAAAGAGCGGAAATCAGCGGTCGGACAATGCGACTCCAGAGCCCAAGCACGACCAACAAATATGCTTACAGCATGACAGTTCATGGAATGGTACCCGAACCCTGGTCACCACGCACAGCCAAAGCCCCAACGGGGCGAGGTATCATAAAAACAGAAAACCTCCTAACCCATAGAGATGCACATAACCACCAAAAGGATCAAAATGAACAACCCCGCGATCGCCGGTCAAAAGATTCGATTCCAGAGATCGAGCACCACCAACAAAGATCCTTCCAGGATGACAGTGTAATGACAGCGTGAGACAGAGCCGGACACTCTTCGTTTCACTCGATTACAATTTTCTCACCGTGTTACAATTTTGTCGTTTTTGCCCTCCTTCGCCAAAATCTTAAGCTATTGTTTATTATACAGGAACAGCACATTAAGCTTTGGCACAAGAATTGCATTTTGCGCTACAGTGCGTATTTAACGTGTATTATTCTAATCACCCTGACGACCTGTCCCGCTTCTGGTTGAGCAAATTCTTTTCAGGGTGAGAAGGACGGACAAAATGACGAGAAAAGAACTCATCAAATACGCACAAGACCTCGGATATCGTGGTAAAGGCATCGTTTATTTAATCGAGGAATTTATGCTTCAGTTAGGCTTGTGTGTAGTCTATTATCGACAAAGGTATTTTGTACTCTTGGCAGAATAACTCTATGGTATAAAGGTATAGCTGGTATATTACGATTCAGACACGCCCCGGTCAGATCATATAATATAGAGTACGAAAATGGGATCCCCGGCATTCCATGCCTGGTGGTGCCGCAGGAAAGGTACGCCCATCTCATCAGATGTCAAACGTCCTTTTGTAATGATCGGGTATAGAGCTATTTTACAGATGAGAGCGAGTCTGGATGCAGCAACAGAACCGGAGCGGTTTAAATATATCATCGAATTAAAGACTGCCACATAAAGAATCTGGACAGATTCTCAATACAACCTACAATCGCTTGATCCCATTAAAAATCTCATCCCGCAATTTTTCCAGCTGATAATCAGAGAGGACTCGCTCGATGGATCCATGCCAGAATTTGATTTTTTGACGATTGTATGTATAGACAATCGCCAGTCCTGTCTCTGTAGAAATAACCGACGGATAAGAAAACTCGCCTTTACCCGTTTCGATGTCCTGTTGATGAGGCCAGGTTTGGCCATTGTCGGTGGACAGCGCAATGCGCAGAGGCGTGCGGGCGCCCCAGTTCTGGTTCACCGGATTAAAGACCAGGGCCAGCACATCCCTTTGAAGTTTGACCACATCGAGACCGCTGTTGTTATTGGGCAATGACAACATTTTCAACGGACTCCAGGTGCGGCCGCCATCCTCTGAATCGCTCCTGCACACATGACCACAGGTCGAGCGCAGTAACATATGCACATGATTCACTTTGGATTCCCACACCGTCGGCTGGATGACTCCCTGACCCTGAAATCCGGCATGATCCAGGGGAACCTTTTCACTCTGTTTCCAGGTCTGACCCTGATCCGTTGATATATCCACAAAAGCATCCCATGTCTCTTTGCTCTCTATAGAATTTGGTGCGACCCAGGTGCCATCTGACAGAATGATAGGTTTGTTTTTCACCGGACCGACTGGACTCTTGTCAGAGTGATTTTCCAGACGAACCGGGTCTTTCCAGGTTTTTCCCTGATCCTCGGAAACCGTTAGCCAGGTGGTCCATTCTTGAGGAGAAGGTCCCACCTTGAAACTGAGCATCACGTGATCTTTGTCTGTTTTGAACAAAACCGGATTCCAGTGCGGTCGATCGTTGACTTTGGCCACGAGACTGGGGAGTGACCAGGTGGCCTGATAGCGTTCCGCAAGCCAGATTCCGGTATCGGGATGGCCTTCTGCCGTACCGGCAAACCATGCGACGAGAAACCGATTGTTTTGCAGTTGTACGATCGTTGAGGCATGACACTGCTGGAACAGTTGAGGGAGATCGAAAACATCTTCATGGAAAAACAGCATCTCCCTCAGGTACTCGCCATAATGCGAGAGATCGAGCGACTGGCCCCCTGCGTTAATATCTTTTTTCAATCGGGGCAGATCGATTTCGTTGATGAATACACCCCGGTCTGTGCATTGTTTGGCGGCCTTGCCGGCTGCGAAACCTATCTGAGCCACGGTGGCCATCACTCTGAACGAGCTCAGGGCCATCTGCTCGGCGGATATCCCGCGGCCCGAGACCAGCACATTTTTTGCCCCCCTGGGGATAAAACTGCGCAACGGAATCTGATAGGGTTCCAGCATCTCCACGATGCCGGTTCCAGCGCGCTGCAGCTTGTCCGGCCAGTGAAAATCCGTGTGATAGGTGCCCACGGCCACACCATCCTCGAACACGCATCCTCGTTTGACCTCATCATAGGTCAAAACATGTTCACCCTTGAGTCGCTTTTGTTCACGCACGCCGATGGCCCTGGACACGGATGCCAGAGTATAGGTATCGAGTACGTTTCCTTTGTATCCCCGTGTTTGCAGGAAATAGATCAGCCCCGCCATTTGACGACGGGCAAAGAGTTCGGCTTGCGACAGACTAACACCATCCGCAGCATCAAATCCCACCACTTTCATTTTCACTTCTACCTTCCCGGATGGGAAATAGTGCAAAGACGTCATGGGGATATTCTCTTCACCAGACCACTGCGGACAGCCTGGTGGCAAAACCGGTTGTACTTTTTTGCCGGTATTCCAAAGGGTAAAGTAGAGGCTCATGGGCAGCTGTTTATTCGCTCCTTCGTTGACCAAAGGAAACCCGGCACGTGAAACGACAATATTGATCCCGGTTGCATCGATGACGAATTTGGGTCGACAAATCAATTCTTCGCCGGCAGTGGCAATACGCACACGGTTGATCCGGCCGTCAGCCACTGTTGCATCTGTCACCCGGGAATGCAGCAAGATATCGATATTACGATCCAATACCATCTCTTGCAAAAAAAAGGCACACCACTCGAGATCATACTCGCGCCGGTCTGCATTGGGATGATATTCGGCGATAAACTGATTTCTGGCAAGTTTGTCTACCAGTTCATGGAAAATGTCATTGACGCGCTGGGTGTCTCCACAGAACCCGGCCACACCGCCGGTGGTACCCTGTCCGCCCAGCACATTGCTGGCTTCGACGATGAGAACGCGATTATGCTCATCTTTAGCGGCCATGGCAGCCATCAAACCGGACATGCCCCCACCGACAATCAGGATATCCGTCTCTTGAAGCGAATCAACCGATCTGTGTTGCATATTTATCCTCATGACAATAAAAATTCATCGTATTTTCAATACATATAAACCGACAATTTTTTTCTATTCTTTATCATAATATCCTGACAGGCATTCTCTATTGTTCACTGCAGCGGGGTATCATCCTGGGTCCAAACGGTCAGATTGACAAGATTTCGTTTTTTCGCCGGCCATATCGCTGCAGCAAGAAATCCGATGATAAACATGACGATATTGCCGACAATGCTGGTATAATAGAGATCAAATGGCACCGTGAGCGAGGCGGGCAGCAAATTGTTTTCTGACAATATGAACCATAAGGTAAACAGCAGACTAGAGGACAAACCGATCCAGGCTGCCCGCGCATCTCCGAGGGTCGTAAAAAATCCGAACAGATACAGGCCCAATCTTCCCGAAATAATGATCGATGCGAGGACCAGTGCCGTGTGTTCCAGGGTTTTGGTTTCGGTCACGGACAGCAAAAGCGCGCCGGCGATCATGATTCCCCCGGCCATAAATGCAAAAAACCGGGCGAGTTTGAGATAATAGGTATCACTCTTATTTTTCAAAATATGAGGCTTGAAAAAATCAACCGTTAACACGGTCGACACGGCATTAATAATGGAATCCAATGAAGACATGGCTGCTGCCAGAGCTGCGGCAATGACCAAACCGGATATCCCGGGGGGTAAATAATTGATGATGAAATACGGCAGGATATGTTCGGCTTTTATCTCTCCGGTGAGCATGGCCGTGGCTTCGGGTGTTGACGAGTGGTAAAAAAAGACATACAGGCTCGTGCCGAGAAACATAAAGAACGCCCAGATCGGCAGGCTGGCCACTACCACCCAGAACATGCCTTTTCTGGCTTCATGCACGCTTTTAGAGGCGCAATAACGTTGAATCGTGGCCTGCTCGCTGCTGTACATGGTGAGCCAGATGGTGAGACCGAACAGCAACATCATGCTGCCGGTTTTTTCGCTCAATGACAGATTCCATGAGACAGGCACCAGCTCACCATTGACCAGTTCTGAAAAGGACAATTTGCCATGTTCTACTGCCACATTCAAGACCTGCCCCAGACCACCGGGTAGATCGAACATGATCACCCCCAGACAGAGCAGGGCACCCGCAACAAGCACAAGAGTTTGAATGAAATCTGTCCAGATCACGGCATCGATGCCTCCCAGCACAGTATAAAAGGTGACAAACACACCGGCCAGAACAATACAAAGGACCAGGCTCACGCCGGTGACCTGATTGAAGAGAATCGCCACCAGATAGAGCATGATACTGATACGGATCAAGCCCCGCAGAATATAGGACGCAGACGCATACAGCCGTACCGACACGCCGAACCGGCTTTCGAGATATTCATAGGCCGAGGTGATTTTGCCGCGCCGGAAAAAAGGTAAAAAGTAATAGGCAGCGATCAACACGGCCAGCGGCATCAGTACATTGGGTAAAAAACGGATCCACGAAGTCTTGAATGCATCGGCCGGATAGGCGAGAAACGTGACCGAACTGATACCGGTCCCCACAAGACTCAAGCCGATCACCCAGCCCGAAAACGAGCGGCCTCCGACAAAATATTCTTCGGTGCTCTTGTTTTTTCTGGAAAAAAAGACCCCCAACCAGGCGATTCCGCCCAGGTACCCCAGCAACGCCAATATATCGAGTGCATGTAAAGTCATAGACTCTCCACAGATTTCCAGCGATCGAAAATAAATTTATCTACTCGAGTGTAAGCTCGTGCCACATTTTCAGCATCTCACGGCACTCTTGAGGATCTGAAGGCTGGATCAACGTTCGCAAGACGCAACGGGCGTGTGTTCTGTTTTGAATTTTGGCTATTCTCCGGATATAGGACTCCCAGCTCTCGTGTTTGCTCTCAGGAGCGACCCGACTGTAGAATACCGTACCGGTTTGTGCACATAGAGTCATCAGCCATTCCAGGTCATAGGCTTCCGGATTACCGAGATCGATGGCATGCACACAATCCAGTTTGCAAAGCATTTCAAAAAGGTCATTGTGTTTTCCACAGTAATGAATAAAAACTCCACCAAAGAGACGTGCGGCAGTGACGATATGAGGCAAGACAACCTTTTCGATCATTTTGGGGGAGATGAGTGTCGTGAAATCTTCAGACATGCGCACACCGGCGTCCGGAAAAAACAGCCCCTGGGGAGTGCCATGGCCGTGAATCATACTCGTTTTAGACTCTGCAAGTACGGATTTCAGGTGACGGGAAACCTGTATATAAAGCTTTGAGCATACCTCCAGGACAGAGTTTACTTTTGTTTCCTGCATGGCCATATCGAGAAAGAGCGTGTCACCGTACAAGAGGTGAGCCAAATCAAAAATCCCCTGTGTATCCGCATGATATGCGGCAATCCCGGATTCATCGCTCCTGGCATGCAGCGCATAAAACGCTCTGGCCCGTTGCATCATGTCTGTTTCCGGAACGCTGTCGAAATCGATCTCTAAAATCTGCTGAAACGCAAGCGGATCCCCGGCATGCGGCATTTGGTTTTCAGGCAACCGGATCTCCTGACCGGCCATGGCCGGGATGAAAACAGTGCCCAGATTCGGACGAACCGTTGGAATCCCATCGGTGGGCCAGTCGAGCACCTCCCTGGCCCGCCGTATTTCCGACTCCCACATTTTTTGCGGCGCATAGAAACGCTCCTCATATCCGTCGGTATCGTATTTATCCAGAGTTTCCGTACCCGGATCCAGGCTCGCCAGTTCAGGTGTGGTGATCAGGATGAGACAGGGTCCTTTGCCCTGCCAGAATTGCTTGTGCATCACTATTTTTTCGCAAAGTGTTTTTATCATCATTTCCGTTCACAAAGTCTTCAAGAATAATATTTTAGGGACCTCCCTTGTTTTTTCTTTGCGTCCTTGCGTCTTGGCGTGAGTCCATCATCATTTGCTATCAAATGGTTTGCAAAGAATCATATGGTCTGCTCGAATATTTCCGGTTGATTTCCTGGCTCCTGTGTCAGAAAATCAAGGTACCCGTGGCTTTTCTGTAACCAACTCTCTCCTGGCTGCCCCCGGAAGCCTGGCGAGCTCGATCAATTCCTGTAAATGTCGTTCATACACTTTTCTGGGAAGACACTCATACCGAATGCATATGGAAGCGGCCTTGCCGACCACCTCGCCCATCATACCCCCTGTCTGCATAACACGAATCAGACCATGTGCTTCATAGGTTGCAGAGATATCGCGTCCGGCCATAAACAGATTATTCACATTGCGGCTGTACAGGCAGCGATAAGGGATATGAACCGGAGGATCGATATAATCGCGTTCCCGCAGTCCGGTGCCGATGAACGGATTCTCTGCATATTTATGATACTGTTTATCCGGGCCATGCAAATCGATGAACCAGGCAGCCGGAACCAGTCCGTCTTTGAATTCTTGACGGGTTTGGATATGCTCTTCGTTCAGGATAATATCGCCGAACAGACGCCGCGACTCTCGCGGACCGGCGACATGGGCAACCCAATCCAGCCTGCCGTTGAGATGGTCTTTCGCGCCGCTCTTGTTTTTCATGGCATTCCAGGCCCCGAAAATGGCACGCAGGTTCCAGTCGCGCACAGCTTCCAGATCATCGATGGGATGTTTGAAAAATCCGCTTTGCCATTTCCAGGCCCCTGACGCGGGTGCTTTATAGGGGAAATCTCCCATCTCCAGATCCAGCGCCCAGGGCGTGTCAGGAAACGAGTGAGGCGTGTCTGTTTGACTCCATGACCAGGTATTCGTGGTGCCGGAATGACCGTGTAGGGTCATATCATAGTCGGCTCCGGCCAGGGCGCCGATCGTCCCGTGTCCGGTGCAATCGGCAAACAAGCGTCCGGTAAACCGCCGGCGTTCACTTGAACGGGTATCCAGAGCGATCACGGCCGAAATTTCTGTGCCTTGCTTTTCAACATCGTAGGCAAAATGATTCAAAAAGAGATCGATATTTTTTTCAGCCCGAACAATTTCGAGCCGCCGCTCATCCGCTTCCTTGAACGTGCCAGCCGGTTCTATATGCCGGGTGTGATCGATGATTTCCTCGACGATCTCTCCCAGCCGCGGATAATCACCGATCTTCATGAGCCAGGGCCGGAGATGGGCAGATACACGGATTTCCTGAGAGCCATTGCCCCCAAGGACCGGACGATCCTGCACAAGGGCCACCTTACACCCCATCCGTGCGGCGCTGATGGCCGAACAGGTGCCGGCATACCCGCCGCCGATGATCACGAGATCATAAGGGCCCTCTTGCACCGGCTCCCTTTTCAGACCGAGCAAGTCGCGGCGCCATTCCGGAAGCACCTCATTTTCATTGGGAGGCTTTTGTTTCGGATCAGAGCTCATAAAAATCGCATCACAGCGGCCATCGAATCCGGTCAGGTCGTGCAGAGCGAGTTGGATGTGCGGATCTTTAAGGTCCACAATCCCGCCGTCCTGCCAAAACCACTCTGCACTGTGGGTGCCGAACAGGGTATCCAGGGGAGCGCCATTGACGAGCAGCTGAAAGCGACCGGGCTGCCCCGGCGCATCCCAGCGTGCCACCCAGTCTTTGGTCCGTACCCATACCCGGTATCGTCCGGATTCGGGCAAGGTTACAGTGGTGATGGCATCCTGTACGGGTTTGCCCATTCCATGCGCCAGCAGATAGGGAGAGCCCATGATCTGGATGAACTGGGTATCCAGTTTCCAGCCACCGCGCTGCTCAAAGCTTTCGGCTTCGATGAGCACGGAATGAGCACCGCCGCGTACCGGATGCAAGAACATTAAAAACATTAAAAGACAGAGGAATTTTTGCATATTGCACCTCATTTTCATGGCATCTGCATTTTGGCCAGATCATCGAGATCCACTTTTATGACTTCCATGGTTTGCTTGGCGCCGGAAAACGAAATATAGAGACTGCCATCCTGTTCGATCATATGGGGATAATCGATGTGTCTGCCGCCCACCAGATAGTACAACCGGTCATAAACCAAACCATCTTTGCTGACCGCCAGCGTCAACGGATCTCTGCCGCGCGGATTGGAATTGGACACCAGCACATAATCGTCGCTTGATGTGCGCAATGCATAAAACTTGCTGCGGGCATCTGGGAAATTGGTGCGGGTCAATTCGCTCCAGGTTCGGCCATTATCCGTGGAAAAAGAACGCAACAGCCGTTTGGAATCGGTATTGTCCCTGAATAATCCCACGATATTCTGTCCGTCCGGCAGAATATACCAATAAGGCTCTTCCGGCTGTTGTATGCCTTCTTGCCACGTAGCCAGGGGCAACGTTTGCCACCGGTCAATGCCCTCGACACCGCCCACGATGACCGATACATTTCGCACATGATCACGGCGGCTCATCATCCACTGGCCGTTCGGCAATTTCTTGGGCGGAAAATTATTCAAAGCATCCTCCAGAACCGTCCCGGCCACCTGCCATTCGGATGCCTGTTTATTCCAGCGGAACGCTTCCAGGCTCAATCCTTCGCCCATATAATCGGGTGCATTGAAATGACTGGCCAAAGCATACAATTCGCCTTGCCGCTGCCAGAATCCCCGGGCGATCCAGCCAAAGCCTTTAGCCGGGGGACCGGACAAATCTTTTTTCTCACTCCAGTCAAGTCCATCCGCACTGGTGGCAAAAGAGACCCGGGTGCCTTCCTGATCGTGTCCGGGCACCCGGTTGCGGTGCTTGTCCGGAGAGGTACGCGGCACGCCCGGACCATCGCTCCACATGGCCCAGTACCGGCCGTCGTAATAGGCCAGATAGCCGTGCTGATTGACCCAGGTGCCGCCCCTATCCCGCACATCATTGATCACGGCATGCTCTGAAGGGACTTTTGGCAAATCAGCAAAATCGACAAGATGCGGATTATCGGGCACCCATTCGCCCGCCAACATGAACCGGGAATCCGGATTCTTTGCCGGATGAGGATAGTCCTCGACATTTTGCGATGAGCATCCGAACATCGCGAGTAAACAGAGTGTGCAGGAAATCATTAACAGAATAAATCCAGACCGACCATTCTTCATGATATTTGTCTCCGTTGTTCATGATTCAAACAATACTTTTCGGCGTTACACATTCTCCTCAGAATCCATATTGGTCGCATACGGCAGTGAGACTTGCCCCGGAAAAATGATGTTCAGATTACTTGTCCTGGATAGCAGAAAAATAAGTTACAAAGCCAATTTTGCTCTTCATAAGGGAATGAACACCGACTGGAATGGATATTCAATCCCTTCATTCGGAATTGAGAAAGATTCAACTTGGAACATCAATAAATAAAATTTACAGGTTATTTGTACGTCGCAATGTCAGTTTTCAAAACTCAGACCAAACATAAAGAAATAACAAGCGGGATGATGCAGGGAAGGGTCTATTTTCCAGAATTGAATTCAAGTCTATCCCATAATATTTCTCCACTTTTATCACAAAAATCATCTATAAATTCTTTGGTAAATTGATTGATCATATTTTTATAAGAAAACACAAAGTTTTCGTTTCTTTCTTTGGCCTGATGCCCCAACGGTTCTATTATTTCTTTATACAGATCAGCACGATCAGATATAAAGGCCCAAAACTGCTGACCACAATATTTAAAATATTCACCTCGGTCCGGCTTTGCACATCTTCCATAACAACATCCATTTACCGCAACAACATGCAATTTTGAATTGCTGGTTCGAAGCGTTCGTTTCGCAGTTGAAAAATCTGCTTTCATTTTGGATATTTGACTGCTGTTTCCCCAATTAGGCCCTGATTTAATCGTCACAATATAACGAATGTCAGCTTTGTCAAACTCTAGATCTATTCCTGTTATACCGGATTTCCATCCTTGATATACGTTTTGATTAATAAAAATAGCCAATCCTTCCAGCCAATCCCCGAAAATGGTCTCTTCATTCGATGAGATAAACGCATCTGTCAGGCTGGTCACGATTTCATTTGCGGTCAAAAGATATTTTGCTTTAAACAAATAGGGATTCTTTTTACGCAGAACCGTTTTTAATCTCAAATTATCCAGGCTCGCAATTCTTTTCTCATGAAAAACAGATATATTTTCCTCAACGTACTGCGTAACGGCGTCTAATTGAAGCGTTCCCATAGTCTTCCCTTTTGTCGAACAGCATTAATTTTGAGGGTTCGATCTGTGCTTTTACCATTTCAAAATATTCGGGTACAATCTCGATTCCTACAGAATTTCGATCCAATCGCTGCGCAACGATATTTGTGGTGCCCGAACCCATAAAGGGATCCAGTACTGTATCGCCCCTCTTTGTAAAAAGTTTGATAAACCATTCTGGCAAGCCCTCTGGAAACGCAGCACTGTGATTTTTATTGTTACACTCTGTAGCGAGATGAAGGACATTGGTTGGATATGCGTTCTCTCTTTTCACCCAATTGGAGATGTTTTTCCCGAATCCGCTTCCCACCCTGGATTCATCGCGTCTTTGATCGGTATAACTCAGTTTTTTCAGTCGTGTTTTGGCCCAATCCCCCATCGGTACCATCACTTCTTCCTGGTACATGTGGAATTTTTTATCTTTATTGAATTGCAGCAATCTCTCCCAGGCATCTCTGAAACGGTTAGGCCATTTTCCGGGATAGCAATTTTTTTTATGCCAAATAAATTCTTCTGTCCAAAACCACCCCTGTTTGCGCATGGCTAAAATCAATTCCATCACATAGGTGCTCCGTTCACCATTGAGTACCTTTTCTTTGATATTCAGAATAAAGGTACCTGTCGGTTTTAATACTCGTAAAAGCTGTTCTGATGCGGGCAGAAACCATTCGACATAGGTATCCGGATGAATTCCCCCATAGGTCTTTTTTCTCTGATCCGCATAAGGGGGAGAAGTAAATATCAGATCTATCGAGTTTTCCGGAAAATCCTTTAAAATATCTTTACAGTCCCCTAAAAATATATCGGTCTTGACTTCCATAACTGGCTCCACAATGAATATCCTTGCTATCTTGAATCTTATACAATAATAAAAAATTTATGATTCAAATTCTAGTATATTTTAAAACAAAATGCAATAAATAGGGAAATAAAATCAAATCAATCATATCTCAATAATTTTATCCCAAATACCGGTTGTATCCTTGGTTTTGTATTTTTATCTTTACCCATACCATCTCAACCGAACCGCACGGAGGCGATATGACCGGCAGAGATCGCGTTAACGCCGCACTGACCTTTACAGAGCCCGACCGCATCCCCAGAGATCTCTGGGCATTGCCATTTATTTCCTTGTTTCATCAAAAAGACCTGGATGATTTTATGCAGCGCTTCTCCATGGATATCGGCCGGGCCGAACTGGCTCCCGGCGCTGGAGAAGAGCGTTTGCACCGGCTGGCCAAGCCCGGCACCTATACGGACGAGTGGGGCAGCATCTGGCAGGTCGGCGAGCCGGGTATCATCGGCGAAGTCAAGAAACCGGTACTGTCTGACTGGACCACTCTGCCCCATTTCCAGCCACCCTGGCAGGAGATCCGTCACCGGGATTTCAGTCATGTCAACCGGCAATGTGAGGCCAGCGACCAGTATATGATCTCTGAAGTCACAGCCCGGCCATTCGAGCGCATTCAGTTCTTGCGGGGATCGGAAAATACCTATATGGAGCTCGCATATCAGACAAAGGAAATTCGCAGCCTCATCGAGAGGGTGCACGACTATTATCTGCAGGATATCGAATCGTGGTGCCGGTCTGATGTGGATGGCATCTTTTTCATGGATGACTGGGGAAGTGCACATTCATTGCTCATTCATCCGGACATGTGGCGGTCGATGTTCAAGCCGCTCTATCGGGACTATTGCGACCTGATCCACCAGTCCGGCAAGCATGCCTTTTTTCATACAGACGGATTCATCGAACCGATCTTTAACGATCTGATCGAGGTCGGCATCGATGCCATCAATTGTCAGCTCTTTTGTATGAATATCGAGAAACTGGGACGCCTGTACAAGGGCAAAATCACCTTTTGGGGCGAAATGGACCGCCAGCATATCCTGCCTTTTGGCTCTCCTGAGGATATCCGCAAGGCCGTCGCCCGGGTTCATTCTGCCCTCTATGATCCCCGTGGAGGCGTGATCGCCCAATGCGAATGGGGCAAGGACAATTCCCGGGCAACCATCGAAACGGTCTTTCAAGCCTGGGACGAATAGCTAAAAGAACAGTTGAATCGTTGAATTGTTGAACAGAAAAGCAGTTGAAGCGTTGAATTGTTGAATTGTTGAACAGTTGAACCTATGACCGACTTAAAATCTCAATGGCCCCTTGACCCTCCTCTTTCAACGCAGAGCTGCAAAAGGTCGACGTTCATACGTTTTTACGTTCCGACGTTTTCACGTTCACACGTTTTCACGTATTTCAATGCTGATGAAACGCCTCTGACACAAACCACAGCACCTCAGGCAGGCTTTGGCGCCAGTAAGTCCAGTTATGCGCGCCATCGCGTACGCGGTATTCGTGCGGGATTCCGCGTTTGCGCAGGGCAATGTGCAGCAATGAATTGCCCTCATACAAAAAGTCATCATCCCCACAGTCGATATACCAGCGAACCGATTTCAGTTGATCCTCGGGCAAGGTCTCGACCAGGTGCAGGGTGCCATAGCGTTCATAAAACGCCTGCAGGGCATCAGGAGAGATCTCTTTGGTGGCCTGAGGCTGGTAGCGGTCCAGCCGGCCTTTGACATCCCCGACCGAATGGGGAGAGGTGCTGGCGCTGAGGGGACAAGCAGAGGAAAACAGCTCGGGATGATGCAGGGCATAGATCAGG
>WJME01000021.1 GCA_014728115.1 Candidatus Zhuqueibacterota bacterium | reverse complement strand
GTAGAGGTGATAAATTCGAATTTGGTATTCACGCGGGTATATTCCTGTGAACGGGCATATTCTTCCTGATCATACCACTCTTTAAACTCATCCGGAAGGGTTTTGGATAAATGTTTGATATTCAGCCAGTCGGCCCAGTGGCTGACCAGATAATCGATAAGCAGAGTCGTGACGATAATGAGTGCATAGATATTCATAGGATTCCTTTCTATATCGGGACTGTAGCGCGGTAGAGCGTCGCTGATTCTGAGCTGGTTATTTCATACGGCTGATCTGCAGGCACCATCCAGATATCCCCTTGTTTGCCGTGTATTTTGCGTTTGTGGGTTCGAATATGAACGTCTCCATCCACCAGGATGAGGGCATCGGGTCCGTGTGGGGTAGAACTCTCGAAAGGAAGGAGGGAAGAGACATAGAGTGCCGAAAGCTGAAAATCCTGTACAGGGACCGGAAAAATCCGTTCAGCCGGATTTGTGCTGGTTCCTGTGAGGATGGATGGAAGTAAAAAATCGAATTTTAGGGTGTCGAGCAGCTCGGGTACATCGACATGTTTGGGGGTCAAGCCACCGCGCAGTACATTGTCAGAATTGGCCATGAGTTCTATGGTGGTTCCCCGCAAATAGGCGTGCGGAACCCCGGCTGCCTGAAACGTCCCCTGTCCCGGTTTCAAATGCAAGAGATTGAATAAGAATATGGAAAAAATTCCATGGTCAGCGGTGCCGTATTGCTTAAATGCCTGTAAAGCCCAATACTCTGGCGTATCGGGATCCAAAGGGATTTTTTCATGTTGTGCGGATAATCTGTTGAACAATGGGCTCAATATTTTGGTCACTTTGTCGAGAGGCAAGTCCATGAGCTGTTGATACAGGATTTCAATGCCATGTGTCGCAGCGATTTTGGCCAGACCGCTAAATTCAGGGATCGAGTTCAAAATGACATTGCTCTCTTTTTCAGGTCGAAAGCCATGCAGCATCCAGAAATCGGTCAGTGCCACATGCACTTCGGGTTTATGGTTGCTGTCCCGGTAATTTCTGGAAGGTGCCGACACCGGAATCCCTTTGTCATTTTCTCGCTTGTATCCTTCTCTGGCCTGTTCTCTGGACGGATGCACCTGGATGGAAAGCATTTTGGCGGCATCCAGGACCTTGAACAGATAGGGCAACGTGGGACCAAATCGGTCGATGACGCGTTCACCCAGGATTGCCCGGGGGTTCCGGGCGATCAAGCGATCCAGTCCCATCACCCGGTTATCCAGCAAGGTATGACTCGGACCGCTGGGATGGGCGCCGATCCAAAGCTCGGCATGTGGGATGTTCGAGCGATTATCCTGACCGAGCAGGTGGGGAATATACTGTTTACCTCCCCATGCGTAATTTTGCACGACCCCTTTCAGGGGCAGCAGGTCTGTATCCATTGAAATTGCCTGATATAATAAGAGAACAAATCACAATATTTACTTGTTATACTCTTTACGATTTAACACGTTTCATGTTTTTCATCCGGGCAGAGATGTTTCTCTCTTTCAATCTCCAGGGTCGTATGGATGATTTCCACGAGCGTGAATCCCAGATTCAGGAAAAACGCAATCTTTATATTTGTTGAACTCTGTTCGTGATGTTGATGATTCAATATTGACATATTCTCTGCGATTTGTGAATCTGAATTTTACAAAAAACTATTCATAATTACAAGGTTGATTAACACACAAGTATCACTTGCTTCTATGTAAATAACATACAGAATGTTCATGTCAATCCAAAACAATACATCGCAAAAGGAGAGCAAGAGTACACTGGAGGAAAAGTCAGACACCAGGAACAAGAGTCTCTCATTCCTGGTGTCGATATTATGGGAGTTCATTGGGGTAACGAGCCTGCTGGTCCGCTAGTCTTGCTCAAAGCATGAGCGGCCTGGAATACAGAGTTCAGGAGACACGTCCAGGTTGTCGGGGCCGACAGGCTTGCAAGAACGATCACATGTATAGGTCGACGTCAACTGGAGCTCGAAATCCAGATCGTGCATTGGTCGTGAACGATGAGGACCCAGCCGAACCAGGTTGGCACAAAAGGGTGTGTTGGTTTTCATAACATATCCTCTCATAGTGGTTAACTGGATAACATTTCACGCACCGTACGTTTCATCAGATTTTTGGAGAGTATGAATTTATACTCATTCTGATCCATGGCAACGGCATCTTGCAATTCCTCTTCGGCCGCTTTGGTTACATTTTCAGGGGTGGCAGCCTTGCCTTCCAATGCTTTTTCTGCCTTGCGGGCGCGCCAGGGGATGGGAGCGACACCGCCCATGGCGATTCGCACATTTTTCAGCGTCTGACCATTGGTCTGGGCTGCGATCGCCACACTTACCATGGCAAAATCAAAAGATTTTCTCTCTTTGAATTTTACATAATGGCTCGCAGTATCCTGTTTGGGCACAATCACCTCGGTGACGAGCTCATTGGGTTTGAGAATGGTTTCATGCAGCACGTCGGTCTCTGGCAAGACATAGAGTTCTTGTACCGGGATGGTTCGCGATTGATCGGGCCCCATGATCGTCACTTTTGCATCCAGGGCCACCAGCATCGGGGCGAGGTCTGAGGGATGTACGATAAAGCAGGGCCCGCCTCCCAGTATGCAGTGATATTTGTTTTCACCACCGACCGCATAACAAATGTCGCCGCCTTTGCGCGCGCACGGAAAATGACGGCTTCTGTAATACCAGCAGCGTGGCCGCTGACAGAGATTACCGCCGACCGTACCCATATTGCGAAGCTGGATGGTCGAGATTGAAAGCGCTGCCTCTACCAATCCGGGAAAAGCCTGCGCTTCTTTGGATTCTGCCAGATCGACCAGCAGCGTGGTGGCGCCGATATGCACGCCATCGGATTCCTCACGGATATAGTTGAGATCTTTGAGAGCCTTGAGATTCAATAATTGTTGAGGGTCTGTGATTCCCTCTTTCATTCTGGCCAAAAGATCCGTACCCCCTGCCTGAATCGTTGCTTTGCCTTCTTGTTCGGGCAGGACTTTGGGAATGCTTGCCACATCTTTGGGATAGATATATTCGAAATTTTTCATTACATACCCTCCTTTTCTGCCAATGCCATCAATACCTTGTCCGGTGTGATGGGATTTTCATTGATACGCACCCCCAAAGCATTTGAAACAGCATTGACAATCGCTGCCGGACCAGGGATGGCGGGAGGTTCACCCAATCCGATGACCCCGCGTTCCGATTCATCGATAATCGTGACATCAAATTCCGGCATTTCCAGGGCTCCGGCGATTTTGTAATTGTCCATTTCTGCGTTCACCATATGGCCGGTTTCATTGTTCATGATACGGTCTTCGAACATGGCATAGGAGATGGCCCCGATAATGCCGCCTTTGATTTGATTATGGGCGGTGAGCCTATTGAGCACAAGTCCACAGTCATGAACAGCTGTCATACGGAGTACCTCGACGTGACCGGTTTCGATGTCCACCTCGACCTCTGCAAATTCGCACCCTGCGGTACCGGAATCGGAAAGTCCTTCCTGCCAGGATTCCAGGACGGTGATCGGGTTACGCGACAGTTTACAGGCTTCCTGCCAGGTCAGCGACTTGGAGGGGTCTGACATGCTGGATATTTTGCTCTCTTTTGCCATCAGATCGTCGGCCGGCACGTCCAGTTCTTTGGCGACCATGGCATAGAGTTGTTCCTTGGCTTTTTCGGCAGCCAGCTTGGTTGTGGGGCAAACACTTGGAGCGGTACGGCTGCCTCCGCTGGAGGGAGCGATCGGGTAATCGCTCTTGCCGATATAGGCGACGACCTCTTGCACCGACAGTCCGAATTCTTCGGCCAGCACTCCTGCGATAATGGTTCGGGTTCCGGTGCCGATATCCTGGGTGCCGATTTTAACATCCAATGAGCCGTCGGGATAGATCGAGAGCAGGGCTTGTGTGGTGGTGCCGCCGCCGCCCCAGCGACCTACACCGATGCCCATACCGCGTCGTTTGGTGTCACTGACTTGCATGCCGCC
>WJME01000220.1 GCA_014728115.1 Candidatus Zhuqueibacterota bacterium | reverse complement strand
TACTTTGGTGCGCAATTTACGCCACGTGGGGATATCTTTAAAAAAGATAATTTACAGTTATATAACTATAACATTGGCTCTGACAAATTTCCAAAATTTATCATCAGCATCGATCACACAGAAAGCGATTTGCAAAAATGGCAGGGAGAATCCTTTCCCATGGATTTTTTGGCTTTTACCCCTGAAAAGAATTCAACTCCGTTAGGAGCTGAAGGCAAAATCATGATTACCCGAGTCACCGAGTCTATGGTAAACGGCAACTTTGACGGAGAATTGATCCATCCGGTTTCAGGGAAACGATTTCCCTTTCGGGGGGAATTCAAGGCTAGATTGGAAATTAATCAATAAGTCATAGGGCTGTAAAAGGATTTTATTCCATTCTTGACCGAAACTGCTCAGGGATGGCACTGGGGCGGCCCTGTGAATTGGTAAATACAAACACAACGTCTGCTGTAGCACAGAGCCTCTCTTTGCTGAGATTATCGATTCGATATTTTAATGTAAAACTCGATTTTTTCCATTCTGAAATATAGCCTGATAACTTTAGTTTATCATGCACTCTGGCCGGATATTTATATTCAATGTCCACTTTGATGACAAGGGGATACTTTTGCCATTTTTCAAAATCATCAAAGGAAAGGCCTCTTTGCAGCAAATACTCGGTTCGGGCGTATTCCAAATAATTGAGAAACACCGCATTGTTGACATGTCCAAAAGAATCCAGTTCATAGCTGCGAACAGTATGGTAGGCTGTGAGATAGGAGATGTTTCCTGACATGCAAACCGCCTATACAATTTTGCGCGTTTTTATGGTTTCCGAAATGTGTCTGAGTAAATCAAGGACATGATCAGAAACATGTCGATCAATGTCAACTAAAAGATATCCGATTTCTCCTCGGGTCTGCAAGATCTGCCCTTCGATATTCACATTACGTCTGGAAAGAACGCTGTTGATTTTTGCCAAAACACCAGGAACATTTCTATGAATATGTAAAATGCGATGTGTTCCTTCAACCCTCGCAAGGTCGACCTCAGGAAAATTCACAGCACCGATCGTTGAGCCGGTGAGTAAAAAGTTTTTCAGTTTCGTGCTCACATAGTGGGCAATATTTATTTGTGCTTCTTCTGTGCTTCCACCAATGTGCGGAGTGAGAATCACGTTGTTCAAACCCTGGAGAGGACTTTGAAAAGTATCATCCGGATGAGACGGTTCTTCAGGATAGACATCGACAGCTGCGCCGGCCAAATGGTTGCTTTTTATGGCGTGAGCCAATGCATCCAGGTCGACCACCTGGCCTCGGCTGGAATTGATCAGAAAACTTCCCGACTTGAACTTTTTGAGCTCGTTTGTTCCGATCATCCCGCGGGTTAACTCGGTATCCGGAACATGCAGAGTGACAACATCGGATCGTTGTAAAAGATCATCGAGACTGGCTGCTTTTTGGGCATTCCCAAGGGGAAGAATATCCACGATATCATGAAAAATGACAGACATTCCAAGCACTTCCAGGAGGACCGAAACCTGAGATCCGATGTGACCATATCCAATGATTCCGACCGTCTTGCCCCGTACTTCATTACATCCCTGGGCGCTTTTTAGCCACCGTCCCTGATGCGCAGCCGAACTTTTTTCAAAGACGCGTCGCATCAGCATGATTATTTCACCAGCGACAATTTCTGCAACACTGCGAGTATTGCTATAAGGAGCATTGAAGACAGGAATGCCGGCATTACTTGCGGCATGCAAATCGATCTGGTTTGTACCGATACAGTATGCTCCAATGGCCCACAAATTTGAAAGACACTCAAAGTGTTTTCTGGTGATACGAGTCTTTGAGCGGATCCCCAGCGCATGTGCATCGATAGCTTTTTCACAAATCTCTTGTTCGCTCCAGGCTGACTTGAACAATTCCACGGTAAAGTCCTGATGTGAAAGCTGCTCGAAAGCATTTTTATGAATATTTTCCAATAAAATAATGTGAGGCGTGACAATCTGCTTACCGTTGATAGCGACTGCATAAGCTTCTGCTGTTTCGTTTGAAAGCTCTTCGTTGGTACAAAATAACGGCATCAATTGGTCGAATCGATCAACCACAAAATCGGCCTGGCCCTTTATATCCCCCATCGTATTCTGTGTGGAATAATAGACAAACATGGTTGCGTTGTTACTCTTGCGTATAGCAAGATCAGTATGTGAATTGCCAACTACCGCGGTACGTTCATCCAGTACACCCTCTATGCGCAATTGTTCGGCGAGAAAGACTTTGCCCACACTGAGAAATAGCGGATTATTTTCATTAAAGCCAATCACTTTGCCTTCATTGTCGTAAAGCAATTGATTGGCAAAGACATTTTCCGATGGGATATCAAGCGATGTTGTAACAGGCCTAACAACCTCTTCAAAGTTTGAACTGAATACAAAAATATTTTTGCCCCGTTGTTGCAGGCCGCTTATTGTGTCCAGAACCTGATCAGAGATTTTATTGGCAAGCAAAGAAGTGACAGTCCGAATATCATCCTGGGTTACATTGGTTAATTGAAAGCTTGAGCGTAGAAAATCTCCCAGAGGAATCTCTCCATTTTGAACTTGCGCGGCAATTTTATGTACTTTTTCCATTTTTTGCGCATGTTCGGGGTCCATGTTGCGCTTCAGGGCAGCGTCTATGATCAAATCTACACCTTCATTATCAATTATAGTACTGCCGAAATCAAAAATAATATTTTTGATCATCTTTCCTTTCCTAAATAGAGGCAGAATTGAATACTTAAAATCAGCCAAATATAAACATTTACAAGGAATTGTGCAAGGAAGGAGTATTTTGGCCCGGAAAGAGGATTCCGGGCCAAAAAAAGTTATTTGCTAAAGGCTTCGTCGAAAAGTCCTTCTGGGGTGGGATAGTTGTATTTGCGTAAAAATTCGCATGAATCTTTGGCACCGAACTCCCGGTCCATGCCAGGATCTTCCCATTCCACAGAGAGAGGGCCATCATAGCCGATACGATTCAACATACGAATAATCGGATCAAACTTTACATCACCTCGACCCACAGAGCGAAAATCCCAACCTCGCCCCAATTCGCCAAATTGAAGATGACCACTCAGGATGCTCGTGGTCCCATCAAGCATCACTGTACTGTCTTTCATGTGAGTATGATAGATACGATCCGGAAAGGTTTGCAGGAATTTAACAGGATCCATACCCTGCCAGATCAAATGGCTGGGATCAAAATTAAATCCAAAACTTTCACGATAGTTGATGGCTTCCAGTGTCTTTTTCGAGGTAACAAAGTCGTATGCGATCTCTGTTGGGTGGACTTCGAGAGCAAAACGAACACCTGCTTGTTCGAATACATCGAGAATCGGATTAAAGAGCTCGGCAAAATATTCATAACCCGCCTCGATTTCATTAAAATCATTTGGAGGAAAAGAGTACAAGAGGTGCCAGATTGAAGACCCGGTAAATCCATTTACGACTTTGACACCGAGATTTTTAGCGGCCTTTCCCGCAGCTTTCATGCTTTCGATGGCCCATTGACGTTTCTTCTCTGGATCACCTTTAGCATCGTCAGGCACAAAGGCGTCTGACCGGGCATCATTATTGGGGTCACAAATCAATTGACCTGCCAAATGATTGCTGATGGCCCATACATTGAGACCATACTTGTCCAGTAAAGCGCGTTTGTCATCGCAATAGGCTTTGGACTCGGCACCCTTGAATACATCAAAGTGATCTCCCCAACAAGCTAATTCCATACCATCATAACCAAATTCTTTAGCCTTTTGGCAAAGCGTTTCTATGGGAAGATCTGCCCACTGCCCTGTAAATAATGTAATAGGACGAATCATACATTCCTCCAAGTTTAGAGTGATTTAGGTTTTTGGGTCACGAAAAGACCGTCGTTTTAAGCGCACAAATAGTCGAAGACCAGTAACAGATTCGATACCCGCGTTTCAAATAGATTCGATTCATGATACCCATATAGTGCACACTGTTTTCAGATTAAAACTAGGTAAAAAAGTTTAAAGAGTCAAGAAATGCTTGGAAAGCTTGAAAACTTTTGCTCTACGAAAAAGCGACAAAATGTTCATAATTTTTCGATGCGATATTTTACCCACATGCTCATTTCCTGACCCGGCTCTGCGATGAGCAAATGCGATTCTTTGATAAAGCCCTGGTCGTAGAGATTGTGTGCATCCGTGGAACACGTTTGGTTCTCAACACAGAAAAAATCCGGAATTTCTGAAAAAATCACCATATGAGTAAATTCTTTGGACGCCTCTAATGTCACCTTGATTCTCTTATTCGCCATTTCAAACCAGGCAGGTGTCTCGGGCCTGATCCCCAAAAAGACATCATCGAGATAGATATCAGACAAGGGTTTTGGAGAATCTATATCGTATGGTGGGTGCAGCGGTTCCAATTCTCCAGTGGGTAACAAATCAACTGCCTTCATATGCTTTGAGGCAGGCACACACAAACGGGTATCCTGCTTGTTATCCAGATATTTGAAAAACGGATGCAAGCCAAACCCAAAAGGCAATGGCCGCGAATCCCGGTTATGGATTCTAAAAAATATTCTTACCCCATCTGATTCGAGCTGAAAATCCATACGAATACGATGGTCAAAGGGCCAGAGTTCAAATAAAGGATGACCGGGGTGAAAATCGACATCGCAACGAACCAACGCCTTGTCTGAATCGGCCTCAAAATGATCCACCTTCCAGGGCGTCCCATGCACCAGACCATGTAAAAAGTGTTCTTTCCAATTGGGAGGGAATCGAAATATTTCCTTTGAAAATTTCAATTCACTATTTCTCACCCGGTTTGGTGTCGGATACAAAACCGGAATACCATATTCCCGGGTCTGAACATCGCGAATCGATGGGGCTTGCCACAGTAACTCATCTTTACCGATTCTGAGAGAATATAGATTCGCACCGGCCTCGGGTACGATTCCTGCATAGAGTGATTGATCAGAATCATCTGCCTCATAAGCGAGTTCGAATACTCGCCACTTTGTTTCTGCATCCTCGAAACTATCGATACGAAATCTGTTAGCCATTTCCTTTTCCTTTGTTATTTTGCTGATAATATCGGGCCAACTCTAAAAATATTTCGATATCACCATCCATGTCAGCTTGAAGCCCATCAAAGTAAAAAATTCGTATCGGAAACCCATTCTTGTCGCGGGTCACTCGCGGATAAACGGTCTCACATATGATGCCATTCATACATGTGAACGGACTGATATCGATGACACCGGCGGCCCCTTTTTGGTGATACCAGAGAGCTTTCCCCACGCTTAAGACCATTTCACCATGTGAACCTTCTCTGGGCAAATAGGGTCTGCTCAGATCCAAGATTTGTCGGATATGCCCGGGTTCTTCCCAGCCTTTTAAATCCTTATGAAAAGGAGCCAAAAGACGATGTTCATCCCGGCGCATTACCGCATGCCGGATTTTACAGCCAAGCATACCAAACGAGATGGACTTGCCCTCGCGAGAAAGGTTCAGAACCTGCTCATCATTGGTGTACCATACCCATTCCGCGACATCAGAAAGCCATACCTGACCACCATGACGTTCTATGGTTCGGATTAAATGATCATTACTAAAGGTATTCAGTCTGCAAAATATCTCTCCCACCATCCCTATTAAAAGCGGCTTTTTGCTCCTGTCCAGAGGGATTTTTCTGAATTGATCTCTTGCTTCCGTGAGGGCATTGATCATGCTTTTCAGACGCTGTTCATGAGAAATATTCTGCAATTCAATGGCAGAGCATACCTGCTCCAGAGCTTTATGGAATACACGATCTGTGTCCCCGGCAGACTCTTCCAGGGGGCGTGTTTTATGCAGCATCTTGCGCAATATATCCGAAGCGACAACCGCCCGCCACCCGGTTCTGACCAACTCGTTTGCGTCTCGTCCGATATCCTTATATCCATTTTTACTTGAAGGCGAGAGAAATAACACCGGTTCTTGACGGTCTCTGAACACTTTGCGCGCCAAAGGCAAATAATGCCCAAAACGGCAAGGCCCATTGGAGGTTGGCATCATAAAAGCAACTTTATCCGGATCGTAATCCGGCATCTCTGTAACCTTTAAAAAATTTCCCAATGTGATGGCTTCAGGCAAGCACTCGTCACCGGACAAATATTTACGAGCCAATTCATATGTTTTTTCATTTCCATCCGGGGATGGTCGTGCATTGATTCCAATAGACCGAAAAGCCGCCGCCATACAGGCTGCCCCCTCGTAAGACATTTGCGGAATATAAAGTGTGCGGTCTTTAAGATGGTTTTCAGAGTCCATTGATGTCATTCCCCGGTTCACATACCGGAATATCGTGTTCGGCGTTGATCAAATTGGGGGTTTGCTCGAGCAATCCTTTGCTTTGCAAATAGGCTTCACATCGGGTCATAATGCCCGCATCATTGCTATGGTCGTCGAATTGTAACGTAAGAAATGGTGACCCAATCGCATCACGAACAAAATGTTTGATATAAGAGTCAGGTCCACATTTAAAGTTGGTAAAATAGATGACATGCAGATTGGGATTCTGGCCTACAAACCGGCTTGCCTGAAGGATTTTATATCCGTACCCCCAAAACATATTTTCATGTAAATCAGAAATATCTACATCTGAATAGGGTATAAAATCCATCGGAATAACATTCACCCCGTATTGGTGTATCAATTTGGTGGGTACGTTCAGATTCAAACCGCCATCATAGATATTATAAGGTCTTCCGACCAGCACGACTCCCTTTGCGTTATGTGAGCGCAATAGAGTTAAAGCTTCGTTACCCTTGATGGAGATATTTTCTCGAAATTGATCGTAACATTTAAAAGCTTCTTTAACAGCTTGATCGCTTTGTTTAAATGAATAGCCAAGTCTGTTAGCCATAGCCCTCAAAGCCATTTGCACGGATTTTATCCCATCACGAAATCGTATCACTGGTGCGAGAATTCTGTTTTGATGCTCAGGAATTTCATTTTTCAGCATTAAAGGGAGCGTTTGTCCCCAGGGACAGAACCAGGAAAAGGTTTCGGGATCCGCTGGCTCGGAATTGATGGTATTGGGCAAAAAAACATAATCAAAGGTTTTCAAAAGGGAAGCGACATGCCCGTGTGCCATAATGATCGGAAAGCAGGGTTCTGAAACACAAAGTGCTCTGCCTGCGGCAACCAGGGCATTATTGCTATCACTGCAAGTATTTAATTCTATTCCGAGAGCACCGAAATAGGCTTGCCAGAAAGGAAAACGATCCCAATAATACATACTCTTGGGCATAGCGATCCTTGCTTTTTGCCCGTTTGTTGCAAAAGTCCGGTGCTGCAGCTCTTTGTGATACCACTCTATCAGGTTAGGGATCACTGCCCGAGTACCGGATTTTATTTTTTTACGGAATCGTTCCGAACATTTATCGCCCCAATAGGTTTTTTCTTTATCTATAGTGATTTCCTGAACTTCACAGCGATTATTGCAAGCTTTGCAATGGATCAGACGGATAGAAAATTGAACTTTACTCAGGTCAAATCCCCGAAATTTGGTATGAGACGAATGTGCCATCTTTTCCTTTGCAAGAAGAGCAGCGCCAATAGCGCCCATCACCCCATTATGGGGAGGAACAATTATTTTTTTATTCAATACTGTTGAAAAAGCAGCAGCGACAGCTTTATTATAGGCTGTCCCGCCCTGAAAATAAATATGATCACCAATTTTTCGACCTCGAACCACTCGATTCAAGTAATTTTGAACAACAGCATACGAGAGTCCTGCTGCGATATCGGCTTTTCGGGTACCCTGTTTCAGAAAAAACGTAACATCTTTTTCCATAAAAACAGTACATCGTTCACCCATCATGACAGGATGTTCACTGCTCAAAGCCAAATCGGCAAATTCATCTTTGATGGAAATACCCATTTTCTGGGCTTGTTCTTCCAAAAAAGAGCCTGTTCCGGCTGCACAAGCTTCGTTCATGGTAAAATCGGTTACAATACCGTTTTCACAAGAAATAAATTTAGAATCCTGGCCACCAATCTCAAAGATGGTATCCACTTTGGAATCATACAATGTGCGGGCAATAAAATCTGCACCTGTTTTATGGGCAGTGATTTCATCATGGACCACATCTGCACCCACCAGTTCTCCGATTAATTCTCGACCTGATCCTGTTGTTCCCACCCCGAGGATATCGAGTTTTCTGCCCCATTTTGTCATCCACTCTGCAAATTCTCTCTGCACAACGTGCACAGGACGTCCCTCGGTTCGTGTATAAACCTCATCGATGATAAGCCCGTCCGGACTCAACAAGACGAGATTCGTGCTTACCGAGCCAACATCGAGTCCCAGGTAGGCATGTTGCAGATCGCT
Source organism: Candidatus Zhuqueibacterota bacterium (assembly GCA_014728115.1). Classification (GTDB taxonomy): domain Bacteria; phylum Zhuqueibacterota; class Zhuqueibacteria; order Residuimicrobiales; family Oceaniaggregativiventaceae; genus Oceaniaggregativivens. The sequence goes on along the minus strand of WJME01000220.1, from coordinate 58,663 downwards.
CTGGGGATGAGAAGCGGGTGATGCCGCAAAAACAACGTTATCCAAACACAACGTGCGATCAACGACCGGAACCCGGCTTTTCAAGTCAGCACTGTCAGACAGCTTGGTAAGCGGAACCCCTGGGCCGGAGATAGCACTACCGAGTGCTCCGACATGAGTGTGATATTGAGGAACAAAAAATTCGTCAGAGTTTAGAGAAAGCGTCTTCCTGAGTGATTCGACGACTCCTTTATTGGCAGCCACACCCCCTATAAAAAAAACAGGCCTCGCTATCTCCTTTTGACGCAATACTGTTCCTTTAAAGTTATTCACAACAGCATTGCACAATCCCTTAAATATCTCGCCGGGCGAATAACCACGTTGCTGAGCGTGGATCATATCAGACTTTGCAAAGACAGAACACCTTCCCGCAATATTGGCACTCGATTGAGAGGCAATGACCAAATCACCGATCTCATTGATATCATAATTCAGACGTGAGGCTTGCTGATCGATAAAGGAACCGGTTCCTGCTGCACATTCGCCATTACGTTCATAATCGAGTATGGCCGCTGTGCCGTCAGGACGCCCAGATACAAGCAAATACCGAGATGCATCCCCGCCGATCTCCAAGATTGTGCGCACCTTGGGATTTATCGTCAGAGCTCCATGAGCAATGGCTTTGAATTCATTGATATAGGGCACTGATAACTTTTCTGCAATCTTTTTTGCTTGAGATCCGGTAAAATTGACGGTCGCAGATGAAGAAAGAGAGAGATGATCTATCCACTCCCAGATTTTATCCAGCGCAGAGAGCGGATCCCCCTTTACAGCAAAAACCGGAGAAAACAGCACGGCTTTGCCGGCCGAAAGTCTGAGTATGGGATCGTATTCCGAGTTTTTCTCAAAAGGCTCTGTTGTCGACTCGCTGATGATGATTGCTTTGGCCGTAACTGAACCGATGTCTATACCGATGCTATACTGGCTCATAATATTTCCTGATATAAAAAACCCCTGAACATCAAAGATAAAAAATGTCAGGGATTTTAACAAGCGCTTTAAAACTAAATCAGAGCGAGCACGAATTATTCTTATCGGTTAAGGCAAATTTTTCCATGGTTCGGCATCACTATAAAAAATAATCTCGATGCGACGATTCAGTTGCCGGCCAAGAGCTTTATCATTATTTCCAATTAATACGATTTCGCCAGAGATACGTTCAATTGCCAGAGGAGAACTCTCTCCATAGCCCTCTGCAGGCTCTAACCTGGACTCTATTTCCTCAAAAGTGGCAGGATGATTATTTCTGACAAATGCTAGAAAATCTTGGTGAAACCGGTTCGCCCGCTTTTTAGAGAGGCGGGCATTGACATCCACCGGACCCACAGCACAGGCATGACCGGTAAATTTCATTTTCATCGAGGGATCCTTGATCATGGTTTCAACCATTTCAAACAGACGTGTCCAGTAAAAACTATACAGAGGATCTGTTTGCGCAAATTTCATGGGAAAAGCAATACGATGTTCTCTTTGAAAGAGTTCTTCTTGCAAATAGACCTGTTGTTCTCGCGTTTTAAATGACCTGCCGAGGCTATCATTCAATACCAGCTGGTAATCGATCGATTGTCCTGACCAATTTGTAATCCGATTTGGTGACCATAGTACTGGGTCAGCAAGGGATTTTTCCTGCACAAAAGCCTGGATTTTAGACGAGTCTGTAAAGGCCTGTTGTTTCAATACCAAATCAGCATCAGATACTGAAATGGCACTATGGATATCTGAGCGAAAATCTACTGCCTTTTGTATTTCTTCGTTATCAGTGTGACGCACGGGTAAAAACAATATTGCCTGGGCAGATTCCTCGGCAGAAATTTTTACATGACGTCGCTCTTCAAAAACCCACTCTGCATCCTGTGGATTCGCAGGAACCCTGCGTTTAGGTAAAACCTCACCTTGCAGGATACTGATTTGTTCAGCCTTGACCCCAAGGGCAATAAGCGAGTCTTGAATAGCTTCGGATCTCATATCTGCCAATCCTTCAATGGTCGGCTCGGAATTGGGGTCGACAAATCCTTTGAGCGTGATCGATAATCTTGGATTATTGATCAGTCGCTGTGCAAAAGTTGCCAATGGCGGATCAAATGTGGTTTTCCGCAAGTACTCTCGCTTTACATGCGCACTCTGGGGATCGAAAGCGACTTCTGTGATAATGGGCATATCGATACTCACCCGGGAGATAACAAGTACACTCGCGGAATCCTTTGTACTAAATGTCCCTTTGGGAATGGTTGCGAACCGCGAACTCTTGCGGTTATTGTTTTCAGAGAGTTCGGTTATCAGATTTAGCGGATCGATATCGACCGTGATTTGATGCATGCCTAGCCAGGGAGTATTCCATTCAAAGATTAATGTATCGCGCTCACCCACTGCCAATTTATCGATCTGTTTTTCTTTCAAAAGTTGAGTCAGTGCCTCAGACCCCTCATTATTACCGGTGATATGCCGGTAAAGCTGCTTTGTCGTGTCTGAAACCTGCACAGTGATATCAAACGCCGGGCGATCACCCAGGTTTTCTACGATGACAACTATATCTCCATGGTAATCATCACTTGTGATCCAGGGACTATAATCAAACGCTACTTTATGAACCATGAGATCGGGCAATGGAACATAAAAATGCTGAATCCGTTCTCCCTCTGATCTGGCAAAGCGAATATGACCATCGAGGTCACGAGCGATGACAGCCCAATAGTGGTCACCGCCATTGATCTTGTCCAACAAGTAACGGCTTGAATCAACCGTTTGATTGACAAGCAATTTAGAGTCCATTGATGCCCAATAAAAGGTGTCCAGGTTCCTTTCAGCTACTGTTAAAAGACTATCCAGTTTAGATCGATTCTGATCCACCAAAAGAATGTAATTAATGTCATCATATAAATCAGGATCATAACTCTCTTCCCAATCGAGCATGATTTGGTTCTCGGTTACGATAGAGTCTTGTTTAGGTGAAATGAACCGAAACGTTTCCGGCCCAATGGGATAATGATTGATTCCTCCCCGGTACGTACGGCTGAAAAACTGCTCTTCATCCAGAGTGGCCAGGTCAATAGACAGGGCCTTGTTTCTTCCGGGCAAAATGGCATTCGGCATCAAGACATCATCCAGCTGGATACTCATGCCAAAGGACATTTTATTCATCAAATCTGCATCAAAATCATAGCCGCCGTGTAAAGATATTCTCTGTCCCCAATTAATCTCTGCTCCCATTCCCACGGTGGATTTTTCGTCACGCACTTTATCATAATCTACTGTAAAGAGCATCTGAATACCACGATGTGTACCGAGATAGAGCCCCACGCCGGCACGCCATGATTCAGGAAGTGGGGTGGCCAGCGACTCGTACGTTAAATCCTGGCCCCAATGATTATATGCCACACCCGCAGATAGGATAGCATATTTGAGGAATGGATTTTTTAGATGAAAGCGCTGGCTGCGAGCAGTCAGTCCTATATCCATCATGAGAGCAGATGCGCTATAGGTATCCAAATTGCTTTTGAGGTATTTGAATTGACTCCCTAATGAAATATTTCGGGACAGGAATGTCAAGGGCTGGCCGACTCCTAACCCCAAAACCATGTCATTGGCAGAGGCTGAGATTGCAGCGCGCTCAGAACTGTCAAATTCCGGTACCCCTTGATAAAGCATCCCAACTGCAAAGCGGGTATGACGGCTCCAGGGCGTTCTTAATCCACGCCCATATACAAAAGAAGCATTATAAATATCAGCAATCCATTTTGTATACGTCGCTGACCATTGCCATTCGCGCAGAAATCCGGTTGCACCCGGATTCGCATAAAGTGCATGAGGATCATCGATCACGGCCGTATGACTGGCCGCCATGGAATGTAATCGGGTGCCGGGTAACATTTTTAAAAATGCAGCACCCGCTCGTATTTGTGCAATACTCCAGGATGAAAAAAAGAGTATGGCGACGAAAAAGACAACGCCTGTGATCTGTTTCCTGTTTTCCATCTCGTCTACCTATCTAACAACGATGAATTTTTTCCAGGATTTAAACTCACCTGACTGTAAAGTGACCAGGTAAACACCACTACCCAGCATTTTACCTTCAGCTGTAATTCCATCAAAATCATATTGGTGCCAACCACCATCAAAAAAGTCATCGACCAACATGGTGACATGACGACCCGCGACATCATAGATATCGAGTCGGGCCTTACGATAACGTGCCAACTTGAATCTTATTCCTAATGGAGAATCCAAATCAGGACGATAGACATTTCTGTCCAGAAACATGCGGTCTGAACTCATGACAATAACCGAAGCACGATCGGTGCGTTGATTGCCATAATAATCGGTGACGTGGATTTCAAAAATCAATTCTTCTTGATCGTCTTCCGTAATCAGATGATCGTGTACATAGGAAGGATCGACCTCTACCCAGACACCAGCGGGCAGAACCGTTACACTGATAAAAGCGTCGGCAAAATCTTTTCGAATTTCTCCGTCCGGCAAATAGAGCCATAAATCCCATTCAGCGACCTGAGCCGGAACCCGGACGCTCACTGTGATACTATCCATGACATCGACAACAGGTTCTGAGACACGAAGTTCAGGTATGACCGGATCTTGTTGCTCTATGCGATTGAGCACCAGAGCCTGGTCTTGATTGTCATCCAATACGGCAGGGGATTCATTTTCTGCAGAAATCGAGGCAAACGCCCACAGGAAATTTTCACCGATGGGCATAACAGGTGCCAGTGAACACTGTATGGATAGATATCGTGTCTCTAAAGCGGCTAATGAGCTGAAATTCCAGGCAACAGAATCATTAGAGGTATAAACAGGATTTGGCGTCACAGAGATCAACTCGAGCGAATCTGGCAAGGAAAGGGTTACCAGAGTACTTGCCGATTCTTGGGAGCCATGGTTTTGGGCAACCAGAGTATAAGAAAATATTTCATTCTCCCGGACATATTTCACGCTATCCGTGCCATTGAAATGCACGGAATCGGTATGAGCTATCAGATCGATACTGACATTGGTCATACGATCCGGCTTGAGAAATCCATATACGATTTCCGAATCCCGATTATTTGTCCCTATAGTATCCTGATCGCTGATGAGTTGCGCGATTGTTTCTAATTCAAAGGGTTCAAAGGGCAACTGAGGAGTTAAAGCCGTTTCAAACACGGCGTACCATTGTGAATCAGGAGCAAGGTCATTAAACGACCAGTATAGTGTATCTCCCCGCTGTTCTGTGCCTGAAAATCGTGTGGCCGCAAGTGAATCGGGCAAAACGACCCAGACGCGTCCTTGATGTGCCATACCCGGGCCACGATTCTGAACCGACACTTGATACTCTAGGGAATCACCCGCTGTCATAGCCTGCAGGGTATCGCCCTCAATAATCCGGGATGATGTTGAAAGGGCCTTCAGTTTCACGGCTAAATCGAGCGGCTCGACATAAGCCGGAAGTAACAGTTTTACGATACAATTAGAAATATTATTGGTGGCGTTCGTATCTTGTACCGCCGTTAAAATACTCGAGCTGAAAAGTTCCTCAGCTGAGGCCTGAAGTGGCTTTTTTACTCTGACCTGAACTTTCCATCTAGAGATTCCCCCGCTTGCGAGAGAACTGAGATTCCAGATCAAGGTGTTATCCGTATGGCTTGAAGGAGCAAAGCTGGCAGACAGGAACTCTACATCCGATGAAAGGCTCTGTTCAATGCGAATCTGTCGAGCATTTTTCGGGCCCAGATTGCGTAGGGAGAGTTGATAATCAAACCTTTCGCCCGGCTCTGTGGCAGGATAAGAAACCCCATTTTCTGTAACGATAGAGTCTGTAAGAGCTTCCAACAGCACAGAGAGGTCCGTATGAATCGCACTCAGAGGCTCCAAAACATATAGCCGTGAATGTCCTTGGTTGTTATCCGGATTTGGATCATTCTTCGTCTCCAGCCAGGTATAGCCCTCTATCAGAAAAGGATAATCATTAAAGGATTGCACCAGCACGGCAGTAAAATCCAGTATCACGGTGTTCCCAGGTGCTAAGTCCGGTAAATTCCAAAAGAGTGTATCCCCCCTGATACTTTTGGGGTCCACATTAAAATTGAAGGAACGAAATGAATCCGGTAATACATGAAATACCCCGATATTTCGAGCACTGTCGGGTCCTATATTCACGATGCGTAGTTGATAATTAACAGATTCTCCCGCACGACTCGCCTTATACTGTGTTCCCTCGATAACAATCTGACTATCGGCAACCACATCATAGGAAAGACCGACATCTGCAACACGCGTCACTTTTGCAGCAAGGATTTGTAGAGTCTCTTGATCTGCATTGTTTCCGGGATCAGAGTCATTGCGAGAGAAAAGGTTAACCTGACTGGTCAGCGCCTGCATGGAAACGGGTAACCCTTTTTCTAATCTGACATTTACAAATATCTTTTGGCTCGATCCTGCTGTCATTGCATTCAAGTTCCACGCCAGTGTTTGATCATCCACCTGGGGAAGGACAGAAGCCCCAAGAAACGTCAGGTATTCGGGCAGAGTTTGCAAGAGTCTAATTGTCTCGGATGGGTATGCGCCTAAATTTTCTACGTGGATGGCAAACACAAAAGTTTGTCCGGGCCTGACAGCATTTCTGACTTCGCCATTGATGACAACTGATGTGTCGGTCATGGAACTCAAATCCACGGCAAGATCAGTCAAATCTGATCCGGCTCCTTCATCGTACAGTACATAGGAGGGAGCATTATCCTGATTATTTGAAAGATCTGGATCATTTTGAGAAACCAACTTTACTGAATTGGGTAACAGATACGGATACAGGGGAAAATCATCGGCAGTGATACCCGAGTAATCCAACTGTAAGGAGGCACCTGAGACCAGCGAATCGAACTCCCAAAACAAGGTGTCTTGTCTTTGAATTGTGGGAGGCAAAGCAAAGTCGGTGACCTCGATAGAATCCGGTATAATATTTTCCAAAACAAGGTTAAATGCCGTGCCAGGGCCGTGATTGACAACTCTTAGTTGATACTCGATCTGCTCATGAGGCAAGACAGCCGGATAAGACTTGCCTCCTATCGCTATCTGACTATCCGCAATAGCAACAAACTGAACTTCGAGATCTCCTGGTGCGTTCGACCCTCCATTTCTCAAGATCATTATCGTGTCCGAATCCACATTATTGTTGGGATTTGGGTCATTTACCGCAAAAATCCGTGCGACGCTTGTTCGGTCGATGATGAGTGAGGGAACTTTATCAGTGAGATTGGCATCAGCCCGAATGGTTATCGATTGCCCGGCATTCAGTTGATCGAGAATCCATACAACACTATCTTGTGATGTCGTCGCAGGAGTAAAGTTGGACCCCCGAAAACCGACATAACCCGGCAGATAGAGTGAAACTCTGACATTTTCTGCCTTTTCTGTGGACTGGTTCTTGAGAACGAGTTCATAGAAAAATTCTTCTCCAGGCAAAGCACCACTCATAGGCACGCCCTGGATATTCAGAGTTGAATCCGTAACAGAAAACAATTCAACAGACAAATCCTGTTGAACAGGTGGAAACAAAACATAAACGCTGGTTTGTTGCTTGTTGTCAGGAGCATATATATCCTGATCATCGAAAATCTCTGCAGTGCTTTGCAAGAGATATGGATAAAACGGGTAGCTATTCTTTGTTTGTATCTGGAATGAAAGATCAACAGGATTGTTGGGCACAATGGCATCCAGGTGCCAAAATACGCTGTCAGCTGTTTGCCGATCCGGAGTGACAGCGAACTGGCTGATAATCGCCTCTGCAGGCAATGCAACAGAAACCAGAACATCGGTGGCGATATCCGGGCCTTTGTTATCTGCAAAGAGTGTGTAATCGACAGGACTGCCAGGAAAAGCAGCGGCCTGGTTCATTCCGCTGACCGTGATTTGAGTGTCTGAAATCGCTGAATAGGTTACAAAAACATCTGTTTCCTCAAGAACAGAGGATTCAAGCACAACAACGCGAGCCGTATCTCGATTATTTGAGGGATCGGAATCATTCAAGGCGCTCAATATTGCTTCTGATTGTAAATCGACAACTGTTTCCGGTACTTCAGAAGATACGATTGCATTCACAGTTAAATACCTCTCCTGGCCAGGAAGAACTGTGCCCAGATCCCAGGACAGAGTGTCGCCTGAGAGGGTTGCCGGCCGAGACGTACCGAGAATGCTCATATATTCGGGCAAGATTTGCCGTATTTTCACATCCTGAGCACTATTTTCACCGGTATTTTGGGCGGTAATCTCGAGTACAAATTCTTGGTCGGGTTGTACAGCGGGCAGCAATGCTCCATCATGTTGAACCATGGAATCGCTCAAGGCAGTGTGCATAATCCTCAGATCTGTAAGTTTTGGCTCTGAAGGCAAATTCGACAAGTCAATGTACACAGTATCGCTGGCAGCATTATTTGCAGGCACCGGATCCCGATTCGAACGTACCTCGGCAAAAGCCAAAAGCAGAGAATCACTTTGAGTTAAGACAGGCGGGGTTTGCACATGAGCATCATACTGAATCACAAATGCATCACCAGGAGCCAAGGGCTCCAGGTTCCAATACAATGAGTCGAGGCGGCTGGAGTCGGGTGCAATATCAAAACCGGAAATAGAGATATGCTCGGGCGGTGTATGCACCAGTAAAAGTGAATCGCTATAATCGGGCCCATTATTGACCACCTCAATATCATAGGTATATACACTGTCGGGCCAACTCCATTTCAATGTGTCTCCGTCTGCGACCGAAATCGAATCTGTTATCGATTCGAGATGGATAAAGACATCCGCCGAATCAGGACGTGTTCCCTGGTCATCAGCAAAAACATACAGAGTATCGGAATCGACATTATTTGTCGTATCAGAGTCATTGGCGACCACCAGCACAGCGCGATCTATCAGCGGAGTAAAGCCAGGAGCTGCAGATTCGACTTTGCCATCGAATGTGATCACAACTGAATCCAAAGGTTCAATAATTGGCAGTTGCCAATACCCCATGGAATCGATGACCGAGTCCGGTTTAACAGAAAAATTCCCGGGAGTCACTATATCAGGAAATTTGTTTTTCAGAGATGCATAACGCAAAAGATTATGCGACATATTGGTGACGGTTATCCGATATGGAACGGCCTCATCAGGATAGACCAACCCTCTTTGTTCTCCATCAACGCGGCGATATCTGGGAGGAGTAGAACGTACCTGTACAGATCCGTCGACAAGCGGTTCGGCAATCACCCTTAGACTATCGACAAGTCGGATCGACTCGGGGCCGCCAATAGGACCGTTCATGAATTGCGGATACTCGTCCATGATCTTTGCATAGTGATGCATTTCTATGGTATTAGGTCCCGGATACAAATAAAACCGCCCGCCGAGTCGCCAGGCAGTATGCGGAGGTCCCGGATCGTCTTCAATGACCTTATAGGGACCCGCATTTGAGTCGACCGGTGTATGAACGGTGTCAAACTGATCTCGAACAGTGAGATAAAAACTTTCATTTTTCTGTTCATCACCACTATTGTACAAGATCTTTGGAATGATCTGGTAATAGCCCTCATGAAAGATATCGATGGTAATGACCTCTGCATACATCCGTTTGGGTCCGTTATCCGCGCGCACACCTACAACGGCAGGGGTCAATTCATAATCATAAATCTCCTGAACCTGAGCGAAACCAAGGCCACCGAAAAAGAGGAGAAAAAGACAAAGCAATTTTTTTCGAGTCATTTCTCCGACCACATTGTTAGTTAGGTTTTCATTAAGAAATCTACTTAGCAAGAGCTATGCCACGAATAACCAAAGCGAGAAAACAAACATAAAAACAAACAAAACAACAACTAAAGACTTTAGCTTTTACAATTACATTTTTGGCAAATAGTGTTCGATGGTGATATACCGTTCTCTATTGGCCATTTACCCCAACCGATTGATCCCACTGGTAGAGTATGCTGTGAGACGGGGATGATTGTTTAATATCCAAAAAAGGATTCTGAATAGACCGCCAGTTCAGCATCCAACTCTTCCAATATTGAGGTCACATCAACGACCATTTGGGGTGGGCCACAGACATAAAAGGAAGGAGTTATCGGCCCCAATAAATCCTGCAAAAAGGGTTTATTGATGCGTTTGTTTTGCTCGTCCTCTTGCCGAGTATAAATCGGAAAATAGCTAAACTTTGATTGGGTTTGTTGGAGAGATGAAAAAAATGTATGGTAAACAGCATCTGTTTTTGATTTGTTCGAATAATAGAGGGCGACGGATCCAGACTGATCCCAGTTTGCATTTTTCAACATACTCAGGAATGGGGTGATACCAATTCCACCGGCGATCAGGATGCGAGGCGATGAGGACTCGTAAAAGATAAACTCTCCCCGCGGCCCCAGCATGAGCAGTTCAGTTGTGGAATCCAGCTCGTATAATGTTTTCTTGTATCCACTTTCAGACATTCGAGTCGTAATGACAAGGGAATCCTGATCGGGACTCGAACAAAGGGTAAAGGGGCGTATGGGTCCGCGTTCATCTTTATCATTCAAAAACGGTAACTTTAACAAAACATGTTGACCTGCTTTGTATTGCAAGCCCGCAGGTTTGATAAAGGTAAATTCAACGGTATTTGGGGACAATCGAGTCTTATTGATTGTTCTGGTAGACCACTTTTCCATACTTATTCTGCCAAAGTAAAATCTATCAAGCGTTCATCTCTTGAAACTCGGGTGATACAAACTCGAACCGTTTCACCCAACCTGTATATTTTCCCTCTGTGTTCACCTCTGAATTCATACTTTTTTTCATCAAAAATATAATAATCGTCATCCAGATCTCGTATATGTACAAGACCATCAACCAGAAACTGTGGCAGTCGTATAAATATTCCGAAATTCACCAGACGTGAGATAAATCCTTCAAAGCAATCCCCGATATGCTGTTCCAGATATTCCACTTGTTTGATTTTTACAGAAGCCCGCTCAGCATCCATGGCTTTAACTTCAGAGCTGCTATTTTGTTGACAAATCTTTTCCAGGGCTTTGATATCTGGCCAGTTTTTAGGATCCTTTGCATATCGCTTGAGCAATCGGTGTACCATAAGATCCGGGTATCGTCTTATGGGAGAGGTAAAATGCGAATAATAGCCAAAACTCAGGCCGAAATGGCCAACATTCATGGTCGAATATTTTGCTTTGGTCATTGAACGCACCAGGGCATCTTGTAAAACAGTGGTCGCCGGATGCTCTTTGAATCGTTTGGCCAACTCTTTGTAAAACGTAGGAGTGATTTTCTTGGGCACATTGATTTCGAACCCAAAAGCGTGTGCAAGCTGCACCAATTCGACCACAGACTGGTGCTCGGGCTTTTCATGTATTCGGTATACAAATGGAGTTGGATTATCTTCACTCGGGCTCAGTGTCTTCCCCACATGACGGGCAACGACCCGATTTGCAAGCAGCATAAATTCTTCTACCAGTCGATGGGAATCGAACCTCTCTCGCGGTACGATCTCTACCGGTACTCCCTTGTCATCGAGTTTAATTTTGACCTCAGGAGTATCGAGGTCGATACTCGCTCGTCGCTTGCCCAACGTTTTGGCCAATGTGTCCATTTGTTTGAGAGTATCGCTCAATTCGTGTTTATTTTTTCCATCGAGAATTTTTTGCACCTGCTCATAATTAAACCGCATGGCTGATCGTATTATAGAAGGTTGAATATCATAGGAAAGAACTTTGGCTTCAGGACTCAGTTCGACAATCACGCTAAAGGTAAACCGATCTTCTCCCTGGACAAGGCTACACAGGTTATTGGAGAGATATTCTGGCAGCATTGGAATGACTCTATCAACCAAATATACCGATGTACCGCGTTTGCGAGCTTCCAGGTCGACGGAGGCTCCCTCATCCACATAGTGACTCACATCGGCGATATGCACTCCCAACAGCCAATTTCCCTTTTCATTTGTCTTTAGCGATATGGCATCGTCGAAATCTTTGGCATCCTCCGGATCGATCGTAAATACAGTTTCTTTGCGAAGGTCAAGTCGCATTTTTTGTTCCTGAGCGCTGATATCCACCGATTTTTTCTTGGCCTCTTTTTCGACGGTCTCGCTAAAATCCGTACCGATTTCAAAACCATGGATGATAGACAGTACATCCACTCCCGGGTCATCCGGAAATCCCAGAACCTGCACAATACGACCGCTGGGGTTCATGGCATGATGGGTCCATTCTTCTATTTCTGCGACAACTTTATGTCCTTCTTGAGCGCCGTTTTCGTTCCCATGAGGGATGATCAAGTCTATCTGCACTTTGATATCATCAGGAATGACATATCCATATTTTCTTCCAGGGTGATAGGTTCCAACAAATTGACCATGGCCCCGTTCAATAATCTCCAATACCTGACCTTCCGGATTGTCTCGTTTGGACGAACCGTACATTCGAACACGAACAATATCTTTATGCAGCGCCATACCCATGTTCTTTTTGCTGATAAATACATCGGGCTCATTTTCACGCAATACAAAGCCATACCCTTGCGAGTTTACTCTTAATTCGCCTACAACATCATATCCTGCGCCGGCGGAACGAAAACGATTTTTGCGCAAGCCCAGTATTTCACCCGATTTGGCCATATCCTTTAGAGTCTGTCTAAACGCATTGTACCGTTGGTGTGATATTTGGAGTCGCTTTGCTAGTTCTTTGGTTCTAAAATCGCGGTTGGGCTTTGTATCCAAAACAGTTTTGATTCGTGATTTCAATTCTTGAATATCCAAAATTTGCCTCCCTCGATTATGGAGCAGACTCGACTTTATGATAAATCAAAGTCTTTTTCTGCAAATTTGATGGCCGGTATGGACGCCAATTTTTTCTTAAACATGTCCATAATTTCTAAAAGATGTTCTCTTGTCTGGGCTTCAAAGCGCAAAACCAGAGTGGGCTGAGTATTGGAGGCTCTTACCAAACCCCAGCCATGATCGAACTGAACACGCGCACCATCGATATCAATGACTTTAAATTCTTGTCGAAAATCATCAGCCAGGGTTTCAACGACCTTGAATTTTTCTTGGTCGGCGCAATCCACTCGTATTTCGGGTGTGGAAACAAATTGAGGTAATTCGTCAACCATTTGACTGAGCGATTTATCAGAATTGGAAATGATCTCCAAAAGCCGGCCTGACGCATAAATGCCATCATCAAAGCCATAGTAATCGTCTGCAAAAAACATATGACCGGACATTTCACCTGCGAACGGTGCTCCGGTTTCTTTCATTTTCGCTTTAAGCAGAGAATGTCCTGTTTTGTACATCAAAGGTTTACCACCGGCTCGGGCGATCTCTGTTGCAACGGATTGAGAGCATTTTACATCGAAAATGATTTGCGAATCAGGTTTGCGTTTCAATACATCCCGGCTAAACAAGGTCAGTAAGGTATCTGCAAATATGAGTCGTCCTTTATCATCAACTGCCCCTACCCGATCTGCATCTCCATCATAACCAAGACCCAGATCCGCATTTTCAGCGATAACCTTTTCTTGCAAATCTTTCATATATTTCGGCACTGTGGGATCGGGCAAATGGTTCGGAAAAGAACCATCAGGTTCACAATAGAGCTCAACGACCTCTAGCCCATATGAACGCCAAATATCGGGCGCAATAGGACCGGCTGTTGCATTCCCGGCATCCACGACAATTTTGAGGGGTCGTTTCATGGTAAATTTGTTTTTCAACATGTTGATATAGTGGGGTAAAACATCTATGGTTTTCTGCTGGCCCCCGGATTTTAAATCATAGTCATTATCCAGCATCATTTTTTTGATCAATTGAATATCCTGGCCGAAAACAGAGCCAATTCCTTCACACATTTTAAAGCCATTGAATTCGATGGGGTTATGGCTACCAGTAATCATGGTACCCCCCTGAGCAGAGAGATATAAAATAGCGAAATAGAGGGCAGGGGTTGTCACCTGGCCAATATTCAACACCTCTGCGCCTGTTTCTATCAATCCTTGAATAAACAAAGATTGTATATGGGGTGAAGAGAGCCGAAGATCATGACCACATACCAGAGTGGTTTTCCCTCTACGAGCCATCAAAGTTGCATATGCTTTGCCGAGATTGTACACGACATCGTCGGTCAGGTCTGTTTCCACAATGCCGCGAATATCATATTCCCGAAAGATACTCTGGTTCATCCTACCCTCCAATTTCTACTTTTATAATGCGATCACGACCGGCTAAATCTTGGAATACTTTAGTTTTCATATCAAAAATGGATTTCATCGAATCCGCCATGTCGGCTCCAATTTCAAAAAAAGCATAGCTGTAGGGAGCAGTCACATTGGTGATTTCGCTGGCAAATTTCCTATAATAGGTCAATCCATCCTCCCCAGCAATCAGTGCAGATTGAGGCTCAAAGTTTATAATTTCAGGAGCCAAATCCTGCCATTCGTTTTTGCGGATATAAGGTGGATTAGAAACGATAATATCAAACCGCGCACTTGGCCATGCATCAAACACATTTTGTTGTTTGAAACAAATTTTATGATCCACTTTGTTCCATTTTGCATTTTCATGTGCTACGTGCAGGGCATTTTCTGAGACATCCCATGCTTCAATGTGGGCATTTTCAATTTGCTTTGCAAGAGCAATGGCAATACACCCGGATCCGGTTCCTATATCAAGAATGTTGTACGATTCTGATTTAGGATTTTTATGGATATGCTCGATCACCTTATCGACGAGCAGTTCTGTTTCAGGTCTAGGAATTAATACGTGGCGGTTCACTTTAAAGGGGAGAGAATAGAATTCTGTTTCTTGCAAAATATACTGAACTGGCTCATGATTCAATCTTCTTTTCAAAAGGGATTTGAAATCGGCAAGTTCGCGCGAATCCAATGGTCGGTCAAAGTTCAAATAAAGCTCGAGGCGCTTTTTCTGTAATACATGAGACAAGAGCCATTCTGTTTCCAGTCGGGCATTTTCAAAGCCCTTTTCTTTTATATAATCTGCTGTCCAATTTATGAGTTCGATGACAGACCAGCGTTTTTTTTCCAAGTCATCAATCCATAGCTTTGAGTTTCTCGGTTCGATCGGCCAATTGTAAAGAATCGATCATTTCATCAAGATCACCCAAAAGTATTTCTTCGAGTTTATAAAGTGTCAACCCAATCCGGTGATCGGTCACACGATTTTGAGGAAAGTTATAGGTGCGAATTTTTGCACTGCGGTCGCCGGTACTGACCATAGAACGACGCTCAGCCAAGAGCTTGGCTTGTTCTTCTTGAAGGGCTTTCTCGTACAGACGGGAGCGAAGAACTTTGAGCGCTTTGGCTTTATTTTTATGTTGTGATTTTTCGTCCTGACAGGTGACCACCATACCTGTGGGGACGTGAGTAATGCGCACAGCAGAATCTGTTGTATTGACAGATTGACCACCCGGTCCCGAAGATCGATAGACATCGATTCGCAGCTCATTCGGATCCAGTTTAATATCAATGTCTTCAGCTTCCGGTAAAACAGCTACAGACGCAGCCGATGTGTGAATTCGACCGCTTGCCTCGGTCGCGGGTACCCGCTGAACTCGATGCACGCCTCCCTCAAACTTTAGTCGCCCAAAGACCTCTTTACCTGTCAGGGAAAAGATCATTTCCCGAAAGCCTCCGATTCCCTGTGAGTTTGAGCTCATTATTTCCAATTTCCAATGGTTCTGTTCAGCATACCGCTCATACATTCTATAGAGGTCACCTGCAAAAAGCCCTGCTTCATCTCCCCCCGTACCAGCACGAATTTCGATGATGGCATTTCTAGCATCCTGAGGGTCTTTGGGAACCAGCATAAGGCGCAGTTTTTCTTCCATACGCTGTTTCTCCTGCTCGAGCTCCTCGAGTTCAAGCTGTGCCATTTCCAGCATTTCATCATCATCTGAATCCGTCAAAATTTGCTTTGCCCCTTGGAGATCATTAACTATTTTGCGATATATTTTTGCCTCATGGACAATCTCGGAAAGATCACTCTCTTCTTTTGCAAATTTTGCGTATTCCTGGGGATTACTCGCAATTTCTGGATTTGCGAGTTTTTCTTCCACTGCTTTATAGCGGGTTTCGATTTTCTCTAATTTTAAAAATAACACAATTGGCCTTTGATTTGGAAAACACGTTGAGTGCCGATCCCCCCTAAACACTGTTCTGATCGATTGAAAAAGCATGGGGGGATATAAAAAAAACGGAATATGCCTTCCTATGCCAGGGGGCACCATTCCGTTTTCAATGTTTTATAAAACAGCTAGGATTCTTTTTGTGCTTTCTTATCCTTATCCAAACCATATTTACGGCGATATTTGTCAACACGCCCGGCTGTATCGATAAACTTTTGTTTACCCGTAAAAAACGGGTGGCAATTTGAGCAGATTTCTAGCTTTAAATCACCTATTGTCGACCGAACTTTAAATGTATGGCCACAAGCACAAGATACGGTCCCAACTGTGTATTTTGGATGAATATCTTTTTTCAAGAGACCTCCAATTAGATTTTTTCTTTGCAATCGGTAATATAGCGTTTAAATAGTTTATTTGCAAGGAAAATCTAGTCTATTAAGCATTCATAGAATCGAGAAATTGTTTGTTAGATTTTGTACCTTCCATACGATTCAAGAGAAATTCCATCGCTTCGACGGTAGACATTTCAGCGAGCAATTTCCTCAGAATCCACACTCGGTTCAACTCTACCGGTTCGAGTAAAAGCTCCTCTTTACGAGTACCGGATCTATTGATGTCAATAGAGGGGAATATTCTGCGGTCAGAAAGTCGACGATCAAGCACCAGTTCCATATTTCCAGTCCCTTTGAATTCTTCAAAGATAACCTCATCCATACGACTGCCTGTATCGATCAGAGCCGTCGCAATAATCGTCAATGATCCACCTTCTTCAACATTACGCGCAGCTCCAAAAAACCGTTTGGGTCTGTGCAAGGCATTGGCGTCTACACCACCAGACAAAATCTTACCACTATGCGGAACAACGGCGTTATGAGCTCTTGCAAGTCGTGTAATACTGTCCAATAAAATGACCACATCCTGACCATATTCTACGAGGCGCTTTGATTTTTCTAAAACCATATCAGACACTTGAACATGTCGTTCTGCAGGCTCATCAAACGTGGAGCTGATCACTTCAGCATCCACAGAGCGTTCCATATCTGTGACCTCTTCAGGTCTCTCATCGATCAAAAGAACAATGAGTTTGGTTTCAGGATGATTGCTGGTGATGGCATTGGCAATCTTTTGCAATAAGGTGGTTTTACCGGTTTTAGGTTGCGCAACAATCAATCCACGCTGGCCTTTACCCAGTGGTGTCAAAAGATTCATCACCCGCATCGATATCTCACCCCCTGTTGTTTCAAGAATGATACGTTTGTCAGGATATAAGGGAGTCAAGTTGTCAAACAAAATTTTGCTTTTGGCTTCGTCAGGATTTTCATAGTTGACGGCTTCCACCTTGAGCAATGCGAAAAAGCGTTCATTTTCCTTTGGAGGACGAATCTGTCCCTGTACGGTATCTCCTGTACGTAACCCGAACCGCTTAATTTGAGAGGGCGAAACATAAATATCATCAGGACCCGGCAAATAATTAAAATCGGGTGACCGTAAAAAGCCATAGCCATCTGGTAGCACTTCGAGAACACCTTCGGCGAAAATCAGACCTTCTTTTTTGGTCTGCTCTTCCAATATTTTGAAAATCAGCTCTGACTTTCGAAGGCCTGTGCACCCGGTGACACCAAGTTCTTGCGCCATTTGATTTAATTCGGCAATCTTGAGGGATTTGAGTTCGGCGATATCCATTAAAGGCCTCTTCCTTTGGTTAATATTGTAAAACACAAGACACTCTGCAGAAACTCATCATTCCGCTGTGAATTGAATGTGATCTCCGAATACTCTATTATCATAAGTTTTGGGAGAGCGATACTCTATGGGTAATTATGTAGAAACGTTATGGGGCGCTGTATCCCCTGAAAAAAGAGATCGAATATTTAAATAGGTAGATTATTCCATCAGGTTAAATTCTGGGTTGGGTATACATATTAACCACTGACTAATCAATAAACAATAGATCATGCTGCAAAATTTCTGCAATCCTTTAAAGCAACCTGTTTGCTACAGGGCAATGATGTTCGTTGTAGAATGCCTGGTGTGAAAGCATGAAGTTTTGAAGTATAATATTAAAAAGTTAACAAATATATTTATTCAAGTCAAGATATTTTTGCCTTTTGTATGATGGGTGCAAAATGATGTGATCCCGCCAGGCAGAGCACTTTATCCTTGTTCTTGTTGACCATAGATTGAATCACTTTTTCTGTTTTTTCTTTATGGATAAATATGGGTAACTCGGGGAACTGTAATGCGTGCTGTTCCATGTTTTCAATCGTCATTGCCCTGGGGTTTTCCAGTGATACCATGTGGATCTCTGAGACAGAACGCAACAGATGCAAGATTGCTCGTGCGTCCTTGTCGCCCATGAGTCCCAGTATAAATATCACCGGCTTTGTAACGGTCCTTGCCAGGGTATGTAATAATCTTTTCATACCTGCCGGATTATGAGCTACATCAAATAGAACCAGCGGATCTCTTGCAAGAACCTGAAATCTCCCTGGCCATTTGATGTTTTTCAGACCCTCATTTATCAATCGTTGTTGAAATTTAACACCCATCGGTTTTAATTGTTCCACGGCACTCAGGGCAATACGAGCATTTTGCACCTGATGTATACCGACAAGATTACAAGTAAATTCTATGTCGCTATCATTTCTCCTGACTCTAAACTTGCTGTGCGAGAGTTCCAAATCTACATTGCAGATTCTTGCCCAGGACCGACTTTGGATGAGCGGACTCTTTTGCTCAGCGCATCTTTTCTCTATCACGCGCAAAGCAGACAAGGGAACCATTCCCAGTACACATGGTGTTTCAGGCTTTATGATTCCGGCTTTTTCAAATGCAATGAGTTCAATTGTATTTCCGAGATGTTGCATATGATCGAATTGAATATTCGATATAATGGACACTATGGGTTTAAAAATATTTGTAGCGTCAAATCGCCCTCCCAAGCCCGTTTCTAAAATGACCCACTCTACCTTGAGAGTTGCGAAAACATCGAATGCGATGGCGGTCATGGCTTCAAAAAATGTTGCATCGACCTCTATGATCAAAGATCTCAGTTTTTCCACAGAGTGTAGAAACCATTTCTTGTCGACCATTTCCCGATCGATCCGTATACGTTCTCTGGTATCATAAAGATGTGGAGAAGTATATAGTCCTGTTCGATGACCGTGATGAAAAAAAATCGATTCCAGCATCGCTGCAATAGATCCTTTGCCATTTGTACCGGCAATATGAATCCCCTGGAGTCGACGATGGGGATTGTCAATAGCAGCCATGAGTGCAGTGATTCGGCTCAGATCCAGTTTCCAGCCTTTGGATTCCCGGGAATAGAGGAATGTTACTGCTTGATTGAAATTCATTAATCGATCCGATAAGGAGCATTCCAGTAAAAGCGCGTCAGCCCCAGGCTTGTACCAAACCAGATATAATCGTTATCAGGATAAAGAGAGTACACTGAATTCGAGATAAGACCATCTCGTACCGTATATTGCCGCCAATGCTGAGATCGTTTATTATACTTGAACACCCCTTCGTTGGTCGCCACCCAGACAGCTTTATCATCGGCGAATATTCGATTGATACTTGCATTTGTCTCATATCTTCGTGCAGGAGGGGGCAGCCATTCACGACTTTTAACATCAAATGCACTCACTCCTTCTTCAGTACCAAACCAAACCTCGTTTTGAAAAACAGAAACAGCAAACGTTTCCCGGTTCGCGGGTCCTACGGTACCGGTATAAAATCCTCCTGAATCCTGCGCGGTATCATAAACGAAAATCCCATATTCCGTGGCCATCCAAAGCAGGTTGGCTTGAAATTCCAAGTCATAAACGGAAATATTTCGTAACTGGGGATAAAGCACATGATTGATACTGACAGAATCTGTGCCCACGGTTTGTTTCTTGATGCGCGATACTCCGGCTGCTGTGGCAACATAGACAAATGCGGAATCTGCCGCCAAATCCTGTATCCAGTCATCAACCAGATTATCGACGATGGTAAAAGTTCGCCATCGATTGGTTCTGTTACTCAAATAAGAAACACCATGGTGGGTACCGACCCAAACATATGAATCATCTTGAATAATGGACGTGATTTCGCTGTTGTTAAAACCGGTTATTAAATAAGGCTCCAAATATTTCGGTTCACCGCGAAAGATATCCCACTGGGTCAATCCTGCAGAATCCAAATTCGCTGGAATTCCACCGATCCAGAATTGATCGTTATAGATATCGATTGCATCGACAGAAGGCTGCCATAACCCAAACGGAAGTAATTCAAGTCGCATAGATGTGGTGCTTGCTTTAGCGGCCCCTAGCCCCCATGTTCCAATCCAAATATTGTTCCATTCGTCAAATGCCCAACAAGTGACATCAAATGATCGCAGTTGAGTATCATCAATCGTGAGATCATTTTCATCAAACATGTAGGCATCGTCCATAAACAAATGGGGCAGAGGGGGGGGCGAAGGTGCATTTTTGCCATACCAGCGAATCGAAGCATCCGGTGAACCCGGTCGCTCTCGTGTAAACATGATACTGAGATTGTTCGAAACAAAGAGGTCATCCAGTGCAGACACCAGATATACTTGTTGATCATTCCCGATGCCAATGGAAACAATATAGTCAGTCAGAGACAATCCTAATCGGTCGTAATAGATATTTGTCCAATATTGCGTGGCGGGCTCCATATAACTGATACAATCTGTCGTGGCTGCCCACAAATAACCCGTATTGAAATCAAACGCAACAAGCAAAACATGGTTATTTCCCAATCCATCACTCATAGTAATGGGATTTTGCCATTGATTACTAAAAAAGTTGTATTTTGTGATACCACCGGTGGTTGCAAAAAATATATTCTCGTGACCAATTGCCACACTCTTTACGAAACGGGTTGTGGAATAACTCGTCCAATCTTCCGGCCGATAGTCTCGATTGGTGCCATCGATTTGAATGTTTTCTCTGGCAAGGCCCAGAGTAATGCACCCTAACAGACAAAGCAAACTTTTTTTAAACTTGCCCATACTCATGCCTCAATCTTGTTTTTAATTCCGTATCGCTGCAGTTTTCTATAAAGGTTTGCGCGATCGGTTTTCAATGCCTCGGCAATATGGGTTACATTGCCTTTGTATTGATCGAACGCTTTTTGCAACAAATGACGTTCAAAACTCTGCAGGTGATCTTTAAGGGATTGACTTTCCAGTGTTTCCATGACGATTTCTTTGTTTGTGGAATCAGTCTTTCCAAGAACATTATTTACGTCTTTTTGTCCGATCACATCCACACTGGTCATGATGGCCAAACGTTCCATTATATTTTTCAATTCCCTGACATTCCCTGGCCAGGGGTAATATTTCAATATCTGCATAGCCTCGTCAGATAAGAGAGGTTTTCGTTTGCCATTTTTTTTACAATACAGACCAAGAAAGTGTTCTGCCAATTGGGGTATATCCTGGTTTCGTTCTCGAAGAGAAGGAACATAGATGGGGATGACGTTCAAGCGGTAAAAAAGATCCTGGCGGAATCTCTGTTGCTCGATTTCCTTCTCTAGATATTTATTTGTGGCCGCTAAAATACGCACATCAAATGAATGAGGCTTTACCCCGCCTACCCGGGTAAATTGATTCTCCTGGAGCACCCGTAGCAATTTCGCCTGGGTTTCAAGAGCCATATCGCCGATTTCATCCAATAAAAGGGTTCCACCTTCAGCCTGTTCGATGAGTCCAGGCTTCCTTTTATGAGCCCCGGTAAAAGCTCCTTTCTCATATCCAAACAACTCACTCTCGATCAAGTCTTTTGGGAGTGCGGCACAGTTGAGCTGCACAAAAGGGTGACTGGCTCTGAGACTTTTTTTGTGTATTTCTCTGGCCACAAGTTCTTTACCTGTACCATTCTCACCCCGTATCAGGATCCGACCATCGGTTGGGGCTGCTTTATCAATCATTTCCCGCAATTGGTGCATGGACAGCGACTCGCCGATCATTTGAAATTCAAGCTCAACCCATTTACGTAAATCCTTGACCTTTTGTTCAGCCTGATGATGCTTGCTTAATTTTTCCAATTCAACCAACACCCGCTCTGGGTTGAGAGGCTTTTCCAGGAAATCATATGCACCCAACTTTGTAGCTTTCACTGCGATGGATATATCGGCATTACCGGATATCATGAAAACTTTAATTTCCGGTTGTTCCACCAGGATCTGTTGCAGCGCTTCAAGCCCCCCCATACCAGGCATCATCACATCCAGAAAAGCGATATCAAAAAGATTCTCTTTACAGCATTGAACGGCCTGATGGCCATTTTGGCCGGTGGTAACTTGATGTCCCTCTCTTTTCAACAACCATTGTAACGAGGAAACAATATTTTCGTCATCATCAACAATTAGAATTCTCATGGAATGAACCTATTCCAATTCCTGGGTCAACCGCTTGATTTGATCAACCCGTTGGGCTTGTGCTTTCATTTGTACAAGAGCCTGACTCTCTTGATATTCAATAGACAACACCTCACCCCAATTGTGCAGTTGAGACACCAAATCTGCGCGCTGAATGGGAAGAGTCAAATTCAATGTTTCGAACTTGCTATTATAAAAAGATTGTACTTTATGTAAAAGTTCCTGGATAAAAATACCTTTTTGAGCGGATACAAACACACAGGGATCCCATTTTTCTTTTAGAAAAGACATCAGGGAAGAATCCTGGAGCGAGTCGATTTTATTAAAGACATACAACAAGGGAATCTTGTCAATGTTCAGCTCTTCGAGTACACCCTGAACGGTTTTAATTTGATCATCGAATGCCGGATGAGCAATATCGATAATATGTAACAAGAGATCTGCTTCTGATGCCTCTTCCAGGGTGCTCTTGAAGGAAGCGACCAGATGATGGGGAAGTTTTCGAATAAATCCAACTGTATCTATCAAGAGTATTTTTTCATGTTCCGATAAATCCATTGCTCGTACAGTTGGATCCAAAGTGGCAAACAATTGATTCTCAACCAGGACCTGTGAATCTGTCATTGCATTCAACAAGGTTGACTTGCCCACATTGGTATAACCGATCAGCGCAACTTTGAATACATTCTTTCTGCGTTTACGTCGATTATCGCGCTGCTGGACAATCTTACTCAACTCTTTTTCCAAAACAGCAATCCTCTTACGAATCAGACGCCGATCGATTTCGAGCTGTGTTTCTCCAGGTCCTCTGACTCCTATACCCCCAACTTGTCGAGAAAGGTGACTCCATTGACGCGTCAACCTTGGCAGTAGATATCGTAATTGGGCCAGCTCAACTTGGGTCCGGGCTTCTTTCGTGCGAGCGTGTTTGGCAAAAATATCGAGTATCAGTCCGCTACGATCAATGATTTTGATACCCACAACCCCTTCGATATTCTTTACCTGTGCCGGAGAGAGATCATCATCGAAAATGATCAGATCTGCATCCAAATATTTAGCCATTTGCGCCAGCTCACTCACTTTGCCTCGACCGATCAAGAATGCCGGGTCCATTCGGCTTTTTTCTTGAACGACACGTTCAAGGACTTGTGCACCAGCCGTGTCAGCCAACAATTCCAATTCATCCAAATACTCGTTCACTTGCCAACGGCTCTGCAAATGAGTTACCTGGCCGACCAGGATAGCGCGCTCTCTATGTTCACTGGGACCCAAAGACGACTCCACTATTCTTTTACTTTGACTTCTTTCTTTTGATAGGCTAGAACCATTTCAACAATCAACAACAAGAGCGCCAACAGGGCCAGAGGCTTCCAAAACTCTTGCCCATAACGTGCCTCTCTTATTCTACCTAACAGATTATCACGCTCTAATATTTGCATGTTCAGCTTATTTTCAATGACATCTTTAGAGACCATTTTACTTTTGGACTCACTGCCATCGATATTCACGGACCAAATTTTATAGATTTCATTTTGATCCCTCAAGGCATAAAACCCAGGTATATCCGTAAAAGGATATCGGATCCATGCTTGTTCACCTTGTAATTCGGGTTGAACCTGATCTTGATTGCCATCTGGGCGCAAAATATGTAGCTCTGCATTTAGCTGAGGGGAAGAAAGACGTTGTCTAATATACGTGCCAATATCCACGTCAGTATCCCATTGATCGTCGCGAATAGCCAAATAATTTATCGAGCGGTTGATGAGCGGTGCAAACAAGGGACGATAAACCAATTCATTATATGGAGGCTGAAATGAACTGGTCATCACCAAAATTTTTCCTTGTTTTTTTTGGATTTGCAACAAAAACGGCTCACCTGTTGAATAATCGATGATAGGAATCGACCCTGCTGCAGGTTGCATCTCGATGGCAAAACTGACCCGCGGCCGTTCAATGGAATCAGTGTTATTTTCAAAGACCCCCTGGAATATGGGATGAGAAAGGTCAATCTTTCCCAGAGTTATGGCATCGTTCAGCACCCGCCTCGCTTTGAATAGAGGTATCGAAAATATGGGGTTAAAATTCTGGTTATACTCTTCGATATCCACCTGAGGGCCTGCAATAACCCAGAGGCCTTTGTCATTGTTCAGAAACTGTTCGAGACGAGCGATCAGTTTCCGACCAGGGCGGGTTAAATCATAAAGTATGATGACGTCAAAATTTTCAAATGACTTTGTCTCAGCTTCCGACTCTGTCCAGCTTACCCATTCGATCAAAGAACGATTGCCTGCATTGGCTTCAAGAGCCAAAGACAGAAACCTTAAATTAGAGCCGGGATCAGAGATGACAGCCACAGTTTGCTTTGCAGGAACAAAAAACGAAAGATAACGGATATTGTCGACAAGTAACTCATCATCCTCTAATTCGCATCTCACACTGTTCCAGCCGGTTTGTGTCAAATTTATTTTAAAGCGATGCTTGATCTCTTGTTCCGCTCCCACGTCAATCACGTTCTGAGCGATCCTTTTATTCTGCATGTAAAGGCTGACAAGTCTGTTTTCTTGTTCTTGATCCGTCGTATTGCTGATCGTCAATTCTATTTCAGCGGTTTTTCCGGCTTGCAGAATCGTTGTTACCCGTCTCATATCAGTAATGGCTATATTATTTCGGTGATGCCGGGTGATGGGAATGGCAAATTTTTTGATGTCTTTACCCTGTAACGAATCTATCGTTTGCCAGGCATTTTTTTGAAAATCACTTAAAACATAGAGCTCTTTATGGATATTGGGCAAGTCACTTAATTGTTCTATAGCATTATTAAGGATTGGAGAAAAATTTGTTTGATGATAGATGACATTCATATTTTCCAAACGTTCTCTTGCAAGATCCGGTTGATGTAACGGCCTGGTATTATGACTGCTATCATCGAGACTCATGAGCACGATCTGATCACCGGATTGAAACGTATTCAGAATATCTGCAGCTGTATTCTGAGCTTCTCGAAATAATGTCCTTGCTTTTTGAGAATCCAGCTGCATGCTAAAAGAATTATCAAGCACAATTACGGCACTTTTTTTTGCGTTTGCAAAAGCCGAACTTGCCGTGTTGAGAGCCGGTCTGGCAAAGGCTAATACCAAAAAAAGAATGATCAGAGTACGAACAAGGAGTAACAAGATTTGGCGCCATTTGAGCCGACGCAGATTCTTTTCCTCAAGAGCCTTTAGAAAAAACAGACTGCTAAAAGGAATAGTACGAGTACGGGAACGAGTCAATAAATGGATGATGATAGGTATGGAAGCAGCAAACAGCCCCAGTAATATCGCTGTATTTAAAAAGCTCAAGATATTGTATTCTCTAAATTACGATCCGATTGTTTTCTGGTGTTTTAACGAAACTTGTAAACAAAGGTTTCCAGAATAATCTCTGGACAGTAGATCAGAATCGTGTCATCATGGAAACATGGCATTTTCTATCAAATCACACCATATGTGAATAATCGTAATATGACCTTCTTGAATCCGATCGGACCCCTGGGCAGGGACCACAATGGAATAATCAGACAGTCCCAAAATTTGGCCACCGTCGCGGCCAAGCAATGCAATGGTTTTGATTCCCCTCGCTTTGGCTGCCGAAATGGCACGGACGATATTTTTTGAATTACCACTCGTACTCAACACCACCAGTATATCATTTTTTTTGGCGAGAGCTTCAACTTGTTGCTGGTAGACCTTGTCATATTCAAAGTCATTGCCAACTGCTGTTAGAATAGAGGTGTCAGTTGTGAGTGCCAGGGCTGCCAACGGTGAACGGTCTCGTTTAAAACGACCGACGAGTTCAGCAGCAAAATGTTGAGCA
The DNA here is from genome assembly GCA_014728115.1 of Candidatus Zhuqueibacterota bacterium. Classification (GTDB taxonomy): domain Bacteria; phylum Zhuqueibacterota; class Zhuqueibacteria; order Residuimicrobiales; family Oceaniaggregativiventaceae; genus Oceaniaggregativivens. Next base: position 32,234 of record WJME01000220.1, on the reverse strand, counting down.
TCCGCAGCGCTGCCACCATTACCACAAATCAATATTTTGCCCTCTTTTTGAAGAGCTTTAATCAAAAGTGTGGCTGTTTCATTGACAGATTCAGAAAACGTTTCGGCCAATAAAGTTTTGATGCGAGCACTTTCTTTGAACCAAGATTTGATCTGCAGCACCTGATCTTGCACGAATCACCTCTTATGTTATAATCTTTTCCCATAAATGTTTAAAGCGATCTGATATTTTTTTTGACTTTTCATTGACAAACGGGCCTGGCTCTTCCACACTCACATTTTGAGCAGACAAGATTAATTTTGGATGGCTATAAAAGAGCTTATAAGCTGCTTCCTGACCATATTTTCGCAAAATTATATCATATGCTTTGCGTAGCATCAATGGACGCCCTGAATTGTTATGGGCATCAGACCCCACCAAATGAATCAATTTCGCATCCAATAAGCGAAAGACTGTTTTTTGCACCGTTTCTCCAAACTGACCGGTTATACTGCCAGCATTGGCCTGTAATAAAGCTCCTCTTTGCACAAATTCGTAAGCTTTGCCAATGTCTGTAATAATACGAGCATTTCTCTCAGGATGAGCAACAATAGGAATTTTATCATCCATGACCAGATCGAAAAATCGCTGGCTGACAAAGTCCGGTATCAAATTCATTGGGAATTCGATTAAAAAATACCGACCATTTTGAGCCAGCGTAGCGATTTTCTTGTCGAGCTGTAAATCTGGTTGTATATAAATTTCTGCCCCGAGATGCAAAAGAATTCGGATACCATTTGACTTGGCGCGATCCTGGAGTTCATTAAAAACACCAATAATTTCATCTTCCCGGTCAAAGTCGATCGCGGATTGTATGTGTGGAGTGCAAACAACCTGATGCACACCATCATCTTGAGCTTGTTTTAGCATAGCCATTGCCATATCCCAATCTTCTGCACCATCATCGATAAAAGGCAGAACATGGGAATGGGTATCAATAAAGACCATGAATATACCACCTATCTTTTTTTCTTTTCGTGTATTGCATCAGCAAATGCTTTAAGAAAGCCCAGTTCAGGATTCTTTTCAACCACATTTCCTGTCACCACAAAACTTGCACCGGCCTCCACCTTTCGCAGTGCTTCTTCGGGAGTGCGAATCCCGCCGCCAACGATCATAGGGATCGTGACATGCTGATACAATAAACCTATCATTTCCTCAGGAACCGATAATTTGGCCCCGCTTCCCGCCTCTAAATAGATGCATCTCATACCCAGATATTCTGCGGCGAGTGCGTGAGCGAGGGCAATATCGGTTTTTTTTCTGGGTATAGGACGAGAATCGCTTAAAAACTGGGCAGATGTCACATTTCCGGCCTCGATGAACATATACCCCGTAGAGATGGTTTCCAATTTCATGGATTTGATGATAGGAGCGGAAATGACCTGTTCTCCAATGAGGTGATGCGGATTCCTTCCGCTGATGAGTGAAAGGAAGAGAATGGCATCGGCATAAGGTGAAATTTGCCGGGCACCGCCCGGAAAAATAATAACAGGTAAATCGCAAGCAGCTTTTATCGCTTTGATCAATTCTCCAAAGATATGAGCAAAAAGCAAACTGCCGCCCACGAGTAACGCATCAACACCAGCTTTTTCACACATTTTCGCCAGTTTGACAGCATCTTCCACGCTTTGCTTGTCCGGATCGATCAAAACCAGATATGCTGCACCACGCTCTTTTTTGGCATGCAACAGTTGTTCAAAAACCTTCACAGGTCTATCCCATTTTTATCAACTAGTCAAGTAAATCTTTTACTATATCTACCGAGCTCTCTATTGCTGTTTGCAGATGGGTGGTATCCTTTGCACCAGCAGTGGCCATATGTGGGCTTCCACCGCCCCCTCCTCCTGCGATTCGAGCCACTTTCTTGATGATGTCGCCGGCTTTCAACCCCTTGGTTTCAATGAGGTCTTTTGTAACAACACAAACAAGAGCGGCCTTGCCCTCAAGATCTGCTCCGAGAATACCTACTCCGGATTTTAATCTGTCCCTTAACTGGTCACCCATAGTTTTCAATCCATCCATATTGGGCACGTCTACCAAGGCACAAACCACATTAATCCCATCTATGGGTTGACTTTTTGTAACCAGGTTCCCAATGATATCACTCGCACCTTTTTGCTGCAGAGATTTGATCTGATTTTCCAGTTCTTTGCGCTCAGACAAAAGAGCCTTTATACGTGAAGGAACTTTTTCGGGTGCTGCTCCTACCAGTTGCGCTGCTTCACTCAACATCTCGACACGCTTTTTCATATATGCCATTGCATTCAGGCCGGTCAGAGCTTCAATTCTTCGAATACCTGCCGCAACCGCACTTTCTGAGGTAATGACAAAAGCACCGATTTTTCCGGTGGCATCTACATGAGTTCCTCCACATAGTTCTCTGGAAAAAGAATCGACTTGCACCATCCGAACAATATCCCCGTATTTCTCACCGAACAGGGCTACAGCACCCATCTTTTTTGCTTCATCAAGCTTTAAATAGCGCCAGGAAACCGGCAAATCTCGGAGGATGTGCTCGTTGACCATTTGCTCTATTTGCTCTAAATCTTTCCGAGATATTTTTTCAAAATGAGTAAAATCAAATCGCATATAATCGGGATGGACCAGAGAGCCCGCTTGGCTAATGTGATCTCCCAGAATTTTTCTGAGCGATTTATGCAAGAGATGTGTTACAGTATGATTTCTTTCTGTAGGTCGTCTTGACTCCGAATCTACTTTTGCGATCACTTTTGTCCCTTGAGCCGGGGGTACGCCCTCTTTATATTTTCCGTGATGGACAATATACTGTCCTATTTGTTTGGTGGTATCAACGACAAACTGAATTTTGTCATTAAAAATTGTTCCTCTGTCACCCACCTGTCCACCGGCCTCGGCATAAAGAGGAGTGGAGGATAAGATAATCCGCTGATCATCAGCATATTCCACATGGCTTTCGACCTCATCCAGAGTATATCCCACAAACTCGGTTTTTTTGCCAGCGAGCAACTCTAGATCCAAAGTTTCATATTCTGACTGTTTGACACCACTGGAACGCTGTCTTTGCAAATTCATCTCGCGATTAAAGCCATCGCTATCAACGTTCAATCCTCGTTCTTGGGCCATCAGCTGGGTTAAATCAAGAGGAAAACCGTAGGTGTCATGCAAGAGAAAAGCATCTTTGCCGGGAAAAGCGGTTTCTCCCTTTTTTCTGATTTTTTGGGCAATCTCTTCAAACAGTTCGATTCCACGGTCAAGGGTGCGATTAAAACTCTCTTCCTCAGCTTTTATCACACGAGTAATGTGTTTTTGCCGCTCTTTGATTTCGGGATAAGCGTGTCCCATTTTATCCACCAGAGGATCAACCAGGTGAAAGAAAAACGGTTCTTTGATATTTAAAATTCTTCCAAATCGAGCTGCCCGACGAAGCAATCTTCTAAGAACATATCCCTGACCTTCATTGCCAGGAATCGCTCCGTCTGCGATCGCAAAAGAGAGTGCTCGTATATGATCGGACAAGACTCTAAAGGCAACATCGATTTCACCCCCCTGTCCATAGTGATAACCAGTCAGGGAAGAAATGGTATCCATTAATGGTTTGAAAAGATCTGTATCATAATTCGATCCTTTATTCTGCAGAACGGCCACCAACCTCTCAAAACCCGCACCTGTATCGACATGTTGATAAGGCAACTGATGTAATTTTCCTGAGAGGTCTCTATTATATTGGATAAAAACGAGATTCCAGATCTCAATATATCTGGAAGATCCACTATTTACACCTGATTTGGACGCGTCACTCTTGTTTTCATATTCCGGCCCAATATCAATATGAATCTCTGAGCAGGGTCCGCAAGGGCCAACTTGTCCCATTTCCCAAAAGTTGTCTTTTTTACCAAAAGGAAGAATGTGGTCGGGAGGAATATCCGTTACCTCGCGCCACAAATCAGCGGCTTCTTTATCAAACGGCACATGATCTTCCTTATCGCCGCTAAAGACTGTGGCGTAAAGACGATCTTTAGGAAGCTGCCAAACATTTGTAAGCAGCTCCCAGGCCCATTCAATGGCCTCGGCCTTAAAATAATCAGCAAAGGACCAATTCCCGAGCATCTCAAAAAAGGTGTGATGATAAGTGTCTCGTCCGACCTCTTCGAGATCATTGTGTTTGCCGGATACTCGTATGCATTTTTGCGAATCTGCAACGCGGGGATAGGGTCGTTCACGTGTCCCAAGAAAGATGTCTTTAAATTGATTCATACCTGCATTTGTAAATAAAAGAGTAGGATCATTCTGAGGGATGACCGGTGCGCTGGGCACAATATGGTGTTGTTTACCCTTGAAAAAATCTAAAAAGGATTGTCTGATTTCATTAGAATTCATCACTATTCCCATGGTTAAGTTTATCAAAAGCTTGCAAAAAATCGTTCTCAAGATCAGAATAGTTTTCAATGCCAACAGACAAGCGCAACAAGCTATCTGTAATACCGATTTTTTCCCGATCCTCAACGGAAAGGCTGACATGTGAAGTCGAAGCAGGGTGAATGATTAGCGTGTCGATTTCTCCCAGACTCACCGTAAATCGGCAGACACGCACAGCATCGATCAGCGCTTTTGCCGTTTCAAATCCACCCTTGACTTCAAACGACAACATGGCCCCGAATCCCTGTAGTTGAGAACGAGCAAGACCATGACAAGGATGGCTTTCCAGACCCGGATAATAGACTTTGTTCACAGCGGGATGAGTTTCCAAAAACTGTGCTAATTTCAGGGCATTTTCACATTGTCTTTCAAGTCTCAGCAGCAAAGTTTTCAGTCCCCTGATTCCCAGCCAGGCATTAAAGGGACTCAGACAACCCCCAAAATTTATCAACTTTGCAGCAACATCCTTCAAGTCGTGATGCTGTCCCAATATGACGCCACCGACCAGATCACCGTGCCCTCCGAGATACTTGGTCGCACTATGGATAATAATATCCGCTCCCATCTCTATGGGCTGAGCAATGGGAGGTGGGGTAAAGGTATTATCGACAATCAATTTGATATTATGATCTCTTGCCAGCTCGCCGAGTTTTACAATATCTGCAAAAACAAGATTTGGGTTTCCCAATATTTCCGTATATAGAATACGGGTGTTCTTTCGGATCTTTGTGGCAATCTTGTTGATATCCGTGATATCTACAAAATCGATCTCTCTTTCCATTGCTGCAAGATCACGAACAAAAAAGGCTCGGCTCCCGCCATAAATATCTTTCGAAGAGACGATATGATCGCCTTTTTGGGTATGTGCCATAAAGACACTGCTAATTGCAGCCATTCCAGAGGATGCAGCCAAGCCGCCTTCAGCACCCTCCAGCACCGATACCATATGAGCGAAAAGATCTGTGCTGGGATTGCTATAGCGGGTATAGATATATCCCTCTTGCTTACCTTCAAAAATTGCCAATCCCTGTTCGGCATCAGGATATTCAAAATTAACCGTTTGGTAGATAGGGGCAATATGAGGTTTTACTGACCCCATCTCGATTCCAGTTTTAGCCGCTTTTAATATGCGGGTCACCAGTCCCCAATTTTTATCGTCTGTTTGATACCTTGTCATTTAGTTGTCCAATTCATTCCATCTGTCCATAATCTCTCGAACGATGTCCCAGTGAAAACCCCGTCTTTGTAAAAAATCAGAAACTTTTTTCCGTGTTTTAATATCATCGGGATGACCTATTTGACGTTTGCGTTTCGCAGCGACTTCGAAAGCCCAGTCGGTCTCGCTCTTTTCGGCAAACACTTGATCAACGGCAGTGTCAATAAAGGCTTTGTTGATTCCTTTTTCGTATAATTCTCTTCTCAAAAGAAATGCACCTTCGGGACGGGTGATCATGCGGGAACGGGCAAACATCAGAGCAAACTCCTGATCATTTAACATTCCGAGCGTTTTCAAGTCATTTATTACCGTATCGATAACCTTCTCGGGGATCTGATCTCGCACCAATCTGTCGCGCAGTTCCTTTTCGCTTCTTGCCCGCACGGCTAGCAGTTTATACGCTTTTTGCTTTGCCCTATGCACATCTTCGAGTGCAGTGATGGCCTCGATTTGTTCTTCGGAGAGTTGATCGCCTTTTGAAATGCCGCTCTTTAACAGAACATCTTGGTGCACTCCAAACGCAAACTCGTTATCGAGGAATACAGAACAGCGCTTACTATTCTTTTTTTGTGCTTGTATTGCTGTGACGGTCTTGATGTTTTTCGCTTTCCTCGGCTTTTTTGGGTTCTTCCTTTGGACCAATGCCGAGCTCACCTTTGACTCGGTTCATAATCACGACAAACAACTCTGGGTTATCATCGAGATATCGCTTTACATTTTCGCGTCCTTGTCCTAATCTTTCATCTCCAAAGGAGAACCATGTCCCTGCTTTATCCACGATTTTATACTTTACGGCCAAGTCCAAAACATCGCCCACTTTAGAAATACCTTGGCCATAAATGATGTCAAATTCTGCGTCTCTGAACGGTGGAGCAACTTTATTCTTGACAACCTTGACTTTTGTCCGGTTTCCTATGACGTTTTCGCCATCTTTGATGGCTGCAATTCGACGAATATCCATTCTGACAGAGGAATAAAATTTTAAAGCACGTCCGCCGGTCGTGGTTTCTGGGTTGCCAAACATGACTCCGATTTTTTCGCGAATCTGATTGATAAAAATCACCGAAGTCTTTGATTTGCTTATGGCCGCTGTCAGTTTTCGCATGGCCTGAGACATGAGCCGGGCTTGTAAACCCATCTGGGCGTCACCCATATCTCCTTCGATTTCGGCTCTGGGTACCAGAGCGGCCACAGAATCGATGACGATGATATCGAGAGCGCCGCTGCGGACCAGTGTTTCAGTAATTTCCAGGGCTTGTTCCCCGGTGTCAGGTTGAGAGATCAGCAGGTTATCGGTGTCTACACCCAATTTTTTGGCATATTCAGCATCCATAGCATGTTCGGCATCGACAAATGCAGCCAGCCCCCCCGCTTTTTGAGCTTCGGCAATAACATGTAGGGCCAAAGTGGTTTTTCCTGAAGATTCCGGACCATAGATTTCGACAATTCTTCCGCGTGGAATGCCTCCAACTCCCAGTGCAGCATCCAGAGACAGCGAACCGGTTGAAATGGTGGGGACATTTATTTTTTGCTCTTGACCTAACCACATCACCGATCCTTTGCCAAATTGCCGGTCGATTTGTGACATGGCCATATCTAATACTTTGCGTTTTTCATCTCGTTGGTCAGCCATTCCGAATCCTCTCTTCTAATGTTTGCGTAACTCAATTTTTATCAGACACGTGTGATGTGCACCCTGCGGCAACAATTCACTCTTCATGAGCAATACACGATCCGCGCTAAAGGAACCTAATTCCCACTTTTGATCTGAAAGCCGATCGACCACTTTTTGCGCCAGCCAGGGCTTTTTTACGCGTCCAAGGGTTAGATGAGGATGGTATTTTTTGTCTTCCTTGAATCCAAGTTTTGATAATTGTGCGGCTATTTGTTCTTGTAATGTGACCAATTGTCCGCTTTCATCCTGAATGCCGAGCCATAATACTTTGGGCCGGCGAAAGTTCGGAAAAGCACCTGCTCCCTCAAGGGACAGAAAAAAAGCTGGGGTCGATTCTATCAATGGGGTGATCATACGACCGATTTCCTCGACAGAGGTCTGTTTTACATCTCCCAAAAACTGCAGGGTCAGATGCATGGATTGGGGATGAACCCATTTAACACCATCCTCTTTTTGCCTTACGTTTTCCTGTATCTGCTCAACCTTACAAAGTATCTCGTCCGGCAAGGGAATACAAATAAATGTGCGCAGCGTTTCCATATTCTCCTTCAGATCATCCTTAACAACCGCCTGCGGAGCAGGTCCAGGGCAGCTTGAGTGGATCGAATTTTATTACCCTTGCGATCTTCACCAAAGGTGAATTTTTTAACGATAGTTCCTTTTTCATCCGACAGTCCGATAAATACTAGCCCGACCGGTTTTTCATCCGTGCCGCCAGAAGGTCCGGCAATTCCTGTTGTAGAGAGCCCATAATCGGCGTGGGCCAATTCTCGTATCCCTTTTGCCATCTGAAAGGCCACAGGTTCGCTCACGGCTCCATGTGCCTCAATATCGCTCTCTGAAACACCTAATAATTCCATCTTTGAACCATTGCTATAGCTACATACACCTCTTTCAAAAAAGTGTGAGCTCCCGGGTACATTGGTCAGCCGATCCATGAGCAATCCCCCCGTACACGATTCGGCAACAGCGACACTTTTTTTTCTTTCTCTTAGCCAGTGAGCCAGGGCCTCTTCGATTTCGATATCCTGATCGGCATAGATAAATTCATCGATATGCTCTCTTAATTTGGATTCTGCCCGATCCAGATTGGCGAACGCTGTGTTCTCAGATTCGGCTTGGGCAGTCAATCGAATGTGTACACCCTTGAGATTGGGCAGAAAAGCCATCTTGGCAAATTTCTCTATTCGTGAGATATCACCCAACTCCTCATAAAGGGTGCTCTCAGGGATTCCGGTGGTTGCCAACATCCGAATTCGAGTCACCAATCCTTTCAGGCGTTTGGTCAGTTCGGGTAAAACAATGCGATTCATCATTGATTTCATTTCGTGTGGAACGCCGGGCATGATATAAAAATATTTTTCATTTTTTTCAAATACAAAACCAGGAGCAGTACCGCGGTCGTTATTCATTACACGGGCTTTTTGGGGTACCTCTGCCTGGCTTTCATTGACTTTGGCCATTGATATTCCACGCCGGCGAAATCGTTCCTTGATGTGCACGAGGACATTTTTATCAATTTCCATGTCTGAATGAAAATAGTCGGCTGTCACACTCTTTGTAATATCATCATGAGTCGGGCCCAGGCCGCCTGTGATTAAAATGACATCTGCCCGCTCCTCTGCCTGGATAAGCGCTGTATTCAAGTCCTTTGCATCATCTCCAATTGTGCTTATCCAACAGGGTTTGATGCCGATCTCAACCAACCGCATTCCCATCCAGGAAGCATTGGTATTGATGGTTTGACCCATGAGAATTTCATCACCGATAGAGATAATTTCGAGACGCATAGACATTGGCTTACATCCACATAAATACAAAATGCAAAATCAAGTTGCTATAAATACCGGCCATAACATCGTCGGCCATGACTCCCCATCCATCTGGCAATTTTTCTAGACGATAGATTGGCCAGGGCTTTAAAATATCGAAAATACGAAACAACACAAAGGCAGCAATGAGCACGAACAGGGTTTTTGGCAAAAACCAGACCGTGATCAGTGTGCCCACCCATTCATCCCAGTTGACTCTGCCAGGATCAGCACCCCAAACCTCTTCGGCAATTCCCGCAGACCAGACACCGATGAAAAAGCTGAAAGCAATGATCGCCAGCGCAATCAATGGCTGGACAGGCAAAAGGAACCACCAGAAAACCAATGCAACGCCGGTTCCGATTGTACCGGGGGCTATAGGAAAAAATCCTGTTCCGGCACAGGTAGAAATAAAAAGAGCTCCATTCCGTAGCAGTGATTTCATTATGCATTCTCAACCTGATGATAGGCTACACGGCCGAAATTATCCTTTCGACTTGCTAAAGTAAACAAGAAAAGAAATAAAGGCAACATATAATTAAAATTGTGAGCGGCCTTCTATGGCACGGGTTAGAGTAACCTCATCGGCAAATTCCAAATCAGCGCCTACGGGGATACCCCGTGCAATCCGGGTGATGGCAATATTCATTGGTTTAATCATTTTAGCAAGATAAATCGCAGTGGCTTCGCCTTCGGTACTCGGATTTGTTGCAACAATCACCTCCCTGACATCTTCATTCAATCGTTGCAACAGTTCCTTGATGTGTAACTCATCGGGACCGATGCCATCGAGAGGAGAGAGAACACCCCCGAGCACATGATATAGTCCGCGATATCCACCGGTTCGTTCAAAAGCGAGAATATCATTTGCCTCCTCTACCACACAAATAATAGATCGGTCGCGTTTTTCACTGCTGCATAGGGAGCAGGGATCATTTTCAGTGATATTAAAGCAAATCGAGCAATGGATGACTTTGAGTTTCAGATCCTGTAAAGAGGATGACAAAGCCTGGACTTGTTCATTGGTTTGCCGTAGCAAGTAAAAGACTGCACGCTGTGCGGATTTACGCCCGATGCCAGGGAGTTTGGACAATTCGCTGATCGCGCGTTCAACAGTTTGTGAGGAATATTTCAAAGAGACTCCTAATTAAAACCCAGGCATATTAAGACCGGGAATGTTCGGCATGCCACCAGTCACCTTTGACATTTCCTCTTGAGCTTTTGCTTTTGCAGATTCCATGGCTTGATTGACAGCTGCCAAAACCAGATCCTCGAGCATCTCGACATCCTCAGGATCGATGACTTGAGGATCGATCTTGATCTCTTCAATTTCCTGGGCACCATTGGCAACGACCTTTACCATACCTCCTCCGGCTGTGCCCTCGACTTTGAGATTACCGAGATTCTCTTGTACTTTTTGTAAATTTTCCTGCATTTTTTGAGCTTGCTTTAACAGCCCGGACATTCCACCACGATTCATATTTTTCTCCCGCTATTGTATAAATTCAGCATCGAAGGTATCAACAATTTGTTTTATGATTTTATTTTCTTTTAATAACTGCTCAAATAAAGACTTTTTATCGGTTCTAGCCGGAAATTTGCGTCTTTTTTGGATCGTATTGGATTGATCTCGCACACACTGTAAACGAACCGGTATCCCCAGGGTTTCTTTGATAACTTGTTCGATCAGAGACGCTCCCCGTTCGACGGATGCTTGCTGAAAAGTGCTTTTGCCAGGAAATCCAAGTTCGAGAGTAGAACCGTTCACCTGACTTGGCCAGCCCTCGCATAAATAAGATCCCAAGGCGATTTTTCGCCGTTTGACCAGTTCGACGATTTCTTGCCAGCGATTTTCTATGATTTCAAGATCGATTAACGGATGTTCTTGACTCAATCCCTCTTGTTGCGTCAGCTTGTTTGAAACCGATGACTCGAGGAGATTTTTCGCCACATCATGATTATAAAGAGTAGATTTATCATTGTGCGGGGGAGCTATGGGATTGGATTCTTTATGACTGGATTTTTTTTTTAACTCGTTTAAAAGGTCAGAAAACTGCACACTGTTGGTCATTTTGACCATTTTGACCAGGGCGACTTCAAGGTGCATCCGGGCATTGCTGCTGCGACGAATCAGGTTTTCGGCATCAGAGGCAATCTTGATATATCTTAATAAATCCTCGACACTGAATTGCGAGCACTCTGCCAGATATCTCCGCTCATACACTTCCGACACATCGAGCTCTTTTCCGCTTCCTGTGGTGAGTGCAATCAGAAAGTTCCTCAAGTGTTCAGTCAGGCCGATCAGAAACTCATTGAAATCATATCCTTGCACAAAAATATTATTGGCCAGTTGTACAGCCCCCCCGACATCTCCCTCACGAATCAAATCGCTGGCCTCGAAATATAGATCCTGACCGATCATACCGAGCAATTGAATAACGTCATCGGCGTTGATGTCTTTGCCTGCAAAGGCAATAATCTGATCCAGTAAGCTGAGGGCATCCCGCATACCGCCATCTGCTTTGGCGGCAATCAGACGGAATGCTTCTTCGTCGACTCGCAGATCTTCCTTTTCGCACAAATGCTCTAGTTGTTCGACAATCAGCCGGTTTGAGAGACGTTTAAAATCAAAACGTTGACATCTGGACAGTATAGTGGCAGGAACTTTATGGGCTTCTGTAGTGGCAAAAATGAACAAAACCTTACTCGGGGGTTCTTCGAGGGTTTTAAGCAGGGCATTAAAGGCTTCATTGGTCAGCATGTGGACTTCATCGATGATATATATGCGATATTTCCCCGGGCTGGCTGAGTAGCGCAACCCTTCTCGCAAGTTCCTCACCTCATCGATACCACGATTCGAAGCACCATCTATTTCAAAGACGTCGAGACTTCGGCTTTCATTTATTTCGATACAAGGGGAACACTCGTTACAGGGAGTTACAGTAGGGCCATTTTCACAGTTTAAGGCTTTTGCCAGCAGTCTGGCAACCGTGGTTTTGCCGACGCCTCGGGGACCTGAAAACAAATAGGCATTGGCAACACGATTCTTTTCTATCGCATTCTGCAATGTGACAGTGACGTGCTCTTGCCCCATCACATCGGCAAAAAACATGGGGCGATATTTTCTTGCAAGGACCAAGTAGGACATAAAAGCACTCTGATAGGCACAACCGTGAAAAAAAAGGCTGTGCACCCATCGTTGATCCTTCAATTTTTTCTCTGCCTCAGAGAACAGCTCAACCTAGGGAATCCTGCGGCACATAAACTTTGCACCTACCGCTGCTAGCTTCCGCTCCTGACGGGGTTTGGCACGCATTTATTGCGCAGGGCTTAGGCTTTCTACACTGCTCTTGATGGCGAGAGATAAAAACGAAAAGACCTCTGATGGGACTTCGACCCTGCTATAGCGGATTGCAGGTTACAGGGCACCGCTAGCTCCCCGTCTAGCACAGCCAAGTGGAGCCGATGGGATTTGAACCCACGACCTCTAGAGTGCGATTCTAGCGCTCTCCCAACTGAGCTACGGCCCCGATTCTATTTTGACTGAAAACGAGTCGGGCGTCATGATATGTTTAGCGGAGAGAGCGGGATTCGAACCCGCGGTAGGGGGAACCCTACACACGCTTTCCAAGCGTGCTCCTTCAGCCACTCGGACACCTCTCCAATTTTAGACGAGTTGCGGAGAGGCAGGGATTCGAACCCTGGGTACCCGGTTAGGGGTACAACGGTTTTCGAGACCGCCCGATTAAACCACTCTCGCACCTCTCCAACAATTTAACGTTTTCGTAACGTTAGAAAAAAAAATTTTAAAAGATCGCGACTCTTATTCTCGAGAATACCTCCGATTACAGAACTCTTGAGATCCAATTTTTCCGACTGCAAAACCTGAATGGCTGTGCCACAGGCACCGAGTCGGGGATCTCGAGCTGCAAAAACCACAAGTGGTATCCTAGAAATAAGAATAGCCCCGGCACACATGGGGCATGGCTCCAGCGTTGTATATAATGTTGCCTCCTCTAACCGCCAAGAGGCTAATTTCTGGGATGCTGCCGATAACGCTAGCATCTCGGCATGGGCAGATGGGTCTTGCAAGGTTTCTACCAGATTATGCCCACGACCCATGATTTCACCATCACAAACCACGATGGCACCGATAGGAACTTCCTCTTTATCTAAAGCCTTGCGTGCCTCCTGTAGCGCAATCTGCATCCAGTGTTGATGATCATGCACTGTCTGACGTCCCATACTTGCGCGCTCGGAGGAACTCGAATCCCCAACCTTCTGGTCCGTAGCCAGATGCTCTATCCAATTGAGCTACGAGCGCGTCAATCGTTGCAGCAGCGCGTACGGGATTCGAACCCGTGTTACCGGCGTGAGAGGCCAGCGTCCTAGACCCCTAGACGAACGCGCCATTATTAAAGCTTGAAAAGATAAAAAATCTAGAACAAAAAGTCAACAACTTTATAAATCTCGGGTCCGGAGATGAACCCGGACCCGATAATCTGCTATAAAGTATGGGAACGAGAATAATCGCTCAGCGCTTTCATATAATTTGCTCGTTCAAACGCCGCGGGCTCTGCAACCGATTTTTGACTCATGCTGCCTTTCATCGTAGAAATGGAGTCATAGCCGTTCTCTTGCATCCACTTTTCCATGTCAGAAAGGATGGTGGAAAGATACCCAGGGCCGTTATTGAGGAGCACAGCACACATCTGGGCGACATCAGCACCCGCCATGATCAACTTTAGAACATCTTGAGCGCTGTGAACGCCTGTCGAACCGGCCATACTTCCCTTGATACGGTCATACATGATTGCGATCCAGCGCAAGGGAATGCGTAAATCATTCGAAGAACTCAAGACCACACCAGGCTTGACCTCCAGGCTCTGCAAGTCCAGATCGGGTTGATAAAAACGATTAAACATCACAAAGCCATCCATGCCGTCCTTGTCCAAGGTGGAGACCATATTGCTAATCGAGCTAAAGTTGGGCGATAACTTTATGGACACAGGGAGAGTCACCTGAGCCTTTACAGCCTTGGCGATTTCACGATAGAGATCTTCGATTTCCTGGCCAGGTTGATCTGGGTTGGTGGCAACAAAATAGACATTCAATTCCAACGCATCTGCACCGGCATCCTGCATCTTTTTTGCATATTCAATCCATCCACCTTTTGATATACCATTCAAACTGGCTATAATAGGGATATCTGTGGCGTCTTTGGCTTTACGAATATGTTCAAGATATTCCTCAGGACCGAGATTAAACTCATCCTCTTCAGGAAAATAAGTCAAAGCTTCAGCAAACTGTTCCGTTCCCCGAGTCAGAAAATGATCCAACTCGGCGGCTTCAAAAGCAATCTGTTCTTCAAACAAAGAATACATCACTATTGCCGAAGCACCGGCATCTTCCAGCTTTTTTATCGAATCGATATCTTTTGAAAGCGGAGAGGCTGACGGAACCAACGGATTTTTCAGTTTCAAGCCTAAATAGGTCGTTGATAAATCCATCGTTATCCTATCCTTTCTGTTAAAGTGGCAAAATTTCCATTATTATTCGTTACCATTACCATTGGTCGAACCATATTCCATTTCAGACCAGGCTTTGTAAAGGTGCCAGCGATCCTGGATCTCTTTTTGAGCCATATCGATAAGCATTTTTGACCGTTCTGGCTTGGACTTTGTCAACATCTTGAAACGGGTTTCATTGTAAGCAAAATCCTCAAAAGAGATTGACGGTTCTTTGGAATCCATCTTGAGAGGATTCTTTCCTTCTTGAGCAACCAATGGATTGAAACGGAAAAGCGGGAAATGACCGCTTTCGACTGCAGCTTTTTGCTCTTTCATACCTTTGGCCATAGCAATACCATGAGCAATACAGGTCGAGTAAGCAATAACGATACTCGGACCATCGTAGGCTTCTGCCTCAGCCAAAGCACGTACAGTCTGCAGGTCATTATAGCCCATGGAAATCCGGGCCACATAAATATTACCATAAGTCATAAAGATCATTCCCAGATCTTTTTTGGGCAAAGGCTTTCCGGCAGCTGCGAATTTGGCCACGGCACCTAATGGAGTCGCCTTGCTCATCTGTCCGCCTGTATTGGAATAGACTTCTGTATCAAGGACGAGCACATTGACATTTCGACCAGAGGCCAGCACATGATCGAGACCCCCATACCCTATATCATAAGCCCAGCCATCCCCCCCGAGGATCCAGACACTCTTTTTTACGAGAACATCAGCCACGGAGAGCAACTGCTTGGCCTTGTCACTTGAGATGTTTTCCAGTTTTTGTTTCAAGGTCTCTACGCGTTCACGTTGCTCGTATATTCCTGCTTCATCGGACTGATCCGCTTCGAGAAGACCTTTCGCCAACTCGTCACCCAGGTCAGAAGCGAGATCGCGAACCAATTCATTGGCGAACTCGATCTGTTTGTCAAGCGTCAGTCGGAATCCAAAACCGAATTCGGCATTGTCTTCAAACAGTGAATTGGACCATGCCGGACCTCGTCCATTTTTATCCACACAATAAGGGGTCGTCGGTAAATTGCCGCCATAGATCGATGAACACCCTGTTGCATTGGCGATGATACTGCGGTCACCAAACATTTGGGTTAGTAATTTGACATAAGGTGTTTCACCACATCCTGCACAGGCACCGCTATATTCGAACAAGGGCTGCAAGAATTGGGATCCCTTTACAGAAGTGATTTTAACGTTTCTGCGATCCATGTCAGGGATTTCATTCAAAAAGAAATCGTAATTTTCTTTCTCTTGCTCGCGCAGTGGCGGAAGAGGTTGCATATTGATCGCCTTTAGTCCAACTTTTTGTTTGTTCTTGGCCGGACAAGCTTCGACACAAAGAGTACATCCGGTACAGTCTTCCGGGGCAATCTGAAGGGTATATTTCCAGCCATCCGGGAAATCCCGTCCTCGGGCATCTGCGGATTTGAATGATTCCGGCGCATTTTCCAGGACTTTAGGATCATAGGCTTTTTGACGAATAGTGGCATGCGGACAAACCATGACACATTTACCACACTGAATGCATACATCCGGATCCCATACCGGTATTTCAAGTGCAATATTTCGTTTTTCCCATTGAGTGGTGGCCGTAGGAAAGGTACCATCTATAGGCATGGCACTCACCGGTAACTCATCACCCTTGTTTTGCATAATTTTAGCAACGACATTTTTAACAAATTCCGGAGCCTCATCGCTCACAGTAGGGGGCATTTCCATCGTGCTGGTGATTTTTTCAGGAATCGTTACCTCATGAAGATTGGCCAGAGTGGCATCCACTGCAGCAAAGTTCAATTGTACGACGCGGTCACCTTTTGCCCCATATGTTTTTTTGATTGCGTCTTTGATATATTCGATGGCCTCATCTCTGGGCAACACACCGGAAATGGCAAAAAAGCAAGTCTGCATGATGGTGTTGATACGCACACCCATGCCATTTTCCTTTGCCACCTTGTAGGCATCGATGACATAGAATTTCAAATTCTTTTTGATCAGCTGTTCCTGGTACACACGCGGAAGCGCATCCCATACCTGTTCAGGTCCAACCTGAGTATTCAGCAAAAAGGTTGCGCCCTCGACCGCCTTTTCGAGAACATTGAATTTTTCCAAAAAGAACTGCTGGTGACAAGCCACAAAATTAGCCTTATCGATCAGATAGGTTGAGTGAATCTGATCGGGACCAAAACGCAGATGGGATACGGTCACAGAGCCGGCTTTTTTCGAGTCATAGACAAAATAGCCCTGAGCATAGTTGGGCGTTTCTTCCCCGATAATTTTGATCGAGTTCTTGTTGGCACCTACAGTCCCATCTGAGCCCAATCCATAAAAGACGGCGCGTACCACTTTATCATCTTCGGTGGTAAAATCAGGATCAAAATCAAGGCTGGTTTGGCTAACATCATCATTGATCCCAATTGTAAAGTGGTTTCTAGGAACATCCTTTTTAAGATTATCCAGGACACCCTTAACCATTGCCGGGGTGAATTCTTTAGAAGAGAGTCCATAACGTCCACCAACTACCGTAGGCATGGTGGAAAATTTTGGTTTTTCGATCAGAGAAGTGAGTATATCCTGATAAAGAGGCTCACCTGCAGCGCCCGGTTCTTTTGTACGATCGAGGGCAGCAATAGCTTTTACCGAACTGGGCAACGCATCGACAAAATGTTTAACCGAAAACGGGCGATAAAGGCGAACTTTTAAGAGTCCGACGCTTTCACCCTTGTCTGCCAGATATTCGACACACTCTTGAGCTGCTTCAGCTCCAGATCCCATCAAAACGACGACCCGGTCTGCATCCGGATCACCGACATAATCGAACAGGTTATATTCACGACCAACAAGCTTGGCAAACTTTTCCATATTCTTTTGTACAATGTCAGCGCAAGCATCATAATAGGGATTTACGGTTTCGCGCGCTTGAAAAAAGACATCCGGGTTCTGAGCGGTACCGCGAATGACAGGTCGATCAGGAGTCAATCCTCGCATGCGATGAGCAAATACATGATCATCATCGATCATGGCGCGCAAATCTTCATAGCTCAGCTGCTCGATCTTTTGCACTTCATGAGAAGAACGAAATCCATCGAAAAAATGCACAAAAGGAATTCGGGATTCCAAAGAAGCAGCTTGCGCGATCAGGGCAAAATCCATAATTTCTTGGATCGAGTTGGAGGCAATAAGCCCCCACCCTGTTTGGCGTGTGGCCATCACATCCGAATGATCGCCAAAAATCGACAGAGCATGAGTTGCCACCGTACGGGCAGAGACGTGAAAAACTGCCGATGTCAGCTCGCCGGCGATTTTATACATATTGGGGATCATCAGCAAGAGACCTTGTGAAGCGGTAAAGGTTGTGGTGAGTGCGCCGGTTTGCAATGCACCATGCACAGCACCTGCGGCACCTCCCTCGCTCTGCATTTCTGTGACCTGCGGCACGGTCCCCCAAATATTTTTCTGATCTGAAGCGGAAAACGCATCAGACCATTCGCCCATCGGTGAGGATGGGGTAATAGGATAGATGGCAATGACTTCATTGAGTTTGTGTGCCACATATGCGGCAGCTTCATTGCCGTCCAAAGTGACCATCTTCCTTGACATTATAATACCTCCATACAAGCAAATGTAAGTATTTGAGATCTTTCTTTATCGATCTATTTCAAAACAAACCGGATCATAGGAACGACTTGAAAGACTCTAAGGGAGTTCAGTTAAAATTGCGGTATTGCAAATGGGTTTTTAATGTAAAGAAAATATTGAAGCAATGCAAGCCTTTTCAGATTTGAACGATCTTTATTCGGTGGAAATCTGCTTGCATCTTCTCTAGAAAATCGCGTTATTACAGAAATTCAACGACAGGAATTCATACGATGAACACACTAGAAAGAACACTCTCAGAATGCAAGGCCATTGTCTGTGATCTTGATGGAACCCTCTATATGGATGGTAAGCCATTTGACTATTCTCGAGCATTTTTAGATAAGGTATTACAAAGCGGTAAAAAACTGTTCTACTTTACCAACAACTCTTCCAAATCGCGCTCAACCTATCTCAAACGATTGCATGAAATTGGGTTTCCTGCAAAAGATGAATATCTTATCACGTCCACGGACTGTACTGTAAGCTATCTCCTGAATCATCAACTGAACCCAGACATCTACCTGGTCGGTAACCAGGACCTGATTCATGACTTTCAGAATTATGGATTCAATCCGCTCTCGTCATCAGATGCCCTGAACTCGAGCAAAGTAAAGGCCGTGGTTCTCGGGTTCGACACCGAATTGACCTATGAAAAAATCGACACCTGTTACCAATTGATTCTCCGAGATGTCCCCTATGTAGCGACTCATGCAGATTTCCTCTGCCCGGTCTCCAAAGGCACATTCAAACCCGATGTAGGTTCATTTATTGCAATGTTTGAAACTGCGACGCAAGGCCGAGTTCCGCAGGTCATGGGAAAACCTCACAAACAAGCTGTGCAGGCTATTGCAGAAAAGGCCCAATGCCCGCCCCACCAAATCGCTTTTATTGGCGATCGTTTGTATACGGATATTAGAATGGCAGAACAATTTGAAATGGTAGGAATTTTGGTGCTGAGTGGAGAAACCACTCGCACCATGTTGATATCATCCCAAGATCAACCCACGTTTACGATCGAAAATGTCAGCCACTTGACAGAGTTACTCTGAGTCAACTTTTTGTGTGCATCGCTTTGATGACCATGATTTTGTTGCCATTCCAGTAATCAACAGCCGACCATAGTGTGACCAGCATCGCCAGAGTAATGGCTCCCTGGATGATGAACGAAGATGAGTTCGGTGTGAACAGGGTCGGAAAAACATTCAAATGGTTAAAAACGAGAATAAACAGTACCGTAAAAATGGATATTGCCTGTATCCAGGCCTTGATTTTTCCACTCCTTCGGGCGGACACCACTACACCGGATTTTATAGAAAAAACACGAATCACCGACACCAGTACATCGCGATAGAAAAAAACAGCAATCATCCATATGGGTGCAAGCCCAGCCCCAAGAAAGCATAAAAAAATAGTAAATCGCGAAATACTGTCTGCAAAGGGATCCATCAATTTGCCAAAATCGGTCACTTGCTCATATTTCCGGGCCAACATTCCGTCCAAGAGATCTGTTATCTCGAATAAGGCAGCGATGAGAATACAGACCATGAGAGACCAGGCCGATCCCAGGGAAAAAAAGACGATGAATACAGGCGAGAGAATGATTCTGAATAATGTCAGTTGATTGGGCAATTTCATAAGACTTTCCACAAATTTCTCAATTCTCCCAAAATAATAAACTTTAATCAGACCAGCAAGGATTTATTTTAAATTTCTCCGCTGATCGAAAAGGTAAATATTGGGTCGATAACAGTCAAAATCGACGCACCCCCCCGGGTTTTCCAAAGCCTCTTATCAGGGTCTAAAATCTTTTGCATGGCCATTTCGATAGCTGCACAAACTGGCAATAGTGCCTGTATACGCTCCGGTTTTTGTCAATAGTGCTCAATTTATTGACCTCATTTGCATATTCTCTGTCATGCTCATGGTTATGGTTTCATGGATGAAGCGTGTTTTTTGAGGCATTGTAAAAAATGCTTGCTTTTACAATATCTTTTTTATATATTAAATATTTCGTAAAAAATTGGCAAGCAAGCCTAATTAATTGAAAACATTCAACTTAAGAGCCATATTATGAGTGACAGACTTGATAAAATGCGAAATATTGGAATCAGTGCTCATATAGATTCTGGTAAAACCACGCTGACAGAACGTATTTTGTTTTACACCAATCGTATCCATAGAATTCACGAGGTACGTGGTAAAGATGGAGTCGGCGCAACCATGGACTCTATGGAGCTGGAACGAGAAAGAGGCATCACAATCCAATCAGCGGCAACTCAAGTACAATGGAAAAATCACGACATCAATATCATTGATACTCCGGGTCATGTCGACTTTACCATAGAAGTAGAACGGGCTTTAAGAGTTCTCGATGGTGCCATTCTTGTTTTATGTGCGGTGGGCGGTGTACAATCACAATCGATTACTGTCGACCGTCAAATGACACGCTACCGTGTGCCAAGAATCGCATTCATTAACAAGTGCGATCGCATGGGAGCCAATCCTGAACGCGTAACCCAGCAGCTGCGAGACAAACTTAATCATAATGCCGTTCTGATGCAAATTCCTATTGGACTGGAAGCCGATTTCAAAGGTGTCGTCGATCTCATCTCGATGAAAGCGACCTATTTCGAGGGAGACGACGGCCAATACGTCACAGAAAAAGAGATCCCGGAGAATTTGCGAGAAAAAGCCCTGGAAATGCGAGACAAACTTCTCGATGCTGCATCTCTTTATAGCGACGAGCTCGCCGAAGCTTATCTGGAAGACCGCGTCACCATTGACCTGGTGCTCGATGCGGTTCGCAAAGGAACGCTTTTAAGAGAGCTCACCCCGGTTTTTATCGGTTCTGCTTTTAAAAATAAAGGGGTGCAACCTCTCCTGGATGCGGTGGTCAACTATCTGCCCGCACCCTATCAAATAGTCAACACCGCTGTAGATCTGGATCGCAATGAAGAACAACTCGAACTGCGCTGTGAATTGGACACACCTGCGATTCTGCTCGCATTCAAGCTCGATGACACGCGCTTTGGGCAACTGACCTATGTGCGAATATACCAGGGCCGTATTAAAAAAGGTGACGAACTGACCAATATCAGAACCGGAAAAAAAATCAGACTCGGGCGATTGATCCGCATGCATGCCGATCAAATGCAGGACATTGAAACCGCAACAGCAGGTGATATCGTGGCGCTTTTCGGTGTAGACTGTGCCTCCGGCGACACCTTTACTGCCGATGGCTTGAATGTGACCATGTCATCTATGTATATACCCGACCCCGTGATTTCACTATCGATCAATGCAAAAGACAATAAATCAAATGAAAATATGTCCAAAGCCCTCAATCGATTCACCAAGGAAGACCCAACGTTTCGTACAGAGGTCGATCCGGAGACGAATGAAACCATCATCAAAGGAATGGGTGAGCTTCATCTCGATGTCTATCTCACGCGGATGAAAAGAGAATACAAAGTAGATTTGGAAACCGGAGCACCTCAAGTCGCTTATCGAGAGAGCATCTCAAGAGAATCAGTCTTTGATTACACTCACAAAAAGCAGACCGGTGGTGCAGGACAATATGGTCGTGTTCAGGGTATTATCGAACCCAATCATGAGCATGACTTTGAGTTTATCAATGAGATCAAGGGAGGAGTGATTCCATCGGAATACATTCCTGCTTGTGAAAAAGGATTCCGAATGGCAATCGAAAAAGGAACGTTGATTGGTTTTCCCATTGTCGGTGTTAAAGTGACCCTGAATGATGGGAATTATCACCCGGTCGATTCTTCAGATATCGCCTTTCAATCCGCTTCATTAAGCGCATTTAGGGAATCATATAATCGTTGTAAACCGGTGATTCTCGAACCCATCATGCGAGTTTCGGTTGAATCTCCCTCGGAATTCCAGGGAAATGTTATCGGCACCTTGAATCAACGCAGGGGCGTTATCTTGAGTGCTGCAGAAGATAATCTCTTTACGGTCATCGAAGCAGAGGTTCCCCTGAGCGAGATGTTTGGCTATTCTACTGTATTGCGATCCTCGACACAAGGAAAAGCCGAATTCACCATGGAATTTGCAAAGTATGGCAAGGTCCCCGAGAGTATTGCCGAACACCTTAAAAAAGAATATCAAGAAAAAAGTTAGAATTTTGAAAAAAGCTCTGGCACCGTGTCTGTCATTTTCCTATTTTAAAACAATGGCAAACATAGCAATGATATAGAACTAGAGGGTCGAAAATGTTAAAAGATGAACTCTTGAAAAGAAGCCCAATCCGTATTTTGGAAAAAACCATTCATGGAGGCTTGGGTAAGGGCAAGCTGGGAGTTTTCACTGCTCGGAAAGGGGTGGGCAAAACAGCCTGTCTTGTCCATTTTGGCATCGATCATATGTTGAGTGAAGGTAAAGTACTCCATATTTCGTTTGCAGATGATCCACACCATATAGAAAACTGGTACAAACAGGTTTTTGATGAACTCGCAAAAACGTATCGTCTGGAAAACAGCACAGAAACCTTCGAGGACATGCTGCGGAATCGTCTGATACTGCACTTGAAGGGACTGGGTATGTCTTTTGATAAAGTCCGCGAAAGCATTAACAGATTTATCGAGAATGATAACTTTAATCCTCAAATCATGATTATCGACGGGTATCCCTTTGAAAAATCAACCACAGAGGATTTACAAGAGTGGAAAAACTTTGCACAAAAAACAAATACCGAAATTTGGTTTTCGGCGACCATTCATAGAGACCATCTCGATCTGGATGAAGATAAAGTCCCCGCACCCGTTAATCGGGTAAAATCATTTCTCGATGTTATTATCATGCTCGAACCAAAAGCAGATCATATTCATTTGAGCTTGCTCAAAGACCACAAAGCGACAAAGCCCGACAAACTGCAACTCAAACTCGATCCCCATTCAATGCTAATTTCCAATCATAGAGTATAAAAAAAGGTTCCTCACGGAACCTTTTTTATTTTGCGCGCCCGGAGGGACTCGAACCCCCAACCTTCTGATCCGAAGTCAGAAGCTCTATCCAATTGAGCTACGGGCGCAAACACCCTAATATATAGAAAAATTTGAGTAATTCAAGAATAAAATGAGGCCATCTCTAAAAAAAATGGGCAGGAAGCATTGTTGAATACCTAGGGGGGTCAGTATTCAATGAGGGGATCAACTTCCTGCCCGAAATCATAAATATAAACGATATCGCAGCAAAAAGGTTCCAAAATTCTGTTGCCTGATCATTCTATTCGACAGCCTGGAGCTGGTAGCAGGATTTTGAGAATATTCTATCGATCTAGGGGAACGAAATGGATTTACTTGCCAACAGATCTTTTCCGGTCTCTGATGACGCTTTTTTATGAAAACGATATGAAAATCCAATCTTTGCACTGGCACTTGAATCGTTGGATTGAGAATTATCGCTAATCTGGCCGTTGATCAGGCGGAACTCACCGCTTAACACCAGGGACACGTGCTGAGTCACACCGACATTGACACCAGTGCCAGCCACAAAAGAGGCAAAACTCACCGGCTCGATTTGAGAGTCCACCCGAGCAGCATCAAAATGATCCAAACCCAGTCCAAGTGAAACAAATGGCTTGATGGTTTCTGTGGCATTCATTTGATACTTTATGCGTATATCTGCTCTTACAATCTGTGTTTGTAAACCCGTATACGAATCAGACAGGGACAATCGCCCAATTCCCACCTGTGTTCCAATAGAGAATTCAGGCGTAATGAAATAATCGAGAAATAAAGAGGATGTCAAGCCACCAAGGGCACCATTTGCCTGAGATTGATGTTGGCTGGGACCAGAATTCAATCCGATTTGCCATGAGCTATAACCGGACTTGCTCACAAGAGGCTTGCTGGCAGGTTTATTAAAGGTTGACATCTGGCTGCTGGTCAAAGATACATTTTGGGATTTCATCCCGGAAAACGAAACAGGGTCTCTTTTGTCTATATCATTTCTTTGCTTTCCATAAATCAATTCTCGAAGCTCAACGCCCACTGTACGTCTTTTGGCTAAAAGCGAAGAATCCACGGTTGTTTTATGAGCCTTGCCGAGTTTATGATCCATTGAATCCTGAGCAGCTAAAATTTCGGCAAGCAAAGAATCGATCATTGAAGCATGTTCGGTCCTTTTGCGAGGGCTATCGAGTTGATTCAAAGAATCCCGTTCAGCTACAGGGAGTTCCTGGCTGGAAAGGTGTGCAGTATGAATTCGAACCGTGTCATTTTTTGCAGGCTGTTGAGACATTTTTGAGTTTGCAACTAGAGTACCTTGATCAAGAATCGCATTCTGGTCTTGTTTTTCAGTTGTCGAGTCAACGACACCATTCTCGAGTTTTTTAACAGGAATTAAAGCCAATGGATCGGCTTTTTCTTCTTTATGAACTTTTGACGGATCAGATTTTTCCGTTAAAGCATATATAGAATCACTTTTTTGCACGTCAGGCTCGGTGGCGATCGAGGGTAAAAGCACAGAGTCTTGAGGAACCCTGTTCATATTTTTTTGCGGAATGATCTCGTGCCATCCATTCGATGACCAAACCGCAGAGTCTGCAAAATCGTGTTTAGGAGAAAATAGGTTTTGAAATGATGGCGCCCAAACGGCCAGGAGCATCAAGGCTCCTAAACAACAAATAATTGATATATTTAATACGACACGCTTATTCATAAAGGGGTTCCTTACGTACAAAATGGAAACAGTGTTACTTTAGTGTCACTGGTCAAAAAATATCCAAATTGATTTTATTGCACTTATAAAAACAGGATATTCAACGCTGATAGTATTACAATTTTTATGCCAAAAAAAAAGCACCTCAGATTGAGGTGCTTATAAGCTGGGGAGCAGGGATTCGAACCCCGATACCATGATCCAGAGTCATGTGTCCTGCCATTGGACGACTCCCCAAAAAATCAAGATTTTAAAGAAGGGATGATTTCAGCAGCTCTTTTCAGGCGACGCATTACGGTCTCTTTTCCAAGAACTTGCAGCATCTCGAACAATCCTGGTCCTGCGGTCGTGCCTGATACGGCCAAACGCACCGGATGAATGAGTTGTCCCGCTCCCAATTCATGCTGTTCAGTGATTTGGCGCAATCGGGTTTCGATATTTTCTGCTGTAAACGACTCTAATTTAGAAATTTTATCAAAAAATTCAAGGATTAAATGAGCAGACCGATCTTTCCATCGCTTTTTTATTCCATCACGATCATATTCAACAGGATCTTGAAAGAAATAAAGGCCCTTTGACCAGTACTCATCAATAAAATTGACTCTGGGCTGTAACAGTTCTATGACTTGAAGCAAATAATGGTCAGGAAAAGGGTCGATTTGATGGTCCTCTAAAAGAGTTTTCAATCGTTCCCGGGTTTCCGCGAGAGAAATGCGCACAAGATGTTCTCTGTTGATCCAATTTAACTTTTTGATATCAAAAGTGGCCCCGGACTTGTTGACGCGTTCCAGTGTGAATTCTTGTTCCAGTTCGGAAGTGCTGAAAATTTGCCTTTCATCCCCTTCACCGGGATTCCATCCGAGGAGCGCAATATAATTCAGGATAGCTTCCCGTTCATAGCCTGCCTGGATATAAAGCTCCAAATTGGGATCGATCTTTTTTTCAGACGACAGGATCTCTTTTCGTAAATCATCCGATTCTTTGCGTAAAACCGCATCCGTGATCTGGCGTTTACTCATCTTTGAGCCATCAGGATTAAAAATAAGAGGCAAATGAGCCATATGAGGAACCTGCCACCCGAAAAATCGGTAGAGCAGGAGATGTTTTGGTACACTGCTCAACCACTCTTCACCACGAATAACATGGGTGATTTGCATAAAATGATCATCCACCACATTGGCGAGATGATAGGTTGGGAACCCGTCCGATTTTATCAGGATCTGATCATCGACCTCTTTGGTATTGAATACAACACGACCACGAATGATGTCGTCAAATTCGATATCCTGGTTTTCCGGCACCAATAACCTGACAACATATGGAGTTTGCTTTTCGAGTTCATCCTGAACGTCTTGTTCAGACATGGTCAAGCTATTACGCATTTGCCTTCTGATGACAAAATTGTACATGGGCGAATAATTACCGGCTTTTTTTTGGCCGGATCGCATCATTTCGATTTCTTCTGGGGTGTCAAAGGCAAGGTAGGCTTTGCCGGTATTTATCAATTCCTGGGCATGTTTGAGATAAAGCTCTGTTCGCTGACTCTGATAATAAGGACCAAACCCACCGTCCTTCATAGGACCTTCATCCGGTATCAGACCAGACCATTCAAGCACACGGACGAGATTTTCAGTGGCTCCTTTGACGAATCGATTGCGATCTGTATCTTCAATTCTTAAAATAAATTGCCCATTATGGCGCTTTGCATATAAATAGTTATAGAGTGCGGTTCTTAAACTGCCAATATGAACAAATCCTGTCGGACTGGGAGCAAATCTTACACGTACCATATTTTCATCCATTTGTAATATCAAAAGAAAAGCGTACATCAAACCAGCCAAATGTACGCTTAAAAAGCGGAGAGGGCGGGATTCGAACCCGCGGTAGGGAGAAACCCCTACAACGGCTTAGCAGGCCGCCCCGTTCAGCCACTCCGGCACCTCTCCGAATATTCAGTGGCAGGCAGCAGTCAAGCGGAGGGCGTGGGACTCGAACCCACAAGGGCTTTCGCCCGACGGTTTTCAAGACCGTTGCCTTGCCAATTAGGTCTAGCCCTCCAGACCTAGAAGATACAAAACTTTCATACACATGTCAACAATTTTTACAGACGAACAAAATATTTTCCCGGAATCTGTTTGACAAAATGCTTTAATTCCAGACTTAACAACAAGGGGAAAATTTGAAAAGGCTCCATTTTTATCAATTCGGCCAACTGATCTATGTGGATAGGTTCACTTGTCATTTGGGACAATAATTGTTTTTCTTTTGGACTCACATTAACTGATTCACTTAAGTCAAGGCTCTGCTGACCGTTACAAGAAGGTGCAATTTCGTCGAGGATGTCCTCGACTTTTAAGACTAACTTGGCACCTTCCTGAATGAGTTTGTTGGTTCCCTGACTTGCAGGGCTGTTGATATTTCCTGGCACCACAAATACATCCTTGCCCTGTTCCAGTGCAAAATCAGTCGTAATAAGAGCCCCGCTCTTTTCTCCTGCTTCTATAACAAGAACAGCCCGGGATAGGGCACTGATAATCCGATTTCGACGCGGAAAATGAGGAGCATCGGGTCCTGCACCCATTGGAAATTCGCTCACGACAGCCCCTTGATTCGAAATATGCCGGGATAATTCTGTGTTTTCAGCAGGATAAATGCGATCCAACCCAGATCCTAAAACAGCAACCGTTTTACCGCCACAATTTAAGCACTGACGATGAGCAATGGTGTCTATACCACGAGCCAACCCACTTGTTATCCAATAGTTATGAGAAACAAGTTCGCGCGTAAACTTTTCAGTGACCCATCGTCCATAATTGGTGGCCTGACGAGTACCGACAATGGCAATACTTTGATCTGTATCAGGATTCAGTTCTCCATGAACAAACAAGAGGACCGGCGGGTCGAATAGTGTTTTTAACCCGGCAGGATAGTCGTTATCCCAAAAAGAAACAACTTTAATCCGACTTTTTTCAAGACGTTGTAGCTGATCTTTGGCAAATTTATGATCTGCTTCCTTTCTGATCCGTTCGGCCATGATTTTATCAATGCCAGGTATCTGTACCAGTTCTCTGGGAGAGGATTGCAGTACTCGTTGAGGAGATCCAAAGCGCTCGACCAAAATGCGGACTTTATAGGGTCCGAGCCCAGTAACACTGGATAAACACAACAAGGAATAATGATCGATTTTATCCCTGATTGCCATATCTTTTTCCATCACGATTCAGATTGCAAAAGATGCCACATTTTTTGGATCATTTGGGATAGGTTATCACCAGTTACTGCAGAAATCAGGATATAGTCTTCACCGGCTGTCTCTGGCTCAATCAAGGGTTGGAATGAGTCTGAAACAAGATCAGATTTTGTATATACAATCATCCTCGGCTTGTGGATCAAGCCCTGGCCATAAGATTTCAACTCGCTTATCAAGGTCTGATAATCGGCGTTCAAGTCTTGGGAGCTGGCGTCAAGAATCATGGTCAGCACGCGTGTACGCTCTACATGACGGAGAAATTGCATTCCCAGCCCCTTGCCTTCATGTGCACCTTGAATCAAACCCGGAATATCAGCCACAACAAAGCTCCCAAAATCAGCTACCGGCACAATGCCCAAATTGGGGACCAGGGTGGTAAATGGGTAATCGGCAATCTTTGGTCTTGCAGCTGAAATTCGCGACAGTAAGGTCGACTTGCCGGCATTCGGAAGTCCAACGAGTCCAATGTCTGCGATCAATTTCAATTCGAGAATGACCACCCGTGATTCACCTTCTTCACCAACCTGCCATTCTCTGGGGGCTCTGTTCGTAGGGGTGACATAGCGCGCATTACCTTGCCCCCCACGACCGCCCTTGGCCAGGAGAATTTTTTCCCCCGGTCCCGTTAAATCGCCGATGACATCCCCGGTTTCTTTATCCTTGATTACCGTTCCGACAGGAAGGCTGATCGTGATCGACTCTCCGCTTTTCCCGGTTTTATTGTCTCCCTGACCATGCTGTCCTCTTTTGGCTTGATATCGAGATTTATATTTAAAATCCATCAAAGTCTGAATATGCGGATCGGCTACGGCAAACACGTCGCCTCCTCGTCCGCCATCTCCTCCACTGGGTCCGCCTTTAGGTACATACTTTTCCCGACGGAAAGCAACACAGCCGCTTCCCCCGTTTCCCGCAGTAACTTCAATTTCAGCAAAGTCGATAAAAGTCATAGTCACGTAAAAAAACGGCCCCAATGCCTTGCACATTCATGCAAGATGGGGCCAATGAGTAATCAGCAGGCTGTTATTAACTATTTTGAACTAACCTCTTGCGATCTTTTTTATTTGCGAGCCCCATTTTCTTGAGAGTCTTGCGCATCCCAAACCAACCAAGTTTGATATTACCATATTCCGGCGTGTTTAGAATTTTTGCAATTTCCGTGTTACTGATATCGGGGTTTTTCATCACGATACTGGAAATTTTCTCCTCAACACTCTTTTCAGCCGGGCCTGATGGAGAGGCTTCTGGTTCCTTGTGCGCGGGAGGAGCAGTTTGTTTCTGAGACTCTGTTTTTGCAAAAGCGGGTAAATTTCTCTCGAAATCCTTTACGGCCTCATCCAGGGTATCAAAAGCCTTGAGAATATAATGAAACTCGAGTAACTCAAATACTTCATACACTTCGGGAATCATACGAACGAGTTTCAAGTCACCACCTTTTTCTCGAATACCTTTTATCTCGCTGATAAAGATACCCCAGCCTGCACTGCTGACATAATCAACATTTCCGAGGTCGATGATGATATTATATGATCCCTCTTTGAGCAAACTGCTCAGAGCGTGTTCTAACTCTGAAGATGTGGTCGTATCAATGTAACCGCCAACTTTGATTACGGATATAGCGTTACCCACGCCTGCTTTTTCGACAGACAATTGAATGCCTTCCATGTTTGATCTCCGTTGACAATCCCCGTATCGCTCATGCTGCCAGAGCCGTTATAAACCGGGGAAATTCATAATTTATAATATGTTGCAAAACTTCAAGTAATAAATATAGCGGTTAAAGCGGAAAATGTCAACAATAAACACTATCTATACGGTATCTTTGAGAAACTTTTTTGCGCGTTCAATACTTTTTTTCAGATCATTTCGCTGCGGTGTTTGTTGCAGTAGTTTTTCCCACAGTAAAAGGGCACGGTTAAAATCACCCTGATTGGCATAAATGACACCCAGATTTTCCAAAGCACGTTGATCGTTTGGCTCAAGTCGCAATACATGGCGATATGCCCGGGTAGCGTCGCGGTAGTGTTGTAACCGAAAATGCGCATTCCCTAACAAATGAAATGCCTGAACATCCAACGGATAATGAGAAATATAATGATTTAATTGAGAAATACAATAATTATAATCTTTATTTTCATATGCACCATATGCCATTTCCAACAGATCATTTTTTGAAAGTTCCTTTTCCGAGGCCTGATGTACTGTCTCTTCATCATGAGTTTCAGATGATTCATTGGCAGCTGTTTCAAGCAAACTCAACAATTCATCAAAATCGATCTTTTTCTTTGACAAAGATTTGGCTGTATCATCGCTTCGAGTATCAGCAACAGTCTCTTCAGGCTCCTCTGGTTCTACGTGTAATTGATTGTCGATATTATCGAATAAAAGTTCATCGGATATATCGGCGTCTAACTCACCTTCGGGCGTTATCAGGCCATGTTCTTGCTCGATTTCTAAA
Source organism: Candidatus Zhuqueibacterota bacterium (assembly GCA_014728115.1). Classification (GTDB taxonomy): domain Bacteria; phylum Zhuqueibacterota; class Zhuqueibacteria; order Residuimicrobiales; family Oceaniaggregativiventaceae; genus Oceaniaggregativivens. The sequence goes on along the minus strand of WJME01000220.1, from coordinate 1,542 downwards.
AATTCTTCAAAAGCCTCCGCGGATTCAGTTTCCAGGGCCTCTTTATTATTATCAGTCTCTTCCAGCACTGTGGCGTCCTCGGGAATCTGTCCTTCGAACCGTTCCTTTTGTTCATCGCTTGGGTCTTGTAATCCTCCACCCAATTCTACCAACTCTGCAAATTCGAGTTCCTCTTTGCTGATTACGGAATCATCAGAATTTTCTATAGTCAGATCATCGGTTTGGTCGCTGTCGCTTTCAGATTCAGCTTCAATTTCCTCAGCGTCATCGATAAGTTCCATTTCCTTGTCAAAATCGATCTCATCGTTCTCACCTCTTGCTTGCTCTACATCTCTTTGTTCATGTGGTTGCAACGTTTTGATGTGATCTGTGCCGCGTTTATCGAGCAAATCTTCGATAGGTGTAGTTAACAACTCTGAAATTTCGAGATGAATCAAGTCCCGACCGGGAATTCGTTGAGCTGGGGGCTTGGGTTTTGTTTTGGATTCTTTGAGCGGTGCTGAGGGTTTTGCTTCAGACCGTTTCTCATCCCGTGCTTTTTTGGCGGGAGGCGAAGACCCCTGATCAATATTCCCCTTTTGAATGATGACTCGTCCATCGATGGTCAAAAGCGGAGTTCCGGGCGGTTTAACCGGTTTTTTGCGCCCTCCTCGCTGAATAAAGGATTCCCGCAACTCTTTTGTGTTCAGTCTGGCCCGCACCAACTCTTCATAAATGCGAGATGGACTGATTTCTGTCTCGCCATAGTGCTCGGTGCGAAGCTCCTCGCTAATTCTTTTCGCCCCATATTCTGGAAACCGTCTTATGATATCATAAATCTTGGCTTTTTCTTCGATGCTCAGATGTTTGACTTCAATCGTTTCGTTGTCCGTTTCCAGTTCATAGCTCTCGACACCTTCGCTATCGAATTGTTCTTTATATTTGTTATAATATGCATAAGTCGTGATACCTGCAGTCTCGCAAGCCTCTTTAATACTCGTACCGTCCTGTATAAACTGAAAAGCTTTTTTGGCCCGTTTAAGTTCTAATTTTTCTGCAGAGGTTTTTTCCTTAATCGACACGAGTGTAATATCATCATTTTGGGGATTTCCTTCCGTAAAAGAACGAAGATCATTTTGTAATTTTTCCACAAAATCATTGGCGGTTAAATCACCATACTCGCGGATGGTTTGCAAAAATCGTTCTTCTCCGAAAAGCTGACGCCGGCCATTCATGGCCTCGGTGACTCCATCTGTATAGATGACCAATATATCATCTTCTTTCAAAGAAATGGTATCAGACTCTATCGATTTTCGAAACAAATCCTTATCCGGAAGTGAAATTCCAATCGGAAACCCTCTGGGATTGAGATAATACGTTTTGTTCGTGGAGGTCCTGTAAAGAATCATCGGATTATGACCGGCACTGGCATACGACAATTTACGTCTGCGCGAATCAATAATAACATAAAACAGAGTCACGAACATGCCCTTTTTCATATCATTGACCACAAAATCATTGACTCTGGCCATGACATCTGCAGCATCCTTGACGCCCCTGGCT
>WJME01000006.1 GCA_014728115.1 Candidatus Zhuqueibacterota bacterium | reverse complement strand
GATTAATCGTTTCGAAACTCAGTCGAATCGTTTTGACTCTGGCACTAAACATCAGTGTGGCCAGTTCCTTATCGATTCGTCGCGGGTGAATTCCGTTGGGCAAATGCAATTGTAATTCAAAATTGCGCTCAATGATCGCTTTTAATAGGATTTTAAATGACAAAGCGTTATCGAGCAAAAGAGCATCATCATAAAAAGCAAAATGATGTGTTTGCCGTTTGTCGATCCAATAAATGATTTGGTCGATTACATTGACTGTGTTTGTTCGCCGATATCCATTACATAGCAAATGAGACGCGCAAAAGCTGCAACGCATGGGGCATCCACGCGATGTCATGACCGCCACATGCGGCAAGTCTGTGTACAAATCATATGCAGGATATGGCAGGTTATCGGTGTCCGGCATATCTGCTTGATCTTTTGAAATATATCCCTGTTCTGCGAGCCATAAAAGCAGTTTTTGTTCTCCCTCACCGGTTATCACCCCATCCGGCTGGCAATAATCCATCGCATGCCGGGGGCAAAGCGTAGCATATACTCCACCCAGGAGTATAGGGGTGTGGGGGAACCATTGTCTGCAATCATCAATCACGTCTTTTACCGCGGGATACCAATAGGTCATCATCGATGTCACGAGAATGAGATCCGGTTTTTCAACATCGCTCAGTGCTTTATGAAACACCTCTTTTGGTAATCCATAACGACTAAAAAACCGTGGAATATGGCTCAGCACATTTGGTTTTGGGATAATCTGACGATAAAATTTTCCTCTTCCATCTGAGCGATGATTATTTTGTTTTTCCAACAAGGGATGGAATCTGTCCATAGAGTCGATCAAAGAGACAGACCACCCCAGAGTGCGCAGAATCGCTGCGATTTTCAATAAGCCCAGAGGGCGTACCCAAAAATCGAATGCGGCAAAATCCATAATAGGTGGATTGATCAGCAAAGCATGACGATTGCATTTAGAAATATCCATAAAGATTATCCAAACCTGGCTGCAAGCACAAGAACATCATCTTCAAAACCGTCATGGCTAAACGCATGAACAGCTTTGACCAAATCATCTGCCTCAGGTTTGGGACATTTGAAGATCATAGTCTTGACGATATTTTTCAAACCTTGCATTCCCAAAGGCTGCGTAAGCTCATTTTCAGCTTCTACAAGACCATCTGTATACATAAAGAGCACATCTCCCTGCTGCCACTTTACCTCTGTTTCTTTAAAATGGTCCAGGGCTTTTTCTTCGAATCCGATGATCATATTTTGCGACGGCAATTCTGTAATCTCTTTGGACTCTTTAACCAACAGGGCTGCAGGATGAGCACTTGCTGCGAATCTCAATGTTTGATTCGACAAGTCGACCTTGACAGCCATTATGGTGACAAAGAGCCCGGTTTGCACAAAAGACCGGCAAAAAAAGTCATTTACCTTAAAGAGCAAGTTTGCAGGCTCTATCCCCTCACGAATCCATTTGTTGATTTCACTGCAAATTCTATTGACGAGTAAGGCTGATGCGATCCCGTGCCCTGTAACATCCACGATCGTTAAATAAACAAAACGATCCTGGTCATAATGTATATCGGCCCAATCGCCTCCCAATCCGATCAAAGGTTTGTAACTCATGCTGGTTTTGAGTCCATCGATATCGAATGCCTGGGGGATCAAGGTGCTTTGGACCTGTTTTGCGATAGCCAAATCTCGGCTGATCATGCGATGATACTGATCCAATCGCGTTTGCTGTTCCTGCAAAAGCAGCTGTAAATGTCTATGTTCCAGAGCATTTTGCACCTTGAGCAAAAAGGCATCGGCATCTAAAGGCTTGGTCAGATATTCAAATGCGCCGTTTTTCATTGCAGCGACAGCTGAATGTATGGAGGCATGTGCTGTAATAATGAGAACCTGGGTGTATTTATTTTTTTGTTTTGCGGCTTCCAGGACCTCCAAGCCACTGCTGGGGGTCATTTGCAGATCAGTGATCACAAGATCGAACTCGAGGTTTGCAATTTGCTCTATCGCCTGATTGCCATTTTCTGAACTATGAATCTCATGAACTGTCTTTTTCAGGTATTGCATTAAAAGGCGACGTGCATAGGGATCATCATCGACGAGTAATATTCTGGATTTTTTTTCACTAAAATATTCGTTCACAAGACTAGCCAACTCTACTCATTTTAACACGATCAATCCATGACCTTTGCGGCCAACAGGGTAATATCATCAGCCTGTGGTTCATCACCGGAAAATTTTTTCATCTCCAGCAGAATGCTCTCAACCAATTCCGACATACTCTGGTCCAGATTTTTTGCCAGGAGTTCTTCCAGGCGCCATTCTTCAAATTCTTCATCTTGTGCATTTTTTGCTTCAGTCACCCCATCGGTAAACATGACGAGGACATCATTTTTTCGAATAGGAACCGTGGCGCTTTCATAGGGCATATCGGGCATCATTCCCAATAACAGTCCTCCCACATCCAGTATTTCAAACTCGCCATTTTCATGAAAAAGATAGGGTGGATTATGACCTGCATTGATATAAGTCAACGTTCTGTTTTCAAGATCGATTTCAGAATAGAAAAACGTAATAAACTTGTCAAAGCCGGTATTTGCATGAATAATATTGTTAATCAGCGCCACCATTTTGCCAAGATCGTCATGATGATTGGCCAGGCTCTTGATGCTCGCCTGCAAATTCGCCATTAATAGCGAGGCTCCGACTCCCTTGCCGGACACATCTGCAACGGTAAGGGCAACGTGATTGTTATCCAGAATCATACAATCGTAATAATCACCCCCGACCTGACGTGAAGGGATATTAAGTCCTTTGATATCCAGCGAAGCGAGTTCCGGCTCTTTGTCCGGTAACAGTCTTTTTTGAATATCCCTCGCAATTTTCATCTCTTCTTCCATGATCTGTTTATCAAGAGTCTCCTGAAAAAGATAAACATTTTCCAAAGAGATCGCAGCCTGATTACCCAGTGTGGCTAAAAATTCGAGTTCATCATCCTGATAGTCTTGTTTATTAATTTTCTCTCCAATCAGGATAACCCCCTTGGTCTCTTCCTGGTGTCGCATGGGAACGGCAATATCAAAATTTTGCTCTACAAGGGGTTTTAGATCTTTTGGTATGGTATTTTTCTGAATGCGCATGGGAGCTGAAAGTCTGGAAAGATGATTGAGCAGATCCTGGCTGGCCAAAAGGTGTAAATCTTGTGGCTTTATTTCGAGGCCACGATAAGCAGCTAACTCTAATTGATTGGCTTCATTAAGAAAAACAAAGCATCTGCTAACAACCATTTCGCCCATGATGGCATAGATCAATAGATTGACGATTTTATCTTTATCGAGTGTGGCATTGAATTCTTTACTGATATCGAATAAGGTATTGAGTTCTTGATATTTTTTATCCAGTCTGCGATTAACGATTTTGAGTTTTTTGAACATCAAAGCATTATCGATAGACGTTGCAGCGATATTGGCCATAGAGTCGAGATATTCGAGTTCGGCTTCTTGAAAGGCAATTTGGCTAATTTTTTTGCCCAAAGCAACAAGACCGACAGTTCTGGTCGAGGTATTTATGGGAATCACGAGTTCAATTTCATATTGAAGGAACAGGGTTTTCAACCGATGGATCGAGTCAGGTAATTGCTTACAGGTGACAGGAGATTCGAACGGAACAGAAAGAGCAAATGTTTGTCCGATGAGGTCTTTGGGTACCCCTTTGACCACCTGTATTTCGAAACAGTCATCTTGATCACTGATCAGGACCATTCCTCTCGTGATCATCATTCGCCCCATAGGAGACAGGAGCAAATTATTGAGAATGGCAGAAAGGTTCAGGGATGAATTTAGGACCTTGCTCAATTCGAACAAGGATTGCAGTTCGACCAGTCTTTGGTCGAGTTCTCGGGACAAATCATTATTCATCATACGCGAACTAGGGTTATTTTCGATTGATCTTGCTTTGCTTTTTATCGATAAAGTACTTGACCATTTTTACTTGATTGCGGACACCGGGTTTGATATCGTAATCGATTTCATCCATCAACGTACGCATCAAATAAATTCCTAATCCGCCCACACGCAATTCAGCGAGATACTCTTTCATATCCGGTGTTTTTATAGACTTTGGATCAAAGCCCTTACCATGATCGGTGACGATAATGGTAAATTTTTGATAATCGATTTTTATCGCAACATCCAGGGGTTTATTTTTTTGACTATCATAGGCATGTTTGATCACATTGGTGCATGCTTCATCGATGGCAAGTTCTATTTTACCGACGTCGTCTTTTGAAAAGCCGACTTTATCAGCGACCTTGCCGACAAACGTCCGGATCAATTCCAGATTATCGGTTTGGCTGGGAATGCGTAATTTATACTCGCTTTGTGCTTTCGCCATCACATTTTCACCTATCAATTTTTACTACCCTCTGGTTTGGCCTAAAATTTTTCTATTGCTGTTTCTTCATCTTTGACAATGTCATAAAGTGTAGGAAAACCGAGCAAGTCGAATACCCTGTATATCTTGTCACTCATGCCACACATTTTTATATCCCCCCCCTCACTGCGGACTTTTTCGATAAAGCCCATAAAAACACCCAAACCAGCACTACTGATATAATTCAGATCTTTGAAATTGACCAATATCTTGTAGCGTTCTTCATCGATGGATTTTTGCAGCTCTTTTTCCAGGACCGGCGCTGTATGAGCATCCAAAAATCCTTCTACAAATAACTTGGTAATGTTATCATCATCAACACGTTTTACATGGAAATTTTCCATCACCTTTCCTCCCGCAAAGTACAATCGTCTATTTTTCTACTTTGATCACTACAAAAGTCATGTCATCATGAGGCTTTTGAGACCCGGCAAAATCCTGAACACGCTGGATCAAATTTGACTTTATTTCATCTGCTGATAACGGGGCCAGGTCTCCAAAGTCTTTTGCAAGTTGTATTTCTCCATATTCCTGTCCCTTTGCGTTACGAGTTTCTACGACGCCATCTGTATAAAGTAACAAAGTATAACCTGGTTTTAAATCGATTCGTTCCTCCCTAATGACGTGTTCAAATCGTCGTCCCGAATCCAGGCCCAATCCTATGCCAGGAGGCTCTTGTAACTTTACGACTTTGGAGTCGAGTTGAGCCACCAGAACCGGGCAATGACCGGCCCGACAAAATGTAAAACGGGGATCATGCGGATCAATGATACCATAAACCAGAGTTATGAATTGATTATCCTCGATCGTATTATACACAATTCTATTTGCCGCATTCAGTACATCTCGGGGAGAGCGTTGATCTTTGGCCAATGCTCCCATAATTCCTTTGATTTCAGCCATATAGAACGCAGCGCTGGGACCTTTTCCGGACACGTCCCCCACAACCACACCACAGCAGCCATCTTCCAACGGGAAAAAATCATAATAGTCACCGCCGACTTCATTGGCGGTCCGGCAATCTGCGGCCAGCTGAATATTGGGAATGACCGGTGTTCTTTTGGGCAATAATTTCATCTGCGCGTCATGTGCAATTCGCAGCTCTTGTTCCAGGCGTTCCTTTTCCAATGAGGCTTTGATCAACCGAGCGTTTTCAATAGCGACAACCACCTGTTCTCCAAATGCGCGTAACATATCCACATCTTCTTGCTCAAACGCAAATTCGTGGGATTTCCCGGCATAGAGTATCCCCAATATGCTCTTACCGGATACAAGGGGCACGCCAATCAAGGATCCGACATCCCGTTTCCACTGCAAGACCTCTTTGGCCACACTATGTAAAGATAGCTGGTTCGCGACAACAGCTTCTCTTGTCTGTTTTATGAGATTCCATAAATGACGATGATAGTTATTTTCTCGGGCCTCCTTTTCTTGACGAGTCAGATTCCGTGAAGAAACCAGATGGGGATGTCCGGATTCATGATCTGCCAGTTCCAGCCATATGAAATCCGACTCTGTAACTTCAGCTGCAAGTTTAACAATCAAGACGACCAATTTGTTCAGTTCAAACTCTGTACTGACGGCCCGGCTTATGCTAAACAACGATTCGATTTGACGAATCTTGCGGTCAAAAAGCTGTGCTGTCGGCAGATGAGCAATCAGTGCCAACAAGGTCACGCCCAGATAAATGGTGATAAACAGGCTTGCCATGGGTATAAATGTGGATAAAAACGGACTGATATTGACATGATCCAGGGAGAACAAACGAATCGTGATGTGTACCTGCAAGGGTAAGAGCAACAAGCTGCTCCAAAAGCAGGCTAATTTCTGTTTTTTATTGAGATAATTTATCCAACCCACTCTAAACGCATTGATGACCATGAGGTAGATCAATAAAAACAAAATGATACTGTTTAGAATTTGATTGTCCAACCATGCAAGAGCAGGATAGGCCATGGCCAGAGATTCTCCCAGCCCCAACAGACTGAATATCAAAAGAAATTGTAGTAATAACGCAAAGTTTCGGGAGGTGCTGGGGCGTTGCTTGACAAATATTAAATTCCGAAGCATGCCCAAGGCAATGATGACATAAAGAGTAGAAATGAATCCAGTCCAAAAAACCAACCAGGGCTGGTCTGTCGATTCCATGGGGTGAAAAAGTATTTGCAACAGACTGGATAACAAATAATAGACCAAGACAAACACAAACAGGTGTCTAAAGGTTTGTAAAAAGTTTCTATCCGAGGCCCAGGCTTGACGATTGACCAGCGGAAAAGAGAGTATAATCGCTCCAAAAAGAAAGCCATCTCTGAGCAGTGCAAACAGTCCATACTCTTGGGATATGGAACCGGATCCTATCACACCCGCAGCGATATAGAGCCCGATCGGGAGTAAAAGAGACAAGTTGCTAATCGTTCGGTTCATCGTCATTGTATTCTCACGATTACCATGGTCATATCATCATGTTGTGCGGCTTTGCCCATAAACTGTTTTACAGAGTCTACTACTCGCGTCAACAAGGCTTTTGGTTCCAATTCCTTGCCGTGACTGAGCAGACGATACAATCGATCCTCACCGAATTCATTATTCACTGAATTCATAGCTTCGGAAAATCCATCGGTATAAAATACAAACATATCATTGGGCAGGAAACTGACCGTTTCCTCCCTGATCACACGATCAAATATTGGGCCCGATTCCAGACCCAGGGCAATACCTGCAGGATAAAGCAATTTTTCACCATAGTCACCCAAGTGAGCAATCACCGGATTATGCCCGGCCCGAGCAAACGTAAATGACATGTTTTTAAAATCAAAAATACCATAAATCATGCTGATAAAATGGCCTCGTTCTACGTTTTCATAAAAAAGCCGGTTACATTCAGAGAGAACTTGCCGGGGGTGATCGATCGATTTGGTCAGAGAACGCAAGAATCCTTTGGTTAACGTCATGTAAAAAGCAGCAGAAATCCCTTTTCCTGACACATCTCCTATAGCCATGCCCAGACGATCTTCATCGAGGGGAATGAAATCATAATAATCTCCTCCCACATCCAGTGCAGGCAAACAGGTATGAGCGATACTCATGGAAAAATTTTCTGGCTCTTTGCGGGGTAAAAAACTCAATTGTACACGTCTGGCGATCTCTAATTCCCGTTTGAGTCGCTCACGTTCGAGAATTTTATTGACATAGGTCGGCGTAAACTCTAACAGTTCTTCCCGGCTGATTTCTTTACGGCTGGCCCAGAGAGCGATTAAAATCATGATAACGATAAAAGTGATGATGACCAGCGACGAAACGAGTAAAGTATGTTGCTGCAAATACCACAATCGAACCACCTCGATCCACAAGAAAAAACCGATATGAAAGATCAATGCGGTCAACAGGTCATATCGCAGGATCAGCCATGCGGATACGCCTCCGAACAGGGCCCAATATAAAAACCGAAGATAATAGGGAGCGGCAATCCATTCGAGTTCTTGTCCAAATCCGACACCCCATACCAGAGCAACAATACCGATAATCCACAAATGATGACCGATATATTTGGCCAGTATCGTCACCAAAAACAGCGTTGCGATCATTTGCAGCCAAATCGAAGAGCTGAGTGTGTTGAGGATGGCAGATAAAAAGGGGTTCCAGGCATTTACCACATCGATTTTGGTACTCCAGACATTAAAATCCAGAGGACCCCATTGGCTGAAAAGCTTGAATATCAACGCAGAGCATCCCAGCATGATACCGGCCATGGCCAGGCCGCGGAGCAAGGCATTGCCAAATAGTCGGTGAAAGATCCGTCCTCGTCTCAAGGTGTCCAGAGTGAGCAGTTTATCATCCCATACTTCGCGCACGATCGCATCGGTACACGCGACCGCCACCAGTACAAACAGGGCGATAAAGATCGAGCCGATGGCCATTGAAACCAATAGGTTGATGGTGGAAGACCATTGCGAAGAAAAACTCATCCACACATTTAACGCCGTGATGATGCCCATGAGAATTGCAAAGGGGGAAGCATATTTAAAAGAAAGCCCATCTGCACGCAATTTACCGATACTAAAGATCAAATAGAGTGCCACCATTGCCAACAACACCACAAGAAAGGGAATTTCATTGAATACCATATCACGGGAGCTTGAATCCATTTGCGAGACCGGCCAATGGCGCTCAAAGCGTCCTACCGTGTTTCCTTGAATACCGATCTCGATCTGTGGCTTGATACCGGCGACAGGTTCACTTTTCAGATAATGAAAAAAATAATCAGTGCGGTGGTCATAGCTATGCTGATTGACACGGGAAAACTCGTATTCGTTGCGTTCATGCGCTAACATCGCACCCAGCACAGAATCGGCTTTGGCGCGGGCATCTGGCAATGACAGATTCTTCGCGGTGCTATCATCAGCCATAGTCACCCGAAATCCAAGGCTGTTGCCCCCTGTATCCAGCCATATGACAATTTTTTCGAAATCGGTTTCTGAAACAAGAGAATCCAGGGCTTCTTTGATGTTCCAGGTCACAGCCCAGGAATAAATAGGCACTTTTTTACGCCATCGTTGCAAATCCGGATGTTGAGCATATTCACTCTCGATATACTGCAGCAGTTTTCGATCACCTTCAAAGCGCACAAACGGCTCGATCTTTTCAATGTCATACCCCCATTGATGCAAAAGAGAGTCGGCCTTTTCAACGATTTCTTTTCGATTAAACTGTAAATGGACGGTACTTAGAGGAATCAAGGGATGGTAAATCACCCAGTACAAAGCGGCTCCTGAAATCGCAGCCAGGCTGAGTAAAAAAATTTTGAATTTACGATTCATACAGTCATCATCATCCGGATTGGTCTTTTGTAAATGTACGAAATAAAACAGCGGACGTTTCAAAAATTCAAGAGACACAAGATTAAAAATCTTTAGGATATAATCAAGTGCTTTCAATCAGGCGAGTCAGGAGGTGACATTTCAGGAGTGTAAAAAATAAACCAAGAGAAAACATCATGCAACCAATCAACGTTCCGGAATGTCAAACAGGTTCAGAAAAAACCTGAGCTGAGAAGGTAAAGAGTTCGGTTTCCTGCTCAAGGTAAGCGTGACGCGATAATCCGGCTTTGCGACAGGTTTGTTCAACAAATGTTTTCGCATCCCAATGGTGTTCAGCAGCCACCTGCGGGAGCAACAGACCGCTTTTGCCTTGTTGACTTATCAGCAATCCATCACGGCCGATTTCTATTTCTTCAATGTCATCGATCTTTTGCAAGGGGGATAAAACAGAGATCTCGATATTTAAGGTATCGACCTGATCGGTTTCTACCGGTGAGAATCTGGGGTCTCGTAATGCTGCCGAGCTGGCAGCTTCAACAACGGTCTGCCAAAGGGGCTTGACGGCAAAAATATAGCCAATGCACCCTTTGAGTTGCCCCTCGAGGTGCAGCGTAACGAATGCCCCCCGTTTTTCAGCGAGACGTTCTGCCGGTTCTTTAAGGACAGGAGAAGAAGATTTGTTTGTCACCGCTGCAATAATCGATTGCCGGGCAAGTGTCAACAATGTTTGCTGTTCCAAAGAATCCAGAGAATACGATTCGTTCATAAAATTTTATTCGCTGATTATCTTAAAAACTTTTCCACAAGTTTTCGCAGTCCGCCTCCGCTATAATCTTCTTTTTCTTCATAGAATTTGGTTTCAGCAGGTTGTGTCCGCGGAGGTTCTACCGGTTGATTTTTTTCGCGAGCCTGAACATACATCACGCGATTATCAATGGCGACGGCGATCTGGTTGGCCATAATCTCGAGGATGCTCAAGGTATCACGATTCGGCACGCTTCCTTCAGCAGGATCATCTACCAGGATAAATCCGATAATCTTGCCGTCACGAGATTTTATAGGAACCAGGATAACCCCCCAGACAGGCCAGGTCTCGTGGATACGGTCATGAATGCGAGATCCATAATAGACACGTTTCAAATGGTGCAGGACAGCTTCTTCATCCCGAATAAAATAAGATTTACCTTCCCGATAACGTTCCTTTAGCAAATCACTAAACTCTTTGAGATCATATTTGAGTTCACGAATTTGCAAAAGTTTTATTTTATCATCACAGGCGACAGCCTTTGTTTCCAGCATTCCGGTTTTTTTACTGATCAGCACCAGAGAGACCAGATTAAAATCCAGAGTGAATTTGACCGACCAAACCACTTCTTTGAGCAGTTCGGATAGGCTCAGATAGAGTTTAAAGATATTGCTGTTGACAAGTACCTGTTTGAGCCTGCGGTTTCTGCGTTCGAGGTTCGAAAAGCGGTAATAGTTCTCGATGGTTACACTGATCATCGACGAAAACAACTCGAGATTATGGAACGTAGAGCGTGTGGGATAAGATTGTTCCATAGGATCATCGAGCGAGATATATCCAAAGGTTTTGCCTTTTCGATCCATGAGATTCAGCAAAATCAGATCGCGCTTGTGCCACTCTTCTTCGGGATGTCGCTTTTCGGTGCGACGTTCGGGCATTCCCGGGCTGAGATAGGCTTTTGTATCTCGCTGATCTTGATTATGATAGATCACTTTAATTTTGTACCGATCGGAAAAAATCCGGTCGATCACTTCCTGGGGGACTTCGAGTGCGCGTTGTTCTAGCGAGCCGCCATGTACGCTCGAATAACCGACCATGGCCTGTTTGACAAATGCGCGTTTGCGTCGATTCAAAAGAGCGATTGTCGAGCGGTTAAAACCGAAAACCTGACAAATCGTCTCGGCGATCCTTTTGAGTAAAACACCCAGAGGTTCATTATAGCCCAGATGAATAATGTCAACCAATTCGGCGACCATACGATTTTGATCCACACTATCCTGTGGGGCAATGGCAGGACTTTTTTCGTCAGGCAAATATACCACATGCCCGCGAAATCCGATCACATGCGTACGATCCGATTCATCGACAATGGCATTCATCTTGAATTCGACCGGTTTTGTTTCGCCGGTTTTACTGACGATTTTGGTCTTGTAAGAAAATCTCGTCGTACCTTCCGAGTCGGTAAACTGATCAAGGAATTTTTGTTGATCTTCCTTGGCCATCAGATCCAAAAGGTTCAGTTCAAGAAGTTCATCTTCGCCATACCCTGCTAAAGAAAAAAGTGTTTCGTTGGCAGAAAGAAAATTCCCACGTCTGTCACAAATAAAATAGCCAGTGTTCAATCCGGTATCAGTTTGCACCTTTTTTGCCTCTGTTAATTCCCCTCACTCTATTATTTAGCACAGAAAATGGAATTCTGCTTTAGCGAGATCCGGCAAGAGTTGCGAATACCAGTGGGTGCCATACGTTGCCAAATGCGTCATTGGGTGGGTGATACAATGCCTCAGAACATTCCAAATGCTTAATTCAATTAACAAAAATGTTCAGAAATAGTCAAGTAAATAAAACAATAATAACAGACTAAAGTAAGAAAAAAAGCCCGGTTAAAGGCAGCCGGGCTTGAAAACTTACACACGATCGGATACAACATAAGGATGACGATAGTTCCGGGTCAGCATCTCATTGGCCTCTTGATCGTCGACATACCGTTCAGTGAGAGGATCAAAATCCAATACCCGACCGAGACGAAAAGCTGTATTTGCCAAATGAGCGATTGCAGATGAGAGATGAGCCGTCTCAACAGGGGCATTGAGTATGGATTTATCATGGGCAACAACAGCTTGAATAAAATTTTCATAATGATTGCCACCCTCTTTACCCGAGGGACCTGGTTCACGGTTTTTTCCGAGATATGTTTCATAGGTATCATAACCCTTGATCACCATATATCCTTCAGAACCATAAAAGATATTGCCGACGCCAGCGCCGTCTTCCAGATTGGTGCACCAGGGTCGAACTTCCAGCTCTAATATTTTATTTTCTTTGGTATACAGCATAGATCCTGTAAGCACTTCGGGTGTGGTTTTGTGATCATTCCAGAGGAATTTACCGCCATTGGCCATGACCTTATCAGGCAATCCGGTGCCGAGACCCCACAAGGCCATGTCTGTTTCATGTACCCCCTGGTTACCGAGATCGCCGTTGCCAAATTCCCAATGCCAATGCCACTTGTAATGTACGATGTTACGGCTAAAGGGCATCTTTGGTCCGGGACCTAACCACAGATCATAATCCAGATGTTCAGGCACAGGCTCAAACGGAGCAATACCATCATCACCACGCCAGCGAAAGACAAGAACCCGTCCCATATAAATATCGCCGATTATGCCGTTGCGCAAATGTTGAACAGCTTCTTGCAAGGCTTTGGAACTTCGCAGCTGCACGCCATGCTGAACAATGCGATCATATTTTTGAGCAGCCTCTACCATTTTTCGGCCCTCAAAAATATTGTGAGATCCTGGTTTTTCCACATATACGTCTTTACCCGCCTGACATGCCCAGATCGTGGCCAGCGAGTGCCAATGATTGGGAGTAGCGATGCTGATGGCATCGATGCTCTCGTCATCAAAGACTTTACGCATATCCTGTTCGGTTTTGACCTTTTGATTGTATTTTTCTTCAAAGCTCTTGGCCCGCGCAGCCAATACATTGGCATCGGGATCTACGAGGGTCGTGACCACGGCATTGTCGAGATCCATATATCCAGAGATATGGCTCTTGCCACGCCCGTTGACACCCAATACGGCAACATTGACTTTATCATTGGCTCCCTTTGCTGAATCCGGTAGAATCATGGGAGCGGCCATCGCTGCTGCAGCGATACCAGACGTCTGCTTTAAAAAATTGCGACGATTCATGGCTTCATGTCCATCTTGCATATCAAACCTCGTTTCTAATAAATTAAACCGGTTCAATTCAAATTAAATATACAAACAAATCGATCAAATGCAAAAAGAAAAAGCAGGACACGGCAACATTTTATTTTCAAACCCAAAAGATTCATTTTTGAATCGGATACGCCATGGCAAGGACATGATCAGGAGAGAAAAGTCCACTTTTCAGCAATATATCATCCAGTTTTTTAACAAATCGCAAAAACGGATATTTTAGTTTTTCAGGCAAGCGGGTATCCCCGGCAATGGCGGCACGATATCCTATACTGGTGTGATAAAAAGAACGTTCTATATTAAACACACGAGTCACCATGGGCATCATTTCATGTGTATGGCTTTCCTCAAAGGGAGAGCGGTCTTGCATTTCTTTTTTTACTGCATCGGCACCCCGCAATGCTATGGACCATTTTTGTGCATAACTGACATGGGTAGGCAATAAAAAATACATTCCACCTCCTAAAAGGCGGCTTGACCGATGCATGCCGATATTGTCGGAAAAGATAAACCGGCCTTTGGGTTTCAAGGATTTCACGATCTGATGTAACAAATGATCGAGGGCAACGATATGATGCAAACCATCCCAAGCCATCACGACATCAAAAGTATCTTTAGGCAATTCCACGCGATTCAAGTCTGTGACTTTATATTCAACCGAACCAAAGCCTTTGGTATAGGGATTTTCATCCGCAAAATTTTTGGCAATTTGCAATGCTTCGTGACTGATATCCATACCCAGGACGTGATGTCCCTGACGTGCCAATTCGAGACAGAATCCCCCTCCTCCACAGGTTAAAAAAAGAATCCTTGCCTGAGGAGACACGGATCTGACCCATTGGAAAACACGCTCATAGAGCTCTCCATTCATAATCCATTCGGCTTTTGGGTCAAAGCTCTGTTGTTGCGGCAGGCCATTGCCACGATGCACGAAAATTTTTTGCGCACGTCTCATATCCACTGAAAAGGGGATCCCCTTTTGCAGGGCTTGCTTGATTTCGCTTCCCCAATATTCGGCTTCCTTTTTCAGTGCCGAATCATACTCTGCCGAACCAATTTTCCACGAATCAGACATTGAATGGCAACCCTTATTGCTTTAGGAAAAACACCACACCCAATGAAACAACAAAATCCTCTGCATCACTCTCGATCGTAAATTCCTGGCCACCCCCGTCTGTCTCTACCGTGGTTTCCAGAGCTCCGGGAATACGCTGATATTTTACGGAAAAATCCAAATGAGGGCCCAGATTGATATCCACCATAAATCCGGCATTGATATTGTACCCCAGTTTGGTATAGCTTTCTGTCGTTTCTGATGCGGGAATATTGTAATAATAATAAAGCTCGGGCACAGAAACCACAGTACGATAGATATACAGGCCGCCCATCGGAGCAAGATAAAAGGACCAGCGTCCGAATTGCTTGGTGAAATTGCCCCCTATGGTGAGTTGAAAAGATTCATTTCGTGTGGTAACGAGGTATGGATAAGGATCTCCCCCCAGATATTGATCTTGTCGCTTTTCCCCGTAAGAGAGGTAGGTGAGATCCGCTCGTGCAGCGATAGCCGGATTAGAGGGTAGACGATACAAGAGTTTTCCGCCGAGCCCCTCCCCTGTCCCGGAGACATTGGCAAAATCAGAACTGGGAATAGAAAAAGCAAAATGCGGTCCCACGGCCCAGGGGCCTTCTTCTTCCTGAGCGATGACCGGCAAAGTGATAAGCAAAATTAGACAAGATAAAAGAAAGCGCATAATGACTCTCCGTGTTTTATTATGCTTGAACATCACCATATGACACCGTGTTCCCCAAAAATGGAGATATGGGCAGGTCGAATGTTTATCGAGCAGTTTGATCCATAGCCTGTGTTAAAGTGTCACATTTCGAAATCATTCTGCGACGATCCCGGGTCTGTTAATGATCCAAACCCGCTGATGCACCAATATGCAAAACCTCCGGGGATCATTCTCCCGGAGGTTTTGCTCTATCTGGTGTCAGGATGTTTCATGACACTATGTTATTCGTATTGTTGAAAAAGCTCGTCAATGGCAGGCTCGTCCATACTACCATCATAAAAGACCATCCGAAATTTGAACGGAGCGCTTTCACCTTTTGCAAGAGTCAAAGTGAGAGGCTCGATCGTTTCCTGATCAGTGCCTTTCTGAAAGACAGATTGCCCCAGAGGATTGGCAGCAAAAAGGCCATATCCTCTCGCATGCCAAAAAGTGGGATAATTGATGCTGGTAGGATGATTCATGATAATGATCCCTTTGGGCTGTCCGTCTTTGTTCCCTTGCAGACGAACCCACTCTGAACGCCGGCCCCAAACATTTTTCTCGGTTGTTGCACCTCTTGCATTAAGATATTCGCCAGTCCCTCTTTCCTTGAGCCAGGGGGCAACTCGAATGGCAAACATGCCTTCTTTGGTATCCTCAAAAACGACCTCATCGGTCATTGCCGTCAGGGTAATATCAAAATTGATGTTATGTTTTGTTTCCCCGGCCATAAACACCATGGTACGCTTTTCTTCGAGCAAAGTCGTATTTTCATCGGTCCAGTGTAAAACAACAGAAAGTGTGGCTTTATCACCACTGGCACTCATACCGGTGACATCGACATGCTTGATCTGAGGAGGAGATGTGGTATTGTTCCAAAAACCAGCGTCATTCACTTTGTCATAAGTAAAAAAGATACCTGTATGATGAGGATGATCCGTAGCTTCTCCTTCGACATCCCCAAAGGGATAAGCGCGAGTCAAAACAGTCCCGTCCGGGCTATGCACAGGCCAGAGAATCGGTTTGGTGAGTGTATCCACAAACATGTACGAGGTAAAAAGGGAACCATCGATCATGACATCGATTTGATTTTCTTTCTCAACAAAGGTGATACGCTCTGCAGGCGCAGACCCAGTAGTACAAAAAGAAACAAGGGCCAGGAAAATTGTCAGTACACCCGCCAATATCATCTTTCTCATTATTATCTCCTCACATTAAATAACTAGGGCTTTTTTAAATAGTAACAAAACAGAGCGAATTTATCAAGTGTTATTTTTTTTGAGTTTGAATG
>WJME01000219.1 GCA_014728115.1 Candidatus Zhuqueibacterota bacterium | reverse complement strand
TTTTCAAGAATCGCTCTTAATTCAATATTTACAGTAACTTATGTGCGCATCTTTCTCAATGTTATTTTGTAAAAGTCAAGCACTTTTTTTATTTTTTTCAATTTATTATAAATTTTTTAATCTGAGACTCGAAACTCTAGTTATTTATAGAAACACTTTATTTTTTGTCTCGTAATAGAGTCTAGTGAAACAAAATTGAGTATTGTTTGATCACAGGAGATGATATGGAACAAACCCATTATTCCACAACTCAGTCCTCCCATAACCCTCCGCCACAAAAGAACCAATCAGGAAAAGGGTGCTGGATTGCACTGATTATTCTGGGTTTGCTAATGTTGGCATTTATCGTGATAAGCACGGTATTTGTATATTTTATCGGTTCCTCATTCAGAGAAAAACCACAAAAAGTTCAAAGCAATAGTGTATTGCACCTTGTCACGGCAGGCAGATTACAAGAAGTGGCCATGGCGGATCCCCTGGGTATATTTCAATCCGGTGCAGATCCAGTATCCCATTTCCAGGTCCTGTCAGCGCTCAAAAAAGCTGAAAAAGATGATCGTATACAGGGCATATTTTTCAGGGGCACGGATTTCAGAGCCGGTTATGCCAAAGCCGAAGAAATTCGGGAGCAGATTATTGATTTCAAAAAATCCGGCAAATTTGTATATGTCTTTATCGAATTTGGTAACGAGTTCGACTATTTTATGGCCTCAGTGGCCGATTCCATTTTTATGGCGCCTGAAGGAATTCTCGAGATGAATGGTTTCGCCATTTCTGAACTCTTTTGGAGCGGGACGTATGACAAAATCGGTGTCAAATTTTATGTCGAACAGTGGGAAGAATACAAATCAGCTGCCGAATCATATATCAGAAATGGCTTTAGTGAACCTGCACGTGAAAATTTATATTCGATTCTCGATGCAAGGTATAGCTCGTTTATAGAAAAGGTCACCAACGAGCGAACTTTCGACAAAAAGAAATTAAAAGAGATTCTGTCAAAAGGGGTTTATCAGGCACAAGAGCTCAATGATTTGGGATTGGTAGATGAGCTTTTGCCAGAGCAGCAAGTCAGGATCCTGATGGAAGAAAAACTCGGTCAGGATCTCAACCTGGTGAGACTGGACCGGTATATCCACAGTAAAAGCGGTCGCCAGGGTCAACCGGTGAACAAAGATCACAAAGTCGCTTTAGTCGTTGCTTCTGGTATTATGGTCTCCGGTGAAACCGGGGACGGAGCCTTGAGAGAAAACCTGTTGGCGGATCGAACTTTTATCAGACATTTAAACAAAGCCAGGGATGATGATGATATCTCTGCGATCATTTTACGCATCGATACACCGGGTGGATCTGTTTTGGCTGCAGATGCCATGTATCACGCCATCGCAAAGGCCAAAGAATACAAACCCATATATGCATCCATGAGTGACCTCGCAGCCTCTGGAGGATATTATATTGCAGCGGCCTGCGACACCATTATTGCCCATCCCCAGACGCTTACCGGGTCTATCGGCGTGGTTTCCATCATTCCGAATTTCAGTGGAACGCTGGATAAACTGGATGCAAATGTAGATACTGTGGGGACCTCATCATCTGCCCATTTTCTCAATCCGTTTATTCCATTTTCTGAAAAAGACAGACAAACCTTTCGCAGTTTGTCCAAAACGACTTATGAACGTTTTGTGTCCAAAGTTGCAAAAGCAAGAGATTTTGAATATGAATCGGCCAGAAAACTAGCCAGGGGCCGGGTGTGGACTGGCCAGGACGCGTTTAAAGTCGGGTTAGTGGATACACTGGGAGGATTGCAGGAAACATTTTCTATTGTCAAACGCAGATTGGGCATTCCTCAGAATGAGTTGATCTCTTTAAGAATTTATCCCAAACCCCAGGATTCCTTATCTGCTCTTATTAGATTGTTAAACACTGTAAATTCCCCCTCTCCCCGTTCGATCCTCGATGAAACGTTACCTCTGTGGTCGCTCTTGCCGGAGACACAAAAGCTGCAGTTGCTCTATCATGTTCAATTGGCAAACATTGCACGGGAAGAAAGGTTGATCCTGGCGTTGCCTTTTTTGCCGATTATGGATTAACAACTATTCCGGGATCAATTCCGACCAAGCGGAGCATTGACGAATGGTCATCGGACTCGTTGCCAATGCTCTGCAGTTAATATGATCCTCTATTGATCAGCACTCAGGTAGCGTTCCTGATCGTCATCATCATCCATATTGAGCATACTGGACAGCAGATCTTTAAATTGTGTTCCTTTTTCTAGAGAGTACTTGCTCAAGTAGGACATTTCTGCCATTGCGTGGAGGATCATTTCCATATAGAAATAGCTCTCATTTTTTGAGCAATCCGGATGATATTTTTTAACAACATCAGGCAGACCCGGTACAGCATTCAACAAGCGTTGATACTCTTTATCCTTGATATCATTCAGTACATCCAACGTATTTCCCTCCCTGAACCAATTGAGAATCGAATAATAAGGACTGGACTCCATCTTGCGCTTGTAGCGTTCAGGGTCTGGAAACTGTTTCAGGAACTCGGCCTTTATGGCCTTGCCGATAAGATAGTGTGCGACTTTGGTCGGGCCTTCGACTTGGCCTTCGTAAACCAGCTCGATTTTACCTGTTATTGAAGGTATGATACCGAAAAAGTCCGAGAGCCGGCAAGCAGTTTTTTTATCACCGGTAATGAGCGATCTTCTTTCGCCGGTACTTACAAAGTTTTCAAATGCTGAAATAGTTAATCGTGCAGACACTCCACTCTTTTCATCTACATATTCGCTATCTCTGGCCTGAAAAGCAACTTGTTCGATAAGATCGAGCGCGGCAGGCACGATCTCTACTCTTTTATACTGTTCCTCCAAAACCCGTGCTTCCTGATGAGTGATTTTTTTGGACAGTTCAATGGATTTTGGATAATGAGTCAAAATTTGACTTTCGATACGGTCTTTAAGCGGAGTCACAATGGATCCCCGATTGGTATAATCTTCAGGATTGGCTGTAAAGACGAATTGAATGTCCAGGGGTAAACGCATTTTAAACCCCCTGATTTGCACATCTCTTTCCTGCAGGATATTGAATAACGCCACCTGAATGCGGGCCTGCAAATCAGGTAATTCATTGATAACGAATACGCAACGATGGGATCTGGGTAATAGTCCAAAATGGATCACCCGTTCATCCGAATAGTTAAGTCTGAGATTAGCAGCCTTGATAGGATCGACATCCCCGATCAAATCCGCAATAGTGACATCAGGTGTGGCGAGTTTTTCAGTATACCTCTCACTCTTGTGAACCCAGTCGATGGGAGTATCCTCTCCATGGCGGGAGATCATTTCTCTGCCGTGAAAGGAAATGGGATTCAAGGGATCATCATTGAGTTCAGAGCCTTCAATGACAGGGATATATTCATCCAGGAGGTCTACCATGGCACGCGCCATACGTGTCTTTGCCTGACCGCGCAATCCCAGGAAAATAATATTATGGCGCGACAAGAGAGCACGCTGAAGGTCAGGGATTACCGTATCATCGAACCCGATTATATCGCTAAATAAAGTCTCTTCTCTGGACATCAGAGAGAGCAGATTGTCACGCATCTCTTGCTTGATACTTTTGCTTGTATATCCATTACTTTTAAGATCTTTTAATGTCTTTATGTCTGTCAATTTCATATTCATTCTCCATGCTCGGACTAGCGAAGCCGTTTTTTTCGATTACGAATATAATCTTCAAATACATATTCACCGAGACCCTTTAGACTGCTGTAAAACGCACGGCCATTATTTGCCTGGGTAAACTGTCTTACAAATTGTTGCAAGTAAGGGTCTTTGGCAACCATAAACGTGGTTATAGATATTCCCAGTTTCCGACAACGTGTCGCTTGATTCAATGTTTTATTGATGATGCGGCGGTCGAGTCCAAAACTGTTTTTATAATACCGCAACCCTTGTTTAAGACAGGTGGGTTTGCCATCGGTAATCATGAAAATTTGCTTGTTGTTTGTTTTTCGACGTCTCAGAATCTGTATGGCCAATTCGAGACCAGCGACTGTATTGGTATGAAAAGGTCCTACTCTTAAATACGGTAAATCCTTGAGTTCAATCTGCCAGGCATCATCGCCAAAAACAATAATATCGAGGGTATCTTTGGGATATTTTCGTTTCATGAGTTCAGCCAATGCCATAGCGACTTTTTTTGCGGGTGTAATACGATCTTCTCCATAAAGGATCATAGAGTGTGAGATATCGATCATGACGACGATCGATGCATGCGTTCTATATTCGGATTCAATGATGCTGAGATCATTTTCCGTGAGGTTAAAATCGAGACCATGGTTGACCTGTGCATTTCTGATGGAATCGGTCATGGCAATCTGATCCGGACTGTCGCCAAACTGATAATCACGCCGATCAGAAGTTTTATCTTCTCCAAATCCAGAAAAAACGGTCGGATGATTTCCACCCGAGCTCTTTTTCAAACGTCCAAATATTTCCTCGAGCGATTGTTGTCTGATCGTGCGTTCTGTCTTACTGGTTATTTTGAAAAACCCATGCTTTTGGGGATTATCCTCTATAAATCCTTTGTCTTTTAAATCCTGATAAAAGTCGCCCAAACCATAATCCTCCCCTGTCAGACCATATTCTTTATCCAGCTCTGTCAACCAACTCATAGCCTCCTCTACATCACCGGAGGTAAATGTCAACAACTGGGTAAAAATATCCAACAGGGTCTGAAATGGGTTATTATTGCGCGGATCAGGTATATAATCGGCAAATCTATATCCAATCATAGTCTCCTCGTTCTTTACCTTAGAGAACCAATCTTGTGCATGAAATATTCATGTTGATCATAGTAGATCAAGGGCATTCCGTATTATACGAAATGTTAACTTTTCCTTTATAGGGGTGATATGAATCAGGAGAGAACAAGTTCCAGGATATGCAAGAGTTTTATTTCAAGAGCCGTAATGCACGACATTCCCCTGAATAATAGTATAGTGAAGATCAAAGTGGGAATCAAAGAGGATAATGTCAGCATCATATCCCGGCGCAAGAACTCCTTTGGTGTGCAGACCCAAAAGTTTGGCAGGATTGAGACTCGCAGCATTGATTGCTTGAGATAACGAGCAATTTGTAAACGACTTAAAATGGGCGACCATATCCAGCATGCCAAAAGTGGTACCGATCAAGGTCCCATCATGATATTTGGCGAGACCGTTTTCCGTGACATAAGATTTCCCAATATATTCATATTCTCCGTCCGGTAGTCCCTGGCTGTTAAGGCCATCCGTGATCAGAATACATCGATCTGGTCCCCACAAATGAAAAAGCATTTTCACAATCGTCGGGGAAAGATGAACCCCGTCAGAAATGATTTGGATCGTAGAACAGGGATCTTCCCAGGCGGCAAGAATCGGACCCGGCTCCCTGTGATGAATGCCGTTCATGGCATTAAAAACATGGGTGAGATGATTCAATCCGTGTTCAAGGTATGATTTCATCTCTTTGTATGAAACATCTGTATGGCCGACAGCCGGAATGATTCGATGCACTCGTAAACTATCGAGTAATGCCTGATCGATAACTTCTGGTGCGAGGGTCATCATTGAAATTCGATTTTGAGAAAATCGGATCAAATCAGAGAACAGTTCGATATCCGCAGGATGAATGCATTCGAGTGGAAAACCTCCCTTTTTTGCTGTATTGATGAACGGGCCCTCGGCATGAATGCCCAACAATCTCGCACCTTTGACGGATTGATCGCAAAGTTCGGCCAATCCGGAAAGGACTTTAGGGTTGCGAGGGTCGATCAGCACAGTTGCCAAAAAACCGGTCGTTCCCACACTGGCCAGGGTACGGGCTGCCGTTTGATAGGAAGCAGTGTCCATATGGAGGAAATCGATACCACCGGCTCCATGCACATGTATATCCAAGAGTCCGGGGGCTGCGTATTTCATCTGGGCATCTATTATACTCGTCGCGCTTTTCTGAATATGGTAACCGATTTCGGCAATAGCTCCATCGATGCAGAGGATATCTTGCGGTTCATCACTTTCAGGTAAAAGGCAATTTTTGATCAATAGTTTATTCATGACTGAGGGTAATTCCCGGCTTTAATAAAAACAAGAATCAGACTTTGGATCATTGTAACCAGCATCAGGATAAAACTTGCCCACAGGAGATAATAGCTCCATAAAGGCGAAAATGAGTTCAAAAAGATCACCAGTAAGAACAGGATAAAATACTCGATTCGAAAGGCGATTCGCCAAATTACTTTTTCAGTAGGATCCGGGATAGCCAGTCGATGATTTGCATATGCAACGATAAAAGGGGGCATCAAGGTCACAAAGAGAAGCAAGAACAATAGTATCTCTATTGGAATCAGTTGAGGAAAGGTTAGATCAAAAAAACAAAGAATCAGCAAAGCATCCACAAAGCGATCGACGATACCATCCCAATACGCACCCAGATGAGTGGATTTATGATTGATACGAGCGACTTTGCCATCGATAAGATCACAGATCGATGCGACAGCGAACAGGATCACCCCCCACATTCTATGCTGATGAAATACCAAAAGGGTTGCAAAAATGGCGATAAGCAAAGAGAGGGTGGTCCAGGTGTTGGGACTGAGAAAACGAAATGTACGACCCACCAGTTTTTCAAATCTCGGCATTTCGATGAATTCTTTGATCATAGAGGGTTACTCCTTTTCAGCAATGGCCATGATCGATTCGAGTCCGTTATGCATTTTTCTTTTGACACTATATTTTTTATCTTCCAGCCATTGGACAACCCTGTCCACAGTCCAGTCATTGAATTCCACATTTCGATGATTATGGCGTTCAACGATTGAAAAAATTCTTTTTCCATTCGGATTTAAATCTGCGAATAAAATGACGCCTCTTTTCTTGATGATGCGATGCATCTCAGAGAGAATGTCATGGGGATCGTTTAAGCGATGCAAAGCAGCGATACAGAGAATTAGATCGAATTCATCATTCTGAAATGAGCAGGCATAGGGTTCAAATGCAATGGTTTCATCTGTGTGAAAATGAACGGCATTTAACTGGGCCTGATGTTGCCGTGTAGAATCGGGTTCGATAAAGGATGTGGCCAAACCGTTGAGAGCCAAATGGATAGAGGGCAGCGCCTCAAACGAGGCAACATCCAGAACATTGATTTCCGATTCCTCATAGTCGTATAAAGACAGAATGTTTTCTATTTCTTTCTGAATATCAAAGCCCATATCTTTCAAGGCTTTGATACGGGATTTAAATCGATTGTGATTTTGTTTAATCAGATAATCGGCCATTGCTGCATAGAGCCCTTGCACTCCCAAGAGAGAGCAATGTTGTTTACCTTCGGGCAATCCGCCCAAAAATTGGATGACATCATCATCGGTTAGTTCCATGGCTTCTGAAAACGTTTTTCCGATCGCCAGAACAGACACTGCACTGGAGGTTGCGATAGCAGCTCCGCAGCCATAAACTTTGTATTTAAAATCGACAATCGTGTCATCTTTGACTTTGATCCACACATTGATAAAATCACCACAAGAAGGATCACCCACTCTAGCCTTACCATCAGCATTTTCAAGGGTACCTACATTTTGTGGATTTTCAAAGTGTTCCATGACTTTATCTGTATATTGCATAAAACTCCCTGATTAAAGACAGAACAGACCGGCGAGGATTTTTATTCAAGGACGCGATCATCATCATTTCTTTTGTCATCTGTTCATCCATTTGGTAATGAGCGAAGAGAGGAAAAAAAATAGTGTTGCTGTCAGCACAATCGTGGCTCCGGAAGGCAAATCACCAAGAGCAGACAAAAACAACCCCAGCCAACATGAACCCACACCAAAAAGAACAGAATACATTAAAAGACGTTTAAAGTCCTTGGTAAAAAGAGAGGCAGTCGCTGCAGGAGTGACAATCAATGCAGAAACCAGTACAATTCCGACAGCTTTGATAGAAACGACCACTGTCAGAGCGATCAGTGTAAGCATTAAATAGTTAAACTTTCTTACCGGTATCCCCACGACCTGAGCCATTTCAGCATCAAAGGTAAGAAAAAGGAATTCCTTAAAAAAGACTGTCAGGGTCAGGAGAACAATAATGGCCAGCAGGATCGCCGCATAGATATCGACTTGAGAAATAGCCAGAATATTCCCAAAAATAAATGAAAAAAAATCAACATTATAGTGGCGCATAAAACCTATTAAAAGGACGCCAAAGGCCATGGTCGAGGCAAAAAATATACCTACGGCTGTATCTTCCTGTATACGTCCTGATTCATGAACAAAGCCGATTGCCCAGGCAGTGAGAACACAAAAGAGTATCGCGGTAAGAATGGGATTAATGCCCAACAAAAAGCCCAGGGCCACGCCTCCAAAAGAGGCGTGGGCAATACCGGCGCCGATAAAGGACATTCCCCGTAAAATCACAAAAACCCCCAGGACGGCACAGAGAATCCCTATAATCGTTGCAGAGAAAAACGCACGTTGCATAAAATCATATTGGAAAAGTTCAATCACGAGTGTCGCGCTCCTCATTCTGTTCGTGTGTAGCCTTTGCAACCACCATATGAGGGATTTTTCCGTGATGGAAAAGAACCGCATCGCATCCATACATGGCGCTCAATGTATCTGTTGTAAAGACTTTATCAGGAACGCCATGAGCAACGAGGGTTTTGTTCAGGCAGGCAACTTTAGTGATAAAAGAAGAGACGACACCGATATCGTGTGAGACCATTACAACCGTCAGATTGAGCTGACGTCGCATGGAATCGAGCCAATCATAAAAGCTCTCCGAGGCATTGACATCCAGAGCAGAAGTGGGTTCATCGAGTAACAAGAGTTGCGGTTGAACGGCGAGGGCTCTGGCAATGAGAACACGTTGTTTTTGTCCGCCTGAGAGATCTCCGAATCGTTGTTTGGCAAACGCTTCCATATCTACTTTTTGCAGTGCTTCCCTCGCAGCAGACTTGTCATGAGCCTTTGGTCGTCTTCCGAGGCCGATTTTACCGGCCCGGCCCAAAAGGACGACATCTAAAACCGAAAGCGGAAAATTGGGATCGGTTTGGTTCTGTTGCGAAACGTAACCGATTTTGCTGCGTTCGCGACTAGGCTGGCTGGGATCTTTGCCGAATAATCTAACCGTACCGGAACAGGGCTTAATCAACCCGATTAGGGTTTTTAAAAGGGTGGTCTTGCCAGACCCATTCGGGCCGAGAATGCCCCAAAACTCTCCAGCGTGAATGGCAAAGCTAATATCTTGCAACACTGTTTTGTCATCAAAGGCAACAGAGACGTTGTTAAATTCAACAATCAATTCACTCATAGGAAATACGCAACATGGTTATTTAAGCATTCACTAACGACGGTCTTTCATCAGCCGGATCCAGATGATTTCGGGTATCCAGCGCGCGATTTTGGCTGGCCAGGAGAGGCGTTTGGGAAAGTGTATTTCATTTTTACGTGACTCGAGACCCTCAGCAATAATTTTTGCAGCCTTTTGCGCGGAAATCATAAACGGCATATAAAAATCATTCTTGTCTGTAAGCGGAGTTTTCACAAAACCAGGTGAAATAACAGTAACTTGAATGCCTGTATCGAGGAGGTCGATTCTAAGACTGGACATAAACGTATTCAGAGCCGCTTTGGAGCTGGAATAAGGAGCGGATTTAGGCATTCCGCGGTAACCGGCCAGGCTGGAAGTAACAGCGACGATACCGGAACCATTTGCGACCATCTGAGGTATAAATTCCTGTATAAAGGCAATTGACCCAAAGAAATTAATCTGAAAGAGCCTGGCGATTTTTTCTGTCTCCATGTTCAAAGGGTCGAATCCTCCACCCGCCACTCCGGCATTCAATATCAGAGTATCGATGTGGGCAGTTTGCTGAATTTTTGCACTGACTTTGCGTATGTGTAAAAGGTCGCTTACATCACAAATATGGACTTGATGGTCGACCGAAGGCTGGTCAATCTCTTTTACAAGCATTTCCAGTTGCTCTTTGCGACGGGCAAGCAAAAACAGGCGACAGCCTCGGACAGCCAATTCCAGAGCCAAAGCATATCCGATACCACTTGAAGCACCGGTAATCAAAACATTTTTCATCAGACGCTCTTGATCTATTGCGGGAAATGGGTGAATAATATACCAAATCCGTGGACCAAAAGCAAGCATCAAGAAATCGTTGCTTTTTATTTAATTATTATTAAATTAAGTGCTGGGTTAAATATTGCAATCAGACAATCTTGAGGAGGATTGGATAAGACGAACGTCAAATAGCATGAGGAGGTCGCTTTGTTTGAGAAAAATAATATCGCCCGCTTGTTTGCCATCAGTCCGGATATTCATGATATTTTCATAAATGCAAAATCTTCATCAGAGGCACGCCAGGAACTCGGCACATATCTAGATGCATTTTTGGACAAATTATATAAATTAGAAACCACCCCCCGCACTCTCGAATGGTCATTAAGAGTAAAGTGCACCCAGGTTTTTCGCGAAATGATTTCCATCCGTAGTGAAGAAAAATCCAACTTTAATATTGTACACCTCTTATGGTTACTGGCACATGGTCGAGATCATGAATATCCTGTAGAGTTATCGGATGGCTTTTTTGAAGACCTTTTTCATCTATGGCAGGGTATTGTCACCGGAGGTAAGATATACAAGGGTAAATCCATTCCCAAATTCATCAATATGAAGGGTCGAGAAGCTGCGATCGAGCGATCTCACGAACTGGATAAATTCGCAGCACAAACTCAAAAGAACATCATAAAGTATACATCAGGATTGCAAAAAGAGATCGTCGAACAGCGTGAACAGAACAAAAATCATATCTTAAATCATTTCGGTGCAACCGATTCCGAATGGAATGATTACTTGTGGCAAATCAGACACGTGATCCGTGACCGAAAAACATTGGAATCTTTGATCGAACTGACCGCTGAAGAAAAACAATCCATAGATCTTACCAAAGAGCACAGAATACCGTTTGGCATCACTCCTTATTATGTTTCCCTCATGGATCAAAAAGCCAGCAGGAATAGAGATCATGCCATTCGTGCTCAGGTTATCCCTCCCTTGCATTATGTGCGCTCCATGTTATCACATCGGGAAGACCGCTCCTATTGTTTTGATTTCATGCACGAACAGGACACTTCTCCTCTGGATTTAATCACAAGACGCTACCCCCATATCGTTATCTTGAAACCCTACAACACATGTAGCCAAATATGTGTATACTGCCAACGCAATTGGGAAATCGACGACGTCCTGGATAGCCATGCTTTGGCAACCAAAGCCAAGGTTCAAAAGGCGATTGAATGGATAGCCGAGCATCCTGCGATCACCGAAGTCTTGATCACAGGGGGTGATCCTCTTGTCATGAATGACGAACGATTGGACTTTGTGTTGTCCAGGGTTGCCAGTATTGAACATGTCGAAAGAATTCGAATCGGTTCCAGGACTCCTGTGGTTTTGCCTCAACGCATTACAGATTCACTCACTGACCTAATAAGTCAATATCACAAACCTGGATATCGCGAAGTCATTCTGGTGACTCATTTTGAACATGCTTATGAAATCACGCCTCAAGCCATGCAAGCTGTACAAAAGTTCAAGCAAAGGGGTATATCAATCTATAATCAGGCTGTATTTACGGTCGAAAACAGTCGGCGCTTTGAATTATCCGCTCTGCGTCGAAGCTTGAGACTGATCGGCGTCGATCCCTATTATACGTTCAATACCAAGGGTAAGGAAGAGACAAAAAATTATCGTGTTCCTATCGCACGTTTGCAGCAGGAAGTGAAAGAAGAAGCACGTCTGCTACCCGGTATGCTCAGAACAGATGAAGCGGTTTATAACGTTCCCAGACTGGGAAAGAATTATCTAAAGGCAGAACAGCACCACACCTTACTCACCATTCTACCGGATGGCCGAAGGGTCTATGAATTCCATCCATGGGAAAAGTTTCGTTCCCCTGTAGAAACGTATATCGATGTGGATGTCTCGATTCATGAGTATTTGAAGGAAATAGAATCCAGAGGTGAAGATATTTCCGAATATGAATCCATATGGTATTACTATTAATTGCAGAGTCTGTTGTACACACACACTGCTTTTGAATAGAGATAATTTGATTTAGATCAACATTTTTTTCTGATTTTGTGTATATATCTTGATATGTACAGATTCCGGGAAATAGTCCTCGAGCTAAATGGTGTTCTATTAAATAGACGCCAATGTATGAATGATTCCACGGAATCATGGACGAGGTCATGTCCTGCCCCCACTAGGTTGTATGCACCCGCAACATTCGTCCAAAACGATACATTATTTTGAGAGATAAGCTGCACAAGTTGAATATTTTCAAAGCGCAAATTTGTGGCATGCGATTTGAAAGAGAATGTACAAATTGCCTTCACAGGAGGTTACACATGGGCAAGAGGTGGCTTTTTCTGATTTTGATGGCATGGTTGTCTGCTGGTCATACGCAGTCAGCCAATTTGACATCAAACTTGCTTAACCATGATATCCGTGTATTCTTTTTGCACGATTTCAATTTTACGGGCAAGAGTGGCGTCGGACCGGAGATTTTTGAGGTTATCGTCGATTATCCCCCCCTTCCGGATGCTGTCGAGTTGAATTGCACGATCAGTCTACACATTCAGGCATCGACGTACGGAGATCTCGCCTACGGAAAAACAGAACCGTTTCTGCTAAAACCGGGACAGCGCATTCGAATTACCAATAAAAACCTTTTTTCCGGTTCAAATCCATTTTCCTTACGCGATTATGACATCGCAGCCGCGGGTAATGACATTAAAGACCAGATACTGGGTACAGGGCGAATCCCATCGGACAGATACAGATTTGAATTTTTGCTCATATCGCAAGGAAATGGTCAAATACTGGATCGTGATGATATCATTCTCGATATCACCAACCCGCAAACACTCGACCTTTTAGCACCCGGCGCAGATGCAAATGAAGGGGGGGCAACCATTGCGACTCGATATCCCCTCTTTAGATGGGAATCGAATATGAGCAAATTCCGATTCGTCATTGCAGAGAAAATTCCAGGGTTGCATGAACATGCCAGCCCGGAAGAAATCATTAATGACCGTATCCGCTTTGAAACAACGCTGTCGATCAATCCTGAAATGGAAGACACAGAAGGAATGAGTCTGCCGTCCAATTCATTGCAATATCCAGCAACCGCCTGGCCCTTAGAAAGTGGCAAGACCTACTATTGGCGATTGGAAGGCCTGGTCGAGACATCGGGTACGCCCATGAATTTGCCGAGCCCGGTATGGGCGTTTACGATCCAGGATGATTTAAGTGATACCTGGACTGATCGAGAAAGAGAATTGATCGTCGATATGCTCTCTAACCTGTCTATGGATGCATTTCAAAATTTGTTCGGTCCAGGAGGATTGTTACAAAATTTCAAACCCACGGGAACCGTTTTATTGAACGGTCGCCCGGTTTCCATCCAAGAATTACGAGATCTGTTAACCAAATTGGAAAATGGCACCTACCCAGTTGTAGGCATCAGTGTTGACTGATCAAAGGACAGGCACTATGAAAACGCTTTTATATAATATTTTGCTTTTACTTTTTCCGCTTGTACTTTTTGCAGCCAAAGGAGATCAGGATATCGCTTTGGTGTTGAAAATCAATGGTCAAGCTGAATTCGAATCTCAATCGCGTTGGCAGCCTTTGCAAAAGGGGCAACGGCTGGATGATGGCGCAAAGATAAGGACTGCGGAAGATGCACTGGTCGCTATTGTATTTACCGATGATAAAAGTATGATGAAAATCAGAGGGGGGTCACTCGTCGAAATCAATGGAGACCGAGGTGTTAAAGGAATAAAAAAACGCATCAAACTCGATCTGGGTTCTATCTGGTCACGAATCACCTCCGGAGGAGCCGCTTATCGCCTTGAAACGCCTTCAGGAGTAGCAGCCGTCAAGGGCACGATTTTTTATACAATGGTCGATCAAAACGGGCTTACCACGGTGATCGGTATCGAGGGAATTGTCGAATTGTTCAACAATCTTGGCTCTGTAGAGGTCGGTCAGGGAACCACTGGAATGTTGAGCAAATCAGAAACACCGACCCTTGGCCCGACCACGAGCTATGAAGACTGGGCCACCAACGATGGCGAAACAATGCTGTTGGAGATCCAAGTTGAAAACGACAAGAACGAATCCAAAACACTCAGAATTCGTTTTGAACAATAACAAATCGACGGGGAGTGGAAAGCAGAATGAAACCATTTATGAAAGGCCTCTGTTTGTTGAGCAACTTTTGGTTTTTCTTTCTACCCACCTCTGTCTTTGCTCAAAGCTCTGCTGTCCTGGGTCATTCGCCGATCGATAGTGCATTTGTAGCTCGAGACATTATTATTGGAGCAGAAATAAATGCACCCGTCATCATGGCAAAACTCTATTTCAAGCCTGCAAATCAGGAAACGTATATTGAAAAGAACATGCAAAAAGAGGGCGATCGGCTCATTGCCCGAATCGAAGCAAATCTAGTACAAGGAGATTCTCTCCTCTATTTTCTCTCGATACTTACACAGGATCAGAATGTACTTACCCACCCCTCGAAAAATCCATATAACCATCCGAACACCATATATTTAAAAAAAGCGAGCCGGTCCGCAAAAAAGATTTTGTTGAATTCGGATGAGCCTCCAGCAATCCCGCAAGATACCCTTCTTGATGAGGATGGAGATTCACCTTTTCTCATCCTGTCACCAGAAGAGGGTGAAATTCTCCACCCAAAAGATCTGGTGATTGCGATCTCTGTAGATCGTCCGGAACAAATCGATTCCTCTGCTGTGCAACTCATTCTCAACGGACGCAACTTGACTCCCCTGACAGAACGATCCAAATATTTGATATCTGTAGCTCCCAAAAGCATCAAGCCCGGAGACTATACTCTTTTGGTCAGAGGCAAAACAAAATCGGGCAGATCTCTGCAACCGCAGACAGTCGCGTTTACCATTTCAGAGAAGAACCAAGACATCCCGGAGTCCAGTTTTTCCGGTCGTATTGAATCGCAGATGCATCACGAAAATATTGAATCACAACAAGAAAGTTATTTTATCGGAGGTACCCAGTTTTACGGAAATTATGAAAACTGGAATTATAATGGTCGTCTATATCTTAGTTCCCTTGAAGACAGCCGTTATCAGCCACGAAATCGCTTTCATCTGGGGATAGAAAACCGGTGGGTTGAATTCCAGGCAGGTGACATGTATCCCTATTTCAATGATTTGATGCTATGGGGCAAGCGAACCCGTGGAATCGGCGGAGCCATCAATTTCGGTTGGTTCAATTTGCAAGTGATTACAGGTGAAACATTTCGCAGCGTAGAAGGATCATTGGAGACGGCTCTTGTATTGGATAACAATGGCATGCCCTATACGACCGTTAGCGGTGATGATTCGCTTTATAATCGTGTGCGTTATGGCACCTTTCGGCAAAATTTATTCGCCATCCGCCCGAGCTTTGGATCTGGTAAAAAATTTCAGTTCGGCATTTCTTTTGTCAAAGTCAAAGATGATTCTACATCGATTCAATTCGGAAAGTCACCCAGGGAAAACATTGTGCTTGGTCCGGATTTCAAATGGGTTTTAGACAGAGGCCGGCTGATATTCAAGGCTTCTGCAGCGCTCAGCCTGTTAACCCAGGATATCAGT
Organism: Candidatus Zhuqueibacterota bacterium; assembly: GCA_014728115.1. GTDB lineage: Bacteria > Zhuqueibacterota > Zhuqueibacteria > Residuimicrobiales > Oceaniaggregativiventaceae > Oceaniaggregativivens. The sequence goes on along the minus strand of WJME01000219.1, from coordinate 1,922 downwards.
CAGGGACCCTTGTCAGAAAAAGATATCGAAAAAATATTGGGAGAAGATATCGATTTGCCGGCCAATCCCCAAAGTTTTGCAGATCTCATGATCATCAATGACAGCACTATCCCTATTGATCTCACCCAGGGCAATTCGATGGCATATAATGTGGGATTTGTCTTAAATTATTGGCGTAATTATCTTCGCATGGGCTATAAATCCATTGGAAGTCAATATGTTTCATTGGCAAATACCTGGATCCGTTCAGATATTGCTGGGTTTTATTTCAATGATCGAATCAGACTATTTTCCAATCAACTTTATTTAAATTTTGGTCTTGAAAACTATCAGGACGGCTTTTCCCGGGAAGAGACCATTCCCGGGACTGATTTGCGGACGTTTAATTACGGCATCTCTTTTTACCCTCTTGAGAACTGGCCAAATGTGAATATCAATTTGCGAACACATTATCGCGATAACAATATTACAACTCTGTCAGTAGATTCTCTTTTTTTTAGTGCTGAAATCGACACGATCGATAAAAGAAACAACCAATTACACAGGGATTTGACCATAAGTCTTGGATACAAGGTGCTTTTTCTCAATGCTCAACATCATCTTAACGTCTCATTTACGACCATTGATAAAACAGATAAATACAAAAGCACCAGACTGACGCCATATTCGAACGAGCTTTCTTCAGATGTGAGATTTTTTTCGATTCGCAGTCAAATCAGTCAGGATCTGACGACCAATCTAAACTATGCAACCAATAGCAACTTGACAGGAAATGGTATATCAAATTTTGATTACCATGTGTTTGGGCTGGGAGGAGAATGGCGAACGTGGAAACAGCGTCTAACCACATTTGCCGAATATCGTTACACAGATATCCATCAAAAGTATCTTGAAACCAGCATGGAGATCAATCGCCACCTGATGCGTTTTGGAGGCATATGGACGTTTGGCAATAGCCATCATCTTTCATTCGATGCCAACATTTTCAGAGTCCATAATCCAGAAGAAAGCTATTCCGACAGCATCCTTAGATTAGGCTATGAAAAGATTTTTTAAATCGCAAATCGCAACATCAATTCTCATTTTTTGGGCAGCGATTCTTGGCGCCTTGCTCATCTATGCCATACCTCTGGTTCACGATTTACAAAACAAATCGATTGATTTTATATTCGAATTCCGTGGCCCTGTGAGCCCGCCTGATACTCAAATCGTAATCGTTGCACTGGATGACGAGTCATTGCGTTCCTTGAACAGAAAGTATCCTTTTCCGACGCAGTATTATACTCGTCTTGTAAAAAACTTGGATAAAGCCGGTGCAAAGCTTATCGTTATGGATATTGAATTCACGGAGCCGAATTTTGAACATCCGGAACACGACCTGGAATTTGCACAAGCGATCAACGATGCGGGCAATGTCATACTGGCCGGTAAAGTGGTATACGAGCTGGCGAGCGGACGAGTTTATAACCCACAGATACTTCCACCGATCGCGCCTTTGATAAGGAGCGATGCCGAATGGGGCATTGTGAACGCGATTGAAGATCGTGATGGATTTATAAGGCGCTATTTATTGTTCGACTATGTGGGGGAAAAGATTTATTATTCTCTGTCCATAAAAGCGTTGGAAAAATTGAGCGACCCCATTGCTCAGCAGGATCCGTTTGCTCCGGTATTTATTGTGGGTGATCATCGCATACCCAAAGCTCAGGCAAACTCGATGTATATCAACTATCGGGGACCCAAAGGATCATTTCGCACTTATTCCTTTGCCAGTGTTCTCGACGATTCGACATTTCAGTTGCTTTCTGACGAAGACACTGACATTTTCGAGTTTCATTTGCAATGGGAAACCTTTAAAGATAAAATTGTCATGGTAGGAGCCTCAGCAGAAGAGCTTCAAGACAATAAACTCACCCCTTTTT
>WJME01000218.1 GCA_014728115.1 Candidatus Zhuqueibacterota bacterium | reverse complement strand
GAAAAAGACTCGAAACATTGACACTCGATCCTTATCATGCGGCCATGCCGGGCTGGATGCAGCTCATTTCCAGTATGCGCTGGCAGGAATCCATTGATCCCGAAATCGCTGAATACTTGCAAAACACTTCATTTACAGTTTATCAGGAAAAAATCAGTCAGTTAAAATAACGGAGTTTTGAATGAACCGGCGACATTTTATAAAAACATCGGCGCTCGCCTCCGGCTTGCTTGCATCCCGCGGATGGACAAACTCATCCCCCCATCAGAACCGAATGATGGGCATACAGATTCAACCGCACAACATGTATGATGAAGGGATCGAACAAAGCCTGGACCTGTTACAACGCACGGCAAATGTGAATGCGCTTTTTCTATTGAGCCATGGCTATTATGTGGCACGCGGACGTGCGCCCGAGGTCCTTGCCCCGGATCATGGCTGGACGGTTCGCGATGAACGTAAACGCAGCATGCCCAAGGTCTGGATCAGGCATCACGAGTCCTTTTATAAAGACACAACCCTGAGACATTATCAAAACCGACCCGATGAAGAATATTGGGATTCTGATATCTTTAAAGAACTGCAAAAAGTGCGCTCTGAACGGGGCGTAAAACTCTATGCCCGTCTCTATGAGCCCAATCAGCTGGTGGATGATTCCGGCAAGCCGAGAGGATGGATCAAAAACTGGGAGAGCGTCCTCACAGAGGACCTCTTTGGCCATGCCGGGAGTGGTCCATGTTGGAATAACCCTGACTATCGGGCCTGGCTCCGGGCAACCATGGCTGACATGTTTACCCATTACGATCTCGATGGCTTGCAATATGGCGCAGAACGGGTAGGACCGCTGTCAGAAGTGCTTTATCGTGGGTTTGTGCCGGCTTGCTTTTGCCAATACTGCAGGAAACGCAATGCCGAAAAGGGGATAGACCCGGTTCGCGCAAAGACCGGATACACTCGACTGTATGAATTGATTCAAAATGCTGAAAAGAAAGACTATCCACCGGACGGCCTGATGACCACTATTATGCGTACCCTGTTTGAATACCACGAAATCATGGGATGGTATTACCAGTGGTTCGCAGCTGAACGCGAAATTTTAAGCATGATCTATGACACGGTAAAAAGCATCAACAAAGACGCAGAGGTGGGTTGGCACATCGATCATCAGCGCTCGACATGGGATCGTTTCTATCGTGCGGCTTGCAGCTACCAGGATATGGCCCAAAAAGCAGACTTTATCAAACCCATCCTTTATCATGAAATCATGGGACCCCGCATGAAAGGTTGGGTCATCGCAGAATGGAAAACCAAACTTTTCAGCGAATTGACAGAAGAGCAGATTGTGCAAAACTTTTATGCGTTTAATGGCTACGACCCAAACAGGCAACCCCGCTATGAACAGTTGTCTGACCAGGGATTTTCACCGCAATATGTGTACCGGGAAATGGAACGCGTGCATAAAGCCATAGGTGAACAAGCCAAAATCTATGCCGGTATCGGGCTGGACATTCCCTGGAACAATCAACCTTTTCCAAGCGATCCGGGCAGTATTTATGAGGCCACAATGAATGCCTATAAAGCCGGCTCTGATGGAATCGTGATATCACGCGAGTACGACGAATGCCGGGTACCGAATCTTAAAGCTGTCGGGCGGGCGGCTCGTGACTGGAGAGAAATGAAGGGCTGAGAAAATTGGATTCAATATGAAAAGACACATGGTTTTCTTTTTGATTTTTCCCCTGGCCATTTTGTCTCTGGCAAAGGAAAAGGATGGCTGGCTGGAGCTCTTGCAAAACGGCCGAACCAAAGAGATCGTCGAACAGGCCAAAAATCTTTACTCGGATCAAGATCGTAAACCCTTTGATGCCCTGACAGCCACCATCGCAGAACATTTTTCTATCGGACGCCCGGTCCTGGAGATGATCCGACACCATCCGGATGCGACGAATATCTATGCTGAACTGTTGCTGCGTTGCGCACGAGGCGTGGAGCGGCCTTCCTGGGAACGCGAAAAACAAGATCTCGATGAATGTTCGATACACGAGATCGGAACCCGGGCGGTCGAGCTGCTCGATCACCCGGATCCGTTCATTCAGGCCATGGCAGAGTGGGCCATCGCAATCCGCGTGGGAATGTTGAATGGCAGCCGCACCACGATCTGGCCCGCCTCGAAAGAAAACACACCGGAATGGCTCCTCCGGTGGCAGCAGGCACTGACTGCGGACAATAAACTCGAAAACGATTACGCCCGGCAATGCATCATGCGCGATAGCCATCGCACGGTCGGGGCCCTTTTTCAGGACGCCGGTCTGCTGCAAAAGAAAATCGGCTCATTGTTAAACACCATGCAACCGGATGTATCCCCCTCTGATCAAGTCCGTCTTCAGCATATCGAAAAAGAATTGGCCGATGCACTGCGCGACATAGAGTTTTCCCCGGATTTACAAACCGCTCGCCAGGCTTATATAAAATTGCGGCTACAGGCGAGAAAAATCGTCATGGCCAACCCGGCGCTGGATTTCGACCGGCTTTTGTTCGCCACCCGGCATTCCTATCATGACGGTCCCAACATCACCGCCGGGGCCAAGTCATATATCATCAAACCCGGGGGAGATCTATTTATCAAATCCGGTTTCGATCCTGGTGACATATTGACGCCGCTCATCGATGGCAGGCTGAAACCGGGCCACTCGCGCGGATTCGAACTCTCGTGGCAAGCCGACAAAATCGTGTTCGCCTATGCCGAGCAACCGGACTATTATTTGCAAACCATGTGGGAATCTGATCAGGGATTCAATGACAAGGATCACGGATTGTCCGAGCCCGTGCATCTCTATGAAATAAATCTCGACGGCAGCAACCTGAGACAACTCACAGATCATCCCTATTACTCTGATGTGGAACCCGCATATTTGCCCAATGGAGATATCGTGTTTTGTTCCGAACGGTCAGGGTATGGCAGTCAATGCTCGGGTCACTTTTTTCAAAACAAACGCATCGTCAATCTCTATCGCATGAAACACGACGGTTCAAATCTGCGCGCCATCAGCAATAACAAGGATTTTGACCGCTATCCGCATGTATTGGATACCGGACAAATCATTTTCACCCGCTGGGAATATCAGGAACGGCATCTCTATCAGGTACATAATGTCTGGGTCCGACACCCCGACGGGTCGATGAGCGATCCTATATTCAAGGAGCACATCAACAGCGGTCCCATGGCACTGCGCGATACACGACACATTCCAAACAGCCATAAACTCGTTTCCATTGCCTGCGGCCATCACGAATTTGCCCAGGGAGCGGTCATGATTCTCGATCCCCATATGGGAACCAATCAAATCGACGGCATGAATGTGGTGACCCCGGATATTTCACCGCGCGAAGGAGGACTGGGAAAAGGTGAACCGGTTCCACAAGGTGGGGTAATCGATCAGGGCGGCTTGTATCAGCAGCCCTATGCGCTTTCGGAAGATGCGTTTCTGGTCTCATATTCGTATCATTTGCCACGCGAAGACAAAAATGCCCACAACTTTTCGATTTACTATATCGATGTATGGGGCAACAAAGAATTGATTCACCGGGACCCCGTGCTTTCCTGTGTTTATCCCATTCCTCTGAAACAACGGCCACGGCCCACGGTGATTCCCGAACGTATCCAGCCGGAGCAAAACTTTGCATCTGTTTATCTCAACGATGTCGCCAGCGGTGTCCCTGAAATAAAAGCGGGCGAGGTAAAATATCTGAGAATAGCCCACCATACCGAATGGCCAGCCATCCAAACCGGGGAACGGGTCATCGATTATAACCACTTGCATTATACGCCCTCTGGTTCATGGTCCAGAACATTGGGAGTATGGACATGGACTCCGGCCAGGGTCATCGGCATCGTACCTGTGGAGGAAGATGGCTCTGCCTTTTTCAAAGCTCCGGCCAATGTGCCGCTTTATTTTCAGGCACTGGATGAAAATTATATGGAACTGCGTCGCATGCGCACGTTTATTACATTTCAGCCGGGTGAGGTCAGAGGATGCACAGGATGCCATGAATCACGTGATGAAGCTCCCCGGGTTCTGAATCGAGTGCCGAGTGCCGTTCGAAGAAACGCCTCTGTTCCCGTGCCTCCCAGCTGGGGTGATCATCAGTTGCCGAATTATACCGATCATATCCAGCCAATCATCGAAAAACACTGTTCTTCTTGTCATGGACCTAACGATCCGGCAGCAGGACTTGAATTCTCTTCCCGTCAGATCGAAGGATATGCTCAATCCTATCGCACAATGTTCGGGCTTTCGGCAGACGAGAGAACACCGGTGCAGGAAATCTGGAGTCACAAAATCATCAATCCCGACAATCCGGATCCCCTGGAAGACAGAGATGCACTCAAGCTCATGGAAAAAAACAAATATCCCGGCCAGCTGATTGCCATTTCCAACCGTTTTGGCGATATGAGTGTCTCTCAAGTCAAAGAATTCGGTTCCAATGCCAGTCCCCTGACATTGACCCTCATAAACGATGAGCTTCATAAAGATAAAGTCGACATGTCGCAGCAAGAGTGGATCGACCTTGTGACCTGGGTTGATCTCAATGCCCCTTATTGGGGCTCGTTTGTCAATAAAGAGCCCATGCGCGAAGGAAAACCTCCTGAACGGGTGGAAATCTTTTTTCCGAAATTCACCTTGGAATAGGTCACAGGCATGGAGAGAAACATGTTGCGCTCAATTTTTGTATTATTCATATTTATATATCCTCTTGCGGTCTTTTCCGTGATCCGGCCACAAGAGATCTCTTTTATCGACCAGGGCAGATTGCTCGCGGTTACCGCTCCTGATGAGCGGTGTGTGTTGATCATCGATCCCGCTAAAGGCACGATAGACAGAAAAATCGAACTTTCCGGACGTGTCAAGGGGCTTGCAGCATGGGAGAATACCCTCTATATGCCCGAATATGAGACGCAGACCGTTCAGTACGGATTTGACAACCTAGAGGCACTCCCGGTGCCTGTTCCTCCTGCCGGTCTGGCCGTTGCGCCAATAAAAAAGATGTTGGTGGTCAGCAGTCCGGGTTTGAATAAAGTCGCCATAGTCGATTTGATGAAAAAGGTTCCCCCAACCGTTCTTTCCACAGGAAATCAGCCCAATGCCATTGCGATTTCCGCCGACGAGAGCTTTGCAGTGGTGGCCAATCAACTCCCTGCATTGTCCGCCCTCGATACCCAAACAGCGGCCAGCGTTACCCTGTTGAATCTGAACGCCAAAAAAATCATCAAAACAATTCTCTTGCCTTATGGCTCTACAAACACCAGACAAATCGCCCTATCGCCGGACGGGAAATGGGCCTATGTCGTACATACCCGGGGCAGGGTGAATATGCCCACCACCCAACTCGAACGGGGTTGGGTGAACACCAATGCGCTGAGCATCATAGACCTTGAAGCCAAATCGCTCTATGCGAGTGTCTTGTTGGACAATGTGCAGCGGGGCGCCGCAGATCCGTGGGGCATTGAACTGTCCCCTGACGGAAAAACACTGTGGACAAGCCTGTCGGGCGTTCACGAGATCGCCAAACTGGATTTGCACCTTCTGCACGGATTGCTGGACGGATCTGTTATTCCCAGTGAAATAAGAAAAAACGATGCAAAGGCCAGGGTGGCATGGGATGTTTGGGAGGAAATTCGAGAGGATCCTGCAAAACGAACAGAGCTGCAACATGACCTGGCAGCTCTCTATGCTGCAGGTATTCTGTCGAGATATCCTGTTCCTGTTAACGGTCCCCGGGGGCTCGCGCTCTCACCGGATAACAAGACCCTGGCAGTGAGCGGCTATTACTCGGCGAATATCGTTCTGCTCGATGCGAACTCTCTCCGTCCCGTTCAAACCCTGTCGCTCAATGATGCGGATACCGAATCTGTGGCTGACAAAGGAGAAGCCCTGTTTCATGATGCAGTCAAAGGGTTCCAGGGCTGGCTCTCCTGCGCAACATGTCATCCAGAGGGTCGCTCGGATGGCCTGAATTGGGACCTTTTGAATGACGGCATCGGCAATCCCAAAAACACAAAGTCACTGGTTTGGTCGCATGAAACGCCTCCGGCCATGAGCCGCGGAGTGAGAGCGAGCTATGATGTGGCTGTCAATGCGGGATTCAAATTTATCTTGTTTGCCCAGGCCACCAGAGAGGAAACCGAGGCAGTCAAGGCCTATATCCAAGCCCTCAGACATGACAAGAGCCCGTGGCTCTTTGCCGCAGAAAATGAATTTCTCAAAAGGATCAAAAAAGGCGAAAAGATATTCCAAAGCAAAAAAACCGGGTGCGCGACCTGCCACACCGGTCCCCTGTTGACAGATCAAAAAATGTACAATGTCGGCACGCGCCATGATCTCGACTATCACGACCAATTCGACAATCCGACCCTCATGGAACTCTGGCGAACCGGGCCCTATCTGCATGACGGATCAGCGGCGGATTTGCTGGAAATGCTGACGGTTTTAAACAAAGATGACCGCCATGGCGTGACCAGCCATCTCGATGAAAACGAACTGAAGGATCTGGTCGCTTACCTTTTGAGTCTCTAGTGTTTATAAAATGGGTGATACGGCATTTCACTTAAAGTGGTCAAATTACCGGATCACCCATCGACCTCCAAAAGATGCCCTCCAATAAATCAATAAAAAACAATATTAAAAATGTCTGGGGGTCTGGTCTGAAAATTGCGTTCAGGACGGTTAAAAACAGATTACGATCGAGGAACAGATGCCATGAATGCCAAAAGCCTATTGTCTTCTTTTCTATCCCTTGTAAAATCTCGTATTGAACCGATTTTTCTATGGTCCTGGCTGCCTATCTTTGGCATGATGCTCGGAGAGAAAGGGCTTCCGCCAGCAGGTCTCGCCATTCGCATGCTTTTGGGCATGTTTTTTCTCTCCTTTGCGGTCTATATTTATAATGACATGCTCGATGCCTCACAGGACAAGCTCAATGCCATCAAGGGGAAACGACCTCTGGCATCCAACAGCGTGCCGGAAACAGAAACCAGAGTATGGATCATTTTAACCTCCCTCCTTGGATTTCTTTTGGTTCTGACGATAGGTTTTCACAGTCTGGCACTGGCAGCTCTTTATTATGTGCTCTTTTTTATCTATTCCTATCGTGGAATCTATTTGAAAAAATATTTCATCATCAAAGAGAGTGTAATAGCTCTGGCCATCCCCATCACCCTGTTGGCAGGGAATCTGGCTGTCAGCCAGCAGGTGAGCCCAAATGCTCTTGCAGCGGGCATTATTCTGGGGATATTTGGATTTATTGTCCAGCCGGCGATAAATGACGAGATCGACCGTAAAGAAGACGAGCTGAATGGCGTCAGAACCATGGCTGTGGTACTTTCCTGGAAAACAAGGTACAGGATGTTCATATTCGCATTCGTTCTGATTTTATTCGGATTGGCAGGCTCTTTACTATGGCTCGATTTTAATCATTTGCTTTTAGTGCTGGGCGTGCCTGCAACTGTGGCGTTGCTCGTGATCTTTATACTGAACCGGTCGCTACCTCTGGAAAAGCCCAATACAGGTCGCATTCTCGTGCATATCTATTTTGTTACTCTGCAGTTGGCCTTTTTATTTGCGTCATTCTAAATTCGATTGTATTTGAATCCAGAAAGAATGTCTATCGAAAGAGTGATTGGAAGGGTTTGTCGGGAACGTGGAGATATGAGAAACGTATGACGTAAAACTGTTTTCAAAATTGATTTGTAGAAATAGGTAACCTGCCGAATCCACGAGTAAAAAAATAAAACAAGACAATGATTATACGCTTCGAGTTTACAAATGGGGAGACCCGTTTATTTGATATAAAACCCTACCTGGATACAGATATATTTAAGGAACTACAAAACAAGGCCAGCATGACAGAACTGTGATCAGTGCAGAATAGAGTCCTCGTGAAAAGAATAAGAATGGCCCCGGAGACAGAGCAGCAGGTTTTACACTTGTTTTACAGTATGGTAACATACAGTTCCTTATCTTTCCTATCGACATTCAATCACTCATTTATGGAAAGAAAAGAGAAGGCATGAAACACTTTAGAGATCCTGTCAGCGGATTGACTCATTTTATCGCGATTCTTATAGCATTGGCGGGATTCTATTTCCTGGTGCAGCGTCCACAACCGGACAGTGTATCCGGCACAATAACATTGGTTGTTTTTGCCGGCGCCATGGTCTTGCTCTACCTGACCAGTACTTTGTACCACTGGCTTCCGTTATCCGGAGAAGCTTTGAAAACCATGAGAAAAATGGATCATATGGCGATATTCATCTATATCGCCGCCACCTACACGCCGGTCTGCTTGATCACGCTGAATGATGTTTGGGGGTGGTCGATATTGGCAGGCGTGTGGACGATGGCCCTGTTGGGTATCCTTTTCAAGTTTTTTTGGCTGGGGGCTCCCCGAATCCTCTATACAGCCATTTATCTGCTTATGGGCTGGTTTATCGTGGTTGGAATCTATCCGCTTTACCAACAAATGGCCTCCCCGGGATTACTGTGGATGCTGACAGGCGGGCTGTTTTATACCCTGGGTGCCATCATCTATGCCCGTAAAAAGCCGAATCCATGGCCAGGGATTTTTGGCTTCCATGAAATTTTTCACGTCATGGTGATGGCCGGCAGTTTTTGCCACTATTTGATGATCTATTTTTATGCCGTTCCATCCGGTAGCTGACCAACAAAAAAAAGGAGCCCATCATCCGGGCTCCTCAAAAATCAGGCCTTTTTTTCAGCTTCAATATCCCGCAATTTCCGGCGAAGAATTTTTCCGGCACCGCTTTTGGGCAAAGAGTCCAGAATCTCGATGCGTCTGGGGATTTCGAATTTTCCCAAATGTTGCCGGCAATATTGTATCAATTCTCTGGGCTCTGCGGTTTGTCCCTCACGCAAGGCGACAAAGGCTTTAACCATCTCGCCATGGTATTCGTCTGCAATGCCAATAACAGCAGCCTCTGCCACAGCCGGATGCTGGTACAACACATCTTCGACCTGACGGGGATAGACATTGATGCCATGGACGATGATCAGATCTTTGGCGCGGTCAATAAGCGTGCAATAGCCTTCATCATCCATTTTGCCGAGATCCCCGGTTCGGATCCAGTCCCCCCAAAAGACTTTTTCGGTTTCCTCTGATTGGTTCCAATATCCTTTCATGACATTGTCCCCGCGCACACACACTTCACCCACCTCTCCGGCAGGTACCTCCTGACCGTTTTCGTCCAGAACGCGAATTTCTACGCCGGGTATGGGGACACCTACCGTTCCGAGTTTGCGTTTGCCACCGATCGGATTGACACTGACCACGGGCGAGCATTCTGTAGGACCATATCCTTCATAGATCGTGACATGATAACGGGCTTCGAATTTTTCCAAAACCGACATAGGCATGGGGGCCCCACCGCTGACCCCATATCTGAGTGAGGTCAGATCATAATTTTTATCAGTCGGTAAATTGACCATCATGGCATACATGGTAGGTACACCGAGAAAAATCGTGGCGTTTTCATCCTGAATGGTTTTACATGTCGCTTCCGGTTGAAATTGCGGTAACGCAACCACTGTCGAGGCTGCAGCGACAGGCGCCAGGAATCCGACGGTTGCACCAAATGAATGAAACATGGGCAATACCGTGATAAACGTATCATGCTGTTGCCCGAGATGCAAAGCCTCGATGACCGAACGGACGTTGGAGATCAAATTCTTGTGCGTTAGCATGGCGCCCTTGGGTAAACCGGTAGTTCCGCCGGTATACAGCAGAGCAGCAACATCCTCTTCACTTTGGGGCTCGACCAACACCGGTGCACGATCACCTTTGTTTAAAAGAGCAGAATAAGATTTTGCCTGTGATATCTCGGTATCACCGATCGCGATAAAATGTTCGACAGAATCAAGGTTTTGTGCAATGGCTTGGACTGCCTTGTCCGTCACAGAATGGTAAATCAACACCGAGGCGCCGGAATCTTTGATGAGAAACGCCACCTCTTTGGGGTGAAGCAACAGGTTGATCGGCACGACCGTGGCCCCGGTTTTCAGGATGGCAAAATAAGACGCCATAAAAAAGGGCGAATTGATGCAATACAGAGCCACATGTTTTCCCGGCCCGACACCCAAATTCTGAAGACTCGAGGCCAAACGGTTGCTTGCGTCTTCCAGTTCAGCAAAAGGGGTATCGTACCCCATAAACCGCACGGCTGTCCGCTCGGGCACATGCTGGGCAGATTCGACCAAAAATGAAGCTAATGATTTTGACATATTCTCTCTCTCTGCTGGATTTATATGTTATTTAGTGTCGCAATCTTAGCATGATTTCTGTGAATGGTTTTCGCAAACCTGTTGATGCCCACAGTGGCATCCCTCTCGTTGTTTATATTTGCTGAAATGTAATGTCAAAGCCATAAACACCACGGCTATGGAAAAAAAAGCAATGGCTATCAATAAAGTCGTGATCATGGCATTTTCCTTTCAATTGACTGTGCTCTAATATGTATAACAAAAAACCCCGGATGATGTTTCAGTATTTCACTTTTTGGTCACTTTTCGTTCATCAAAAGCTGTTCAAACGAGGGTGTCATTTTTTCGGTAAATCTATTGTTTTCTCTGATAATAAAAAAAGCGTTCAGTTCTTTCGCCAGGGCCAATTCCATTCCTGCAGAGGGACCAAGGACATTGATCGCTGTGGCATAGGCGTCTGCCATCATACAGGAGGAATCGACCACGGTAACGGAAGCGAGCGGATGGGTGATGGGTCTTCCGGTTCTTGCATCCACCGTATGAGAATATCGTTCACCATCGATTTCAAAATAGTTATAATAATCCCCGGAAGTGGCGATACTGGCTCGAGATGTTTGGACTATCTTTTGTAGTCCACCCCGGGAGTGCGGTACGGAAATACCCACACGCCAGGGTTGGTCGAGATGATTTTTGCCTCGCACTCTAACTTCGCCGCCTATCTCCACGAAATAATGTTCGATACCCAAGCCATCCAGATAGATGGCCAGCCGGTCTACACCATACCCTTTTGCAATGGCAGACAAATCAATAGTCAATTGCGGGATGGATTTTTTCAATGCCGGCGGATTTGCACGAACGCAAAGTTTTTGCCAACCAATCCATTGCAGACGTTCCGACAATTCTTGTTCATCCGGTACAAGCATATTACGATTCTCAGGACCGAATCCCCACAAATTCACCAGGGGCATGATCGTAATATCAAAAGCCCCATTTGACCACTCGCTGACTGTTTGGGCTTGATTGACCACACAGGCAAGATCTTTTGAAACCGAAAACCAGTTAGTGTCAGGACTATCATTGAATCTTGAAATCTCTGATGAAGGAATCCAGGTCGACATTTGTTGATTTACCGTATCGAGGATAGCATCGAGGAGTTGCGCGAGATCGGGGTACTGATCGAGTACATTGGTGCCCGGAGCATTTGTGATCTTGACCATATACCTCGTACCCATTGTAGAGCCCTGCAATACGGTCAATCGATCAGCAGGATCAGAATGGCAGGCAAGCAGAATTGTCACGGTGAAGAGAATAAAGATACAAAATCCAGGCCGGGGAGGGTCTGGATCCAGGGATTTGCAAAGTGGATGTGGGTTTACCATCGCCAATTTTCGTAATATTCCCAACTTACGATCGCATTCAATTGCTTTAATTCAGATGTTTTGAGATTGAGATCGGCGCGCATCACATCGCCGGGAGTGAGTAAACCGATATACTTGCCCTCTTTTTCAACCAAAAGATGACGCAATCTTTTGCCTAAAAATTTGTCCTGCAAGTTATAGAGATTCGCAGTATGGGGAACAGATACCAATTGCGTGGACATGTAATCACTGACTTTATGAGTATTGGGATCAAAATCTTTGAGAAGGGTATTACGCATCAAATCGCGTTCTGTCCATATGCCTGTGATTTGGTCTCCTTCTTTTACCAGGATAGCGCCAATGCCCTTATCGACCATCACTTTCAGGGCATCACATATCACCGTGTCCGGGGAGACCGTGACGAGTTTTTTATCTTTATCATTAACCAATTGCTCAGCATTTTTCATTTTGCCTCCTTGCCGCATGGCAATGGGATGAGGTTCACCAAGTCCCAAGTATCATCAAAAATATACACACTCTAACAACAAAATCAAATATTTCATTTCTGCTAGAAAGGATTGTCATCCGCCAAAATCGTCGAACAAAATATTGTCCGGCTCGACACCGAGATTTGAGAGCATTTTTTGTACAGCATCGATCATCAATGGCGGACCGCACAAATAATATTCACAATCTTCAGGAGCCGGATGTTCATTGAGATATTCATCAAAGGCGACCTGGTGAATAAACCCCAGCGAACCATTCCAGTGATCTTCTGGCAGGGGTTCGGAAAGCGCGACATGCCAGCTAAAATTATCATGTTTCTTTTCTAGTTCCTGAAACTCTTCATCATAAAAGAGTTCCCGCCTGCTTCGGGCGCCATACCAGTAACTGATCCGTCGTTTGGAGCTCAGGCGTTTCAACTGGTCAAAGATATGGGATCGCAAAGGTGCCATTCCTGCTCCGCCACCGATAAAGACCATTTCATTATCTGTCTCTCTGGCAAAAAACTCTCCATAAGGCCCTGAGATAGTTACTTTATCTCCTGGTTTCAGGTTAAAGAGATATGAAGACATTTGGCCCGGAGGAGCGCCTGGCTTGTTCGGCGGAGGCGAGGCAATTCTGACATTGAGCATAATAATGCCTTTTTCCTCGGGATAATTGGCCATCGAATAAGCCCTAACGATATCTTCTTCCACCTCTGAGACATATCTCCACATGTCGTATTTATCCCAATCGGGCTTGTATTCCTCGCCAATATCAAACTCTTTATAGGAAAGCCGATGCGGTGGGGCTTCGATCTGGATGTATCCACCGGCCCGAAAATCGACATTTTCGCCCTCGGGCAGTTCGAGTACCAATTCTTTAATAAACGTCGCCACATTATCGTTTGAACGGACCGTACACTCCCACTTTTTAATTTCAAATACTTCAGCCGGCACATCGAGATCCATATCATCTTTGACAGCGACCTGGCAGGTCAACCGATAACCCTGTCGAATCTGTTTCCGGGTTAACTTGCCCTTTTCTGTGGGCAATACATCTCCTCCGCCTTTTGAAATGACTGCCTTGCATTCTCCGCATGTTCCACCGCCGCCACATGCGGATGGCAGATAGATCTCCTGGTCAGCGAGGGCATTCAACAATTTGTCGCCAATGGGGACATTATAAGTATGCTCAGGATCCTCATTGATCACGATTTTGGCGTTACCGGTCTGTACCAGCTTTGATTTGGCCAGCAATATAATCAATACCAGCACCAAAACAATAAGGGTGAACATCAGCACCGCAAGAAGAACTAGGCTGAAACCAGTCATAAGTTGTTCCTTAAAGTTGAATTCCAGAAAAGAGCATAAAGGTAATGGCCATCAATCCCACCACAATAAAAGTGATTCCCAACCCGCGCAAGCCCGGGGGCACATTACTATACTTCATTTTTTCCCGAATGCCTGCGAGAGCCACAATGGCCAGAGCAAATCCCACCCCTGAACCGATGCCAAAAACAACAGATTCCGGAAAGGTATAATCGCGCTCAACCATAAAAAGAGATCCACCCAAAATGGCACAATTGACGGTAATCAGAGGTAAAAAGATACCAAGGGAATTGTACAGGGCAGGGACATATTTATCCAGGGTCATCTCGAGTATTTGCACCATGGAAGCAATGACACCGATATAGGTGACCAGCCCCAGAAATGAGAGATTGACATCAGGAAGACCAGCCCAGGCAAGCGCTCCTTCAGCAAGCACATTTTTATAGATTAGATGGTTGACCGGAACGGTAATGGTTTGTACAACAACGACGGCGATACCCAATCCTGTGGCGGTTTCAACACGTCGGGAAACAGCTAAAAATGTACACATACCGAGAAACAGGGCCAAGGCCATATTCTCGATAAAGATCGATTTGAAGAGTAGACTGAGATAGTGTTCTAACATAATTATTCCTCTTCAACTTGCTCAGGTTTCCAGGTACGAAGTATCCAAATAATTAAACCAATCAACAAAAAAGCGCTGGCGGGTAACATCAACAACCCATTGGATGGATACCATCCGCCCTCGGTATTGAGTTGAAATATGGTAATTCCAAACAGTTTTCCTGCTCCAAACAGTTCCCGGACGAATCCGACGACGAGCAAAATAAAGCTATATCCGAGTGCGTTGCCAAAGCCATCCAACAAGCTCTGTAAAGGAGGACTTTTTAGGGCAAATGCCTCGGCTCTACCCATGATGATACAATTGGTAATAATCAATCCAACATATACGGAAAGCTGCTTGCTGATATCATAGGCAAAGGCCTTGATAAGCTGATCGGCAATGATTACCAGTGAGGCGATAATCGTCATTTCCACCAGTATTCGAATGCTGCTGGGAATATGCTTGCGGATCACACTGACCGATAAATTGGATAAAGACATGACAAAAATCACGGCCATGGACATAACCACCGATGTCTCCATTTTACTGGTCACCGCCAGGGCCGAGCAAATTCCCAGAATCTGTCGAGCAATGGGGTTGTTGTCGAATACAGGTTCGGTAATCAGGGCTTTGTATTTACTAGCCATTGAGTACATTCTCCTTGAGATAATCGAAAAAAGGCCCATAGCCATTTTCACTCAGCCAGTACTTTACCAGCTGATCCACTCCACGGGATGTTATGGTAGATCCGGACAAGCCATCGACCTGATATTCTGATGCCGGATTAGTTGGGTCAACAACTCCTTTTAACACCGTTATGCGCACGCGTCCCTGTTCATCAAAAGCAGTCTTTCCATTCCACTGATTCTTCCATTTCGGGTTATCCACCTCACCACCGAGCCCCGGCGTTTCGCCGTGTTCATAAAAGGTTATTCCCCTCACTGTCGTCAGATCACGATCCAGTGTGATAAAGCCATAAAGAGTTGACCACAATCCCTTTCCATAAATCGGGAGCACGAATTTTTGTACCTGGCCATCTACTCTGACCTGATACACAGCCATCACTTTCGGGCGCCTGTTGATCCCTGCAATATCCTCATTATCGGGAATAGACTCACTAAATTGAGGATTATCTGCCAGGGCTTTGATATTAAAGGTGGCAGGGTCCATCATCTCGTTATATTCTGTGTCGGGGATCGGATTTCCTGTACTCAGGTCGATAATGACAGGATCAATTTTTTCATTATATATATCTACCACATCGCCAGAGAGCGGGTCCAGGCCTGCAGCAGCGAGGATATTTTTAAAGCGATCGAGTCGTTTGTTTTTTTCCTGTATAGAGTTGAGCGATACAGCTGCTGAGGAAACAAGGATGGAGCAGACCAGGCAAACACCCAGTGCGACGCCAATTGTTTTTTTTGTGCTGTCAGTTGACATTTCTAGCCAGTCTCCTCTTGATATTTTGTTTGATAACCATGTAATCGATAATAGGAGCAAAAACATTCATAAAAAGAATCGCAAGCATCATGCCTTCAGGAAAGGCCGGATTGATGACTCTGATCATGACGGTTAAAATTCCGATAAGCAAACCATATACATATTTGCCCTGTGCGGTCATGGCGGCGCTGACAGGGTCTGTGGCCATATAGACCGCGCCGAATGCAAACCCACCGAGAACCAGATGCCACATAGGAGAGACCTGGAACATGGGATTCGTCGAACTCCCAATGACATTGAAAAACAGGGACATCCCAATCATGCCCCCAAGCACACTGAGCATGATTCGCCAGGAACCTACCCGGGTGACGATGAGGATCAATGCACCGATAAGACACGCCAGAGTAGAGGTTTCTCCCATAGAACCGGGAATAAACCCCAAGAAAGCATCTGTCCATGAGACAGTGGTGAGTGCATCGGGAAGAGCCAGTGAAGCCAGGGGGGTAGCCTGGCTAAAGCCATCAGCAGCGATCCAGACTTTATCTCCCGATATTTCTGCCGGATAGGCAAAAAACAGAAACGCACGTGCGGTCAAAGCCGGGTTGAGAATATTCATGCCCACGCCCCCAAACACTTCTTTACCAATGACGACACCAAAGGCAATGCCGATTGCGACCTGCCAAAGCGGAATCGTCGGAGGCAGAATAAGGGGAAACAGCAAACTGGTCACTAAAAAGCCTTCATTAACCTCATGCTTGCGCACCACAGCAAAAAGAACCTCAAAGGCACCACCTACCGCGAGCGTCACGATATAGACAGGCAAAAAGTGTAAAGCACCCAAAACTGCATTAGAAAGCCAGCTTGAGGGATCAGGGGCTAAACCCAAAAAATTCATAACCACCCACCGCCATCCCTCGGGAGACAGTTGTCCCATCTGGACCAATGCCTGATTGGCCTGCAGGCCTGTGTTATACAAGGCCATGAGCACCGTGGGAATCAAGGCATATACGACCAGCACCATCATCCGCTTGAGATCCATGGCATCGCGGATATGGATACGCGGCTTGGTCACTTTGCCCGATGTAAACAGAAAAGTATCTATCGCTTCATAAAGCGGAAAAAGTTTTTCCAGCTTTCCGCCTTTTTCGAACAACTTTTCCTGCTTGTCGAGAAAATTCCGTAAGAATTTCACTAGCCTTCCTTTTCGATTAAGGTTAATGTTTTTCTCAAATTTTCCGTATGGTCGATTTTAGACGGGCAAACATACGTACAAAGAGCCAAATCTTCTTCCACCAATTCCAGACACCCCAAAAATTCGCTTTCTTCGACGTCGGTAATAGCCAGAGCACGAAGCAACGGAGTGGGTAAAATATCCAAAGGCATGACACTGTCATAGGAGGTGTTGGGGACAATGGCCCGTGGCCCACCGTGCAACGCAGTGCTGAACGCGAATTTTTTTTGAGGAAAGAGCGAAGAGGCCAGTATCTTTTTAACAGAGAAAAGATTCATTCCTGGTGTCAGCCACCCTAAAAATTCACGTTCTCTGCCTTCATAAAGTACGGTAATTTGCTGATGATATTTACCGAGATAATCGACCGGGCCCTCGGCGATATGTCCGTTCAATACAGAGCCCGAGATAATGCGTACTTTTGGATCGTTAATTTCATCTTTCAGAATGGGAGTGATTTGAGCACCTAACCGCGTTCGCAAAAGCCGGGGATTTTTAACGATCGGTCCGGCCAGTGACAAAATGCGTTCAACAAATATTTTTCCGGTCAGAAACAGACCCCCAAAAGCAATGACATCTTGGGCCTGAATGGACCAGACAATCTTTTTACGACTGACCGGATCGAGGAAATGAATGTGCGTACCGGATAATCCCGCGGGATGAGGCCCGGAAAATTCTTCAACACGCAATCGATCCGAATCAATGGTCGGGACAGAGGTTTCCGGATCTTTGCACAAATAAAGGGGACCCTTTGTCAAAGCTGACAATACCTTTAGCCCTGCTTTGAACTCTTTTTCTCTCCCCTCCAATATGGCCTGCATGGGAGGAGCGAGGGGTTGGGTATCCATGGCATTGACAAAAATAGAATGGGGCTCCGTATCAGGATCCGCCACCTTACCCATAGGACGAGCACGAAGCCCTGTCCATGCTCCCGACTCTAGTAAAAGATCGATCACTTTTTGGCGATCGAGATGGTCCAAGAGTGAATCCTCGAATGCGTCAAAATCTATTTCTTGTTCGGTTTCATCCGCCCGGATGACAAGGGAGAGGAATTTACGCTTGGCTCCCCGATTGATTTCAATGACCTCTCCGGCAGCAGGTGCAGTGTATCTGATGCGCGGCATTTTTTTTTCGGTAAAAAGCAATTGTCCGCGTTTCACCTGATCACCGACCTGCACCTCCAAAGTGGGTTTCATTCCCACATAGTCGTCGCCTAATAACGCGAACTGTTGTGAATCCATAGCATCTTCAACATGCCTCTGAGGAGCGCCGGCAATGGGGATATCCAAGCCTTTCTTGATTTTGATCATTCCCAAATATTCCTTTCCTGAAAAATGATGGTGTTGGGAATCGTTTGTAATGCACGGGCAAAGCGGATTCGAGTTCACCCATTTTGCCACAATGTTATACCAAAAGTATGTATGCGGAATTTATTGAATAACTAACATAAAAAAATTAGGTGAATTTACAAAGCATTTTTATACGTTGGTAGATATATCTGCCGCAGTCTGACAAATTAAATATTCACCCCCGGAGTGCTTTTTTGATTTTATCCCAAAATTGCAACTCTGGAAATGAACCTTCGAACGAAAATTTTTCATTGACAACAACTTTGGGAACACCCATGATTCCATATTTATTGGCCAGGTGAGGGAATTCAGAAATCTCTATCATGTCTGCGCGGACGCGTTCACTCGCCGCGGCAAGAGCATGACTGGTTTTTACCGCTTCAGGACAATACGGACACATGGGGGTTACAAAGACTTGAATATGCAGATCTCTGTCAATTTTCTTCAACTCTTCCTGCACCCTCCGGCTCAGGTCAGGTTTCCTCGCAACATAATCGATCGATTCTATTAATGACGCAAATTCGTATCCACTTGGGATGCCATAAAAACGTAATCCCATGTCTTTTTCCGCCAGGACCACTATGGCGGGGATTTTATCAATTCCAAACTCTTTAACCTTGTCCTCATCTTTCTGAAAATCATAGACAGTCAACTCAACTTTTTCAGATGCCGACGAGACCTGTTCCAAGAGTTGTCTGGTCTCACGACAATACTGACATTCCATTTCTTGTGTAAAGAAAACCAATTGCACCTGCTTTTGCAGGGTATTGAATCGTTTGGATAAGTTTTGAATATCTTTATCTTTTAAAAATGCCACTATCATCTCCTTTTGTAATCACACTAAGCCGCCAGGCCCACTTGTTCAATCGCTTCCGAAAGCACACGTGCTGAATGCTTGAGTCCTTTTAATTCATCCTCGCTAAATGGCAAAACAATGCGAGAGTCAACTCCCTTGCTATTCAAAACAGTCGGCACGCTCAAACACACATTATCGATTCCGTGATAACCGGTAATCAGGCTCGACACGGTTAGAATAGAATTCTGATTGCGAACAATCGCCTCAATCATCGCAACCGTGGCCAGGCCAATGGCATGATAGGTTGCTCCTTTTTTTTCAATCAAATGATAAGCAGCGGTACGGACCTGCTCAAAGATTTCATCTTTTGGAATGGATTCGCATTTCTTTCTGCATTGTTCACAATACTGATCCACTTTCATTCCTGCAATCTGTGCCAGACTCCAGAGCGCAACCTCACTGTCACCATGTTCACCGACGATATATGCGTGCACATTTCTTGGATCGACCTGACAATGGCGACTGAGGAGATAGCGAAAACGCGCACTATCAAGCGTCGTACCGGAACCGATAATCCGATGACTGGGAAGTTCTGAAAATTTGACTGCGGCATAGGTGAGTATATCGACCGGATTAGAGATGACGATCAGAATGGCATTTTTGTTTTGCTCTGTAATTTTGGGAATCATGTCTCGAAAAATATCTACATTTTTCTTCATAAGATCCAGCCTTGTCTCACCTGGTTTTTGAGCGGCACCGGCAGTAACGACAAGAATGTCCGCGTCCCGACAGTCAGCATAATCACCGGCGGTGATTCTTGCTGGCCGCGTATAGGCCAAACCATGGCTGATATCTTCTGCCTGACCTTCAGCTAAAGATCGATTGATATCTACAAGCACGATTTCAGATGCAAGTCCCCGTATCATTAATGCATAGGCAAAAGTGGATCCCACTTGACCGGCGCCGATCACACATACTTTGAGTGGTAATTTAATATTCACAGCTTCTCCTTTTGATCAGTGTTAAAACGCTTGCGAATTATAGACTTTTCACTATATTTAGGGATATTCAGGAATATGAACAAAATTGACCATGATTCACCTCATTGGAATGCAAGTGCTTGTCACCGTTGTTTAAAGAAAAAACATTCAGCCAGGATCTCTGCTCATGGAATATTTTGAAATTCATCCGGAAAATCCTCAAGAACGATTTATCAAAAAAGCATCGGCTTGTCTCCGTGATGGTGGATTGATTATCTATCCGACTGACACTGTTTATGGATTGGGTTGTGACTTGTATAACAAAAAAGCTGTGGAAAAAATTTATCAAATAAAGGGATTCAAAAAACGAGCCTATTTGAGCTTTATCTGCCCGGATTTAAAAGAGATCGCCCAGTATGCTCGTGTCTCAACACCTGCATACAAAATCATGAGACATTTGACTCCGGGCCCGTTTACGTTTATTTTACCGGCTACGCGCCAGGTTCCAAAAATATTACTGGAAAAAAAGAAAACCGTTGGAATCCGCGTTCCTGATGACAAAATCTGTCAATTATTACTGGCTGACTTTGGCAATCCGATTATAAGCACGAGTGCCCGTCTGGCAGATCAGGAATATACCAATGATATACATGAAATCATTGATGCCTTTGAACCCCATGTAGATGTTTTACTGGACAGCGGACCCGGGGGCCTCGAACCATCGACGATCATCGATCTGAGTACCGATGAGCCCCTGTTGATTCGCAGAGGCAAAGGCCCTGTCCACACGGTACTTGTAGAATAAGGATATAATGTCTAATGGTTAATCATTGGAGGATGAATTGAAAAAAGTACTATTTTATATTGCCTGGGTAGGTTTATTTACCGCGGTGTATGGAGCTTCGTCTGCCGAGAAAATCATAACCGCAATTGACTCGGAAATGATTGGCGATCATAGACTCGCTATCTTTGATATTGAATTGTCTGAGCAGGATAGCATGCTGGTGGTAAAAGGTGAAACCTCAGTACCCGCGGCGCATGACACACTGATCGCCAGATTAAACCGTCTGGTCGAGTATCCGGTTATCGATTCTGTTCAGGTCTTACCGGATCCCGAACTGGGCGACCGAATCTACGGAATCATTAATGTGAGTACCGCACACCAGAGAAGAATACCCGACGTCCGGGCTGAAATGGTAAATCAGGCCCTTATGGGAGAAACAGTCAAAATATTTAAAAATAAAGGCAATTACTATTTGACCCAGTTACCTGACGGATATATCGGTTGGATCATGCACGAATCAGTCACGACAAAGAGTTTGCTCGAATTCAACCAATGGCGCCAAAATGAAAAGGTTATTTTTAATCGTAAATATGGAGTGATTCATTCTGAAAAAGACGCTGGATCTTTACCGGTACGCGATCTGACCCAGGGGGCAATACTGGCAAAATTGGCCCAGGAAGATGAATGGATTCTGGTTTTGCTGCCAAACGGAGACCGGGGCTATATACTTGCCAGTGATGTCATTGACCAGGATGCATTCGAGACTCAACCCCCTCCAACAGCTGAGGAAATCATCAAAACGGCCAAAGAGTTTATGGGAACTCCGTATTTATGGGGTGGGCGGTCGACCAAGGGAGTGGATTGCTCTGGCTTTACGAATCTCGTCTTTCGGTTTAATGGTATCGAGTTGCCAAGAGATGCCAATATGCAAGTGCAAACCGGCACAAAAGTCGCTATTGACTCTGACTATGGCAATCTAAAGACAGGAGATTTGTTATTTTTCGGACCCCATTCGCAGCGAATTACCCATGTCGCCATTTACATTGGAGATAAACAATTTATTCATTCGGATGGGATTGTCAGGATAAACAGTTTCAATCCCGATGATAAAAACTATAGCGAATACAGAGCCCGTCATTTACAGGCTGTACGCAGGGTCTTCTGATAAATTTGACAGGATCTGCTGTTTTTGCTATAATTGTTTAATTATTATACACTTTGTTTTCAAAAAAATGTGACTATTGTCAATTTTTCCCATAATTCATTTGCAATAATTTGAAAAATAGCTATATTATAGTAGAGAATTGCTTTTTCAAAACAAAGGACTCGTCGACGAGTCCTTTGTTTCCTTTTTAATCGAGTGCACCAGGGAACACCCACGTACAGCCTCGCATCTTTGCTTGCATCATCTGCCTATTCTATTTAGCCTCTTGGTCTTTGTCTGCTATAAACTTTTGCATAAAAGAACCATTCTTAATAAAGGAGGTGATGTCATTCAGAACGCGCTTTACACGATCACTATTTACCTAACTAAACAATTCAGAAAAGGAGACTCCACATGAAGAAGATCGTTACGGAGATGCGGTGGTTGCTGGCTCTCCTTGTTTTGCTTCCCATGATTGCGTTCGCAGCAGGCGATGCTGGTAGCGCACTCGAATTCGATCCGACGAATAACGAATTGGCAACAATTCCGGACAATGCATTGTTGGACAATATGGCAAGTAATTATACAATGGAGATCTGGGTTAATCCCACTGACCTGACCGCTGAAAATCGTATCCTGCACCGTTCAGGTGTTTTTGTACTCTATCTCGACAATACCGGCAAGGTCTTGTTTGAATCAAAAAACGGAGCTGGTGTTACCATCACTTCCGTGGGTTCATTGCCCGCAAACAGCTGGAGCCATGTGGCGGTTACATTTGATGGCGCGACCAATACAGTCAGACTGTATATCGATGGAGCCCTGGACAACTCTCAAACCGATGCGTTGTTCAGTCTGGTAGCCGGCACCGACCCGATTATTATTGGTAACAATCTGGCGGGTGGCCATGGATTTGAAGGTCAACTCGATGAGTTACGTTTGTGGACCAGCACGCGTACCGCAACACAAATTGCCAATAACATGGGCAGCTCACTCGCTTTGCCTGCAGCTAACCTGCTAGCTTATTATAAAATGGATGGTACGGGACAAACTTTGACCGATTCGGGTTCTAATGGTCTTGATGGATATCTTGGAACAGCCGATACCGATACAACTCAGGATCCCGCTCGCGTCGATTCAACCGCTCCGATTGGATTTCGACTCGTCTCACCCAATGGGGGAGCCTATAACATCGGTGATCCCCTGAATGTCGAGTGGTCAGTCGATGCCAGCCTGACGAACGTCCACCTGTATATCTCATTTGATGGTGGTGGAACGTGGAACATTCTTGCGTTCAACACAGATAATGATGGCCTGTTTAGTACATTTGTACCTGGCAAGCCCACAACGAATGCGATTTTCAGAGTTGCTGACCCAAATGATGATAACGCCTATGATGACAGCGACAATCCCATCACATTCGTAGATGCTGGGGCCTGGCAGCGGGAAATTGTTCTCGAGGCCGAAGACGCCAATCTCACCAAGCCAATGATCTCTGCGATCGACGGCCTGGCATATGATTGTGAGTTTATCTATTCATATAACAATGGCTCAGGAACGGCTGAATTCAACTTTAACGTTCCGGTCGGCGGAACCTATATCCTCTGGGGCCGTGCCTGGGGAGCAGGAAGCACTCGCAATTCATTCTATATTTCTATTGACGGTAGCGACGAGTACCTCTGGGATACCACAAAAGGAGCCGAATGGCGATATGATTTTGTCTCGCATCGCGGACCCAGTGGAGTTCCCAATGTATATGCCGAAGTCGATCCCCTTATCCTCACGCTTCCTGCCGGTGCACACACTATCGTTGTACGCGGCAGAGAAAACTATACCGAGCTGGATCGTCTCGTTCTAACGAATGATCTGAATAAAACCTATTGGGGTAAGGAACCCGATCGATGGATCAATCTGACTTCGCCTTTGCAAAAAGACGAGGTCACCCGCGGTGGACAATGGGAAATTACCTGGGATTCCAAGAATCTCGGAAGCTATGTCACCATCGAGCTTTCGTTTGACTATGGCAAGACATGGCCGGTAACCATTGCGCAAACCACTGCAAATGATGGTTCGTATCTGTGGAATGTCGGTGACTATAGCTCGGATGTCGGTATGATCCGTATTTCCGCAGGCCACGGAGGCTCTTGTCCATGGGACATGAATTGGCGTCGATTTGTATTCATCGATCCCCAACCGGTTCTGTTGGTCACGGCTCCCAATGGAGGTGAAGAGTGGAAGGCCGGCACCCAACAGGATATCGCCTGGGCTGCTGAATTCTTCAATGGTTTGGTGAACATTGATCTGTCAACCGATAACGGCGCTAATTGGGTCACTATCGCCGTCGACCAACCCGCTGCAGGAACCTTTAACTGGCCTGTGCTCAATCAACCTACAGATGAGGCGCTTGTTCGCGTTTATGATGCTGCAGACGGTACACCATCAGATACTTCTGATGCACCCTTTACCATTCTGCCGCCGGACGTCCAGCCTCCTGAACCAGGAGATCTGCAAGTCGTCTTTCCGAATGGCGGCGAATTCCTGGTCGTGGGCAACGAATATAATATTCATTGGGATTCTGATGAATTTGCCGGATTGGTCGATGTTGCAGTCAGCCTCGATAATGGTGCGACATGGACGGTGATCGCTGAAGACCAACCCGATTCTGGTGCAACCCAATGGACTGTGCCCAACATGCCCACAGAAGAAGGCTGGGTACGAGTATTTGATGCAGCAGACGGTGCGCCAGCGGATACCAGCGATAATCCTTTTGCTGTGGTAACCGAAGCTCCGCCACAGGAAACCAACTTTGCACTAAAATTCGACGGCATGGATGACTTTGTAGAGATTGCCAATCATCCAAGTCTGAATGTTGCTGAAAACTTTACCATTGAATTCTGGATCAAAACCGATAATCCCACCCAATCCTGGACACGCATCCTTGAAAAGGGCTCCTGGGATGAATATTATGTAGGATTCTATGGAAATCAGGGCCGTATGCATGGGGCATTACGAACCGACATCGGTAACGGTTACTCAAAGATGACCATTCCGCTAGGCCCGAGCCAGACATCAGTGCAAGAAAACGAGTGGTATCATGTCGCTGCGACCTATGATGGAACCACAGCAACACTTTTCATCAATGGTGTGGCAGAAGGAACAAAAACTGCTGATGCCTCTCCTCGCAGCCTGCTCGGTGATCTGATTATCGGAGCCGTCAAGCGACCTGTTGGTTATGATTTCAAATATGAAAAATTCCTGGATGCTACATTGGATGAGGTACGTATCTGGAATTATGCACGGTCCACCGATGAATTGAATAACAATATGTTTGCACAGCTAACCGGCGCCGAAGATGGCCTGGCTGCTTATTATCCTTTTGACGAAGGAACCGGTCAGGCAGCCAATGACATGAGTGCCAATGGCAATCATGGACGTTTGGGTATGGACATCGTTGATGATTCCGCAGATCCGATGTGGATCGTCAGTGACAGACCCACTACAGCTGCCGCACTGGCACAGTCTACGCCGGCAAGCCAGCCAACAGAAGAGTTTGCATTGGCTGCTGTTCCGGAAGAATTCAGTTTGGAGCAAAATTATCCGAACCCATTCAATGCCGGAACAACGATTACATTTAATATTCCGCAAACCGAGAGCGGATTTGTGCAAGGCACACTTGCTGTTTATGACCTACAGGGTCGCCTGATCAAGTCACTGGCAAATGGGGCCTTTTCAGCGGGTCAACATCAATTCAATTGGGATGGAACCAATAGCGACGGTGACATGGCTTCATCGGGTGTCTATTTCTACCATCTCAAAGCCGGCGACTTTACAGCCACAAAACGTATGCTCATGTTGAAATAATCTTGATCCAAACCTAAAAAAAAAGGGCTCTGAAAATCAGAGCCCTTTTTTTTTAAATCTCGATAAGATCAATCTCATCTGTCTGGGTATCCCAGACAGCCATGGTACTTTTATGGGTCAGCCAGCCCCCCAATTCACCCGGATTTACAACCAGTGGCTTTTGCTTGCGAATATCAATGTCATGCGTGTGTCCATAAAGAATCAAATCATAACGTCCCGATTGTATCAAGGCATCGAGTACAATGGGATCATGTAGCATCACAATCTTTTTACCGTCAAGAGTGAGTTCATGGGGGGGATCGAAAATTTTGTCTTTAAACATCTTTTTGAGACCGAGTCTCTCGCCGTCATTATTTCCAAATACAAGGGTATAGGGGGCATTGAGATTTTTCAGAGCTTTATTCACAAAAGGTGCCACAAGATCACCCGCATGCAATACATAATCTATGTGATTTCCATTGCACCATTGTACGGCCTCGTGCAGCTTTCCAAGGTTATCATGACTATCGGTCATGAGAGCAACTCTCATAATATCTCCTTTTGTTGTTTAGGTGCCACGATCCATCCTTCATGTAAAACCCCATCCGTCTCATCGATCAATGGAGGGGATCCAAATGTTTCAACAAGATCAACGTTCGCTTTCATCCCTAACCGTTCTGCCAGTAACGCGCACAGAATCGCATCGCACTGATCAGGTGTGGGATGCAATAATCCGGGAACAGCAACACCTACTCGATCCAGCAAACGAACGACGGTATCCGAATATGCAAAGGGATCCTGGCGTTTCGAGGGGATGGTTTGCTGTCCGCCGAGTCGTTTCAAAATCAAACGAGGCCAGGTTTCACAGACCAAACAGCCGTTATTACCCAGTCCATAGATTGAATAGGAAGGATTTTGGTAACAATGCCAAAAGAGATCGATAGCAAGGATGATCAGCGGCTTGTACAATTTCCAGGAGGTGAGTTCTTTTCTGGAACGGGGTAAACGTCTGGTCGGTGTATGGGTTTCTGCGTCAGCTTTTCTGATTGCGGGATCCGCACCCGGCGCTGCCAGTCCCTGAGGGCCGTCAATGGCCATGACGGTCGGCAAAGGCCAATCCTTCGGAGGGACAGGAAGCCAGTGATCCGGGCGAGGACGATACATGTCGACGACCAGACGGTTATCGCCGAGCCATGCGACATAACTCGGCGAAGAGTAGGATCCAAGGTCGATTCCTGCAACACACATGTCATCAAAAACCAAAAGACTGAAAATCCTTCCTGCTTTATCGTTAGGTTCAGCGCAAGAGGATCATTCGCCGAGAAAAGGTGCCATATCTGGATGAGATGCGATAATAATAGACGCCGCTGGCGAAATTAAAAGGATGCCATGCAATACGGTGCCAGCCGGCATTCTTTTTGGCATCCAATATGCTCGCAACCTTTTGCCCCTGAATATTGAAAACCGAAAGCGATATTTCGCTATCTTTCGGCAGATAAAAGGTAAAATAGGTCACCGGATTAAAAGGATTCGGATAATTGGGTTTTAACACAAAGTCTCCGGGCATCGAGTGATTGGCAATCTGAATCGCAAAAGAATAATGAACAGCACCATCATAATCGATCTGTTCCAGACGGTACTCGATTTGGTCGAGAGATTGATTTTCAGGAAGAAACCGATCCCGGTATTCATATCGATGAGCCTGGGCTGTCGTTCCATGACCGGGGACAAATGCCAAGTTTCTCCACTCGCCATGCATTGATCGTCTTTGTATTTTGAACCCATAATTATTTGTTTCACTTGCAGTCATCCAATTCAAGACCACCGATTGATTTGAATGATCATAGGATGCGTTAAAGGCCGATAATTCGACCGGCAGGCCCCCATCAGAAGTCCATAGGATCGTGCCGTCGGTACCTACCGCCAAACCGGTTAGAGTGGTGGCAAAAGCGGCATCAAACAGCGAATTGGTCGTGCGGCTGTTTTGTGGATGCCAGTTTTGTCCGGCATCGGTGGTGCGCCATATCAATCCATTTTCACCGATCAAAAGTCCGGTTTGAGAATCCGTAAACAGAATGTCATATAAAATACCTTCCGCTCCGATATCTAAAAAGGTCCAGGTTAATCCCCCATCAGTGGATCTGAACAAGGAACCAAATTCACCCACGGCTATAGCCACATCAGCATTTGCAAAAGCGACACCAGACAAACTATAACCGGTAATATTGACTCCGCCTTCGGTCTGAATTTTGGACCAATTTTCACCGCCATCGACCGTTCGTACCATAGCACCGAATCGCCCCACGGCAAGACCTGTTTGTGAATCCAAAAAATCGACAGAGAGTAAGGTAAGCAGATTATCAGATGTTGCCGGATTCCAGGTAGATCCTCCATCGACAGTTCGCAAAAGCGTGCCGCTGCCGCCAACAATGATGCCGTTAGAAGCATCGATAAACTCAATATCGTAAAGATCATTGGAGGTATTGCTGGTCACTTTTTGCCAGGGAGATGCCCCATTATCAGTGGTTCGCACAATTGTACCGGAATTACCGACAGCAACCTGAATATCACTATTGGCAAAAGAAATAGCATTCAAGTGATTAAAATCGAGATTAAACTGTTCCTGCCAATCCTGACCGCTGTTATTGGTAAGAAGAATTTTCCCGCCATTCCCTACAACGCCGGCGGTTTCAGGATCAAAGATATCTGCGCCATTTAAATTCTGAGTCGCCACAAAGGTATTTCGCTGGGACCACATATTCCCGCTGTCATTTGACCACAGGATTTTTCCGGTTTCACCGACAGCAAGCGCATTATTGGCATCAATAAAGTCTATGCCATAGAGTGTCACATTATCCGGATAAGAGCCTTCACTCCAGGAGGTTCCGCCATTGATACTTTTTATAATTGTGCCTGTTGCGCCCACTGCGCTACCATAATTTGGGCCGGCAAAAGAAACAGAATAGAGCGCAGAATCAGCCACCTGCGCAGGAGGCGTCAAAACAGACCAGGAATCCCAATCATCAGTGGTTTTAAGGATGGCACCAGAATCCCCCACAGCAATCCAGGTCTGATTTTCGAGCTGAGTAATGGAATAGAGGTCTCTAGAGGTGACAGGGCCGACCGGTGTCCAAGAACTTCCTCCATCAAAGGATTTTAATATCGTTCCTTTGCCTCCAACAGAAAAGGCGAGACCAGAGGCAGAAAAGGCGACATCATGCAAGGGCTCAAGAGTACCACTGCTGGCAGTATTCCATTGAGAGCCTCCATTTACAGTGTATAGAATCGTACCTTGCTCTCCGACGATGATACCCGTGCTGGCATCGAGAAAACCGGCATCATGTAAATCAAGAGCGACCCCTGTACTTTGAAAAAGCCACGATTGCCCTCCATCGGATGTTTTGAGAACGCCTCCGTTTTCCCCGACAATCGTACCAGCATTTTCCGTACTAAAGTACACTCCCATAAATTTAAAGCTGGTATCTACAGGAAGAATCGACCATTGGGTACCGCCATCCGTACTTTTCAGGACAATGCCTTGTTCACCCACAGCATATACATTTGTTAAGGAAGCAAACTGAACATCATAGAGGGTATTGCCCTGGGGAAGGGGATTTTGCCAAATCCAGCCTTGCTGAGCATAGGCCTGGAATGAGAAAATGGCGACGAGACATACTAGTAAACGCTCGAATCTCACGATGGATCTCCTTGTTTTATTCAAAGCCAAAGCCAGGTAGCATCGGAGGCATACCGTAAAGTCGAGTCCGATCCGGTGTATTATATATTAGCCGCAAAAACGGGCAATTGCAGACAAGTATCAGCCGAGCAACTGTGTACTTTTTAGAATATATAGGCCGACAGACAACGTCACAACAGACGCAGTGGTGGTAATCACGATAATATGAGCAGTCAATTCAGCATTACAGCCCATGCCTTCTGCCATAACATAGTTTGCGATGGCAGAGGGTCCGGCGAACAGAAAAAACAAGACACCCAGGGATTCTCCCCGAAATCCCAATAATATGGCTCCGGTTACGAGTAAAATGGGCATAACCAATAACTTTATGACAGAGGCAGCAAGTGACGCTCTGGCACTTTCCAGAACGCGATTAAATTCAAGGGTTCCTCCGATCCCGATCAAAGCCAAAGGTAATGTCATATTGGCAAGATAATCGAGAAATGTATTGGCGATTGCAGGAATGGGGATATTAAAATAGGAAAATGGCATGGCTCCAATAACAGCCAGAATAAGAGGATTTGTCAGGATTTTCTGACCGATATGGCTAAATGGAACATCTTTTAAACGATGCAGAGAAAGAGTGAGAGCCAGTACAGCCAAAAAGTTATACAGTGGCATGATAAATGCCAACAAAAGGGCTGCATTGGCCAGAGCGTGTCGTCCAAAAGCATTGAGAATCAGAGCAAATCCGATAATGGAAAAATTGGTTCGAAAGCTTGCCTGTATAAAGGCCCCTCGATCTCCTCCCTTTTCTAGCAGCCAAAAGGCAACGATCCATGCGATAGATAAAATGACGAGAACGCCAATACATGCATACCCTATTTGACGAAAATCTACCACCTGTCCATAATCGGTGGTGCCGATTTTGACAAAAACCAGGGCGGGAAGCGTAACACGAAAGACCAGCTTGGAAGAGACACTCACAAAATGCTCATCGATCCATTTCTTTTTTTTCAAAAAGACCCCCAGAAATACAATCAGAAATACGGGGGTTACCACTTGCAGTGTAAAAATGACGTTTTGCATCTAATCATCCCCGGTTTTTTGATCAAAATATTCATCCTCCGGATCCAGAGCCGGAACTCCGACAATGATCGTCTCGATGGTTCCTTTTACCTGATGGCGCACACCAGGCGGAAGATAAATACATAAACCGGGTTCGAGATCAATGTGTTGATTATCACAAATCATTTGTCCGTGACCACTCAATATATAGTATATCTCAGTGGTTTGCTTGTGATAATGAGGTTCTGAATTCTCGATGATTGTTCGATGAAAATTCACCATAGGGGTGTCTTTTCTCGTGATCAGTCTTGTGCTCATCCCGCAGGGACAGGGAACAGCAGGGACTTGCTTTAAATGTCTTACAATAACGCCATTCATTTTAGTAACCTGAAATAATCCCAAATTCAATTCTTGATTAATCTCGTTTTAATATGTAAAATATAGAATAGAAATCGAAATTACAATCTCTCTTTTATTCAAACGGATATCACATGACACCTCAAGAAATTATTGCCAAAAAGCGAGACCATCACGCCCTCTCCCGTGAGGAAATCACGTTTTTCATCCAGCATTTGGTACAGGAAAAATTCACGGATTATCAGGCAACAGCTTTATTAATGGCCATATATTTAAATGGAATGACTTTACAAGAAACTGCTCATTTGACTCAAGCCATGGTCGACAATGGCCAGTCGTTATCCTTTTCTGAAAAATTTCTGCATGTTTACGATAAACACAGCACCGGTGGAGTAGGTGACAAGGTTTCCCTGATCCTGGCACCTCTTTTAGCCAGCATGGGACTAAAAATTCCCATGATCTCCGGACGAGGCCTGGGTCATAGCGGCGGTACTCTGGACAAACTGGAATCGATTCCCGGCCTTTGCACACGATTATCGGATCAGGAGGCCCTTCAACAAATCAAGGAAATCGGGTTCGTCATGATGGGTCAGACCAGGGATATTGCACCGGCTGACAGGATTCTCTATGCTCTGCGGGATGCAACCGCAACGATCAGTTCGATTCCTCTTATCACGGCCAGCATTTTGAGTAAAAAGCTGGCAGAGGGATTACATGGTTTGGTCATGGATGTAAAAATCGGTTCCGGCGCATTCATGCGTACCAGAAAAGAAGCAGACCAGCTTGTAACCAGCATCCAAAAAACAGCCACCTTGCACCGGTTGCCCACGGCGATCCTGATGACCGATATGGAACAACCCCTGGGCCTGGCTGTCGGTAATTGGCTGGAGACCAGAGAAGCCATCTGGGCTCTGCAAGGAAAAGGCTGTGCCGATCTCATGACCGTTTCTTTTTATCTATGTGCCCAGATCCTGGTGATGGCTCAAAAGGCATCATCGGTTGAACACGGGATAGAATTGTGCCAAAGACAAATCGAGTCAGGCAAACCTTACAAAGCATTTGAAGCGATGGTCGAAAAACAAGGGGGCGATTTGAGTATTGTACGGGACCCGCTCTCTTTCCCCATGGCTACACAAAGTCAAGTCATCCTGGCAGAGCAAGACGGTTTTATCAAACGCCTCGACGCATTGACCATGGGTCAAACCGTGGTCAAACTAGGTGGGGGCAGAGAAAATCGCGATTCACCCATAGATCTCAAAGCAGGAATTGTATTTGAGAAAAAAGTGGGTGACAAGGTAAAAATGGGTGACAAGATCGCCACCCTGTTCAGTAACCGTACCATCACCCGGAATACTTTAAACCATGCAAACCAGGGAATCTCGATCAGCAATACTAAAGTGCAACCCAGAAAATGTATCATTGACACGCTTGCTTCACCCATAGAGATTTAAAAAGGCAGAGATATCTCCATCGCTAATTCTTGCTTGAGCTGCTGCATATTTTCAACCAGGGTCTCATTCAAGGGCACACCCTCTTTCCTTATACGAGGGACATTCTCAACCTCTTTTTCACCGGCTGTATAGATTCTCTGTTCCGGATCCAGCCTGCCAGAGTTTCTCATGGATCTCATCAAATCGCCACAGGATTTTTTAAACTCTTCAAGATCCATAAAAAAAGAGACATTTATGGCAATAAAAAAATGACCCAGAGAATGAGGAATTTTTTTACCCTTTTCATCAAATCCTGTCAGGCCCCAACCAAAGGGTCCCCCGCTAAAAATCGAGGATAAAATTTCCACCATCATGGCCAGACCATAGCCTTTATATCCGGCCAGGTCTTCTCCTGCACCACCGAGAGGTAAAAGTGAAGCACCCTTTTTGGCAAACAGTTGTAAAAGAAGTGAGGGGTCAGTAACAAATTGACCTTGTTTATCTATCGCCCACCCCTGGGGTAGATTTTTTCCTTCGCGTTCAGCGACCTCAATTTTGCCTCTTTGGCTGATAGAGGTGGCCATATCCAGACAAAAAGGAGTTTCTTCATCTGTTGGAACGGCAAAGGCAATCGGATTGGTCCCCATCATAGGATCCCTTCCAAAGGTAGGAGAGATCGACGGTCTGGCATTCGTAAAGGCATATCCTGCCATATCCTCTTTCACGGCCATAAGTGGATAATAACCCGCGATACCAAAATGCGAGCTGTTACGCACAGCAACAGCGGATACACCGGTTTTCCTGGCTTTATCGATGGCCAATTGCATGGCTTTATAAGAGATCACATGTCCCATCCCATCATGACCGTCAATCAGTGCTGTGCCGGGATAATCTCTCAACACCTCAAATTGGGACACCGGATTCAAGATACCATCGCGAATACGATCGATATACATCTTGAGACGCCCTATTCCATGGGATTCTATGCCGCGTAAATCAGAGGCAATGAGAACATCAACGATAATCTTTCGATCGTCGACTGGCACGCCAACTTTGTCAAAAGCCTCATTCATAAATTCTTTTAGCTTTTCGACTGAAATGACATCAGGACTTTGCATGGGATTCTCCAGGTCTTGGGTGACAGGGCATTGATTATTTTCGTTTTTCTATGCCCAATTTTTCTTTTAACGGGTCGAGAAAAATTCCTTCCATCTCGCTAGAATCGTGATCCAGAATTTCTATGGTTTCTTTTATCATGTCATCTCGATGCGTTTCAAAGTCAGGATCATTCAGCGCGAGATCTTCGAATTCATCTGCCAATTCCAGGACAAAATTTTCACGAAATGGTCTTGTGGTCTGTTGATGATCGATAAGGGCAAGGGTCCTGTTTAAAATTTCAAATAAAAGCGTGCGTGCAAGATTCCACTGTCCTTCATTTCGCAACTGCTTGGATCTTACCAGGAGAATTTGGCAGGGCTTTAAAATTTCTTGTGGATCGATTTTTTGCGAAAGGGGTAAATCAAATACATCAGCGACTTCTTCTCTTATCACTTTGGTAGGATCCAAACCGGGAGTTGAAATAAAAAATTGGCTCAACTCTGGAAAAATTTCTACCAAATTGAGAAATATATCGACAAGGCTGTTTTTGTCTTTGCTTCGGATAGCTTTACGCAAGTCCTGATAGCTGATAAATGAGGTGGATTCATTCAGCCACG
The DNA here is from genome assembly GCA_014728115.1 of Candidatus Zhuqueibacterota bacterium. Lineage (GTDB taxonomy): Bacteria > Zhuqueibacterota > Zhuqueibacteria > Residuimicrobiales > Oceaniaggregativiventaceae > Oceaniaggregativivens. The sequence goes on along the minus strand of WJME01000218.1, from coordinate 87,591 downwards.
CCAAAAGCGTGGCAACCTGATGTTCACAAGGTGTGCTTCCGGCATGACAGGTACAGCGGCCAAACAGCTGTTCGCCGTCTACAATCATCTCTACGCGATAAGTCCCGTTGCTACGCACGGTTGCCTGCAATCCATAATGGGTCTGAAAACGATGTTTGACCAATTGATTCTCGAAAATCTGTTCACCTTTGCGAAAGAGTTCATGACTACAAAAAGCCTTGACATCTAATGGCGTGATTCTCGTTGGCATAGCAGGCCCCTAAATTAAATTTAACAGAATAGAATGGTTCAATTTTTATTGTTCCGTTTCGCTTCTCTCAAGGCAGAAAGAATAACCCTGGCTCCTTTTTCAGAAAACGACTGATCCGAATCATAGAGTTTCCAGTGATTTGCATCTGATTTTGAAAAATCAACACGTTCCTCAGAGACTTTACCAAAATCATTGAGAGGCATGATTTCCATAGAGATGGATCCCTGATCCTCTTTTATTTCAATGATCAGGTTTTCCTCCTTGATCTCAAAGGATTGAATGATCGACCAGGGAATAAACTCATACTTTGCACCCCAATCTGCATTCTTACCCAATCGCTCTGCAACAGCTTTGCTACCGGCAAACGGTTTGACATGAACCAGGGCAGATGAATAGATTCTGTACTCCAAGCCCTCGACAACATGCTGCACATATGCGCTAAAAATCCCTGCAAAAAAAGTAACAAAAAATACAATACGGGCACCCGAAAGCGAATACTGTTCAAATCCGAGCCAGGCCAGCACAATGGAGGTCAGAATACCAAAGACAAACGCGCTTAACAACCAAGTAAAAATTTTAACAAAGAATTTGCTGCTGGCTTTGGTATGCCATACAAACAAGAGTGATCCGAAATTGGCTGATCGAGTCTTACGCCATACTTTCATTTTTCTCCTCATTTCTAGAATTGCAATACTTTGGGACTATTTTTTTAGAAACCGGTCTAAATTGGAAGAATCGACGATATCAACCCCTGTATCAATGATCATTTTTTCAACAGGCTGATTTTTCACGACAATATCATACAAGGTAGATACAGATTTGTATCCCATCTCATAAGGGCGTTGACCGATCAGCGTCTGCACCAGTCCATCTTTGATGAGCAAGAGTTGTTCCTGCACAATATCAAAGCCGATTACAGTGAGATCATTTCGTTGGTTCAGGGCATTGAGAAAGGCACCCTGAGGAGCAACGGTTGGCCAGCACCCAGTTATAAACCAGGCATCGAGTTCAGGATTTGAACGGGTAAAATCTTCCATTTGCATCAGTGCTTTATCTGTATCATCGTCGCATGCCAGAATATTGATTTCTCTGAAACTGAGGTCCTGTTTTAAAAGCTCGTCCCTGAATCCTCTTATACGCTCATTCAAATTCAATGCCCCCAACCCTCCTGTCATGATAGCATACTCGCCTTGTTTGCCCTCATGTTTTATCAGCTCCTGGGCAGCCAATTGGCCGGCCAGATAATTATCCGTACCGATATAACAAAGCCGATCACTTTTCGGGGCATCACTATCAAAGGTAATGACAGGAATACCACTTTTAATGGCACGATTGATCGAAGGCGTAACCCCGTCAGGATCATTGGGAGAGATGGCAATGCCGTGCACACGTCTGGCAATAAGTGACTCTAGAATATCGACTTGTGCAGAGACATCGGCAGCTTGTACAGGTCCCAGAAATTGACACTCGACATTCAATTCTTTGGCAGCCGCTTTCATACCATTCTCGACATGAAACCAGTAGGGATTACTAATTGATTTGGGGACCAGTACAAATGTGATTTTGTCTTCTCTCTGACATCCGGTAAATGCAGATAACAAGAGTAAAAGGATCAGCAAAAATTTGCGGCGCATAGTAAACTCCTATTTTCGCAACTTGTCAATCGAAACGGCGAGGATAATGATAGCCCCGAGTGCGATCTGCTGCCAAAAGGCTGAAACACCCAGTAACACAAGGCCATTGCGCAAGACGCCCATGATCGCAGCTCCGATGATCACACCCGAGATTCGGCCTTCTCCTCCCATCAGAGATGTTCCGCCGATGACCGAGGCAGCGATGGCATCGAGTTCATACCCCTGCCCGCTGACAGATTGGGCTACACCAAGCCTTGCGACCAAAAGTATTCCGGCCAGAGCGGCCGCAAAACCGGACAATGTATAAGCGATCACTTTGGCTCTGTCCACGGGAACCCCGGAAAGCCGGGCGGCTGTCTCATTTCCGCCAATTGCATATAAATTCCTGCCCGTAACAGTGTAATTTAAAAATATAGCGGCTAAAACAGCGACACCTACCATAAATAAAACCGGAATAGGCACCAAACCGATATACCCCTGTCCTAGGCTCATAAATGACTCTGGCAACCCCGACACCGGCCATCCCCCGGTAATCACATAGGCAGCCCCCCTGACGATACTGAGCATACCTAAAGTAACGATAAATGGAGGGAGCTTTATTCGCGTAATCAATGAGCCATTAACAGCACCAATGGCAGTTCCGGCAAATAATCCCATGGCGATTGCGAGAATCACTGGCCAACCCGCGTTAAGCATCAGAGCCGTTAGACAGCCACAAAATCCGAGAATTGAACCGACAGAAAGATCAATACCCGCGGTTAATATGGCCAGGGTCTCGCCCATGGCCATGATCGCAACAAAAGAAAAGCTTTTTATGACACTAAAAATATTCTCAGTCGTTGCAAAGTGAGGTGACGCCAGTGACAAGACAATGACCAAAAAAGTTAATGCCACCAAAACACCAAGGGATTGAAATCGTAATGTGGGTCTCATACACCCCTTTTTCATATTCGGGTTTGGTAAAGCCGGAGAAGAAATGAATACGACTTCAAAAAACAAATCTCTTTATGAAATATACGAAAATGGTTAGGTGGTATTCAAGTAAAAAGAAGAAGAATTGATGATGTAAAAAGAAGAAAATTGAAAATTAGACACTTAATCCAAGTCTGCCAAATTCAGAGACCACACTAAAAACCGGACTCGATGAACGCCCGTGCGCGCAAACATCATGATGGATGATTGACTTTTTCAGATCATCAATACTTTTACCTTCAAATTCAAGATATACATTTCCGATCTCAAAAGGTGTATGTGCATCGCTTCCTGCTGTGATCAGGGTATCGAGTTTTTCAGCAATGATTTCGGCCATTTCGTTGTCACGCAGATTATATGAACGACCATTGATGACCTCGATAGCAATACGTTGCCAATCGGAAATTTGATCGAATCCGCGGAACCTCGACCTCCGCTCCGAAAATGGATGCGCAATGCTGACCAGCCCCCCCTGTTCGGCCACAGCAGCGATAACGTCAGGAATAGTGTTTATCGCAACGGGCAAGGGTTTTTCTAAAAACAGGCAGATCAACTCGCCTGCAATCAGATTGTCTTTATAAACTTTGATTTCCTGTCCAAGAACAACGTTTACCGGATAATATTTGCTCGCCTCCAGAATAGGATCCCATCCATTGGCTGTGTCATGATCGGTGATGGCAATCACATCAATGCCCTTTTCAACAGCCATTTCGAGAATAGACTCGGGTTTTGAAATGGCATCTGGCGAATAGATAGAGTGAATATGCAAATCGGCTTTCGCCATAGGATCCTCCTGTGAACGCGGATATGATATAAATCCTATGTGATATACCCCCATATTCATGTTGAACAGATAATATACCCAAATGTATAGGAAAATATCTATGCTCATTACCTCGTGCTGACCCTAAAGGCACTCTTACTCTACCTTGACAAGTCGATAATTGCCGGTCCCATTCCTGTCTGAGAAAATGTATCGTTTGTTCAGGTTGGCATAAAACCATATCTCTGCAGCTGGCATATTGATTTCCGTGGGCTGGCGCTCAACCTGGGTTGGGGGACCATTTTTAATATAAACATTTCCCCGGTCGGTTTTCCATCCCGCAATCATGGGGGCCATAACAGAAAAATTTCTATTGCTAAAATCGATACGCCTGAAAAACTCATTTTTCAATTCATTGGGCTCAGTACCAGGAGTAGGATCTCGTTCTTTCCAAAACTCTTCAAACAATAATCTTTTTTGCTCAAGGGTTTCTGCATTATGTATTGGATCAATGGCATCACCGCCGGCAATCATAGACAATTGCTCAATGGCTAAATCCAAATTGCCCTCCTGAAACACCAACTCTCCCCAGTTAATGTGGAATTCGCTTTCCTTCGTTACAAAGCGTTTATCGACTTTGAGCTGTACCTTCAAGGTATATCTGCCCGGCTGGTCCACACCGGACAAATCGAGACACACACGCTGAAGTTCCGGAGGGTTTTTCAGATCAATTATCTGTGTTTCAATGCGTTTCTTATTTTCGTCACTCACCACATATCTTATCGTCCCGGAATCAGAATTTTCAGCATGCCTGATATCTACAAACGCTTTTGGCAAAGAGCTTTTGGTTTGAAAAACACCTCTGATGTTTGCTAGAAATTGATCATCGATTGCGCCAGAGCAATCAATAGAATCGACAAAGATGATATCACTCATCATGAGAGGGCCTGGCTTTTCGAGTCTTAAAGGCTGTTCCCTTTGTAATTTTCTTTCAGATTCTTCATCGAATAAAGACATTCGTACCATATAATCACCAGGATCAATACTCAGTGTGATTCTTTCACGAATCACTTTTGTACGAGAGTTGGTTTCTGCAAAAGAATGGGCATGTACGGATTTTGAGACCATCCGATCCAAAAGAGGGGTATCATCATCCCGATACAGGATCACCTGCAAATCATAGGCAGCCCGATAAAGCGAATCGCTCGACTTGAAAAAAGTTAAAATATCATTGACGAACGAAAAAGAGAGGTCAACGGCGATTTTTGTTTGATCGGAGGGATCCACCATCTTGTAAACATTATAGGCAAACAGTTCTTGCCCAAAGGGACTCTTTCCACGACGTTCGCCCTGTCCACCTCTTGTCAGGGGTTGAGTACCAGAAACAGCCACCATCAACAAAACAAAAAAACACATGCTTTTGATTTTTATATTCATAAGTAATATCCATAGCTGGTTAAAGCAATACATTCAGAACTTCTATTGCCAGATCGTATTTATCCTTGCTAAAAGGGGGCATAAGATAAATGCCTTTTATTCTCGATAGGGATTTGGAATCGATAATCGCCTGTTGGGCCACGCGAATACCTATTTTTTGGGCCTCTGTCTTGTCTGAAGCTTTTTCCATTTGCCTGGCGACAGAGACAGGTACAGTGACGCCAGGAACCTCATTATTCAAAAACTCGACCGTGCGGTAACTCATCAAGGGCATGATTCCCGCCAGAATAGGCAAATCCAAGTCTCTGGTACGATCCAAAAATCTGGTCAGGTCTTTTACATCAAAAACAGGTTGAGTGAGAATATACTCGGCACCAGCTTCTGCTTTTTGATATAAACGATCGATTTCCAATTCCAAATCAACAGCCCCGGGATTGGCTCCAACACCGATATGCCATGCTGTAGGCATACCAATCGGATTCCCTGCAATATCATAGCCTTCATTCAATCCACGAATGATCCGGGTCAGACCAATGGCATCGACATCAAAAACCGCTGTTGCGTCCGGATAGTCCCCCAGTTTGGGAGGATCACCTGTAATGGCCAAAATATTGCGCAAACCCAAAGCCCATGCTCCTAACAAATCGGATTGCATGCCAAGCACATTGCGGTCCCGACAGCAATAATGAATAATCGTTTCAACAGGCAAACTTTTTTCGATGATTTGCGCCAGAGCCAAATGCGACATTCGTGATGATGCCCTGGGTCCATCTGGGATATTAATCGCATCTACTCCAAACCCAACAAGTTTTTTTATGCCCTCGACGACCGTGTTGGGATTAATCCCCCTGGGTGCCACGACCTCGACAGACACCACAAATCTGCGTCCAATTCGGCCCGCCAGGGCCGATTTTAGATCGCGAGGCACGGGTTGTACCTCTGGCGCAGATTTGGGTTTTTCAGTAACCGTTACAGTGGGTTTGCGAGGTTGCATCGCCCTTACGGCGTTGACGATGGCCCGAATATGCGTATCTGTCGTTCCACAACATCCGCCGACGATATTGGCTCCGGCAGTGATAAAACGTCGTGCAAACTCGGCATGATATTCCGGAGTGGACATGTAAATGTATCGTCCCTCCACAAGTCGTGGATTTCCGGCATTGGGCTGGGCAGAAATAAAGCGGGCGCCATGACGATGGTACTTTTCTATCACATCGAGCATGGGGCGAGGTCCTACAGAACAATTAGCCCCTACAACATGAGCTCCAGCATGGATTAAATCCCGTGCCACGATATCGGGATCTGCACCCAGCGGCGTACGCCCCTGGTCACTGAAGGTCATTTGAGCGATGATGGGTATCTCGGGAGAGAGTGACCGTATGGCTTTGATCGCTGTAATGATTTCATTGCGATCTAAAAACGTTTCCAGAATAAACAGATCCACCCCGCCAGCCAAAAGACCCTTTGCCTGGTTGGTAAAGGCATCCTGAGCCGTATGCAAACTGAGCTTGCCCAGAGGTTCGATTTGTAGCCCAAGCGGACCTATTGAGCCAGCAACATAAAGTCGATCCTCACACGCTTCGCGAGCAAGCTCTGCCCCCCGTTTGTTGATGTCAAAAAGGGACTGTTCCAATCCATGTGCTTTGAGTTTGAACTCATTGGCCCCAAAGGTATTGGTTTCTAAAATATCTGCACGTGCGGCTACATATTTTTTATGTACATCCAGCACCTTGTTTGGCTCTGAGAGATTCATCTCATCAAAGCAACGATTGATATAAACTCCACTGGCATAGAGCATTGTACCCATGGCGCCATCACATACCAATATCGAATGTTCCAGTCGATCGAGAAAAGGCTCCTTCACAACCTGCACCTCTATGCGTTTTGTTAACAAAGCCGGATTCGGCATAACCGAATCCGGCTCGAATTAAAAATCAGCGCCAAGAGACCACAAGGATCGGGGCGAAGAGTTTGTGCTATAAAAATTGGTTGGCCAGGCCAGATCATAACGCAACAAGAAAAATCCAACGTTCAGCCGGATTCCAAAACCAATGCTGGCAAAAACATCATCGGTTTGGAATAATCCACTGGGGCTTTTCTTGAAAAATTGCACATCGTCACCCTGATCCCAGGCAACCCCCATATCCGTAAACAAGGCTCCACCGACATTAAAGAAAGTAATGGGAAGGGGAAATCCCATGGATAATTGGCGAATTAACGGAAAGCGGAACTCTAAATTCGCCATCAGGAAACGATTTCCTTCCTGTGTATAATAATCGGCTCCGCGCAATGGCATTTCAAATGAAGCAAAATAGATCTCTTCAACCTTGTCTATTCTCAAGCCCCCGTAATAATCGCGATTGAGCCAATTCGACAGACCGCCCAGGAAAAATTTTTGTGGATGCTCTCCAAAACTGGCACCACCTGCCCCGCGCATGGCAAAGGTATATCCAGAAGTAATACGGAAATATTTGCGATAATCTCCACGCAGGGTCACGAACCCTAATCCATCCTTGCCTAGCTTTGGACTGTATGAAATATTCATACCATAGCGAGATCCGTTAGCTGGTCCTGTATACCCCCATATCGTGGTATCTTTGGTATATACAAGATTGTTGAGTAAGAAATAACGATTTCGTGGCGAAATAAAGCCTTCATCCACAAAGAAATCTACCAAATCATCAGGCAAATCCATATACGTACGACTGATGCCTCTCAAAGCGAGACCGTAACTGATCCGTTCATATTTATTGAACGGATTAATGACGGACATACTCAGACCATAATTGCGATCCCTTACCCATCCCAAAGATTGTGACCAAAAATAGTAGGCATTATGATATACCCCCCCGCCAATATCGTAGCGCTTTGGCAGGTAGAAATAACTCAGAGCATAATCGGCATTTTTAAAATCGCCAAACAGATTAGCCGCGATATTGATTCGATGATTGCCCAACACATCCGAGAGCAGGATATTGGTATATCCTTGAGTACCGAAAAACTGATTATATCCAACTGAACCATAGACCAGGTCCGGGGAAAATTTCACCTCATAATTATGAACCTTGTAATCCCCTGTGGGCAAGATATAAGAAGACGAATCCAGAAATACACTTTTCGATTCCTGATCGGGCTCGATATTTCCTTGAGCAAACGCATCATCAAAGACAAAATTACGATATTTCTTTTCTTCTTCTGCCAGCGCTTGGTCTATCTCGCCGGTGGCCTCGGCCAACTGTTGCTTATTCTCTTTGAGTGATTTTACAAAGGCGGTTTCTTCTACGGTTACATCACCGGGCTTGATATCGAGAGGATTTTTAAGCTGAAAGAGATCATAACCGCCAAAATAAAACGTCACAAAAGCCATACGATTGGCTTCACCACCCCAACTGGGCTGATAAACACCCGTTAAAACATCGGTGATCGGCCATTCTTGATCTGTTTCCATATCCTTGATATAGATATTGCTGACACCGGATCGGTCTGAGACAAAGGCAATCTTTTTTCCGTCCGGACTGTAAATCGGTGTGTTTTCGGCAAAATCAGATTCAACCACGCGACGCATTTCTTTAGTATCGATTGTGATCTCATAGAGATCATAATTTTTCATATCCGCAATATCAAATGGCATGATACCTGCAGGGATATTATCCATAAGGTATGGGCCTCTATCGCTGGCAAAGATCAACTTGCTACCGTCAGGCGACCAACGCGGCTCGATATTGCTAAAGATATCATCTGTGAGCTGGACCAATTCTTCGGTGTTTAAATTATAAATATAGAGATCACCTTGGCCATCTTTGATCCCCATAAATGCAATTTGATTTCCATCAGGGCTCCAGGCAGAGTTATAAATGCCATCCAGATTTAGCTGAACGCTTTTGACAATTTCCGCTTCTTTTACATCCACAAAATGCAGGGCATCTTCCTCCCCGGCTTTGGCTGTGAAAATGATCATCTTATCGTCCGGGCTCCATGAAATATTAGGCCCACGCAACCATTTCAACTCTTCCAGATTACCGGCGCGTTGCCCACGGACAAGTTTACCCAGCATTTGGCCGTCAATAGCACTCATGAGATAAATATCAAAGAAATCGTCCTTGTCTGAAATAAAAGCGACTTTATCTCCGCGATTACTGACAGCCGGACTTGTATTAATAAAATTTCTATCCTCCCGATGGTCAGTCAGTCGTTTGGCAAATTCTTCCGGTTCCTCACGATTTTCAACATCAGGCCAATACGTTCTTTTGAGTTCACGGTGCCACTTTTCAGTCAAATCTTCAATCTTCATGCCAATAGCCTGCCTGAAACCGGCTTCAACACTCTTGTTGATCTTGATTTTTCCCATGATCTCACCAATTTTCTCCTGTCCATATCGATCGGCAAGAAAATGGAGCACTGATTGTCCGCCTTTGTAAGCCATATAAGCATTTAAATATGGGATGGGGGGCACATAGCCATTGAGGGTGGCATCACGCATAAACATATCGCTTTCAATATCCCATCCGCGGCTCTGGAATTCAGCTAATCCTTCTATCAACCACAACGGCAACTGTAATTGAGTCATCCCTGTGATGATGGATTGGACACCTGCACCATACAGCATTTGAAGCATATAAGCATGTGTCAATTCGTGATGAATCACATGACGGAACTTTTCCCATTCACCCTCGTAGGGAATAACCACACGGTTTTTGAAAAATTCAGTAAAACCACCGACACCTTCTTCAGGAGGACTGAGATCGACGTTGGTCTGACCAAAATCATTATGACTGTTATATACGATAATCTTGATGCGATCAACCAATTCATAACGCAAATTTTTGACCAATTCGACATAACTATCCTCAGCCACCTGAGCTGTAAAGGTTGCAATCTCTTTACCACCATCGGTAAAATAGATATCAAAATGCTCTGACTGGAGAAAATGCCAGTCAAAATCAGAATACTGGACCTTGTTTTTGCCAAAATAGTACTGAGCGTGTACGCCACTGAGGGTCAACAGTATTATTGCAGCCATGACAAAAATATATTTTGCTTTCATAGCACGCTCCATTCATTGAATATGAAAATTCATGACGGTCAACTCTGGTCATGAATTAGACGAATTATCAATTTCGTTTATTCCAAAAGACAAGAACTACAAGTTAAATATTTTTCCCATAAACCAAAAGAAAAATATAGATCGATTATTGACTGTAAAAACAGTACAAAAAATCACCCTATTCCACATACTCGAACCATCGCTTGTTCGCTCAAGGCTTTAGATTTTACTGCCTTTGAATGACCCAGGTTCCATAAAACGATTGCAATTTAGCAACATCTGACATATAATAAGACACTCATCCGGTAATGTTTGCTTTTTTCTTGTTCGCTCGTTATATTTACGGTCTATATACAAGGGAATGGAAAACTCTATGAATTGGCTCAAATCACTCGGTCTTTGGATACTGGCACTCCTTATTACGATTGGATCTGCTATATACCAACGGAAAACAGGCCCAACCTATCCAATAGAAAACAATATTGAATTCGCAGGCACTGAGATCGATTATAAATTATTGCGCAGTCACGGGGGAGAGGGCGATATGCCTGTGGAACTGGTCATCTCCGATACGACCATCACAAGCAAACTATATTTTAGAAGGTACAAATCCCTGGATGACTGGACCAGCCGACCGATGATGCGCGATGACAGTCTTGTTCATTCATCTATTCCGCATCAGCCTCCTGCCGGAAAAGTAGAATACTATATAGAGTTGAAGAACGACGATATATCAATCACTATTCCCCAATCTGAAACGGCCATCACTCGCTTCAAAGGTGATGTTCCCGCTGCAGTTCTCATCCCTCACATTCTTTTTATCTTCACTGCTATGCTGGTTTCCACACGAACAGGGCTGGAAGCTCTCTTTTCTCACGAAAACCTGACATTATATACTGCCTGGACCCTTGTCTTTCTATTTATTGGGGGGATGATTATGGGTCCTCTGGTACAAAAATATGCATTTGATGCATATTGGACAGGTTTTCCTTTTGGCACCGATTTGACTGACAATAAAACACTGATTGCCCTGATTGCATGGATCATTGCCTATTTTATGCTAAGAAAACGCCCCAAAGCCAAAGGGTGGGCTCTTTTCGCGGCAATCACGACACTGGTTATATTCATGATTCCCCATAGTATGATGGGCTCAGAGTTGGATTATACTAAACTCGAAACGCAAACACAGTCCATGCAGCAATCGGCAAACTAGACCAGTCCTCGCATTTTTGATTCAAAGGCACGAATTTCATGATTAGAAGCCAGCACACCGATCTCGAGATGAAAGGATCTTTTTTCACCCGGTTCTATCATCTGCAGGGCTCCGCGACGACGAGCCTCACTTCTACCTTCCGGACGACAATTACCAGGTTCCATTCCGACGACAAACGTTCCTTTTGAGAGCATTCTCCACTCTGTATACTCTGGCATCTCTTCCTTTGGATAAGAGAGATAGACACCCAAACCCTGATTCATATTGAATTTTCGGTTGACCAGAGCGACTCGCACCAATCCCTGGTCATCTGTATCCTGATCGATATAAAACACTTGTTCGTTAAAATGACTGATTGGAGACACAAATTCATCAAAAAGATCCAATCCCTGTTCAGCCTCGCGATCTCTGGCTTCAACCTCATTTATCACACCGATGAGTTGTGTTCCATCATCAAGCAAAGGAAATCCCATATTGCAGTGATAGAGGATCATCAAAGGGGTTGATTCATATCCCTGATTTTCAACGACATCCTTGATACGCAAAGTAGATTCGCCCATGTGGCATCGAATGGTTCGGTTTAAAACAAGATTGGGACCAAAAATTTTTGCTTCACGCATCTCACCACTTATCCAGAGGATATATTCATCATGTTCCCATTCTCCCCCATAGGCTACATCTCTTGCAGGCACATTTGAGATCCGTCCATGCAACCCCAGCTCTTCATTGTCATCATTGTCAGGAGGGCCCACGTTCGTTAATCCGCAAGTGACCATCAATCCGCCGGGCATAGACCATAACCATCCTATATCATGCGGATCATAATACACCGGAGACACAGCGCCAGCTGGCGAATGCCATGTCAGAGAAGCGCCCTGGAATTTACACTCAAAAATATCCAGGCAGCGATCGGGCAAAACCATAAATTCCAGCCCCGATCCGGTATGAACACACAAGGCACGGACTCTGTTCTCAGGTCCATTTGTCAGCTCGACCGGACGGATCCCTGCAAGTTGTGTCATATCGCCTACATGATCTAAAACCTGCTGCCGGTCCATCTCTTTGCCAAAAAGGTTTGCCATGATCACCCCAAATAGTTTAGATTCATTTACTAGTATATAATAGCATAAATCCGGACTAAATCCAAGTGCAATTGCCATGAAAAGACGTTGCATTTTCTCAACAATTTTTGCATTTTTAACCATTCAAATAAAAGGAGTTCAATATGAAACGCTTTCTCATTCAGATCATTCTTTTGGCAATGGCATCGTCGTTGATTTCACAAACAATAAAACAACCAGGGAGTTTTTTCAAACACGGCGTTCCGCTGATCCCGGAACCCAAAGAGATCACTTTTGACACAAAAACCCATATCGCACAATCTATAAAAATTGAATTCGCACTCGACATCGATCCCATCATTAAAAAAGTCCTTGAACTGAATATTCATCTCTCAGAAAAAAAAGACGGGCTCAGGGAAATAGAACTCGTCAAGGTCGATGCTAACGAGTTGAATTTTAATGAACAACAGCAAAAAGAGGGATATCGAATCAATATTCAGGAAAAAAAGGCAGTCATTCAGGCGGTTTCAGATGCAGGTTTGTTTTATGGTGCTCAAACATTTTTGCAATTGATTCAATCCGATGGGACCCTTTATACCGGCATTATAACAGACTGGCCAGATCTGGGATGGCGAGCTGTACACTTTGATACAAAGCACCATCAGGATCGCTACGATTATTATCAGGATATTATTCCAAGACTTGCATATTATAAAATAAATGCCATTGTCTTTGAAATCGAAGACAAGTTGGCTTTTGCATCACATCCAAGAATAAGTGCACCCGGAGCATTTACCAAACAGCAGTTACGACAATTGGCTGACCTGGCCCAAGAACACTATATAGAATTTATACCGCTGGTTCAGGGGCTGGGCCATGCCCGTTATATCCTCAAACACCCGGAATACAAGCATTTACGGGAACTCCCAGAAAGCACGTGGCAATTTTGTCCACTCGAGCAAGAGAGTTTTAAGGTATTATTCGATCTTTATGATGAAGCCATAAAGGCCACAGGGACAGAAACCTATTTTCATATCGGAGGCGATGAATCCTATGACCTCGCTCTTTGTCCTGATTGTGCGAAACGTGCAGAAAAAATCGGGCGGGAAGGCATTTATCTGATATGGCTTAAAAAAGCAGCTGAATACATTTCCGATAAAGGCTTGACACCTATCATCTGGGACGATATGGTTCTGCAATTTCGCCCGGAGCATATGGCACAACTGCCTAAAAACATTGTGTATATGCGCTGGAACTATCTCTCTCCACGTGTAGAAAATACCACTCTTTTTGAAATGGGATACCGCTGTATGGTTGCTCCGGCGACCCAATGTACGGTTCCGCTGTTTCCCGACTATGAAAAGCGACTCTATAACATTGCCTACTTTATCCCATCGGGCAGAGATCAGGGAGCGATGGGATCGCTGTGCACAGCCTGGGATGATGCGGGTTTGCATATGGAAACGTTTTGGCAAGGCTTTATCGCATCTGCCGAATATTCGTGGAGCGGAGACACACCGGGTATGGATGAATTCAGAGCGAAATTCACAAAATTGTTCTACGGACCCGGTTCACAAAACCTCTCCACGGTTTACAATATTCTTGCTCAGGCTGGTGAATTCTGGCAAAATAGCCGAGGTGCACATGTCTGGGAGCGCAGCCGTCTCAATCGGCCCATCGAATTTCCGCAATTGCCTGATGAACAAATTCATTACAACTCGGATTGGTCTCCTTACCTGGATGGCAGCAATGGCGCCTATAATGTTATGAGAGAAGCGAACAGACTCGATTTGCTTTACAAAAATGCACAAGAAATTATACAGCTGAATCTAAAAAACAATCCCAAACAGAAGGTAAATCTTGACGTCTTGAATTCAATCGTGCAATTACTAAGATACAATGCAGAATTATTGCGCACCCGATACAATCTTGCCCTCGATTTTAGCCGAGCAAGTGCATGTGCAGATAGTGCTGAGTATGATAAAAGCCTGGATCATCTCAAGACCGCACTAAATCGCTTGCAAGCTCTGCTCGATCAGCAACAACAAACAAGAGAACAACTCATTATGGCGTGGGAACAGACCCGATATCCAAAAGACCGTCGGGATCTGGGCAGAGCAATGTCCTATTTTGTTCCCCCTAAACATGTACACTTGGCTGAACTCTCTGCAAATTATGACTATTTATTTTGGCTGGAAAACAGTCTGGATTTAAGCGGAATGGCCGATTCCTTAAAAGAGTTAATGACCAAAATTTCCAGAGAACAGCCAAAACGCAAAACAGACGAATGGCGCAAAGAGTCCGATTATTGATAAATTAAAGACGGAAATATTCCATTGAAAACCGGTGTTATCTGGGCAAGTAAATTGAATTGTAACGCACCCAAACTATAGTCTAAGGAGAAAACGATGAAAACACACAGTCTGATAGTCACGCTGCTTTTGGTCCTTTGCGGTGCACTCTTTGCCCAAAATAAAACCACAGTTACGGTTTTAGCCGGTTATACCATGAGCGCCTTCGAAGATCAGGAAGAAGCTGCTGGCACACTCGCAGGCGGTGTACGCGCCGGGTATATGGCCAGCCCTCAAATTGAAGTTGGAGCAGAATTCCAATCCGCTCTCGGAGGCTATACCTATGAAATGACCCTTTTTGACGTAACCATGGAAACCAGCTTTAACCAGAATGTATTCGGAATATATGGGAAATACCTCATTCCCGCCGCAAACTTTAAACCCTTTGTAAAAGCTGGACTGGGATACTATTTCGGAGATGCGAAAGTAGAATCCGACGATGAATTGTTCAACATCGATGAATCAGTGAGCATCGATGCAGCATTGGGATTTAATTTCGGTATAGGCGCCCATCTGACACGTGCCTTGTCAGCAGAATTCAACTATCACATCGTTAGCAGAGAAATGGAAGGTGAAAGCATTGGCATGAATGCCTGGGCGATTTTGGTGGGGTACAATTTTAAACTCTAGTAAACTTGCCAAGCCCCCATGATATCAATGATCTATGGGGGCTTTATTTATCTCACTTTCCTTCTTTACCGCCCATTCACCCCTCACCTAAAATCCATTTCCATTTATTACCAAATTCTTCTTGCCTAAATACTAAAACATGGGCATATTATGGTAAACAGAAAGAGAGGAGGCCCTTATGTTAAAACAAAATCGCAGAACCTTTCTGAAATCCGTATCAGCTTCTGTAGCAGCAGGAATGGCTTTTAAATTCGAAGAAAAAGCCCTGTTGGCCCAACCAAAATCTGTTACGACTGTTCAACAAGATCAAAAAAACATAAAAATGCCTAACGGCAAGCTAAAAGATTTAAATATTTCCCGTTTGATTTGCGGGGGCAATCTCATCAGTGGATTTGCACACAGCCGTGATCTGATTTATGTCTCACCTTTGCTCAAGCACTATTTCACCGACGAAAAAGTAATGGAAACCCTTGCACTTTGCGAAGACTATGGCATCAACACGGCAATTTTACGGCTGGACAATGACACCCTCCGCATCCTGAATAAATATTGGCATCAAAACAATGGGAAAATACAGTGGATCGCACAATGCAAATTACCGAGTTCTGATTGGAAATCAGACATTTTACGGGCTATCAATAATGGTGCATATGCCTGCTATCTACACGGTGGTGTGGCAGAATCTTTGCTCGGAACCCCGCAACAAGATATGCTGGCCAAAGCAGTACAATTGATCAAAGACCATGGAGTGATCGCAGGTATTGCGGGTCACCAGATTGAGGTACCTATGTTTGTGGAAAAGGAAGGCATTGAGGTTGATTTTTATATGAAAACATTGAATGCAAAGAACTATTGGTCTGCCGGCCCCACCCCGCGTCATGACAGCGTTTGGGCAGAGACACCAGAAAAGACCATCGAATTTATGGCGAATGTGACCAAGCCCTGGATTGCTTACAAGGTACTCGGAGCAGGTGCGATTCATCCACAGGAAGGATTTCACTATGCTTTTGAAAACGGAGCAGATTTTATCTGTGTCGGCATGTTTGATTTTCAGATTCGGGAGGATGCGTCACTGGCCGAAACAATCTTGAACTCATCGCTCGCCCGCAAGCGACCCTGGCGAGCATAAGGTGTCTCTTTAATATGGGCCAGTTCCCCAAAATACTCTGGGAACTGGCAAGCACCCCTAGTTTACAGAAACTTTATGCTCCTGAGTCACGGCTGCAGGCTGCACACGTGCACCTAGTCGACTCTCCATAGCCAATAAAATCAAATCGGCTGCCTGATCAGGTGTCCATTGCTGCATGTTGAGCACGAGATCATAAGCCGAAGGGTCTGATAAATCTCTGTGAAAATATCTCAGCGCATATGCCTTGCGTTGATCATCCACATGGGCAAGAATTCTTCTCGCTTCCTTGTGTGTCAAAGCCCGTTCATCCAAAAGCCGCTCACAACGCCACTTGAAAGGGGCAGTAATCCATACTCTTATGCCTTGCTGAGGATTCAGCAAAAATTGTGACCCTCTACCGACAATTATGGCTTCGCCCTGATTCATGATCGCTAAAAGGACACCGAGTAAATGCTTGAAATATCGGTCCATGTTTAACATACGGGTATCCAAAAGGGTTCGAACAAATGACTGAACCTCACTTTGGCGCCTCTCATCGAACCATTCGACCACTCTCTTTCTGACCTTGGCCTCCTTTGCGATGCTTTCCACCAGCTCCTTATCGTAAACCGGCCATTCCAGTCGTTGACTCAAAATATCCGCAACTTTATCACCGCCTGCGAGATGTGAACGAGAGATACTGATGATCGCTTTGGACCAGGGCCCTTTTACATGGTTATGTTTTGGAGCACGTTTGCGGATTTCATAAAGTGTAACCTGGCTGGCGACCAAACGATGCCATTTGATATGATCCTCCTTGAGATAGGCCATAGACCCCTCCGCTGTTAAATGCAAAAAAATGATGTTTTCATCGAGTATCCTGTAAAACAGGCGAGCAAGGATAGTATTAAAGCGCTTGTTTGATCGAACAGGAAGGCGTCGTACTGGACGTGATAGATCGGCAAAGAACTCGCTCTAATAAAAAGTTAACTTTTTACAGACGAGGATGCAAGCAGAAAATAAAAAAAAAATTGCTTTAAGAAAAAACCTGACTTGACAAACCGAAAATCCCAAAAAATTCCGGGCTCTGGCCATTTTTTTATTGACCCGTGAGCCCGGAAAGAACCACTGTAAAAGAATGTATGTGGGTTAATTGGGAGAATTTTGCCCGGGTGAATTACCACCTGTTCCTCTGCCACCGCCGGGACGATTACCCATATTTCCTCCCTTACCTCGGCTTCCTTTCATGCCCCGCCCCATGAATCCAGGTCCGGGTTTGGTTCCATCACGGGGTCCGGACCAATCCGGATCTTGACCATTGGGGATACCATCACCATCAAAGTCGGGTGCATGATCATTGAATCCGTCTCCATCCTGATCTATAAAGCCGGGTTTCATCCCGCCATGGCGTCCAGCACGCATTCCCGGTCGTGTCCCGTCAGGCCTGACATAATCTGGGTCACCGCCATTGGGAATACCATCACCATCATCGTCCTGAGCCATATCATTGATGCCATCTCCATTTTCGTCGATGAATCCACGCATTCCCCCATGGCGCCCAAAGGCCCAGCCTGCGGGTGTACCATCTGGCTTTACAAAATCTTCATCCTGTCCATTGGGAATACCATCACCATCCTCATCAGGTGCATTGTCGTTGTAACCATCGCCATTTTCATCGATGAACCCGGGTGTCCTCTGCCCCGCTCTTCCTTTTTGTGCTCCATCCGGCCGAACATAATCAGGATCCTGCCCATTAGGGATCCCATCCCCGTCAGCGTCAGGAGCATTATCATTATATCCATCCCCATCTTCGTCGATGAAACGAGGGCCATGTTGCGAGTCTGAATCCTGGGCCATGGGGGTGGTAACCAGGCCAAAGAGAACAAAAAGTGTAATGATTATATAAAAATTCCGGTTCATAACTCCTCCTTGATATACTTTTCATTGATTCCTATAGCAAGCCCTGTGCCAAAACCACTCAACCCCATAAATTCATTTTAAACAAGAATTTAAAAAACAACAGCCGTAAACATCAGCTAAAATTCGACAATATGGTCGAGTCTCGTTCGTCCAGGTCGTCGAAAAGGCAAATCACTCGCAATAATTTGAATAAAACGGTTCTATTTGGTGTTAGCGTTCATGCCTAATTTAAACGGAGGATAATATGAAAAATATCTCAAGACTTGTTTTACTCTTTATTGTATCTTTAACAACAGTCTCTTTTGGACAGGATAAGGAGCGCAAGCCGATGGCAAGTCCAAAGGCCGAGGTCATGCAGACTATTGGCGTGACTGACATCACAGTGACCTATCACCGACCAGCTGTAAAGGAACGTACGATTTGGGGGGAATTGGTTCCTTATGATAAAGTTTGGCGTGCAGGTGCCAACAATGCCACCAAAATAGAATTCAGCAACGATGTTACCGTCCAGGGAAAACCCCTTTCAGGTGGGGCCTATAGCTTTTTTCTCATTCCAAGCAAGACTGGTGAATGGACGGCTATTTTTAACACGGTTGCCGATCAATGGGGTGCCTATAATTATGATGAATCCAAAGATGCATTGCGCATCAAAGTTCGACCCCAGGAATCGGATCATACGGAAAGACTGCACTATCAGTTTACCCATCTGACCGAAAACTCGGCTCATCTGGTGATGAAATGGGAAAAAATCGCGCTTGCCATAGAAATTGCTGAAAAATAATCCCTGAAACTGAGGACATTTTAACTTTCAACAGCATTGGGTGTTAGAATGTCCTTTAAACAAAATCCATACAAGAATATTCATGCTTAAAAGTACTGTCATTATATTATCTGCACTATTCCATATGCAGCTTTTTGCCCAGGATAGTATTAAAACCGAGTCCACGATTCCAAGGTACATGCTCCCAAAGATAGTTGTCGAGGCTCCGCGCGTACCCATGGATATCTGGACGTCTCCGCTTTCTATCGATGTGACAGCACAAAAACCAGGAAAAAGCCTGGATCCGGCCCGCAATACTCTTTTAGCAGCCTTTACCGGCATGACGGCTGTTCAGTTGCAGAACCGCAGCAATCCGGGACAGGGGGACCGGCTCATGATTCGAGGAATTGGCAGCAGAGCGGCATTTGGTGTTCGCGGACTCGTTGTGATGCTGGATGATATTCCTTTGACCTTTGCTGATGGCCAGACACAGCTTAACAGTCTGATGCCCGCGCTTGTTAATGAAATCGAAATCATCAAAGGTCCCAGTTCTTCGCTTTATGGAAATTCAGCCGGCGGTGTAATTTTGTTTTCATCTCTGGCGCCTAAACAACAAAAACTGCATCTATTGGCACGGTCGATGGTGGGAAGCTATGGGCTATGGCAACAGCAGCTTTCAGTTTCAGGTACTCTTGATCGGCATGCTTATCGGCTGGATTTTATTCAACGACAATCAGATGGATTCAGGGACCACTCGGCAAGTAAAACATCATGGTTGAATTTCAAATATAGCTATTCTTTTAAAACACATAACCTTTCCCTCAGCGTTCAACGGGTGTCCAGTCCCTATTTGCTCAGTCCGAGTAGTTTGGATAAAGCACAAGCTAAAGAAAATCCGCAGATGGCGAGACGTTATATCCAGCAACAGGGTGCAGGTAAATCACTCGGACAATTCCAGGCAGGATTAACATGGAACTGGCAGAGAGACAACCTCGAATCCAGGATCACCTTTTATGGAATCCGTCGAGATTTGCAAAACGCCATTCCCGGCCGTTATATCGATCTCTATCGCAGAGCCGGCGGAGTACAAAGCAAGCTAACTCTGCAAGATTTTTTTGCCACCCGTATCACAGCTGGCTTTGACATGGATCTTCAAGATGATGT
Organism: Candidatus Zhuqueibacterota bacterium; assembly: GCA_014728115.1. GTDB lineage: Bacteria > Zhuqueibacterota > Zhuqueibacteria > Residuimicrobiales > Oceaniaggregativiventaceae > Oceaniaggregativivens. Next base: position 67,284 of record WJME01000218.1, on the reverse strand, counting down.
AAGAACCGAGTTTGCGAATTTGGGAATACCTGACCTTGAGATAGCTCCCACGAAACGGTTTGGGGCGATTCGATTGGGAGAAAGACAGCTGGATCAGGTCGAAAATGTAGTATCGTGGTCGCCCTTTATACAGGCTCAGAGAACCTGGGGAAAAGTTCAAATGCTGGCTGGCGCTCGTTATGACCACCTGCGATTCAAGGCCGACGATCACTATTTTGTAGATGGTTATGACGATTCCGGACAACGGTCACTATCGGAATGGAGCCCGATTCTGGCTGCATCAGCACAGATAAAACCCTATATGGTCTTGTATGCCAATATGAGCTCATCCTTTCAATCACCCACCGCAAATGAACTGAGCAACCGGCCGGATGCACGGGGAGGATTCAATCCCGATCTCGATTCCGAACATATCCAAAGCATGGAACTGGGGTTGCGATTCTTATTAGCCCAGCATTCATTGTTGCAGGCTACTGGCTTTCGTTATGTCATTCATAATTTACTGGTGCCATATCAAATCGATGATCCATTTTTGGATGCTGTCTATTATCGCAATGCTGGTCAAGCCAACCATACAGGAGTCGAACTGCAATGGGACTGGCATCCGATTCCAAATATCTCTTTCAGACAAACCGCTGAATATAGCCAATATGTCTATCAAGATTATCAGTTGCAGACCGATAAAGGCGGAATTGTGTCTATAAATACACAGATACCGGGCGTACCTCAAAAAAGACTTTCAAGTCGCTTTGCTTGGTCACAGGACAGCTTTGAACTGGAATGGTTTTGGCAATGGCAAGACAGAATGTACGGCAACGATTGGAATGGTCCGCCCCCGGGTTCGCAAGTTCCACCACAATTTTTTGTCAGTGATCCTCAGCATTGGACGTCTATACAGATCTCAGGCTCTGCCTCTTTGTTTGATATTCCTTTCACACTCTATGGCGGAATAGACAATCTTTTTGATCAGGACATTATCGGCTCACTGGTCGTAAACGCCTTTGGCAACCGTTTTTTCGAACCTGCCTCTGGCCAAAGTTTTTTCCTCGGCCTCGAGCTTGAAAAGGGGTTCTAAATGTGTAATGATTTTCTTCACGACTCAAAAAGCGATATGTCCCAGAATAATCAATAATTTACAAAATGCTTTTCAAAAATCAGGCCTCCTCACCTTGCAATAAGTCATTGGATTTGAAATTTCTTTTTCGTATTTTATAGCAATTGAAATCCGGAATTGTATATGATAAAAATCGCACGATACGGACCCTTTTTCATCCTATTATTGTCTCTATCTGCTTCAAAAGGATCTACTCCCTGTTCTCTGGATACTCTGGCCGCCTGGATGACCGGATCGTTCAGTTCGGAACGACAGGCACAGTCAGACAGCAATTTTTATCATATTGTATTGCATATGGTACCGATTTGGACACACCGCACTGATGCCAAATGGCTATATGTGGAACAAGCGGTTGCAACACATCCGGATCAACCTTATCGTCAGCGAATTTACCATCTCTCATCAGAGACAGAGACGAGATGTATCAGCGAAATATATGAAATTCCTTCCCCTTTAAGGTTTGCCGGCGCCTGGAAAAAACAAAATCCTTTAGCGAATTTTAGCGCAGATTCTCTGGTCAAAAGAGAGGGATGCAGAGTCTATATTGAACGAGTGAACGACTCGATGTTTATTGGAAAAACCGATGAACGGCAATGCCAGAGCTCCCATCGCGGCGCCATATATGCCACAACAGAGGTAACGATCACAAGAAACAAGCTAGTCAGCTGGGACAGGGGATACGACGAGTCAGACAACCAGGTATGGGGTTCAGAGTACGGTGGGTATGTTTTCGAAAAAATCAAAAAAGAATAACAATTCACAGCCACATGTCATTAATTTGGATGCAATCGGTACGGTTTCGTTTATAAAAAGTAACCGTGCAAAACACGTCAATATAAGCATCAAAAATGATGAACAAATTCGCGTGGCTGTGCCCTGGAAAATGTCCTATGCTCAGGCAGAAAGATTGGTGCACGAGCGGCTGGACTGGATTCAAAAGAAACTGGCCAAGATTCGACGTCTGAAACAAGCTCATGAGGCGCTTCTTGCAGAAAAGCCGGTGTGGCGAGATTCCGAAGCCAAAAAACGCATTATTTTCCGATTACAAAAGCTTGCCAAAGAACATGGTTTTACCTATAACCGCGTGTTCATCCGGCATCAAAAAACACGATGGGGTAGCTGCTCATCCAAAAACAACATCAATCTTAACATCTGCCTGGTATACTTGCCCATACACCTTTTCGATTATGTGGTGATGCATGAACTCGTACACACCCAGATCAAAAACCACGGTCAGGAATTTTGGAATGAACTCGATCGACACTTGTCCGGCAAAGCCAAACAACTGGATCGCCAATTGCGCAATTACCGTATTGAACTACTTTCCCGCAAGCCTTGAAGGTTGGCCGCCGGGTTTAGTAATAAAGACACAACAGCTGATCTATCCTATACACCCATGATAAAACCCGATCATATCTTTCTCCCCACACTCGCTGCCGTGTCATATTATTTGACTGTTCATTGGCAGGTATTTGATTTTTTCAGATCTTTTGTTTCCTTGGCCTGAGGTTTATCAAGGACTTGGACAAGAGTCACAAAACGGAATACATCAACCACGAGCACCCCTTGAATAGACATCTCTCGTTGGATTCAGGTCGATTTATATTACAATTCAACAATGGTAAATATTTCTATTCATAGGAAAACGTATTATGATAAAAGAGAACTCGGATTTGCTCTCTCTCATTGAAGTCCTGCTCAAAGATCCGCTCGAGTTTGAGAGAATAGGGGGTCATGACAAAATTATCGAGAGTGGACTGACATATTCACATCTAAGGGGATTGATAAAAAGAATATATGATATTAACGAGAATCAGCTGATCGAGACCTCAAATGCAAACAGTGGAATGATCGGGTTGCTTAACAGCCTGAGTACTGGCTCAAGAAAACGAAAATTCAATCACAGAGTAGATCGGCAAAAACCAGGGAAAACCTATTTTAAAATCTATGTGGAAGGAGATTCCTGGTTTCAGTTTCCTGTTTTCCAAAAGGACATTATCGACTGGCTGAATCGTAACGATGATTTTTTGATCTATTCAGATGCCTATGGAGGTGATTGGATAACCAATATCCTTTACGAACAACAATATATCACTGCACTTTCTACCTATTCTCCGAATTTTTTCCTTATCAGCGGAGGAGGAAATGATTTGGTGGGCAGCCACCGACTGGGTATCATGGTTGATAGGAAATCCAATTATGCAAAAAAGAAATATCAAACGATCTCTGACATCAAAAGTGATCTTCTCAACATGGTACAAAAAGAGATGATCCTCACAGCGCAAACATTTCTGAACAAAGAATTTTATGCCATTATCAATCTTTTTAAACTACAATATTCGCTTCTATTCAGCGACTTGTATCATCCCAAAAGCAAACAAAAGCATATCATAACCATTACACACGGCTATGATTTTCCTTTTCCCTCGCCGAAACGGCGCTTTTCTATCCGGTATCCTCTCCAGCCCTTTTTGAATTCCATGGTGGATAGTGGCAATTGGCTCTATACCCCCTTGATGGTCAAAGGAATTTTAAATCGGGATGACCAACTGGCCATCATGCTGGCCATGATCTATGAATTCGGCGAAATGATGAGTTCTTTTGCCAAAACATATAAAAATATTTATCATGTCGACAGCAGGGGTTTTGCCCAAACGCCCCGGGATTGGTTTGATGAATTACACCTCAAAAGCCACAATTTTCATAAAATAGCCCGGGCGTACGAGACAATCATAAGAAATCATTCTTCACTGAAGGACAAGGTGATCAGGACCGCAAAAGCCCAGCCCCTTAAAACAGAGTAGGAATTATTTTCTGCAAGTTGATAGTCACAAAAGGAGGAGAAATGAAAATCTGGCAAAAATATGTATATCCGTTTGTAGCAGTACTTTTCTGTATGATCATCTTTACCCCCAGCTCATCTAGCTCCCAAGAACCCAAAGATCCTTTGCGCATTATTGTATTTGGCGCTCATCCTGATGATTGTGAACTTAAAGCAGGAGGAATGGCAGCACAATGGGCGTCTCAGGGACACCTGGTCAAATTTGTTTCCACCACGAATGGAGATATTGGTCATGCGACCATGGCAGGCGGTGAGCTCGCAAAGCGTCGTACTGCAGAGGTAGAAAAGGCAGCAAATATTCTCGGCATCACGACCCAGGTGCTGGATATCCATGATGGTGAGCTGATGCCTACCCTGGAAAACAGAAAAACATTGGTCCGCTTGATTCGGGAATGGAAAGCCGATATCGTCATCGGGCATCGACCCAATGATTACCACCCCGATCATCGCTATACCGGCATTCTCATGCAGGATGCTGCCTTTATGGTGACGGTCAAATTCTATTGTCCGGATGTGCCACATTTGACACAAAATCCGGTTTTTCTTTACATGTCAGACCGGTTCCAAAAGCCAGCTCCATTTGAGCCAGATATCGTCGTTTCAATTGACAAAGTATTCGATCAGAAAATGCAGGCATTATGGACGTTGGAATCTCAAATCGAAAGTCTCTGGGCAACCGGTAACTTTGAGAAAATTATTCCTGTCCCTACTGATCCGGAAAAACGACAAAAGAGATATGATGATCTTTATGATCGAATAGCCAGGCGGGACGGATCTATTGCAGATCAATATCGAAAAAAGCTGACCGAGGTGTATGGCCAAGAAAATGCACAAAACATCAAACTCGCCGAAGCGTTTGAACTTTGTGAATATGGGCGTCAACCCAGCAAAGAAGATCTTTTCGCGTTGTTTTTAATCAAAGAATCCCTCTGATCCATCTTTTCGATCGACAGACCATTCAAAGGGATTGAGCGTTTCTATACGCTCAATCCCTAAAAGTCTATTTGCCGAGTTGCATCAATCCCCAGGCCATCCCTACGATGACCACAACCACTCCCCAGGCAAGAACGAATCCCAACAAATCTTCCTTGTATCGTTTTGGAAATCCCTTCCAGCGTTCTTTACTAAACCACCCAGGGGCATCCACCAGGAGCAGATCTTTGCCATATTCTTTTGCTTCTGGCTTGTATCCTAATTTATCCACTATATCATTATCCGTGAGACGATTCATGCTTTCGAAAAAGGCATCCACATTTTCTTTGGGTTCTGGTTTGGTGATCAAACTAAAAAGAATCAGAGCAGAAAATCCTGCAAGCATAGCCCAGCCAAAGGGTTCGGGTTTCCATCTGTATACCAGCATCACCTGATCTGTATCCATATAGTTTAACACATAATAGAGGCCAAATGCCACGATTACGGCCATGGTTGCCCCGACCCGATTGGCTCGTTTCCAGAGAATACCCCCCAGCACAATGATTCCCATAAAAGCAGCGATGGTCTCGGTAAAGAGAAAAGCATGTAACACATTATCGATGGCCAGAGCAAATGCAACGCCGAACAGGGTAAGAATGAATCCGGACAATCGCCCTGTCCACAGCAATTGTTTATCAACAGCATCCGGATTGAGATAGCGTTTGTATACATTCTGAGTAAACAGAGCACCGGTATTGACCATAAAATTGGAACAGGTGGACATATTGGCTGCCAACACCGAAGCGACCATTAGTCCGGTCAGTCCCGGCAACAGCAGTTTGTTACTGGCATAACCAAAGGCCATTTCAGGATCGGGAAGCACGACACCTTCTTGGATGACCATAGCCGCGACAATAAGTCCGGTCAATGCCCAGCCGATAGTACAAATTCGCTTAACCAAAGAACCGTATGTTTGGCCGATTCGGCCGGAACGTTCATTATTTCCGGTGGCACACATGGACATCATGTGTGGCTGAGCCGTAATGCCGACAATGCCATTGATTGCCAGCATGGATATGGTAAATGCGGTCAACCCACTGACATCGCTATAGAGTTGAAAAAAGTTATCAGGCAGAGTTTGGCGCATGCCTTCGAATCCGCCCACGACATCCAATCCCAAAGGGATCAGCATCATAGACAGGACAATAATCATAAAGCCCTGGATAAAATCAGTATAAGCGGTCGCAACGAGTCCCCCGAAAAAACTGTAGAGAATAAATGCAACGGTCATACCTACAACTACCCCGTTGGGTGAAATGAGGTTACCGGTAGCCACGGATATGATCTTGGCTGCTCCCTGCAGCATTGCGCCCATATTGAAAACAAAAAAGGCAATTGCAAAAATAGAGTAGGCCAGGCCCAGTTTTCGGCCATACCGGTCTTCGATCATCTCGCCGACCGTCGTACGGTCACTGCGACGATACCAGGGTGCCAGCAACCAATAGAACGGTGTGATGAGCATATTTTTCCATTGATACCATATGGTTGCAAAACCCAGATGGAATGTGGCACCTGTCTGAGCTACCGGCATTTCGGCATGAGTACCTGTCCCAAAAGCCTGCCCCATCATAATCCACCATTTGAATTTTCGTTCCCCCAAAAAGTATGAACTGCTGCTTTTGATGCGTCGGGCAATCCACAAGCCAAAAAGCGTGATTCCTATGAAATAACCAACAAGAACAGTTGTATCCAACCAGTGAAACGAGGTCTGCATTTCTCTTCTCCTTTTCTAGTACGGATGTTGGGAGTGAGTATAAAATGGGGAGTAAATAAACAAAATTCAAGTCTTTTATGATTTTTCGGACGGCCAAACAAAACATTCATTCAAGGATTTTGCGGTCAGAATAGAGCAGTTCATCCATAAACAGATAACGGCCATCGCGATGCGAGATTTCAAACCTCACTCGCGTTTCCGGTGTAATATTCCTGAGATGGGGTTCTCTCGGGATCCGAAAAATCAGGTGATTATTGATTTGACTGATAGGCAACAGATCTTGTAAAATTTCCTTGCCGGTACCCGGGAAACGCCAAAACGTGGATTGCAGATGTTTAACCAAAGAGCCTTTGACAGGTTCGGAATCTGCATATTTGAACCGGGAGACAGATACCCCCAGATCATCCTGTTCATCTCCATCCAGGTCAAAATAGACGGCCCACTCGTATTCGAGTTTGTTGTCTCTTACCCGCCGTTGATTAAAGTGCATTTGTTGAGGCAATTCAACCATATCAAAATGCGCCCACACCACATGGCTGTCCACATGTACATCGGCTGCCTGCATATCCATGAACGCATAGGGCACGTCCTCTGTTTTATCCCGAAACCGCAAAGGCTGCCGATACCATTTCATTGTCATTTCACGCATTTCATTGGCCAGAGCAGCCCGATCTGCAGCGAGATCAGCATCGATTTTTGCAATCGACTGTTTAACAGATTCGAGAACTTTATGATTTAAATCCTTCAAACCCGTTTCCTGAATTCTATTTTTTAAAGTATTTAACATGAAAAGAAATCGTGGCTGATTCATCTCTTTTTGCAAAAGCGCAACCACATCCTGAAAATTTTTGCTGCTGATGGTTTGATGGCCATGATGAAAAAGAAGCATTCCATTGCGCTCAACCACTTGCATTCCTCTTTGAGATAAAAATCGAAAAAGGAATTTTTTCCGTTTTGCATATTCCTGGATGGTATTCCGCATCAATTCATCCACCTCAAAAAATGCATGGATGAATGCCAAATTGTTCATCAGACCTTCATAGATATCAGGGCGTCTTTGTCTGGCATAGAGCAAATAGCTGAGGATATAATACCGAAATTCCAATCCACCATACAAGGTGGCATCGATATTCTGAAAATAATCGAGCCACTCCAGCGGTCGATCCAATTCCGCATAGTAACTGTATAGATCAAGAGAAGCTCGTGTACCCTGGACGTAAGCGTTAAATTCGTTCAGCAGGCCGTATATTCCCCAGACTTGAGTGCTTTGCAAGACCTCCGGTGTATCGATATAATTGAACCGAAAAGTCCTCATACGATCTGGAATCGTGTCGACCATGTCTCGTGAGGGAAATGTCTTGGTACGGTTTACGAGCATGAATCGTGACTCTGACAGATAAAAATAGAGCACATTGGATATCCGCTCAACCGGAATATCCAACGAATCCGCAGCGATTTCCTCTCCCTTGAACCGCGTCAACTCGTGACAGGCTTCATGAACCACTGTGTTGAGACTGGACAACAAGCTTTTGCGTGAATCATTTTCTAAATAATCACTCACCTTGAATGGCGTTTGGGAGGATTGCAATTCGCCGGCCAGATTTACGATCTCTGCCCCGTCAGGGGAATAGCGAGACAAGAGTTGCAGTGCAAATTCCTCAGTGGCATCCCCACCTTGAGCCGAAACCCACGGTATGCCCAGAAAAATAAAAAAAACGATTTTGGCTGTTTTAATCATCTCTCCTGTTAAACTCTGATTTTGGTCAGGGGTTTCGTATATTCATCGCCAATGCAACGTAATTCAAAATCATTCTTTTTTGTGTGATGGCTCTTTTCTAGTCTCAACATATTCCATCAAATCGGATTTTAAAATTTTTTCCAATTCAAAAAATCTCTCGGCCCGGGTTTCCGTAAACAAGAACCCAAACACGGGCCAGGTTTTATAATCGATTTTTCGCAGTTCGACCGGCTTTTCAAAGTTTGACAATAATTTGTCATAATTAAAATGTATAATGTCTCGTGTATCCAGGCCCGTTGAATTGTCCAGGACGATGATACTGTAAATTCGATCCTTCATCTTTTTAATTTGCTCCGGCCAATGAGGATGAATATCGTTAAAATAAGCATGATATAGATTGAGGCCATAGGCATGAAAGGACATATCTGCCGTAGTACACCAGCCACCAAAGCGAAACGGATTGATCTCGATGGGATATAGCTGGCCGTGCGCATCGATCCTTACCTCGACGTGCATGGGAAAATTGAATAAAGGAATCCACTTTTTGATTTGGTTTAAAACATTTTGAAACCACTCGCGATATTGACTCACAATTTCAGCGGAGGTAATATAGACCCGATCACTCACATCATGTTCTGATGAAAACAAGTGCTGCCAAATATTCAGAATAACCGGATTTCCCCTGCTGTCAAAATAGGCATCAAAAGCGAATTCTTTACCAGGAATATATTGCTCAATAATGAAATGGCTGGTATCCAGGACATTCTCGGGATAGAGCGATTGCAGTTTTTCAATTTCTTTTTTAATCTTTTTGATCGCATGATCAAATTCTTGCTGGCTCTCGATCCGGACCACTGCCATGCTAAAAAATCCTTTTGCAGGTTTGAGCACAAAGGGAGTGGGAAAGCGGTCCACCTTTAATTTTTCCAGCTCTGAAAAGGGTATCTCGCGATAAAACATCGAAGGAAATAGTGGTGCAAACCTCTGACGAAAACGCACTTTATCTTTATACGTATTGATTTTATCCGGAATGTCTGTATACGACAAATGATTTACAATCCAATTAATGGAATGCTCAGACGGGGTATAGAGCCGAAAGGGTTTATTTTGTAAAAGATATGTCAAAGCTTCTTTGTCATCCAAAAGAGGGACAAGATCTGAAGAAAATATTGATTCGGACAAACTGTTTCTCAAAACCGGATATTGATTCTCCAAAATCGTATTGATGAGAAATTCTGAAACATAAGGGGGGTCGAGAATAATCATACATGTTTTCCATCAAGATTGCGTTCATCATAGAATTATCGATCTCAGGATGTGATCTTTTATCGCACATGTTTTTGGTTCGCCGGCTGTCCGGTTAAAATGAGCTTTCAAGGTATCGAGCTCGTGTCTGGTGCGGTAGCAGCCTAAAGATCTGCCGGGAATCAGACTAGTAAAAAAGAAACCGATACTATGCCCTATTTCTTCCCCAGTTTTTGGCCGTTTTCCAGTAATTCAATAGCCTCCGACACCCTTTTTTGCCGTGTTTCAGAACGCCTGGCAGAACCGATCCAGCCGATGAATTGCTTTTTGTAACTCGGGGCAAGACCCTTGAAAAATGCCGCAGCTTTTGGATTTTCTTCCAGAGCGTACGCAAACTCTGCGGGAATTGCAGAGACATGGGGCCGGGGTGATTTGTCCCACAAGCCGGATTCTTTGGCGCTATGAATTTTGGCCATCCCCGGCTCTTTCATCGATCCCTGCTCGATGAGGAGTTCTGCTCGCTTTTTATTCAACTCGGACCAGGGACTCGATTCCGTCCTGGGTGTCACTTTGCGACAGTATCGCTCCTCATCGAGTTTTTTTATGAGGCTGTCAATCCAGCCAAAACACAATGCTTCCTCTACAATCGCATCATATTCGAGCGAGGGTTTGCCTGTATGCTTTTTAAAGAGCAAGAGCCAGATCCCATTGCTTTTATCGTGATTTCTTTCTAGCCACTCACGCCATTGGGTTCGCGTTTTGAAATATACCTGCTTCATCCAATCAAATCCTGTAAATGGGCAATCCATTGGGGAATTTCTTTATAAGGATCATCTTGTTCATATTCCAGAGCCAGATAACGACGATAGCCCTCATTCTTGAGCATCTTGACGATTCGTTCTGCATCCGCTGTCATGCGTTTTCCATCTTGTACCGTGGACCGCATCGAAACTTTTAACTGCACCACAACAGAATAGGGTATCAGTTCGGCGATCTGCCGATACCAGTCAGAATCAAAATTGCCTGTATCCAGGTTGACACCAAACCAGGGCGAGTCGATCGCTTGGACGATTTTGATGACCTGCTCTGAAGTGGTCGGAAATCCGCCATGGTTCTCGATAGCCAGCACGATTCCCTTGCTTGCGGCATAATCCACGCACTCTTTCATATTGGGAATCACCCAATCATATGCTTCTTGAATGCTATGCCCTTCCGGGATATGGCCTCCTCCAAACACCCGGATGGAGGGTGCTCCCAAAATCGCAGCCTTGTCCACCCAATATTTTACGCTCTCTACTTCTTTTTTTCGCTCAGCCGCGACAGGATTGATAAAATCGTTACCAATGGCCGTACCGCTGATCGGGAGACCTAGATGAAAGCATTTACTTCGCAAGCCCAGCAAATAGGCATCATCCTCTGATGAGAAAAAATATGAAGTCAATTCGGTTCCATCGAGATCGAGATCGTAACAGTAATCGATAAATTTTTCCATGGCCAGTTCATTATTGCGAAACTGATCCCTGAAAGAATAAGCAGCCAGACTCAGTTTAATACGATGTTGATTGAACGGAGCCGCCTGAGCCGCAGGAACTTTTAATTGGGGTAAAGCCGCTGCACTGCCAACGAGTGCTGCGCCTGTCTTAAAAAAAACACGACGTTTCATGTTGGATGATTTCATGAGTGCCTCCTCTTTTAATTCAGCCGGCAAATGTCAATGTCAGCTATTTCTCTATGGGTCTGTTTAAAATAAAAAAAGAAAACCAAAACATACAGAGAAAAATAGCCCCATGTTGCATATTCAACACAAATCTAACCCCAGAATAAAACATCTGCTGGAAAAATCATAAAAAAAAGCTGTATTTGAGAAACTTTTTCCCTTTAGGGAAGGTTTTATTAAAAAAAGAGGGGAGCCTACCATGAATCCAAAAACCATCACCTTTTTCTGCTTGCTTTTGTTTGTATTTGCCGGATTGTCATTTTCTTATGCAAGAACCGAAAAACCGCAAGTTCAGTTGGCCATCCTCCTGGACACCAGCAACAGCATGGACGGCCTGATCGAACAGGCCAAAACCCAGTTATGGAAAATCGTTAATGAACTGGCCTTGTCCAGACAGAACAGCCAGCCCATCGAACTGAATGTCGCGCTTTATGAATATGGCAAGAGTTCTATTCCTGCAAATGAAGGCCATTTGCGAATGATCTCTTCTCTGACCACTGATCTCGACAAGATTTCAGAAGAGCTGTTCAAGTTAACCACCAATGGTGGAGATGAATATTGCGGCCAGGTGATCGAGTCAGCGGTAAACGCATTACAATGGAGGCCGGACAAAAACCAGCTAAAGATCATCTTTATCGCCGGCAATGAGCCTTTTACGCAGGGACAGATTGATTACAAAGCCTCATGCCGCAAAGCGATCGAAAAAGGAATCATTGTCAATACCATCTTTTGCGGCGATTATGATAAAGGCGTTGCCACATCATGGAAAGACGGCGCTGACCTGGCTGATGGCAAGTATATGAATATCGATCAGAATCAAGAGCTCGTTCATATCGAGGCTCCGCAGGACACCATCCTGGCACGACTGGGTCGTGAATTGAATCAGACCTATATCGCCTATGGCAGCAGAGGAAAAGAACTCAAGGAACGCCAGGAAGCACAGGATCATAATGCTATGATGCTGAGCGCACCCGTAATGGCGCAACGATCCGTGGCCAAGGCATCGGGACAGTATAAAAACACATCCTGGGATCTAATAGATGCCGAAAATGAAGGAGCTGTGGCTATCGAAGAACTGGATGCAAAAGAATTACCGGAAGAGATGCGTGACATGAATGGTAAAGAACGAAAGGCCTATATCGAAAAAAAAGCAAATGAGCGCAAGAGAATTCAGGAACAGATCAATCAGCTCAATAAAGAACGCCGGAAATATGTCGCAGAACAAATGACCAAATTGCCTGACAATACTCTCGACGCCGTGATGATTCAGGCCATTCGCGAACAGGCCGAAAAAAAGAACTACCAGTTTGAAAACTAGATCCCGGAGAATCGCCATGTCATTTCATACCGGTAGAGCCTGGACTTTATCGATTCTGCTGATTGTCGTCCTGATATGTCCTGTATTCGCAGATGGTTTGATTATCATACCCCGGCCCCCTTATATTCCCCCTCCCCGGCCGTTCAATCCCTTTCCCCTGCAAGTGGTCTATCATCATGTGGATGTACAAATCGATGACCAGGTTGCCACGACCCGCATCGATCAGGCATTTTATAACGATTCTGATCGACAGTTAGAAGGGATTTATCTCTTTCCTGTTCCGAAAGGGGCGGTGATAAACAATTTCAGCATGAGTATCAATGGACAACAACAATCCGCCGAACTCTTGGATGCTGAAGCTGCAAAAAAATATTATCTCGATATCGTACGCTCCATGCGAGATCCGGCCCTCCTGGAATACAGCCAACAAGGGGTGTTCAAAGTACGTATTTTTCCCATCGAACCGCACAAGCAGAAAAAAGTGATCATCTCTTACAGGGAAATCCTGCATCAGGACAACGGCATAACCGAATATGTCTATCCCTTGAATACAGAAAAGTTTTCGGCCAAGCCCTTGAAAAAGGTGAGCATTCGGGTGAATATACAGTCAAAGCATGAGTTGGGAACAATCCAGTGTCCCACCCATGACATCGACCTCGTGCGTAAAGGCCCGGATCATGCGCTTTTGAGCTTTGAAAAGGATCATATTAAACCGGACATTGATTTTAAACTCTATTTCGATCACCGCGATCAGGACATCGGCCTGTCTCTGCTCTCGTATAAAAAAAGTTCTGAGGATGGATTCTTTTTTCTCACAGTTACCCCTGCCCTGGATATCAATGGAAACGAGATCCAGCCCAAAGATATCACTTTTGTCCTGGATGTATCCGGCAGCATGGCCGGGAAAAAACTTGAGCAGGCGAAAAAAGCGCTCAACTATTGTGTGGATCATCTGAACGACAGCGACCGTTTTCAGATCATCCGTTTTTCCACCGAAGCCTATGGCCTGTTCAATGACCCTGTAAATGTGAACGAACAGGCCAAGAATGAAGCCTTTGATTTTATCTCGGCATTGAACCCCGTGGGCGGCACCAATATCGAGCATGCCCTGCAACTGGCTTTGGCTTCTGAGGACGAGTCCGGCCGGCCACATCTCATCATCTTTGTTACCGATGGCAAACCCACCATCGGACTCACAGATGAGGCGGAATTGCTCGAAAAAATCAAAAAGAGCAATACAAAGTCACAACGCATTTTCACGTTTGGCATCGGCGATGAAATCAATACCCATCTCCTGGACAAGATCACAGAACTCACCCATGCCAGCCGCTCGTATATTTCACCCTCTGAAGACATTGAATTGAAAATTCAACAATTTTACGACAAGGTCCGGTCACCGGTTCTCACCGATGTATCGCTGGTGTTTGATTCTCCTGCCAGGCCTTACCAGATGCATCCTTTTCCTCTTCCGGATCTGTTTCTTGGAACGAATCTCACCATTCTGGGCAGATACCGAAAAGGCGGGGAGGGAGAGGTGATATTGTCAGGAAAATACAAGGGGACGGACAGATCTTTTCACTATCGGGTGAATCTGGAAAAAAACAATCGCCAACACGATTTCATCCCTGTGCTCTGGGCATCCAGACGGGTTGGCTACCTGTTGGATCTGATCCGCTTACACGGAGAAGAACTGGAGCTGGTTCAAGAGGTGACCGATCTGGCCAGAACCTATGGCATCGTGACTCCCTATACCAGTTATCTGATCATGGAAGATGAACGAATCCGCGTGGCCAGAAATGAGCTTCCCCGACGCTACCAAATGTTTATGCCGGAAGAGGCGTCAGGACCTGAAATTCCAGAACGATTTAGACAGGAATACACCGCAATGGAAACAAAGAGCGGCAGAGCGAGCATCCAGGCCAGCCAGGAGGTCGCCGCACTCAACAAAGCAGATAATGTCGCCCATACCCGCCAGGGTCAGGAAAGACTCGATTACAAAGACAAAAACGGAAAAACCCAAAATATCTCCCAACAGGTCAGACAGGTTCTGGGCCGGGCGATCTATCAAAACAACGGCGTGTGGATCGACTCGTACCTCCAGAAAAATAATGTGACACAAGATTCTGTGCGCATCGCTTTTGCCTCAAAGGCATATTTTGACCTGGTGCAGAAAAATCCGGATGTCGCCCCCCTGCTCGCTCTGGGACAGAATGTGCGGTTTTATTTCGATGCAAAGATCTATGAAATATATTGATTCTCGAATGCTCCTGTCGAGGGTTCGGTTTTGCCGGATTTATTTTCCTCTATAAGGAGGACCAGGCAGTGAATGTACAGTGACGATCGTTGCAGAGCCTTGTTCTGCCTGTACGGCAAGACCTCTTCTCAGCTCTCCGCCTGTCCGGTGTTTATGCTGGCCTTGGATATCAACCCGGTAAAGCGCATCCTGATCTACGACAAACCATTCCGGGAACTCGTTCAGCCGCGGATAATTGACCGGCAAATTAAAAAACAGCCGATGTCGGGGGATATCGAATCGAATGACTCCTTCCCATGGCGACTCGCATTCGAGCGTGAGCAGAAGCGTTTCATCCTGCCTGACCGCCCCTAATGATAGATCGGCTCGCCAGGGTTCGAGCCAGGCGCCCTGGGATTTCATCAGGGCAAACATCAGGGCTGTGCGCACGTAATTGCCGTCGCCATACCAGTTTTCGATGATACCATCCTCTCTTTGACGTCCGAGAAAACGCTTTACACAGGCGTCCAATACCGCAGACGTTCGCT
The DNA here is from genome assembly GCA_014728115.1 of Candidatus Zhuqueibacterota bacterium. Classification (GTDB taxonomy): domain Bacteria; phylum Zhuqueibacterota; class Zhuqueibacteria; order Residuimicrobiales; family Oceaniaggregativiventaceae; genus Oceaniaggregativivens. The sequence goes on along the minus strand of WJME01000218.1, from coordinate 51,843 downwards.
CGTTCGGCAGACGATTCAGAAACACAATTGCGCTTTCGATGGCATCCGAATAAGCATTGGAGCCATAGTTACGGCCGCTGCCCAGGGGATCATCGAGATAGGCAGGATTCTCAGTGACAGCCTGCAGGGCCTGCTGGGTGGCCTGCAAAAACCGCTGTTCTCCGCTGATCAACCAGGTGGTATAGACGGCATTAAAAAGATAACCCCAGCAATGGGCATGACGTTTATCGATAATCTCCATATTGGATGGCTTTATTTTGGAAATCCAGACCCCATCAGCATTTAGTCCAACCTCCAAAAGCCGATCCATCAACCGGATCATCGGCGCTTCAAAGTCTGTAAAACGGGGATGGCCTGTCTCTTTGAGAAAAAAAACCCACTCGGACAGCCCGCCGATAATTTCATTGCCATGATCTGCAAAATTAAACATATCGGTTTCCGGTTGGCCGGTGTCGAGATCCCAGATATGGGCTGGCAAGCCATTGGATTTGGGAATGACCTCTTTGAAATAAAAATCAACAATAGCCATGGCCTGATTTATATAGCGCGGCTCTCGGGTCAGATAGCTCAACCGGGTCAATGCCTGTAAAAATTCTCCGTTGACTTCATCACTCATCGAGGGCACGCGTCCATATCGGGTTTCATAGGGGGCATGTTTGATCATGTCATCCACGATACCGCGCATGCGTTCATACCAGGCATGGTGTCCCAAAAGCTCAGTCAGTGGAATCAATCCATCTTTGACATACTCGCAAGAGCCAAAGATAATACGATTCAAATCAGCGGTTTCATGTTCAAATCCTGCTCCGCCCGGCATGACATTGTCTGACAGCCGGCCGATGCGGGTGGAATGCCAAAGTTCCTGGCGCAGAATCTCGTGCATTTGGTTGTGATATACATCGCGGTCGGTAAAATAGGCCGCCATCACCAGAAAGGGATAGAGATCAGCTGCCGAGTCGCGCACATACCACGTCCTGTTATCACCGCGGCGGGGCAAGAGTTTGGTCACCGGATCCATGCGTTTCAGATAGGCTTGCAACACGTGATGGTTGCGGACCAGAGCCTCACGTGCCTGCTGACCATTGCGTTGAGCAATATCCACCGGATTAGCGTTCAGGTTGGATTGGAATAACATTATCGTGAATAACATCACTAGCATTTTTATACACATGGGTTCCTCTGTTGTTAAAAAGCCATGATGGGTTGTATACCAGAAAGGCGAGGGAAAAGACATGCAGGTGGAAAAATTGACAAGAGCAAGACAGCTGAAAAAGAGATTACTTGAAAAAGGCGAATAAAATCCCCAAAAGTGCGGCTACCTGACCGATCCAAAAAATGAACATCCATTTGATCAGGTCTGCTCGGGTGCTTTCGATTTTGACATCCAGTTTGCTGGTTTCCTGGGTGATACGCTCGTTTACATTGCCGATTTCCTCGGTCAGCCGTTCATTGACTTTACCGATTTCAAGAGTTAAACGGTGTTCGAATTTCTCCTCGACAAATTCCAGCAGTTCTGCCTTTTGTTCAGTCTGGGTTTGATTGATAAGGCGTATTAGACTGTCCACTGCTTCATCGCCCAGCTTGTCTTTGAGTGGTTTTTCGACCGTGATAATCGGCATCAAGAGATCTCCTTTTCTTACAATTAAATAATTTAGCGGTCTTATGCAAGCGAAAAATGGGTCATCAAGTAAGAGTACTCTACCCTTTTTGCGGACTCGATATTTCTGCTTCAGATCGGCGAAAATAACAATTTTTCTAAATACTGTAGAAAAGACAGTGATGAAAAATCCAGACACAGAGACTGTTTTAAACTGCACTTGTCCATGAGACCAAACTGAAAAAAATGGAATCGGTATTTCCATTTTTGCAGCAAAAATGGAAATTATGTTTCCATTTTTTATTAATTTTTGTATATTAAAAAAAATAACAGGTGACGGCATGAAATATATTAACCGGCATTTTTCACCGCCCGAACAATCCTATTTTCTGTTCGGCCCGCGCGGAACCGGCAAGTCTACGTTTTTAAAACATCATTATCAAAATGCACTGTGGATAGATTTGTTGATGGCTGATGTGTATCGGTCATTGTCGGCTTTTCCCGAACGTCTCAGAGAGCGAGTCGAAGGCAATCCGGATAAAAATATCATCATCATCGATGAGGTACAGAAAATCCCGGATTTATTGGGCGTTGTGCATGCACTGGTGGAAGAGCACAAGAACAAACAATTCATCCTGACCGGTTCCAGTGCCCGCAAGCTCAAACGAACCGGTGTAAATTTGTTAGTGGGACGCCTGCATTATTACACGATGCATCCTTTTATGCTTTCCGAAGATATGGATTCGTCATTTGAAGAGGTCCTCGATCGTGGACTGGTGCCGGTTGTGGCCAAAAGCGCAGAGCCGCGTGCGACGCTGGATGCATATGTGTCGCTTTATGTGCAGGAAGAGGTGCAGCAGGAGGGACTTGTCAGGAATATCGGCGCTTTTCACCGTTTTCTCGAATCGATCAGTTTTTCGCATGGTGCACAGCTCAACATCAGTAATGTTGCCCGCGAGGCGCAAATTGAACGCAAAGTCGTCGAGGGCTATATTCACATTCTGCAAGATATTTTGCTGGCCTACCGAATTCCGGTGTTCACCAAAAAAGCAAAACGGACTGTTGTCAGACATCCCAAATTTTATGTGTACGATTGCGGTGTCTTTCGTACCCTGCGTCCCAGGGGGCCGCTGGATAGGCCGGAGGATATATCCGGGGCAGCACTGGAAGGGCTTGTGGCGCAGCATTTAAAAGCGTTTCTTGCTTATAGCGCTGAAAAAAATGATCTGTACTATTGGCGCACCCAAAGCGGTGTTGAGGTTGATTTTATTCTTTATGGAGAAAGCGGCATCATCGCCATTGAAGTCAAGAATGCCAAACAGGTGCGCAACCAGGATTTAAAAGGATTAAAAGCCTTTCGCACCGATTATCCCCAGGCACAGTGTATTTTATTATATCGGGGAACTGAGAAATTGTTGATTAATGACGTGCAATGTTTGCCGGTTGATGCGTTTTTGCGAACACTGTCTCCGAAAAAATCGATTGACGCGGCGTTTTGATATTGTGGATGAAAATCCCCGGAGTCTTTCTGACCGCGGAAACAGGAGAATTCCCGGGCCTGTGCTACAGAACCGGTCAACAGTCCGGGAAATATGCTTCTTCAGGACAGACAAACATCTTTAACATCAGTAACTTCAGGAGCTCTTGGCTTAGGAAATACATACTATTTCAAAGTCCAATCAGTAGACAACAAAGGATACACAAGCAGTTGGTCAACTTGCCAGGATTTTGATGTGTGCATCCTATTCTGATTGGGGTCGGACCAAATTAAACTATTGATAAAAAAGGGCGCGAAAACGCCTTAAAACAGGCCTTAGAATGCGTTTTTTGGGGGGTAAAATGCGTTCCAAGGCTTTTTTTATACGCTGGCCAGGTGATTTATCGACGTATGAGTTCTTTGTGTGTTCGCAGGCGCATTTCAGGGGAGAGATGTTCTGGGTGCGGTATAACCCGGTGGGATACCCAATCCACCATAAAAACCAGTCCACGAATGACATGAATGCGCACGAAAAACCCGAATGGAAGAACCGGTCAAACGAGTGGCCTGTGTGCCTGTCAGTGCACCGGCTTTTGTCCTCATTATGAAAAATCCAAAAAGCTAAAAAGCCTCTGGCCGCCAACAAACCAAACTCTTTGTTTTATCTGTTCCCGCTCTGCTGATCCCGTGCTCACCGTTGCATCCGTCGGGGCGTGGCGATAAACGATGCGATCTCTCATGCGGCAATATCGCGATATTTGGTTTTGCCAAGAAAAATCGGGATGTCGTGCTTATGATTGCGTATACATTGCCCTGGCACAGGATCTCGCGTGTCCATTGATTACGACCAACAAAAAGCTTTTCCGAAATTCACCACACATTTGGCAGATCAATAAGACCTTCATTAGCGTCTCAACGTGAATGTGCTTTTCTGTAAAAGCCGTTTTACCTGAAATCCGAACGGAATTACTCGCTTTCTCGTCCTGTTTTTTGTATATTGATGAAAAGGGGACAGACCATGAAAATCCTGCTCACCGGTGCAAACGGCTATATCGGCAAACGGCTGTTGCCGCTTTTAATCGAAAACGGCCACCATGTAGTTTGTGCGGTTCGTGATCCAAAACGTTTCGCTCCACCCGAATCCCTGCGCGATTCCATCGACATCATCACCGTGGACTGGCTGGATGAGCCGGTTCCCGATTTACTTCCCGCAGATATTGACACGGCCTATTATCTGATTCATTCCATGTCATCGTCGCTCAAGGATTTCGAATCTCTGGAAATCCGGGCTGCCGAACATTTTAGCCGCATGATGGCGCAGACACATGCCCGACGAATCATTTACCTCAGCGGCATCAGCAACGAAAAGAATCTGTCACGCCATCTTAAATCACGCCGGCAGGTGGAGCACGTCCTGCAAACGGGACCGATCCCTGTGACCGTGCTGCGCGCCGGCATCATTGTCGGCTCGGGCAGTGCCAGTTTCGAGATTATCCGCGACCTCGTGGAAAAGCTGCCGGTCATGATCGCGCCGCGTTGGTTACTGACCGAAACCCAGCCCATTGCCATCGGCGATGTGCTCAGGTTCCTGCTTGGTGTGTTGCATGATGATGAAACTATTGGTGCCACAGTCGATATCGGCGGACCGGATGTGCTCACCTACAAAGACATGTTACTGCAATATGCCGGGGTGCGCCAGCTCAAACGCCATATTTTTATCGTGCCGGTGATGACCCCGCGCTTGTCGTCCTACTGGCTGTATTTCGTTACCAACACCTCGTACAAGCTGGCGGTCAATCTGGTGGACAGCATGAAAATCCGGGTCGTCTGCCGTCCCAATGACCTGGCCGACCGGCTTGGCATTCAGCCGCTCTCATACAAGGACGCGGTCAAACGGGCGCTGGCCGTCATTCAGCAACAAACCGTGCCCTCTAGCTGGATCGACTCGTACATCACTTCATCTGCCGAGGCTAAAATCGCACCGCATGTTGAGGTGCCGGAATTCGGCGTCTTTCGCGACGAGCAGCGGGTCCCGTTAGGCTCATCAGTGGAACAGGTGTGGGAGCGGGTGTGGTCTATCGGGGGCAAAAACGGCTGGACTTGCTGTAATTTTTTGTGGAAGCTGCGCGGCGTTTTAGATCTGCTCTGGGGCGGCATCGGGCTGCGCCGGGGCCGGCGCGATCAATATGATCTGCGTCCCGGCGACGCCCTGGATTTCTGGCGCGTGCTCGTTGCCGACCCGAAAAACCGGCAACTTTTGCTTTTTGCTGAAATGAAACTGCCGGGCGAGGCCTGGCTCTATTTTCACATCCATCAGCCACAAAACGCCAAACCCGAGTTGGAACAAACCGCCACCTTTCGGCCCATCGGACTCTGGGGCCGCATCTATTGGGTTATGGTGAAACCGTTCCATCTGTTCATCTTTCGAGGGATGGCCCGGCGCCTGGCAAAATAGTAACAGGGCAATAAAAGAATGATAGCTATGTTGATCGGTCTTGCCTCACCTCCCTTGAAATTTCCTGTATTGGCTTCATATGCCTCACCGTTGTCGCTGATAAAGAGCACAAGCGTATTATTTCTGATACCAAGCTCATAGAGGGTTTTTACGCCAGGTATTTTTTCATCTGATATTTTTCAGCCCATGCCTTGCGCTCGTCTTTGTCCAGAGATTCCATAAATGATTTCCAGCCGGGACACCAGTTGGCATGCCAGCGCCATAATCTCCCTAAAAACGATTTGGGCTTTGCGTCATATTTGGCCCGAAAGGCACACTCTGCACAGTTTGCATCAGCCATGAAAAACTCCTTTCTTTGGAATCAGAGCCTGTGTTCCTCTGCAAGCTCTGTGGTTATCTTGTAAGGGTCTATAAAATCTTTTTTGGACAAGAGTGATGCTTTACTATAATTTAAAGCATTTATTCAACAAAATCATGTGAAATTTTTTCTTTAGGATAACTAATCCATGATATCGGGAATTGCCGGCCAATGCCCTGTCGTTGCTCAAAGAAAAGAAAGAACCACACTATAAAAAGGCGATCATGTTATTCAAACGAATCGAATCCAAAGGATTGGCACATTATTCTTATCTCATCGGAGATGGAGAACAGGCAATCGCCATCGATCCGCGCCGTGATGCAGATGTCTATACAGACCTGGCATTCAAAGCTGGCATGCGAATCGAGCATATTCTCGAAACACACAGAAATGAAGATTACCTGATCGGTTCGCCGGGCCTGGCTGCGCGTACCGGGGCAAAAATCTGGCATGCAGACTCTGAGCTAAAATACGAATATGGAGAATCTGTACAAGACGGCCAGGAGTGGCGTATCGGAGGCCTGGAGATCAAAGCGAGACATACCCCGGGACATACACCCGGTTCCATGTCCTATATTCTCTATAACGAGGACAGTGTCCCATGGATGGTCTTTACCGGTGATGCCCTGTTTGCCGGTGATGTGGGACGTGTAGATCTTTTGGGTGAGAAAAAAATGCCGGAAATGGCGGCCATGCTCTATGATACACTGTATGAAAAGCTCTTGCCTCTGGGAGATCATGTCATCATCTGTCCGGCGCATGGGTCAGGATCGGTATGCGGCTCATCCATTGCCGATCGAGAATGGACCACTATAGGGCTGGAACGACAACTCAATCCCCAATTGCAATACTCGGACAAGAACGAGTTTATTGATAAAATATCTGAAATGCAGGAACGCCCACCCTATTTCCGTCAAATGGAAAAACTCAATATCCAGGGACGCACGATCCTCGATGATCTGCCCATTCCCAAGCCTTTGGACGTCAAAGCCTTTGCTCAGCAAGCAAAAAAATCCCAGGTGCTCGACACCCGCTCCGAGCTGGCATTTGCTTCCGCGCACATACCAGGCGCTCTGTCGATCTGGACGGACGGTCTGGCCAGTTTTGCAGGATGGTTTCTGTCATATGAAAAACCAATCCTCCTGACAAACTCTGGTCCCGAGGCTGTACAAACGGTAAGAACCTTGATTCGTCTTGGTTATGACAATATTGCCGGGAGTCTTGGTGGGGGGATGCTGTCCTGGCATACCGCCGGCAGAGAAAGCTTTTCTGTCAAAACCCTTACCATTCAGGATCTTTGCCGACAATTGGACAAAGGTCAGGAAAAATGGATTCTCGATGTGCGCAAACAACAAGAACTCGACTCTCAGGGCAAAATTCCGAACGCTCATCACATTCATCTCACCCAGCTCGACCAACACCTGGATGAGATTCCCACAGATAACACAATCACCCTATTTTGTGGCAGCGGTCTCCGTTCCATGGTCGCAGCCAGCTATTTACAGCAAAAAGGCCGCAAGAATGCACAGGTCGTTCTGGGTGGCTTGACCGGGTGGAATTCATCGACATGCTCAATAAAATGACCAAAAAACCGACCATCCAAAATCACTTCCCGGAGATTTCATCCAGTGTCAACACCCGTATGGGCTGTGGAGGGATATTCACGGTTTTTTCACCATCACCTTGTTCGACTTTTTGGACAAAGATATGCATTTCACCGGCATTTCTCCAGAGCTCTGTGTCATAGGTGGGCTCTGCAAGTCCCACCGACTCTTGATACAAATCGATCATTTTCCATTCACCGCTCAGCTCTGTGCTATACGCCAGGGAAACACGATCCTGACGCTCACTGTCCCTGTAAAGCATAAAATATTCGCTTTTTTGATGCATTTCCCGAGCTAAAATCTGTGGCCGTGATATAGGGATTCGCTTGGTCCCTCCGCCGCTGAGACTAAAGGGGGTGGTTCGTCGCGAGACCTGATGGGTATGCCAGGTTTCACCATCGTGATAAACAATATGATATTGGGGAACATCTGTTTCCTGAGGACGCCAGTAGGTGGCGATGACGGGTTTGCCTTCAGAGTCTGCGCACATTGACGTTTGGTTGATCAATTCGCTGCCCTGAGGTATACGACGGGCATACTCGGCGGTCTCCAGGGTGATGGGAAGTTCATAAGCACTGCCATCAGATCGAACCCAGGAAATTCCCCGATCCAAAGACTTTGCGTAACAGATATCGTGATTCGTGGCCACATCACCGCTTTCCCGCCAAACCCAGGAGATATGAATGACATCCCGGGCATCGATAGTCAACTGCCAATAAGCATTGCGTTCATTTTCTCCATCGATAAAGCTGTCCTGACGCTTTACCCAGGTTCGGGTCTTTACATCATAATAGTTTATCATGACATTGCCGTTACCGGAACTGCCGTCACGATAAACGAACAAAAGATCTCCATCAGAAAACCGGTAAAACTCGGGATAGGTAACTTTATGCTCTTTAATGCCGGTCATGGTCAAGGGAGTGCTCATTTTTAGAGATCCTGGCTCCAGGCTTTTGCAATAGCGCAAAGGATCATTGTGATGATCCCAGCTCATATGCAAATAGCCATCACCGTCGCTCATAATACTGATGCTATTATGAGCATCGCGAACGTTGGCCTTGTATGGTGTCACAGCCAGCTGCCATTCACCGTCCGGCAATCGTCGTTTGCCAAGAACAGCCTGACTGTCAGCATTATAGAATGCGATATATTGTGTCTGCCCATGACTCACGAGAGAGTTGTGACGAAATATGGTCGTATTGATCATGTTTCTCGCCCAACCCTCTGTGGTCACGGTCGAGACCTGTACGGACGGTTTCTTGTTTTGCTCTGCGAAAACAGAACCCAGCAAGATCAACCATAAACCCCAACCAACGATTACCATCGATTTATGCATCACTCCTCCGGTTATATTAAAGTAGTGTAATCAATCGATCATCCCAAAAGATCAATCCTGCTAAAACCAAAATATTAAATACCGCTCCGATTTTTGCCCCGGGTGGGATGACCCGCCACCATACAATCATGAGACAAAGCGAGAGAGCGCTGGATGTCAGCGCTATTGCCGGCCACCAATAACGCGCCGCCCAAAGTCCGTATCCAGACATGAGGAGACCCAGCATAGCTACCAGCCAGAGCGGACTCATGATTCTGCCTGTGAGCGAGGATAGAGTGATATTTGCGCCAAATATCCATGATTCGTCTTTAAATCCGGCCCGGCTTTCCAGCCACGATGCTAAAAACCCTCCCAGATGAGCCATTCCATGACCGAAAAACATGATCGCTACAATCCAATCCCACATAATATTATCTGTACCCTTTATCGCCATTCATTTTGCTGAAAATAATTTATTATTTCGTATAGCCTTTCAGCCAGATAGAGCAATTTTTCAGGAGCAACCTTGTCAACAGTATCGTGAAGAGTATGGGCGATATTGCACCATATTTCATCAAATTTTTCTGAGGTAAAGGCCATGGCCGGCACCTTTTGCTGTGCGAATATCATATGATCGCTTTGCATCCAGGGCTCACCTTGTATCATCCCTTCATGGGCAGTGAGCATTTTGCCGATATCTTTGGTCAGATTTTCAGGACACTCGTAGAAAGAAAAGGCTGTCTTGCCCTCGCGGAACCCCACACCATCCATGTTCATCACCAGCTGTATCGCAGGCAGCCTTTTTTTATAGGCTTCCAGATATTTGATTTGTCCTGGAGCTGAATAATAGTCTTCCCCGTTAAAGGCGATCAGCTCAATAACAGGATCTCCGGCATAAGCCCGGAGCAACCTGGCCAGCAGGAGTAAGGTCACGATACCCGTTGCATTGTCCAGCGCACCTGAAATATCTTTTTTAGCGTCGATATGCGCGCAAACGACAATTCTCCGAGTTTCTTCACGACCCTTGATCGCGATAACATTCTCTCCGGTCGAGGGAATACGTGTGGAATCGATCTGAAGTGTAATGTTCTCTCCTGCATATTTCAATAACCGTGCGCCTTGCCGATCGGTCATATACACGGAAGGAATATCAAAATCTCCATCCTCGAATACCGGAAAAGGATACATGGCACCGGCTAATCCCGGATTTTTTTCTGTTGCGGTAATGATTGCCAGGGGTGCTTTTTGATCCAGTACTTTAATGATTCTTTGATGCTCAGACGGATTGTAAAACGGAAAATTTTTGGGCATCAGTTGATCTCTGGTCAATTCTCCATGCATCAAAAGAATGCACGACCGCAACTCCATTCGCTCAAGCTCTTGTAATGTTGCAGCAGCCTTTAGAGGTGCTGTTTCCAGACAGGATAATGAATAAGGACTCGCAAAAGCTTCCCAGGACGTTTTATCCGTTGTTAGTTTTACCGGACCCTGAGACCAATCGATACAAGAAAAAGTCTGACGTTCAAGGAACCATCCGTAATCGCTCAAAACCTGTGCGACATATTCAGTGGCTGCCCGGTTTCCGGGACTGCCCACATGGCGATCAGGAATAATATCGCATAACATTTCGAGATGATCACTCGCATCGTTTACCAAATGTCGGGGAGGGAGATTCATACACTCTCTAGAATAGAATTAAAAATCACAACCCTATGATTTATGATAGGTCATGGCAGAATAGCCCAAAATTTTACGGACCAGAGCCATTTGTCCGATATGATAAGACTCGTGCTGCAACAGAAAAACGAGGGCACCATTTAGATTATCCTCGACCATAGGAAAACCGGCCGGCGATTTATTTGCAAAATCCTGACCGACATTCTTTAGCTCGGTGCACAGAACTACAGAAATTTCCTGCCAGGCCGTTTTTAGATCCTGTAAAGGCGGAAAGACCTCAAGATCATCGATACTCTGGGCTTTATCAAAAATCTCCCGAAACGGGCATTCAACCGGTTTGCCGATCACCGTCGTCATATAATATCGGGCATCCAGCACATGACTTGCGAGAAAAGCCAGAGAATTACTCTGCGAGTTCAAACGCTTTTGAGCTGCTTTATCGTCTATGTCTTGAAGCGTGTTGAGATATAGTTGGCTGTTCAAACTGCATAATTGCGCCAATGAATTTTGCATGCGATGGCCCTTTTAATAGGTTTACCCTCTGCAAAATGAGCCTAGTCCACGGACTCTGGATCATCAGGATCGCGGCCATAGAGACGAATCATGTCGTTCAGGCGATCTTTTAAATCTGAGGGGATCTGGGCAAAAGTGAACCGCCAGGTCCAGTTGCCATCTCGCGTGCCCGGGGTATTCATTTTCGCCTCACTGCCAAGACCCAACAAATCTTGCATAGTGAGAATCGTTACATCTGCGACCGATTTCAGAGCCATGGCCATCATATCCCAATGGATACTCTCTGTTTCCAGCCATTTGTTAATATATCGTCCCAATCTACTCTTTGTGGCATCGTCGCTTTCGACAAACCATCCCTTTACTGTATTATTGTCATGTGTGCCGATATAGAGAACACAATTTTGAACGTGGTTGTGAGGAGCATATAAATTTTGAGGTAAAGAATGATCAAATGCGAATTGTAAGACCTTCATACCGGGCAGATTGTAATCACTCAGAACCTGCCTTACATCATCCGTGATGTAACCCAGATCTTCTGCGATGATGGGCAAGTCGGGAAATTTCTTCAAAACCGCATCGAGGAAATCATATATCGGCACTTGCATCCATTTGCCCTTGATAGCTGTCGTCTCTTTTGCAGGGACTTGCCAAAAGGCGACCATGCCCCTAAAATGATCGATACGAATTTGATCATACAAGGAAAGATTATGGCCGATTCGCAACAACCACCAATCAAAGCCTGTTTCTTTTAATCTCTCCCAATCATATATGGGATTGCCCCACAACTGTCCGGTCTGACTGAAATAATCGGGTGGCACGCCCGCAACAACTTTGGGGCGTTTGTTTCTATCCAATTTAAACAGTTCAGGATGACTCCAAACATCGGCGCTGTCATAATTGACATAATAGGGTATGTCTCCGACAATTTGAATTCCTTTTTCATTACAATAGTATTTTAGTTTTTGCCATTGTTGATAAAAAATAAACTGAATAAACCGGCCATAGTACAACTCTTTTTCGAGCTCCTTTTTTAATTCATCCAGGGCTGTCGGTTCGCGATTTTTGATTTCTGGCGGCCAGCCCGTCCAGGCCTTCTGATCAAAATGAATTTTAAAGGCACGAAAGGTCACATAATCTTCGAGCCAGATCGAATGATCGTGACAAAAATTGTCAAAAGCGGTCTGAAATTTGGATTCATTTTCCTGAAATCTCTCGAATGCCTTGGCCAGCAAAATCTCACGACTGGATATAACCGTATCAAAATCAACAAAGTGATCGGAAAAAGAATCCAACGATTCCAGATCCTCGGGAAGCAAAAGATCACTTTTTACAAGCTCTTCAGGACTGATCAACAGAGGATTACCGGCAAATGCAGAAGCGCTGCTATATGGCGAGTTTCCGGACATGGGGTTTGTGGGGCTTAACGGCAAGATTTGCCAAAACTGCTGTTTGATTTCGCTCATAAAATCCACAAACCGATAGGCTTGTGGACCCAAATCACCAATACCATACGCAGAAGGCAAGCACGTAATATGGCACAAGAGTCCGCAGGCGCGTTTTTTAAAAGACACAGATCACCTTTTTTGTTTAATACAAAAAGTCGAATGGTTTGAGTCTTGTAACAAGACCTTTTGTGGAAAAATTTAAAATACCTAAATTTTTCCAGACAATCAAATAAAAGATGTACACCCTGTATATATTCAAAGCGGAAAGTATTTCATGGACAGTCCAAAAGACCAGGAATTCATTCAGCGTTATACTAGTTGCCAAGACGTCTGGCAATCAATTGATCCAACTGGTGTAAAAAGCGGGAACGGTCTTGTTTTCCAAAGGGAGCAGGACCTCCGGTGTGCTCACCGGACTGACGCAATCCAGCCAGTAAATCGCGAGTCGCCACAGACATGCCGATATTTTCATCCGTAAACAGTCTGCCATTGGGGGCAATGGCACCCGCATCCTTTTTCAGGCACCTGGAGGCCAGGTGTATATCCGCGGAAACCACGATATCATCGCGCTCAACATGGTCTACAATCCAATCGTCGGCTGCATCTGGGCCCTGATTGACGACCTTGAGCGTGAGAAAAGCATGATCCGGGATGCGAAGCCATTTATCGGACACAAACGTGATCGCCAGGTCATATCGTCTGGCAACCCGAATGACCTCTTGTTTGACAGGACAGGCATCGGCGTCGACATATATGTGCAAGTGCTTCCCCTCCGGAATTTGATAGAGATCCGTTAAACAGCCTGGCATATGCATGCAAACAGGCAGCAATTGCCAGGCAAAATATGGGATATGGGTATAGCCTATGGCATAGGCAGATCCAAATCTGCATCTTCAATAATCAGGATCCAGTCATTTCCCTTTCCCATAGTCGGAGGAGTATATGTTTGCATGCCCGCAGTATCTCCGCTATGAATGGTATCGCTGAATCCGTATCGCGGATCGAACCATATCTCTTTGCGCTTTTTGGCTTTTATAAATGACTTGTCGATCGTAAAAGCGGCTCCTCTGGGCGAATAAATAATCGCATAGCTGCTATCCGCAGCCAGGGCTGCTCGTATTTTTCCTCCACCCGAATTCGGTCCGGACAATATCATACTCTGGCAGGGCATTAATCTATGGAACGGTCGCACCGTAAACAAGTGTTTTAGCAGAGTCATTTGATCAGCCCCGGGATGATCGATAGCTATATGCCAGGGGATTCGGCCATCGAGAACACCCCTTACATTTGTATCCACCATTTGCCACACACTGTTGTTGCCAAAGGTATGTCCACAAGCACCTGCCAGAATCGCCCAATAGGCTGCCTGGCGACAGTCATAGTCGGTAAATTTATCTTTCCAGTCATTGCCGGAAAAATAAAACCCAACCGGAATATTCTCATATCGCGGTTCCCCGTCCAGAGTGGGTTTGAAGGGCTTGAGGGCATAATCATGCTCGATGAACAATCCGTTATCATGATCGTGTGCACCATGTGAGGACTGGACCATATTGAAATCCAGCCAGTCGGCCTCATGAAAATAGTCTGATGAAAAACCCGGGCCGCGAGGATGAAACGTCATCAGATGATTACCCCCATCCCCTTCCCGCAATCCCTGAGCCATGGCAATAATGGTTTGCCTTTCGGTTTCGGTGTGAATGTTATGGTCTCCTCCCAGGATCCATATGACAGGTTTGTCTTTATAACGCTCGCCCAGAAACCGCCCATAGATCAGGGCGTTTTCTGGGGTAAAAATGGTTTGCTCCGGATTATTTTCACTCCAGTATTTTCCCCAGCACGGCAACATGCCAATATATAATCCAAATCGGTCGGCCATATCGACGATATCATCGACATGATTAAAATAATCTTCATTGGGCTGAGTTGGGTCTTTGTCTTTCAAGGCCAACTCCCCATAAGCATTGGGACCGGAAATGCCGTCATGCTCTGCCAGAACCACAGCTTGAATCACCGTAAATCCCTTTTCGGCGCGGTTTTGCAGGTATTTTTCGGCCTCTTGCCGGTTTAATCGATGAAACAACATCCAGGCAGTGTCACCCAGATAGAAAAAAGGAGTGCCATCCTCAACTTGCAAATACCGATGATTGTCACTAATAGTCAATTTTTGCACGGCAAAAATTCGAGTTCCTGAAAGGACCACGCTCAGGACTAACAAAAATCCGATGACACGATTTTGCATAATCTCTCCTTTTTCTATTCATTGTGCTTTGAAAAACCTTACCATAATCAGGCAAAATGACTTGAAGATTATCAATCTGTCTTTAATTTATGAAAAATGCGAAAATTAAGGGAGGAAAGCAAGAATTATAGAGTCTACATAACTTGTCAGAGCATGAGAGACGCTGATATGACAGATGTCATTTTTGGGGGCCGCTGCAAAGTCACAGTCATAAAAATGTTGTATTTTTTTTATAATTATCGTTCATTTGAAAAAGCGAAAATCTGACCAAATGCTTTGGCTTAAAGGAGAGATGATGAAAAACATATGGCCAGCCCTTTTATTGTTATTCTTCCTGAATCCGATTCGATCCGAACCGATATATCCCGTCGAAAATATCAATCCCGATCTGCTGAATCAAAGATGGAGTGCTGAATGGATTTCTCATCCAAATCACTCTTTATTTGATTATGGGGTATTTCATTTTCGCCGGGCGTTTGATTTAAATGATCTTCCCGAAACATTTTTCGTTCACGTTTCTGCAGACAATCGCTACAAACTGTTCGTCAATGGTCAACGAGTGAGTATCGGACCCGCCAGGGGAGACCTCGAACAATGGCGATTCGAAACCATCGATCTGGCGCCATTTCTGCGGTCAGGAAAAAATGTCCTGGCAGCTGTGGTATGGAATATGGGGCAAGAGATTCCTTTTGCACAGGTCACGTATCAAACCGGATTTTTAATGCAGGGCAATAGCGAAACCGAAAAGATTGTCAATACCTCTCCTGAAACGTGGCGCATCTTGCACAATAAAGCGTATTCTCCGCTTCCTGTTGACAAGAGTGCACTGAGAACATTTATTGTCATAGGGCCGGGCGATAATATCGATGCATCTGTATATCCATGGGGTTGGAACGAGATCGAATTTGACGACAGCGATTGGCTCGAACCTCAATCTCTGGGCAGGGCAGTTCCCTATGGAATTCGACAGTGGAGCCAGCCATGGGCCCTCGTACCACGCATGATTCCAGCCATGCAAGATTCACTGGTCCGTATCACAAAGATCGCACAAAGTACCGGTGATCCCAATCCTGATTTTCTCAAAGGAACCGGAGACTGGACCATCCCCCCCAATACCCGGGTGACCGTCCTGCTCGATCAGGAATGCCTGAGCACGGCCTATCCCTGTCTTTCACTGAGTAATGGCGGCGGGGCGACCATAACGCTCACCTATTCTGAGGCTCTGTTTGACAATAAACGCCAAAAGGGTCATCGAGACCACATAAAAGGAAAATCGATTATAGGCTATCAAGACCGGATCCGCCCGGACGGAGGGGATCACCGCCATTTCGAGACATTATGGTTCCGGACATTCAGGTTTATCGAGATGGAAATTCAAACCGCCGGGCAACCGCTTGTTCTGCATGATTTTCATAGCA
The DNA here is from genome assembly GCA_014728115.1 of Candidatus Zhuqueibacterota bacterium. Classification (GTDB taxonomy): domain Bacteria; phylum Zhuqueibacterota; class Zhuqueibacteria; order Residuimicrobiales; family Oceaniaggregativiventaceae; genus Oceaniaggregativivens. The sequence goes on along the minus strand of WJME01000218.1, from coordinate 35,745 downwards.
GATTCACCGCATACCCCTTTAAAGATGTTGCAACATTTGAAGCAGATCTCAAAAATGTGGAAAAAATCTGGGAGGTGGGTTGGCGCACCGCCCGGCTCTGTGCCAATGAAACCTATTATGACTGTCCCTATTACGAGCAACTCCAATACGCCGGTGACACCCGCATCCAGACATTCATATCACTCTATGTCTCCGGCGATGACAGGCTGATGCGCAAGGCGATTCAACAATTCAAAGAGTCCCGCAACGCAGAAGGGCTTACTCAGAGTCGCTATCCGCATTCGCTACCACAGATCATCCCACCCTATTCTTTATTCTGGGCTGCAATGGTACATGATTACTGGATGCTGCGCGATGATCCGGAATTCGTGGCCAGTTTTCTTGCCGATATAAAAGCTGTCCTTGACTGGTTTGAGCAGCATATCAATCCCGCAACAGGTATGCTCGGTCCCTTACCCTGGTGGAACTTTGTCGATTGGGTTTCTCCCTATCCTAGCGGTGAGCCAATTGCAACCAAAGTAGGCAATTCGAGTGTCGTGACGTTACAATACGCCTATTTGTTGGATATGATGCAAGAGTTGTTTGATGCATTCGACCGCCATATTACTGCACAACATTTTCGGGAAATCTCAAACCTGCTCAAGGAATCGACCCTGACTCTCTGCTGGGATAAAGAACGAGGTCTGCTTGCAGATGACCCCACAAAAGAACTCTTTACTCAGCACGCCAATGTCATGGGGATTTTAACAGATCTTTTTCCGCAAGATCAGCAATACGATATCATGACAAAAATTCTGACCGATACAACTCTGACAGAATGTACCTTTTATTATAAATTCTATTTGTTCAGGGCCATGCAAAAACAAGGTTTTGCCGATCAACTCACTGAGCAGCTCGAACCGTGGCACGAGATGCTGGATATTGGCTTGTCGACATTTGCAGAAAAGCCGGAACCCACCCGGTCAGATTGCCATGCCTGGAGTGCCTCCCCGTTGTATGAATTCTTGGCGACCATCGCCGGCATCCTGCCCGCAGAACCCGGCTTTAAAAAAATAAAAATAGCGCCCGCCCTTGGGCCGTTAACCCGGTGCCGGGCGACAATGCCTCACCCTCAGGGCCAGATCACGGTCGACCTGGAAAGAGTAGGGGAAACGGGATTAAAGGCAGAGATCCGATTACCGGAAGGATTGACGGGTGAATTGCAATGGAACAACCGCACCGTCTCGCTTTATGGTGGCAGCCAGACGGTCGTGGTCGATAAAAGCACAGAAATTTATTGATTGAATGTCCAGAAATAGAACCCGGTCAAAAGGCACAATGACCGGGTTCGGAGATGGGGATTCGGGCCCCATAGCAGAAGGGAATGTCTCATTTCTTTTACGCCTCGTTTTTGAAACAGTTTCCTGGGATTGGGTTCGAAGAGCCGTCTTTTATGAGGATAGATTGCTTTTTTTGAGAATCATTGCTGGGTTCCATAGGATCAGCTCTCAGGAGAACAGCGAAACGTTTGCTCTCTTGCATGAACCCTGTCGTGAACAAACCGCAAGCACCTGGTTATTAACACTCGGTCCGATATGCCTGAATGATGGCCTTTAAAAATTCATCCTGATCAGCCTGCCACCAGCGATTGGAAAAGATTTCTACCTCATGGAATCCCTCAAATCCCGCTTGCTCTACCCACTCCCGGATCTGAGGAATATCGATACAACCCTCCCCCATTAACCCGCGATCATTGAGCAGATCAACTGTGGGCGTTCGCCAGTCGCAGATATGAAACGCCCACAGATATCCCGATTCTCCACACCGACGGATTTCATTCTGCAAATCCGGGTCCCACCACAGATGATATACATCGGCAGCCACGCCGACCAGAGGGTGATCGAGGTCATCACAGAGATCATTGGCCTGCTTTAAAGTATTGATCGCGGAACGACTATCTGCGTACATGGGATGAAGAGGTTCGACAGCGAGTCGGATTTTTCTGTCTTCACAATCAGGCAAAACCGCTGCAATGCCCTCAAAGATATGTCTCCTCGATTCTTCCAGTGATTGCCGGGGATCTGCACCACAGACCAGAACGATCATCAGAGTTCCCAAAGCCGCGGCCTCGTCAATGGCCCGGCGGTTATCGTCGATCGCTTTTTGGCGGTCTGTTAGGCTCGATGCCGGGAAAAAACCTCCGCGGCACAACGAAACCGGCGTCAAACCGGATTTAATGATCTCTTGTCCGATTTTATAGGGATCCCGGTTTTCCAGCCACTGACGCCATACGGTGATTCCATTCACCCCTGCCGCACAGTACTTTTCAATAGCGGTTTCGATATTCCAGGGCTTTGTGGTGATCGTATGAATACACAATTTCGACAAATCACGAATCGGTGTCATTGCTCATCTCCTCATTTTTCCGGCTATAATATAGTCAATTTTATTCCTGACACCAAGGTTTAAGACAGTGGAATAAAGCATTTTTGCAGGCGATCATCTGCCGAGCACACCAGAGCGAATCAAAACCACAGGAGAGGGGACCATTTTTCAATAAAGAAAAAAAAAAGAGTTGGCGGAGCAACAGAGCCGTTGCTCCGCCAAAAGGAATTATTTGTGGGCGGATTTAACCGGATCTTGTGCGGTATAGGTTCCCTGAGCCACTTTGGGAACAAAATCATCCAGCGAATCGGTATCAAAAGCCAGTTTTTTGCCCTCTTCACTGGATTTATAAGCAGACATGAGCATCTGCACCACCAACAGTCCGTCATGCAAGGTCTCTTTGGGCATTTTCCCCTCGAGAAAACAATCCACCATATACTTGTCTTCATCGATGTACCCATAGACCAGTTCTTCATTCGGCAGAACCGGCATCAGACCCTGTTCGGCAAATTGTTTCTCCACCAGATCTTCACCCTCTTCGCCCTTGACATTCCGGCTGAGAAACACATTCAGATCAGGCTCCAGAGAATTGGATTGCATATAGTATTCAGGGCCCATGAGTTCGAAACTCAGACGCAAGCCGGGTCCCACAAAACTCCACGATGTGGTCACCTCAGCCACGAGGAGATTGCCTTTTTCGTCCTGAAAATTAATGTTGGCACGGGCAAAATCTTCTGCAGGTGTTTTGCCGTAATCGATTTTACCATGTGTCATTTCCTTGAGCAACTCGATATATTCAGGTCTGGACCACTTTAATGTGGCAATCTCTGCATTTACGGAAACAGGACGGAGTGCATCTTTGGGCTGTTCAGGATCACTGAGCAAGAAACGCGCAGCTTCAACGCTGTGACACATCATATCATTCAGCACCCCTCCACCTTGTTGTTTACCGCTCCAGAACCACGGTTCATGTGGCCCGCCATGCTCTTCTGCACATCTGGCTAAGTAGGGACGACCCGTCACCTTGGCGCCTCGGGCCCAGATAATGTGCTTACCCCGGACAACAGAAGGAGCAAACACCTGATTTTCAAGGTATCCGTGCAATATTCCCAACTCTTCCACGATCTCCAGCATGCGTTTAGCCTCACCCACGGTGCGAGCCAGGGGTTTTTCAACGGCAATCCCCTTGAGCGTGCCTTTGCCGTCTTTGATCACCTCTGCGATTTGCTCCATGATTTCAACGCGGGTATAGTTGGGAGTACATATCCATAGGGCATCGATTTTGGGATCCATCACCATTTCACGCACGTCGGCATAGACCTGGGGTTCGCCGACCTTTAGCTGGCGTACAGTTTTGGCCATGGCTTCTGCACTTTGGACATCAGGATTGGCAATACCCATAATATCCCCATGACGTACCGAAGTCCAGGAACGGACGTGAAAATTGGCCATAAAACCGGATCCTACCAAACCCACACCTAATCTGTCTGCCATGCTTTCCTCCCTTTATATTTCTTGTCGTCTTTGCTCTTATTATGGTATAAAATTATAGCCACTTTCACAACAAGAATATCCCGGGAAAAAGACTGTTTTTCAAGAAAACCTGCATAATCATTCGATTAGATTTTTTATTTCAGGTATAACATTTTTTGGGTCCTGACCTGGTTTTCCGATGTCGCTTTAACAATATAGAGACCCGAAGAAATCGACATACCCAGATCGTTGCGCCCATTCCAGGGGATCGAAAATATCCCGGCATCCGCTTTTCCCTGATACAAATGCCGGACAACCTGCCCACATGCGTTCAATATGGTGATCTTTAGGTTTGATGCGGTAGGTAAAGAGCATTCAATAGTCGTCGCCGGATTAAACGGATTCGGATAGTTGCCCAAGAGTCTGAATTTATCGGGTTGCGAGTCAAAATGAGATACATCGCTTTGTGTACCATACTCGACTCGTTCATCCATCAGTTGGATTTTCCAGTCATTGACCTGAATTTCTGGCTCACCTGGCCATGATCCCGACAAAACCGGCTTGGGGTGGTCTTTTCCATGGGGAACGATCGTCAATACGATAATATAGTTACCATCATCGCTGCCCAGATGAACGTAATTGTTCTCGTCATAATAAATGTCCTTGTATCCATAATTGCTTCCTCTGATTCGTTTGCCACTGGTCAGATAATGTGGACCCTTTTGATAAACCAGCCATCCTTTCAAGGTATACCCGTGAGCTCCGTTTATGGTGAACGTCTTGGCTGACTCGTCGATATCGATACGCTGCGTTTCAAGTGTTACCTGTTGCCAATACGTGCCGGTAGCGGAAACATCGGCAATCACATACACGGCAGTACACCCGGTTGTTTCGCCGTATTCCGCCACGAACCAGCGTTTTTGTCCCATGACCCCCACGTTGTTTTGTCGCATATCCGCGATCACATATCCAGACCCATCGGGCTTTACCACAGGTTTGCCCACGATCCTTCCAGAGTTCCCATTGACCTTAAGATCACGCGCTTCAGGATCAGTGGGATAAAGGGTATTCATCGAGCTCCAGTAAGCATGATGTCCATTGATTTTGGGGCCGTACCGTCCGCCACCGACAGCCCACGGAGTATCGAGTCCTAAAATGCGGAAACTGAGTGCATCCGGTCCGGAATGTCCCTTGTTGCCTCTCAGCTTGATATACATCTGGGCGACGAGATCGGTGGAATCTTTGTACTGGTTTCGAAACGTGATGTATCCGTTCCCGGCAGTATCGATGAATCCTTTCTGCCACATGGGGATACCCATTGGATCTTGTTCGTTTATATCATCCCGGTAATAGAGATAGCTATAAATTGCACCGTCACGAGAGCTGTCAAACGTCTCATCGCCCTTTTCCCCGACCATACGATCATACCAATATTTCAATCCGGGCAGTAATTCATCAAAACAATAATAAAAGGCCAATCCAAAAACCCCTTCTCCTCCCAATCCTGCATTGTCGTCGCCAAAATCAGGGTGAACACCATATTTGCCGCCTCCATTTTCGATGCGGCAGCCATTGGCATAGATTGTCCAGGGGAGCCAGCGTACCGAATTGTATTCATATCGCAAATCCCGGGTAGAGTCGAATCGCGCCATGGCAATACCAAAGGGACCGATAAAATTGCCAAACGGATAAGTGGTATAGCCGATCCCCTCGATATTCCATCCCCGGCTTTGTGGATCCTCGCCCATATTTTCCGCACAATATAATACGACTTTATTATACGCCTTATCCAACCTGTCACTGGCAAACGAATGATCGCTGGCCAACAGACACAGTCCGCCTGCTGAAAATCGGTTTCCCTGCCAGTTACTTGCATCGTTCCTGTTTTGCTGTGTTCCTCCGTCGTCGATAATCACATTGGCGTGAGGAATGAGCTTTTCAGAAATTCGGGCTCGAAAGTCTTCTGGCCAGGCATCGTAACAAAAATCATAGGCAATGGCAACAGACTTGCCGTGCATATAACTGGCCAACCCTTTTATACCTGCATTAGCCCACTCTCCGCTGGCCAGAATCACCTCCACATGATCTCTGGCTTTTTGGGCCCACAAAGTATCGCCGGTCAAAACATACATGAATCCGCAGTTGGTCATACGGTGATCATGCAGATAAAGATCATTTCCGCTTGTGGCATTTTCTGCCTGGTGTTCGATCTGTTTGGCAATACTCTTGAAAGGTTCCGAGTCCATTTTCTGCCGAAGCATTTCAACATCATCAGCAGTGAAAAACAATCGAGGATGACCTTGTCCCCATACAAAACTGGACATAACACACAAAAACATTAGAATCATACGTCTCATAACCTGTCTCCGTTAGTTTATAAGTAAGAGTTTGTTCTGTTTGATCATACCCTCGATGTTTAGTCGGATAAAATAAACACCCGTCGGAGCCGGCTGCCCATTCTCCAGCTCTCCCTCCCATCGGATCTGATGATCACCATTCGAGATTTTACGCGCCATCAAAGTTCGCACGTTTTGGCCCTGGATATTATACAATGTCATATTCACCCAGGCCGGTTTATCAATCGAAAAACGAATCGTGGTCCCGGCATTAAAAGGATTGGGATAATTTGCATACAAATGAAAATTCGCGACCGAACGAATCTGGTGATTTAAATCCGTACTTTGCAGTTCCGAATATACCGGAAGATCATCACGAAAATCGATCACATAGCCTTGGTTGCCGTTGCTAACGGTCATGATACTATTTTCACAAGTGATATATGGAGACTCGTAAAGCTGCCACGAATCGAGATCCACAGCTTTGTCATCCACATGTACCAAAGCATAGTCAGCCCGTGGATTGTATTGCATATCAATCGCCCGACCGGACAAGGATGTATACTCGACTCTTTGATCTGTCAGGTATTCGCTCTCCTTTACTTTGCACTGCTGTAGCGCCTTGGCAAATGCCTTGACGGAATCAAATTGCTGGCGATGAGCCAATTGCAGAATAAATCCGCTGCGGGCCCCATGGAAATAGAGCCGTCTTTCTACATATTCCTTTTGGCGCCGGGAAAAGATCTTGTTGTATTCGATTTTGGTGGAATCGGTAACCAACGGATAGATACCGATAAATGTGCTATCCGCCTCGATGACCAGCCATTTTTGACAGGCTACAGGATCGGTCACACTGCTGGTATCCAGCGGAAGATCGAAAAAAGTATATTGATATTCTTTATGAAAGTCGCTTTCATCCGGCACGCGGGTCATCGTGATGTGGGCAGCACCGACCTGGCAGGATTGATCGTAATAGCCGCTGCCATCAGAAGTATATTCGACCTGCCATTTGTTGCTCCAGACATTCCAGCACAAAGGGCTTCCGGCGGCAAAATCCAGTCCGCCCTGCGGACCTTCGGCGACCAGCTGAAACCGTGAGATATCAGTATAATGTCCCTGCCAAAGGGTTCCCATCGTATAGTGCGGAGTTTTGTAAACCGTTTCCTGAAACTGATTGGCGGTGGGGGATTTACCAAGACCGAACCAATAATCCGGCTTTGTGTTTCGCGCCTCAAAATCGGGCATGTTTCCGGTGGCAATGTCGCATAATATCTTGTTGGGACGATAAGAGGATGTAAAGGTATGAAATGTGGCATAGTGATATCCCATATCCTTGGGGAACCAGTCACTTTCCGTGCCCCACCAGATCCAACCCGATTCATCGGTTTTGGTATCTGCCGGTTCATCGGCATAGCCGCGTTTATGCGGCGAACAAAAGATGCCGTCCGTATATTTTAAGGCATAACCGGCCACGAACCAGTCCAGTGCTGCCTTGGCCATGAGCCGGCACTCGGCATCAGGATGGAAATCATAGATATTCATCATGCCATTGAGATCGAATACCAGATAAGTACTGGAATCCCATTCACCTTGTCCGGCGGAAAAAAGCCCCTTTACATAATTTCGCAGCATTGTCTTGAGCTTTTCTGTGGCAGCATCTTTGGTCATATCGCCGATTCTGTTCCCTTTGATATAATAAGGCAAGACCAAACCGCTTGTAAACCACATGACTTTATGATTCTCGGTGCCACCGGGGCGGGTATAGGCATCATAGGTGGCCGCGCGTTGAGAGTATTCTGTAAAGGTCTCGTCTGTAATCGTAGAACCAAAAATGGGCAGGTAGCGGGCCCAGTTTACTGCGGCAAAATGATAGTGCTCTGTCGGAGCACGATCGTCATTCATAATAGCCAGGGCATCGGGATCGTTTGGATCCAGCATCAAACGCGCCGCCGCATGTGCCGGCACCCGCTTGGCCGGATCATTGCCATCCTGGTAATAACCTTTGCGATAATTCCAAATGGGATATGCGGCCAGATCTGCAACCAGTGAATCGACCCGCTCTTGAAATTCTGTCTCGAAAGGATAGGTGCGTGGATCGCTATGGGGAGCTGACTCACTTCCGGGATGCAGCGTGTTCCTGGGATCAGGGATTTCCCAGAAAGAGTCTAGAGTCCATCCATTCATCACAATCACAAAGCTGATCATGAAAATAAAAGATAGCCTGTTTAAAAAGATCATTTTTCTTCCTTTTCATATGTCATAGCAAATATGCAAGTTTGAACGTAAAAGCCTTGTCGGGAGTGGATACACGGCAAAAATAAAGACCCCTGGCTACAGCGTGACCACAATCGTCTAGCCCCTTCCACTTGTATCGGTGCTGTCCTGCAGACAAATATCCATGAAATAACGTTCGCACAAGCTGTCCATTCGTGTTCCAAATATCGATTTTAACCTCACCCGGCTCTTTACAGTGCAGAGGAATCACTGTACTTACATCGAAAGGATTGGGAAAGGGAAAGGGACCCTCTGTTTTGTGTATCGGTAAAGGGATTTCTTGAATTCCAGTCTCGCCGATAGGGCTCCAGCGAATGTCTGCAGATCGATCGTCCGCCCGGATGGTCATTCCTTTGCCATATACCTGAGCAGACAGTTCCCCTCCTGACCATTCTTGCGATACAATCGGCTCACCCCTGACCACCTCATAACTCTCCCATAAAGAAAATTCGACCTCACGACCATCACGCCATACCCTGGGAATCACTCCCGCAGGATCGATCACGGTGCCATCGACAAGTGTATAGACGGTAGGAGGCATATACCGCATTTCCAATTTTTTGTTATCGAACACGTATTGTATTGAATCATCCCCGACCTGTGTTAATTGGCGATGGAGCATGATTTCTTGTATAAACGTTTCCAGAGAGCCATAATTTTCTTTGGTTCCTGCCTCCAGCACCATTCCTCGCAAGTCATCACCGGACCGGCGATCGTGCCATGTATAGCGGTCATGCGTCGCATCAAACGTGGCAGAATCAATAAGAGGCAAATTAAAAGCGAGTACAGCCAGGTAAACATTGTGTCCGAGATTGGCAAACAGGATGCTGTCTTTTCGTATCACCGTTGCAGACTGGGGCAAAGCAATCCACATCTTTAGTTGATGTTTCATGACTCTGATCATGACATTTTCATATTGTGCGATCTGCTCCAACGCACAACGTCCGGCCATATCCATATCTTCCCCGGCATTTCCAAACACCTGCAAAGCCCCACCAGTATGTTGCCTGACCGCAAGTCTCCAGACATTTTGTTCGCTGAACATTTTTTGATTCTGGGTATTCATCACAGCATTGCCATCGGGTCGAAACGTGGCCAGACTGCCTAATGTGTAATTTTTCTCCAGATAGAGCGTCTCGAATTCAAAGCGCCGGCTCGAGGGAGTATCTCCCTTCCAATCGGCGTAATTGTTCTGATCCAGATGATAAAACGGTTTGGCATTGTGCATCTCTATCGGTGTCTCGAACCTGCGCTGCGCAATATCGATGGCGACCAGAGGAGGCCGATAGGATGACCATGCTGCGAATCCCACAAAATGTCGTTTTGCCTGATCGATCCATTCCTGTTCTGTAATCGAGGGATAGGCGCCAAACTCGGCAAAATAGAGATTGGTGTAAAACCATGCCGAGCCGTCAAAGGGACGATACGCTCTGGCCTTTGCGCGCACATCCGGACCGGACTGAAACCCGTCCATATAATGAAGAGCAGCAGTGATGCACATCCAGTCCAATACAGCCTGCGCCTGGCGTTTCGATTTTGGGGTGGGCGCACATTCATAGAGCACCAGGGCCGGCTGAAAGCAATATGCAAAATAAACATTGGAATCCCATTCCACCCGTCCGGCATTGAAGATAGCGCGGGTCCAGTTATCCACATAGGTCTCGAAAAAGTCAATCTGATCAGGATCATTATATTCGTGTGCGAACAAGAATCCGGTCAAACGGGACATCCAGTTGAAATTTTCGGAATTGAATTCCGTGATCCGATAAATGGGATCCATATGGTGATCCGGGCGGCGGAGATAACTCCAGCCCTTGTCATAGAGCATTGTTTTTACCAGATCACGGTGGGCAGATGGCAATTGATCTTTGAAGAGAAAATAATAGAGCGCATATCCCGGGCAAGAAAAGGGCTTGTAAAAAGATCCTGCAGTATTGCTTTTGAGCAAATCAAATCCTCTGCCCTCGATCCACTCATTCAGAGCATCGTCTGAATGACGGTCATGCCACATATTGGCCAGCAAGGGTGACCAGGCGCGTTTGCCTGCATCCGGATCACCGGACCGGTCGATAGACCACGGGTAATGTGCAGTAATGACCTTTTCAAGGCGCTGTCGATAGTGAGATTCCCAAATGCTATCCGGTCTGGCCCATTCCGAGCCTGCGGCAAAACTCAAACCACTGACAAATAAAAGTCCAATTGTAACAAATCGCATATGACTATTCCCTTTGCGAATATCTTGAATCGCAGTCGTCTATTCAAGATGGAGGATCTTTATACATTCTGCTTTTTGGTGTTTTAATCGAACAAAATATGGGCCAACAGGATGATTTCCAGAGGACCATTGAATCCGATACTTTCCCAAACCCATGGGCTGATCCAGGAGCGTTTCGATGATCTGACCCCTGACATTATAAATGTCCAGGCGTACATGGCATCTTTTCACAATCTCAAACTCTAAATTTACCAATGAGGCAAACGGATTCGGAAAAGCCCGCAGCCCCTTGTTCGCAATGATTGTTTTTGTTCTGATGCCTGTCGGTAGAGCACCCTCTTCAGCTCCTCCCCCAAAGACCCCAAGATCATTGCGGACGCTCCGCAAGGCCGGAAAAGCGGCCAACTCTGAATGCCACGGATCAGGCGGGTCATTGAATTTTGGATCCGGGTCCCCCGCATCGATACATGGTGAATCCGGTGCAAGATGATAACCGGCAAGAAAATGGGGATCAGTGAAAAGGTTCTCTCCTTTGTACACGACATCCACGTGAACGGGAAATCGCCAGTCGATATGATTTGAGGTATCGATACAGGCAAAATCGAAAGAGAGCACATCCTTGCTGCTCAGGGAAATGGCCGCAGTATCGTCAGCAAAATTGTTCCAAAGGATGCTGTTCTTAAACGTAATCGAATTGCTCATACTGGCATAAACGAGACCCCCGGAAGCAGCCTCATTCTCGGCGACAGTGACATTGAAAAATTTCGGATGACTATGCACATCGGCATAAACAGCCCCGCCATAATGCGCGCGATTGTGCACAATGAGTGTATTTTTAATCACCGGCTTTGCTTTCCACAAGTACATGCCCCCACCATAGCGAGCCGTATTATCGGAGACACGGCATCCACGAAAAAATGGCGAGGTATCGGAAATCCATAATCCGCCACCCCAATCCTGCGAATGGGCGTGGCGAATCACACAATATGTAAGGCTATCATCCTCATAGCTGGCAAAGAAATTGATTCCTTGCCAGGGCTGGTCCGGCTTGGCGGGATAAAAGCGTATAGAGTCCGCCGGTGCCCCCCGGGCCAAAAGTTGCGCATCGCCTTTTACGACCAGGTTTCCTCCATTCCAAAACACAATCTCGACACCGGGTTCGATAATCAATCTCTCCTGTTGGGCCACTTGAATGGAGCCGAACACATTATAGGGGGAATGCTCTTTTTTCCAGGTACCCGATACAGTTCCGGCTGAAACCCGGGTTCCGCGAACAGGCTGTAAAGAGCCCTTTAGCACAGGACAAAGGAAAAATGAACCATCATTGCATGATATCAAAAGATCCAAGAATACAGAATCATGGTTTTGCGGCGCATAACGAAGGTTCAAAGGGAGACTCTGAAAGGGGTGAACGATGGCTGAACCCACAGAATCAGCAAAATCCTCTCCGTCCCAGCTCACTGTAAACGGCGGCTCAACCCGAACATGGTCGATACGTTGCGGGGAATCATACGGGTTGGTGAGGATCAGATTAGAGTCTCCGGCTTCACCCGGTGCAAAAACAGCCATTTCTATTTGCTCTTTATCGAGTATCAGAGGAGATTCTGTCTGGGCGATATCATAAACCACATCCAGAATGATGGGCTCTGAACCATTATCGAGGCGAAACCAGGCCTCCTGAAGAGCCTGAGGCTCTTGTTCTCCCCAGCCATAATTCAAATGATAGAATCCCCCGGTGTTATAACCGTCAGCAATCACCGCATGACCGGGTATCACCAAAACAACAGGCGAACCGTTCATGATATTTTGCTTCAACTGCTGCAACGTATTCAAATCCAGCTCGTGATCTAGCTTGGCAGTAGGATACCCTATCTCGTGTAACAGGGTTTTTAAATTGACTCCGCTGGAGGAGAGTTCGCTGGTATAGTCGGTTTCTGCAAGTACCCCGAGATAAAAGAGCAACCATGCGATTTCCGAATGACTCAACACCAAGCCGGAATTAATTTTATCTGAAATCGTCTCGATCTTTTGATTCAATTGATCAAATTTTACAAAATCAAGCTTTTCAGCATCTGCATCGATCTTGATCTTACGAGTGAGGGTCTGATAGTGGTCTGAATCTGACAAGCTCGGGGGGAAAAAATTCTGCAATAACGGCAGTAATTGTCCGATTGCAATAGAGACACATCCGGTCAGCGACCGTTGACCCGACAAAGGGTCGATAGGACAGAGTTGATTAAAGGGTGATCGCTGATGCCATGCAGTTTGAATCCAGCCATCATAGATCGTAGAGCCTTTTGCAGGCCATTGCTGATGAAATAGTTTTTTGATCGATCTCTTTGCGGGAGACAGCTGTTCCAGGAGAGGCAAAAGCGTTTTCAGAGTCTCTTTTCGGTTCAAAGAACTGCGGTCGGAATAGGCAAGGATTCCGTTCTTCATCGACCTCACAATAAAGCCCTGAGAAAAGTATTCGATAATCAACTCGTGTTCAGGAAGGATTTCACGCGTTATAACATGGCTGGCTTTCCCAAAGTTGAGCCAATCAAAAACTACAGGAGATCGGGATGCCGCACGGGCCCGAAAAGAGAATAATAGACTGAAAAAAAGTAGAAAGAGCAAGGACTTGTTCAACTCTAGAGCACACCTCTTGTATACGAAAAGAAATATAAACAATCTACCTCCGATGACCAAAGACAGAGACAAAAACCCTGACCTCTTTGATAACGGAACCAGACGGGATTGACTGTTGTTACACCATCACTATAAATGTCAGGGGTGAAGTAAAGATCGAATCGAGTCGAATAATCGGTCCATGGGTTTGTGTCCTTTACTTGCACCCCTTTTGAGGCTGGCTATTTGATCAATGTCATTTTGCCCGACAAGCTGGCCGAACGGGTTTTGAGGTGATAAAAATAGGTGCCGGACGGAACCTGTTGGCCGGTTTCATCGGTGGCATCCCAGACAAGCTCATGCTTGCCGGCCCCGGCCATCTGCGCAAATAATGTTCTGACTCTGACACCCTTGAGATTATAGATCGTGATTTCTGTGTATTCGCGGTTTGGCAAGGTAAAAGTAATATGGGTGACCGGATTGAAGGGATTGGGATAATTAGAGATCGTCAACTCGTACCGTTCCGGCGTATATTCATTTACCGCACTGGTTCCCCCTTCATTGACCTCCCAAACAGGTACATATTGCAGTGCGCTGAAATCATAACCGTTTTCATTGTTGCTTCCCAATGCAATGTCCCCTGCAGGGAAATCTTTGGTATAGATATCAAACAGGCGTGGTTTGCAGCTGTCCCCATAACAATCTTCCCAAATGGCGGTATCGGGCAAAAGGGTCCACGTGGTTAACCATGAAGGGAAAAATTCCATTCCCTCAAATTGACGGGCATCGTATAGAACATACATGGTAACCGGCTTGTTCACTGTGCAGGTCAAATAGTTGGGAACATCCTGAGTCCACTTGTCATTGGCGGTCATGACCAAAAACGTCTTGTTTTGTAAAAACTCTGGCAAATATTGGACGGTATAGGGTTTCCCTCCCTCCAGACCACAGCGATCCCACCAGAGGCACTCGCCTGCTGTAAGACCATCATATTTCAAGTCATCGGGCAACAAAGGTTGTGTTCCCGACAACCCGCCATTGATTTGAATATTGGTCACTTCCAGACCCTTGGCACTTTGAGCCCATCCAGAGACAGAAATCAATAGGATGACAACTAGAAACAGTCCGGCTTTCCACTTCATAATCTCCTCCTCAAAAATTGCTTATAAAAGATTCAGAAAAGCAATAATTTTAAATGACTCAAAGCCTATTGTAACAACATCATTTTGTGAGTCATTGTTTGATTTCCGGAGATCAAGCGGTAAAAATAGACTCCGGACGCCACACGCTCTCCAGCCTGATCTGTGCCATCCCACTGGACCTGATAGTTGCCGGGATGTGCTGATTGATTATAAAGCGTTTTGACAAGCCTTCCATCGACGGAAAAGACATCCAACCGAACATCGTTCGTCTCGGCGACGCTGAACGAGATCGAGGTTTCCGGATTGAACGGATTGGGATAATTTTGCGTCAACTCGAATTCATCGGCAATAGCCTCGATATTTTGATCCAAATCCACAGCGGTGCCGGGATTTTCGGTTTCGATCAAAAAGAACCGCAAATCTCTGACCGGATTATTGCCATGCCCGCCGTGCGACCATTGCCATTCGGGCACATTCTCGCGGCCATTGCTGCCATCGAAATAGACCACCAGCATGGTTCCGCCCTCATACTGACCATGGGTTTTTTCCATTTGCAGCAATTGATTGGGATAGAGCTCATCGAATTTCAATAAAAACCCATAAAATTTGCCCTCTTCCAGATAGACGTCACTGATATCGAACTCGAGCAATACACCCAACCCATAATCGGCTATTGCAGCCGAATCCAGGACAGCGGGCATGATCGCCGGTTGAGATGTGAGTGTATCGATGGGCGGAACCTTGGAATCCGGAATAGCGGCTTCAGGATCGAATTCGTAAATATCGACATGAACCGGTCGGCTTTCGCATGAATCGAACATAGCCTGGGTATTGGCACTTGAGCCTGGCTCGACATAGAGTTTATCCAGCCAAAAAGATTTGGGGGCCGTAAACGTCTGCCCCAGATCACGATGGCGTTCCCAATTCGTTCGCGGTTCTGCATCAGGGTCTAACCGCCAGGTCCACCAGCTTCCTTCCCAGAATTCATTCCATACCACCAGGCTGTCCCGTTTTAATTCATCCTGTTCTTTGACGGTTGTCACCTGGATCTGGGCCAATGCCGAAACAGCTGATAATAAGATTAAAAATGCTATCAATCTTTTCATACATCTCTCCTCATCATTAGTGGCTCTTCTTTTATTCAATCCATAGAGTCCGCCCGGCAGGCGGATTCTATGGATTGATTTTAATCGTATATCGGGTAAAAACGGATCTATTTCATCAATATCATTTTACGTATTTGGGAATAATCACCGGAGGACAATTTATAAAAATAAACGCCTGTCGGTGCATAGTCACCTTTATCGGTCAATCCATTCCATATAATCGAGTGAATACCCGCTGTATTGGGGATATTCGTCATCGTACGAATGGGTTGCCCCAGCGCATTATAGATCATCAATTTGGTAACAGATTTTTTGGCCAGAGAATAGGTAATCGTTGTCGAAGGATTGAACGGATTGGGATAATTGGAGCGCAACTCGAATTTCAGGTCTGTACGGGCATGCCCCTCGACCGCCACTGGCGATCCGCCTTCCACCCATACCAACAGTCTGGGAGCGATATCGTCTTCTACCATAGCGGCGCTGTCTTTGGAGACAAAGGCATGCCAGGTTTTACCGGTTTCTCCATAAACTTTAATGGATTTACCCCAAATATTGAATGAAATTTTGCCGTCACCAGCCCGTTCATTTTCAAAGATAGCTGCATCGAGAACGCCGGCTGTGGTCCAGCCATAATAGCCCACTTCAACAGATCCATGCTCCGGGTCATCGACGACTTTTTTGGATTCTTTTAAGGCCATAATATCCACGACTTCCAGTGGGATATCGAACTCGGGAATCGGGGCCATATTCCAGGTAAGGGTCTGTTCGTCCCAGCCATCATCTTTGATCAAATAAGCCCCGAATCGCAGCGTATCCTCGTATTCCGGCCAGCTTGCCTTATAAAAATTCCAGAGACGCAGTTCTACTTTTTCGATTTTTTCCTCGATGGGGGAGAGATCGAACCGCATCATAGCTTCCCGATAAAATCCATTTCCCGCGACAGGTTCACCTTCATTTTTCACCACCAGCATGACATAATTGTCGCCCGTGCTATCCGGGTGGCCATGCACAAAATCGCCATTATTCCGGCCACTGATATAGGTATCTGCTTCGGGGTTGAGAATATAGTGTGGATCTTGGGCTATTCCAGGACTCAACGCAATAAACATCAATAGGACAAATATGATCGTAGCTTTTTGGGTCATCATGCACCCCTTGATAATTGGATTGGGGATTGGCTATGCCAATCCCCAATATTCGTTTATTTAAGCAGCATCATGCGGCGTGAAAAAGCATGACCATTGGTTTCGAGTCGATACAAATAAACACCGCTGGCCACCTTGTATCCACTATTATCTCTGGCATCCCAGAGGATATTATGGATACCTGCACCTTTGTAATCGTCCACGAGTTCCTTGACCAGCCGGCCGGTGATATCATAAATACTCAGTTTTACCTCACCGGGTTCGGGCAGGCTAAAGGTGATCGTGGTTGTGGGATTGAATGGATTGGGATAGTTCTGCGCCAGATCATAGTTTGTCGGCAGATCGACAAAATCCCGTTCCACGGCAGTCGGACCACCAATGTGTGAAGCTTCCAGCCAGAAGGTGGTCTGGTGACCCCATTTCCAGCCTTGCGGATTGTATTTATAACCGCCATCGATATCACGATTCTGTTTCCAGGTGAAATCGATTTTAGAGCCGCCCATGTAATCATCCACGCCCAGAGAATCTTTGTAAGGATGGGTGATGGAGAAATTGATCACACGACCGTCTTTGGGGCTGACAAATCCGAACAGAAAACCATAGGTGCTGTCGCCTTCCAATGGTTCCAGAACGATACCGTCACCGGGCAGATCAAAGGTGATGAAACGGTTATCCAGAGTATCCAACACTGAAGGCAGGTTTCCGTAATAGGTTGCAAGAGTTGCGGACACCTCATTAGAATTCTCATAGCTCGGCGTTTTGACGATTTTCATAAAGCAACCGTCATCCTGCGCGGCATCGAGTTCTTGCACCATTTCACCCCAGGCATGCGGAAAAACAGCCATGGTGATCTTGTCCAGGGTGGTTACGGATTCAACGATGAACTGCTGACCCATGTCGCGTCCGCCGCCATCATTCCAGTAGACATTGCGGCGATCTTTTTCAGCGGTATAGTGGGCAAACGTCATCTCTACAGAAGTATCAGGCGGAGCAGCATCGGCCATCACACTCATGATCCCGTCGAATTCCATATCGATATAGGTCACACCACCGATCATGGTCTCGCCGCCAAAATCATCCTGCCATACGAGCTGGACGTCACGAGGATTGATATCGGTGTTATAGATACGGCCCAGGGGTTTGGTGCGACGGTCATCGCCACCGCGTCCCGAAGGAGCCGTAAACATGAACGATGCATTGTTGGCTTCACTGATTTCGCTGGCCGTAAAGGTCTTTAGTCCTTTTTTGAACAACGGACTGGCAGGATAATAAGCGAATCCGCCGGAAGGCGATACCAGCTTGTATCCCACAACCGTCAGGCTGTCGGTTCCGCGCAAGGTGACCATTCCGGTACGGATATTGACTTCTGCGACCAGTTCGTGGTTGGCTTTGCGGGGTTTGGGTGCGTCGTATTTGTAGCGCATGACCTCTTCACGCGTTCCCTTGTTCCACATTTCCTTCAGCACCTCGAAATCAGAAGCGTCTACGACACCATCATTGTTTCCGTCACCATGTAGCATGGTCTTGGGATAGATGATGATTTCGCGTCCGACGCGAACCGTATCACCCTGACCCCAGCCAGAGGCCATCGCAAAAAAGTCTTCCACATCGACGCGATAGTCGATATTGAAATCAGCTTTTTTGGTGATACCGAGTTGAAAATGTTCAAGACCCAGCTGAGCATCTTTGTCAGCCACACCATCGCGAACCAAGATTCCACTGCGCAGCGCAGGACGAACCATCAGGAGCCCGACATGATCGATGGCAGCAAATCCGTTTTTCGCCAAACCCTGTTCATAAACCGCTTCAAAACCAGGATTGTTTTGCGTCCAGGTTTCCACGTTCGTGGTGACGTTTCCAAGCGTGTCTTCTTCCGGACGATAAAGAATCAGGTTTTCATAGGTTACTGACAAGGTAGAGTCATTGGCATCACCAAAGTTTCCATAGGCCAGTGTAGGCGGTAACTGCCAGGACGGTGCCCCTACCGGATATTGTTCACCATTGACCATGGGATGTACCTGACGGCCATATCCTGATTTGCCTTTGGTATTATAATTCAATTTGACCTGAACAATACCTTCAGGATGGGCTCTCGGGCCCCATACACGTGCATTGATGTTATAGTATTCGGTCGATCCGGATACAATGTCAGAATAGTGACGTGCCTTGAGAACGACCACATCTTCGGCGGTATTGATCAAATGGGGGACATATTCACCAGGATCTTTGATCCCATTGTTGTTACGATCCCTGAATTTACCCCATACCGGGAATTTGCTCCAGGTATCTCCCCCTGCAGCCAGACGGCGTGCCAATGCAAAGTCGGCATCCCGAAGGTTCGGGGTCATGATATCGTATCCTTCACCCGGCATTTCCCAATGTCTGGGATGGTCGAGCATGCCGTCGCTAAAATCTTCATCCACCAAACTTCCGGTAGCAACCACCGGGGTCATCCACGGAAAGGTCGTGGCGTGGGCCATAGGCGAAGCTGTCCAGACCTCTTCACCGGCAAACGGTTGAACCATAAAATAGTAGGTGGTATTCGGTTTCAAACCTTGAACCATGACGGTATCGGCCACGATTTCATCGGATTTGTTTTCCACCGTCAGGGTATCCCACATGGCCTGGTCTTCACTATAGAGCACCCACAAGCCTTCGTTGGTCGCACCATTATCAGAAAAAGAAAGCTCGATGGCTTCGACCGAATAACGCATGGCCTGGAGGTCGGTGGCGCCCAGCATGGTGGTCACATCGACCGTGCTTTCGGCCTGAACCTGACCATTGACCACCGGGGCCACGGCAAACGTATAAGCAGTGTTTTCCATCAAGCCGGTGACCATATAAGAATTGGCCTGAACAGTCTCCAGAACCTGATATTCTTCACCGACTTTTTGCCATACCTGGTAACCGTCTTCATCTTCAGCATTGTCTGTCCAGGTGAGTTCGACCGAGTTGGCAGAAAGAGCAGCCGCAGAAAGATTGGTCAAACGCGGCAGGGTCATGACAGAAATTTCGTCTGTAGCAAATGCCTGACCATTGACGATGGCATGTACAGAGAATTGATATTCTGTTTCAGGCATAAATCCATCGGCAAGGCTTCCGACCACTGCTTCCACGGCATCGCCGGGAACCGTAGCAACAAGCACATCATTGCCATCAAACACCTGAAATTCATCGACAGGTGTTTCATCCAAAAGCTGGAACTCTAGCTTAACGCTATGGGCCGAGGCACCAGAACCTTTTGGCAGAGGCGCATTATAGACGCCATTCAATTTTTTCAGTACCAACTCTGCGCAGCCTTTCCAGCCTGAAGAACCATTGATCACGACCAATTGCAGATTTTGGGCCGTAACCGGTGTATCGAGAGTATCAGCGATAAATTGATCGATAAAGGTATTGGACAGCATCTCATTCGTGGATCGGTCAACCAGCGTATCTCCGGTATCGGTATCGATCAGCACATAACTGTGCCAGCGGTTTCTATAGCTCATATATCCAACGAAATCGAACTCTTTGGCTTCACCGAGATCGATATCAAAGGTAAATGGAGCATTGTTACCTGCACATACGGTCGACAGGTCATTATCAGCGATGTTCAGACTGTCTGCTGTATTGCTGGCTGTAGTAAACACATTGGCACCAAACGCCAGGTTAGGATCCAGAGTAACCTGGGTCCATCCCATGCTGCTGAATGCCAAGATAAAGATCACGCTTACCAAAAGCATATAGCTTTTACGCATGTTCTCTCTCCTATTTTGTTCTAGTTACCGGTTGATTAATGAATTAATCCTACACCCCAAGGACGCATCGTTTACCGGTTCCTCCCTCTTGGCGGCCCCGAGGATTGGTAAGGGTATGCGCTGTAGTATATCACCTTCCTTTCTTTGAATTGGGTTAAAGATTTGCATTCCGGCATTATCGTTTGATTTTCGATTCTCTCTCTTTAAAAATTGTAATTTGCCGAAAAACGGTTTGCCGAACCGAGATAACTTCCCATACTGCTATAAGAATAATGAAGATCAAAATGGCTCAGTCTGATCCCGGCGCCCAGGGTCAGCCCTTGCTCATCATAATTGAGTTTATAGCCTGCCCGAAGAGCGACCATACTCTGATACCAATATTCTGCACCGAAATGAAATCGTTCCGAATAGTCGATGGGATTGTTTCCCTCTATCAGGACGTCCATTTTGTGAGTCGTACTGGCCACACCCAGGAGATCGAACAAATCGATGCTGGTACCGATATGAAAGGTCATAGGCAATTGAAACGTCTCTTCGACGTATTTGACATCAGTGCTGAAATGTTGAATGCTCATAGCGACCTTCATGCCATGCCAGCCGATATCATAGACCGTACCCACATCCATGGCGATCTTTTCCGATTCGACCACAACAAAATCCTGGCGGCAGTACTTTACGGTGGCGGCAACGCCGAATTTGTTGGTAAATCGCTGGCCATAGGTCAGTCCTATGGCATACTCTTCGATACCGATATTGCCGGTATCGCGGTATCCCATGGGATGGAACGGATCGATCTCTGTGCCTTCGATGGTGTTGTAATCCATATACACGGCACTCACCCCAAACTGGCCCCAGGTGCCGAAATTTCCGGCCCAGGCGGCAGCCGATTTGGTGATATCCGCGATCCATGTGGTATGGCCGACAAATACCGAATGACCTTCCACGCTGGTAATGCCGGCCGGATTGAAAAAGAGGGTTGCAGCATCGCCTTCGAGAGTGACCGCAGCTTCTCCTATGGCTGTGCTGCGGCCGTCGACACCGATCTTTAGAAACGTATATCCTGCCTGTCCCACTTTTTTCAAATCCCGGGCATCGGGAAATTCGGTAATTTTTTCATTGTCTTGAGCAAAGACATTGCCCAACAAACACAGGAAAATGATGAGGTTCAATAAATATGAAAATGTTTTCATGTCAAGCTCCTTATTACGCCAAGAGAATACAAGCTCTTATCGCACGACAATAAATTTTCCGGTTTTTTCGCCTTTGCCTTCCAGACTTTTTACGTGATAGATATAAACCCCACTGACCATAAACTGCTGATACCGCGTAATCGTCAGGAACTCGCGTCCGCCTGAAAAAGCATCCCGATGCTCGATCTCATCGATAAGGTCACCGGTCAGGGTATAGATTCGTATCTTGCAGGGTCCGGGCAGACCGGCAAAGATGAGCTTGTCCGGCTCACCGGTATAGTTTTCAATGCCATCCGGGTCATAGACAAACGGATTGGGGACAACGCGTATGCCATCCATCTCATCGCTCTTTGCCAGACCGGCCTGAAGCGCCAGTCTGTTGGTACGACAGAGATAGAGACTGCTCTCATTGCCATTGACATCCACAGCAGTCAGGGCAAAATAATACGCAAAACCGGGTTGAGGATCGCGCAGGATATATTGGTAATCGGTCAACCCCTCTTCGGCCTCGATGGATTCATGTAATTCGTACCGGGTGTCACGACTACCGATGGAGGTATAAATGTTATAATGGGAAATATTCATAGGCACGCGTTCGGGCTGAGACCATTCAATCAGCACATGATTGCTGTCAATACTCGCGACCTCGAGACGGGAAGGAGGTTGTGGATTCATACCTTCCGGCAGACTATAATCATTGGCATACACTTCTTTGGCATATTCATAGATCTGGATCAGCGAATCGCGACCGGAGCGTAGTAACTGGTTTTTGGCCTCATCATCAAAATTCCCTTCACCGTTCAGGAACCAATCGAGCCATTCGGCCCCTTTTTCTTTTGCAAGATTGGCATTGATCCCCTTGACCCCTCTGAAAAACACGATATTGATCGTGTCGCCAAAGGCCATTTCCCAGGGGCCATAGGTCGAAAGAGCGCGCTGAGAATTCACGACAGGATCGGGGGAATCCTTTTCAAAATCATCGCTGAACCTGACGCCATTCAGACCCTCGCGAAACACCTGGTAGCGATCTTCGCGATCCTGAGTTGCGCCGTGGTATAACCAATAGTAATCATCCCATAACATGATCTTGAGTTTTTCAGGATCATGGCTTCGGTCATCCGTGCCTGCATCCAGATGGAGAATCCCTTCTCCAACAAACATGGGCGACATAAATTCCCCGGTTTCGGGTTTGGGGTCGCCTTCATTATCGATACGCTTGCCTTGCCAGAGATCATTGGGATCATTGCCCACAGAGACATGCAGGAGCTGAGGTCTGTTCGGATCATAGACCCCTGGATTGTCCGGATCATCGCCTTCCCATACCCATACGTCGACATTGGAATAGACTTCAGAGCGGTCACTCTTTGTATGGGTACGATCCGCTTTTTCATCATGGCTACCATTTCCGGGTGCAAAGGTATTGACCTGGAAAAAATAAAAGTTTGAAAAATCGTTATTGGGCAGTTCGATTTCGGGATCGGCATCGG
Organism: Candidatus Zhuqueibacterota bacterium; assembly: GCA_014728115.1. Classification (GTDB taxonomy): domain Bacteria; phylum Zhuqueibacterota; class Zhuqueibacteria; order Residuimicrobiales; family Oceaniaggregativiventaceae; genus Oceaniaggregativivens. The sequence continues at coordinate 12,663 of WJME01000218.1, read as the reverse complement.
TATTGCCGGTATTGATCCATTGTTGGTGAACAATAGCAAAATCCTGATACTTTGGGTGACTCCAGGCAAAGACGCGCTGACGTAAGGTCATGCCGATATAAGTATTTACCACGGTTTCCACCATCTGATCACTGATCAGGTTGGGATCGGGATTGCCGTCATAGACATCGGTGCTGCTGATATCGATTCCTTCGACAGTTATGGTGGGGTATGGATATTTGACCTTTTTTATATTGGAAACAGTGGACCAACTTCCAATTTCTGTGTCTTCGGGTACGGCATAGCCATTGATATTGCCGTTGGGCTTGTTCCAGTCTTCGATAAGAATGTGATAACTGCTTCCACCTCCGTTCGAAGCGTATCTGAAATCCCGGGGCCAGTTGAACTCACTCACACCGCCGGTACTGCCGACATTCATCCCGAATCGTCCGCAGTTGACCTCACGCGATTGGGCCCATAAGCTCGACCCCAGACAAAATATCAATAATATAAATAAACCCTTTTTCAACATATCTTTTCTCCTGTTTCTGGCGCCCATTTAGAATTGAATTTCCAGTCCATACACAATGGATCTGGGCATCTGAAAAATGGCATAATAGGGATTGGCACGCATGAGAATTTCTTCCAGGTCATCATCATACCATCCTGGCTCGAATTTTCCTTTTTCTTCCAAATAATCCATATAATCGAAGATATTAAATCCCGGATCTCTGACACTGCTGTAGGCCTGCCGCAATAAAGATTTGTTGTTCAATAAATTGCGGACGTTGAGATAGGCGCGCATGTTCAACCCTGCAAAGGAAATCCCTTTATAGATGTTGAAATCAATGCCATTATGATAGGGTTTCCATTGAACATTCTGATCTTTTTCCGGAAACCGGTTGATCCATTCACCCCGATCCCACCAGAACCATTCCCCCGCTTCCCAGCGAAAGTAAGTCGAGACTTCGAGGTCTGAAAAAATTTTGTTCAGGAGGGAGGCACCTTTGGGAGCCGGAGGAAGATTGAACAACAAGGTGCTGCGAAAAATCGGACGCGGTTTGGGCTGATTGGCATCCGGATCTTTGAGCGTATTCACGGCAAAGGGATCCTGAAAGATCGTGCTGTAACCGTATTCACCCGTCCGGGTCATCAAATAGTTATAGTTGACACGGGCGGTAAAGTAACGCAAAAATCTCCCCTGCATTTCGATCTCGAATCCACGAATATCGCGATAGTTATTATTCTCCGGCCGCTGGTAGGGATTGGTGTCTCCCGAAGGATAGGTCGATGGTAAGGGGACATAGCTGATGGCCCCGATTTCATTATAGATGTCTTTGTAATAGCCTGTGATCGAATATGTGATTCGGTCGGCGATATTATGTTTCAGACCGACCTCATAATTGATATTTTTTCTAAACTCGAGGTTCGGATTGCTCATCCGCATCAAAGGCCAATAGGGATTGATGGTATCGACAAGAATATCATAAGGATTGGCCCGCTGAAAAAAGTAGCCATAATTGAAAAAGATTTTCGCATTCTCACTGATCGGATGGGAAACACCCACACGGGGTCCCACAGCGAATTTAAAGGGGCCATCTTTATGTGTTGCGAATTCCAGACTATCCTGAGCAATGCTATAGTAGGTGCCGATAACAGGTTCTCCGGTCTGGGGATTGAATTCGTAAGCATTGGATCCGTAATAGTAATTCCACGGATCTGTATAAAAGGGTGTATTGGCTTTATAAAAATCCCCACGCAAGCCGAGAGTCATGATCATGCCTTCGAATTCGATCTTGTCTTCGATATATATTCCGCCATCGACATAGCTGTGGTTACCAAGTGTAGGAGCCGGTTTCCAGTTTTGTCGACCCCACTCTTCGACAAACTGTTCGTCATTGCCTGCCCGTAAATGCATCCATTCATAATTAAAAGTGAATCCGCCTTTGAGCTGATGCAGGTCAGAGACCTGGCTGGTAAAATCGCCTTTCATGTTGAACGTTTCATACCAGCTGGCATCCTGATCCTCGTTTTGGTAACCAAAATGAAACGGACCCATTTCCGGTGCCACATTCCAAACCGGATATTCTTGCCCGGTTTCAGGATCGGTCCACGCCCCCTCCCCAATTGTAGCAGCAGAAAAACTTTCATAGATACCATACGGAGATTCAGACATTGCGATGGGCGTGTCATCGATGGTCGTCCAATGGACGGGTGAATTCAGGTCTCGCAATGGCATTTCATATTTGCGCCGATAACTATGGCGATTATACATCATGTTCAATTCCCAAAACGTAGAGGGGCTGACCACATGCGTAAAGCGCAGACCATTGGAAGCGACCCATTTGTAATAAGAAGCAGACCGGCTGCCCCAGTTGAACATATTCTTTCCGGAAGAATTACGTAAAAAATAATTTGATGAAGAAGATCTATTTCGTGGATCCAAGTTCGCTTCAAAGAAACCAAAAGAGACGCTCTGCATTTCTCCATAACTGCCCTGATAGCGGATGATAAAGGAAGGACTTAATTGCCATTTGAGTTTGGCACGAATAAAATTATCCACATAATAATCCCGCGACACCTTGACCGGATAGCTTTGACGGTCATAATAGCCATCGATAAAAAAGGTCAATTTGTCGTTGGTAAAAGGAATAGGCCCGCCAAAGGTGGCTTCCACATATGTGTCCGGATGCTGATAATCCCAGGGCCGGAAAAACCATTGCTGTGCCTCCAACAATTCTTCAGGAGAAATAGAGTCTTTGGGATATCCCCTATATTCTCGCAACCTGCGATTGGCCTGGATTTTGGAATACAATGAATCGAATCCCACAAAATCGGGTATGCCATCATAGTCGGCGTCCACATTTTCACCATATTCATTGGTCCAGGTGGGGATTTCCTCTCCCCGCCAGTTGATCATATTCGGACCTTGATTCAGTTCCAGAAATTGAAACCGGCCGATCTCCCACCAGTTGTCGCGGGTGTGGATATTGGGGCCGACATGTTTTGCCGTTTCGGGCTGATAACGGAAATCCACGGATCCGTGATACGAGCTGCCGCCCTCCTTGGTCACCACATTGATCAATCCCGACCGGGCAGATCCGTATTCAGCGCTGAATCCACCGGTCAAAATCTGAATCTCTTTGATAGCAGAGCGGGAGATCTTGAAGATCGGCGTGCCATGGCGTTTATCCTGCGAGGCAAAGTCATCGACAATGAGCCCGACCTCATCCTGTAAGGATCCTCGAATAATTATGTTTCCGGTATTATCATCTCGGTCGATGGAAGGCGCCATATCGATAGTGGCCCTGATATCCGTGCCTGTGGGTGCCGAGGTCACTTCACGGGCGACCAGCGCGGTTTCTGAATATGAGACATCCTGTTTGATCTCTTCGCGTTCCGCCACAACCACCACCTCACCGCCTTCCAGCACGGTTTCTTCCATCTCGACGGGCAAACGGGTCGTGCGGCCGATACTGACCCGGACATTTTTTATGGTCTTGGTGGTATAGCCTATATAAGAGGCTTTGACCGTGTAACTGCCCGGTGGAACATTGACGATAAAAAATTTGCCATCCAGTCCGCTTGCAGCGCCAATGGTCGTGCCATCGACAATGACATTAACACCCGGCAAGGGCTCTCCGGTCGAGGCATCCGTGACAACCCCGGAAATTTTTCCTGTCGTGGCTGCCATAGCGCAGGGTGCCATGAAAAGCAGAACAATGATAAACAACTTTTGCATATGACCTCCAAAAATAATGGCCTGATATACATCTTAGATATTTTGAAAAATTTTTTCCTTGGCTCGGGTCAGAACAAACTCGAATCTCTGATTGTCAAAAGGCTTTAAAAGATATGCACAAGAGGGTTCATGTAATTTTTGTTCGATATAGCGCTTGTATGCCGTAACGAAAATGATAAAGGGAGTACAATGAGGTCTGATCTGATCGAGAACCTGAAAACCGTCCAGATCCGGTATTTGGATGTCCATAAAAACGATATCCGGCATATCAGAAACAATCGCCCGGGATGCCTCCTTACCGCTAGCGTATTCGCCTATAATTTGAATGGCTTTATCCCTTTGCAAAAGATCACGAATTCGTTCTCTCGCCAAAGGTTCATCATCAACAATTAAGGCTTTTAAGACTTTCAAATTACGCTCGCCCGTTATTTATGTTTTTTCAAACTCTCGAGGGATGATAATAGGGATGAGTCTCTCTCACTCTTTGAAAGAAACTAAATATGGGGAAAAGGTTCAATCAAGATGTGACAAGACCAACCAGGGTGGTACGAATGGGATTCATTGAGGGATGAACAGGACGGCCTATTCCACCAGATTTGTCAAATTCTCTTTATAATTGCGGCTGAGTAACAAATCCGTACCATCTTTCAAAATAATCAGATAATCGCCATGTGACCAGGGTTGAAGTTCTTTGATTCTGTCGATATTGACGATCCGGGATCGATGGATCCGTATGAATTTTTCAGGATCGAGTTTCTGTTCCAAGCTCTTGAGGGTTTCTCTGTAAAGATGTTCGTCTTTGCCGGCATGAAAAATGACATAATTGCCGGCAGCTTCAACCCAGTCGATCTGTTCTGCCTTGAGGAAATAAATGCGGCCAGAGGATTTTATCACAAAACGATTCACAAAGGGTTGTTTTTCCCGGATCGATTCTAAAAGATGGTCGATTTTGTCAGTCAATGCCATCTGGGCAGAATTTTTGAGGGTTGTTTTAGCGCGTTCAAGGGCTTTGTCAAATCGTTGCTTATCAAAGGGCTTGAGCAAATAATCGATCGCATTGACCTCAAAGGCTTTGATGGCAAATTCATCGTGGGCCGTGATGAATATGACGTGCGGTAAAGCCGTGGACCCCAACTCTTCAATAACGCCAAACCCATTCAAATCCGGCATCTGAATATCCAACAGCACCAGATCTATGTTGTGGTTGAGAATAAAGTCTATGGCCTGCACACCATTGCCACATTCGCCGAGGATTTTAAAACCAGGGTTTGCCTCTAAAAACGAACGAATCTTTTCCCTGGATAATTTTTCGTCATCCACAATCAGGACGTTGATGGGATCAGACGGTTGCAATCTCTTTCTCCTTATCAGTTGCGATAGTCTTTGTAGGGATTTCGAGCCGCACCAGTAATCCGCCTTGTGTGCGATTGATCAGTTCGAACTTTTGTTTTTCGCCATAAAGTTGTTCGAGCCGTTCTTTGGTGTTTTTTAGACCGATCCCCTTTTGTAAGACCTCCTCTGGATCTGCCAATAGTCCGGGCCCATCGTCGCTGACCTTGAGAACGAGTACCTGATCTTCCAGGCGTCCGGTGATCCGGATTGTCCCTGCTCTTGAGAATGGAGCGATGCCATATTTTATGGCATTTTCGACAAGCGGTTGCAAAATCAGATTGGGCACAGAAACCTTCAAGGCGATGGCTTCGATATCAATATGAACGATGAGTCGTTCTTGAAAACGCACTTTTTCAATATCGAGATAATTCTTGAGAAAATTGACCTCTTCACTCAACAACACCTCTTGTTCATCCGAACTGTCAAGGGTGATGCGTAAAAAGTCGCTCAATTTCGTGACCATGGCATCTGCGAGATTTACATCTTTATGAATCAGAGCAGAAATACTGTTCAGAGTGTTGAACAAAAAGTGGGGTTCTAGTTGCATCTTTAGTAACTGTAGTTGCGATTTTGTCAACTGGGATTCGAGTTGCAGTGTCCGCACTTCCTTTTTCCTCGTATCGATATAATATTGGACCGCAAAACTCAAAACGACAATGAAACAATAGACCAGATAATTACCAAGAAAGTTGACAATGATCACATCACCAATATTGGTAAAGAAAAAAGTCGGCGTAATATTGGAACGCAAAGGAAGGGACATGATATAATAGATGATAATTTTCGCAGCCGTAATAAAAATCCCCAGGATCAACATGACCGGAATCGATCGATAAAGTTGCCACCTGTACAATATGAGTCGGGTCAAAGAGTAAATAAGCGGCATGAACAAAAACCAGGGCGCCCAATTGGAAAAACTCCAAAAGAGTTGTACCCAAAAAGAAGTTTCTATATTTTGAGCCTGATAATTCAGATAGGTTTCAATGGTACTGAAAAAGGTAAGAATCAAACAAAAAAGGAGCAACAATCCCCATATTTTTGATCGTTTGCTCATGATATTTGCTCCTGAAATGGATTCACAGAGAGATAATCACTACAATGTACAGATCTAAAATTTAAAAGCAATGCTTTTTTGCCACATCTGGTCGGTATCAGATCGTCCCACGACAATTCTGACAGACCTTATCTGAACCAGCGAATTTTCATGGATTTCCCCTTAAAATATGATTATCTTGTGCAGAAGGAGCAAACGGATGCAATCTCTGCAGGAACTGAGTCAAAAACGTCAACAATTTTTAAACGCCTTGAAAGAGAATCGATTCCGGTTCAAAGATCTGCTTGTCGGCAATTATGAGAATCCCGCGCATTTTATCTATGAATTGATTCAAAACGCAGACGATGCCGGGGCATCGAACATCCATTTCAAGCTTTTAAACCACAGACTGGAATGTATACATGATGGTCGTCCGTTCGACATAAATGATGTTGAGGCGATAACATCAATAGGCGTGACCACAAAAGACAAGAACCTGAATCAGATCGGCAAGTTCGGCGTGGGATTCAAGTCCGTCTATGCCATCAGCCGGTCGCCGCAAATCCATTCGGGATCGTTTCATTTTAACATCCGCGATTTTGTTTTGCCGGTGGAACTGGATTCACCAGAGTTGGCCGAGTCAGGGACAATCTTTTCGTTTCCTTTTGATCATGAATTCAGATCAAAAGAAGACATTTACGAGCTGATTGATCAGCAATTGCACAATCTGACTCCTCATGTGATGCTATTTTTAAATCATATTACAACCCTCACCTGGCAAACCAAAACCCAGGGGAGCGAGTGGCAGATCGAGTCCCATTCTCCGGACCCCACCCTGACAATCAAATCGATTCACGATTCACAGAAAAGCTATCGGTTTTTAATGCTGGAAAATTCACTCAGGTTGCCTGACGAAACAGATGTCGGCTATAGTCTTGCATTTCGCTTAAAGCAGGACAAACTCTGTGCTGATCCCGATGCAAAATGGTGTGTATTTTTGCCCACTGAAAAGCACAATCCTTTGCCGTTTTCATTGCATGGAGATTACCGCACGACCCCGAACCGCGAACAGATTCCTCTGCACGAGTCGATCAACGAAAAAATAGTAAAAGCGAGCGCCGACCTTTTGGACAACAAGCTCGGTGAACTGACTCACAAGGGGCATTATGATCCGCTCCATCTGGATGTCTTGCCCGTAGATAAATCCAAAGCAGATCAGGACGCTGTCTATCGTCTCTTTTATAAAGCCCTGATCAAAGCCTTGAAGGAAAATGCGCTGCTGCCGGATGAAAATCAAAACTTGCATCTGCCAAAAGATCTGATTGCCGGTCAGGATAGGGAATTGATCGAGCTCTTTGATGCAAACCGTTTGTCTCACCTCAACAAGCAAGGGTGGCTGCACCCCCTGCTCTGCAGCTCTTCCCGAATCCGTTCGGCACTGCCGGATATGGGACTCGAATGGCAAAATCCGGAAACATTATTGACCCAAATAGATCTGTCGTTTATTCAGGAGCAACCGGATGGATGGCTCATAAAACTGTACAGATATCTGTTCAAACGGCCCGAGTTATGGCACAAGTCCAGCCGTTCGGCCATGCCCTTGTTCAGATATCTGCCCATCCTGCGACTGGAAGATGGGCGGCATGTGCACCTGAATCAGGCCGAAAATGAGATCAAATGCTATTTGCCCCCACCCAAAAGAGCCACGTCTCTACCCATCATCAAACGATCGATATGCAGGGATTCCAAAAGTCGTCATTTTTTGCAAAGATTGGGATTGAATGAACCCGACACCATGGCTGAACTCAATCTTTTATTGCGGAACTATGGAGAGCCAAAGAGGATTCAGTGGCAAAAATATGAAAAAGATATACAGCAACTGCTTGATCTGTACACAGGCCTTGGGAGCCAACAACAAACGGTTTTGGCCAAACGAATATCCGAATTTGCTCTTGTTGCAGCGCATCACCCCAAAGAGGGAACATTATTACAGTATCCGGATAAGATATACTGGCCCACTGAGACTCTCAAGAGTTATTTTCAAGACATGGATCGTTGGTTTGTGAAACAGCGACTGTTGGAGCGGTTTTCTCAGGATAAATTGCTCCCTTTTTTGCACAACCTGGGTTTACGCCGTCTTCCACGCAGAATATCTGTCAAGAGCGATCTTTCTGATAGCGAAAAGAGAGACCTGAGAGAGGGCAAGTGGGTTATCGACAGAGAACTTTATATTCATGATTATCAGCTGGACGGACTGAATTCATTTCTGGAATCGGTTACGTCATCAAAAAGTGTACTCTTGTGGAACATGTTGCTGGAAATGATAAATCTGTATGAAAAGGAGTTTATGGGTGAATATGCCTGGCTGGATATTCACAAAAAAAGTGCTGCATTTCCCGCCGCCTTTGTAAGACAGTTGCGCCGAACCCCCTGGTTAATGGACCAAGAATCTCAATTTCATACACCTTTGGAAATCGATCTGGACCATCTCTCACCCCAATACAAACAACCAGAACCGGAATGGAACCTGTTGGCAGATCTCTTGGAAATGGCCACGCCTACAAACCTTTCGGCGCAAGAGCGAAGGAAATTGGCTCTGATTAAAGACCTTTCCTTACAAGAACTCAGAGCTTTGCTCTCTTTACATAAAAAAAAGGGGCCACAGGAATAAAACTCTTTATATTTTTGTCATAGATAATAACACAAAGGTAGATGTGTGTAGATGCCGTTTTAACCAATTCCTTGTCCGACCTCCTCCTCGGTCAAAGCCTCTGTCAAAATTCCCTTGACAGAGGCTTTTTTTATCCCCAAAAAAAATGCGACCCGCAAGAGGGGCCGCATAAGCATCAATGGAGAAGGGAGAGATTTTGTAGTTGTTATACTGTTCTAATTATCATAGTACAAAAAGAATTCATAGGGATGCGGTCGAAGCGCCAGTTCGTCCAGCTCATTGGTACGCTTGTAATCGATCCACGCCTCGATGAGATCATCAGTAAACACATTGCCCTTTTTCAGGAATTCATGATCCGATTCCAAAGCATCCAGGGCTTCACTCAGGTTTCCGGGGACTTTGGGATAGGCTTCGAGTTCATTTTTCGTCATATCATAGATATCACGATCGAGGGGGTCGCCCGGGTCGATCTTGTTTTGGATGCCATCGATGGCAGCCATCATCAAAGCGGTGAAAGAGAGATAGCCATTGCCACTGGGATCGGGACAACGGAATTCAAATCGTTTGGCTTTGGGATTACCATGATACATGGGAATGCGTACGGCAGCCGAGCGGTTCCGTGCAGACATGACAAGATTGACCGGAGCTTCGAATCCGGGCACAAGCCGGCGATAAGAATTGGCAGTCGGTGCTGCAAAAGCAAGAATGGCAGCGGCATGTTTAAGAACGCCGCCGATAGCATGGAGAGCCAGATCACTCATTCCGGCATATCCATCACCAGCGAATAGAGGCTTTCCGTTCTTCCATAGGGACAAGTGGGTATGCATGCCGCTGCCGTTATCTTCAAATATAGGTTTTGGCATAAAGGTAACTGTTTTGCCATTGCGACGAGCGACATTCTTGATGATGTATTTATACCACATCAACTGATCGCTCATCTTTAACAAATCAGTAAACTTCATATCGATTTCGGCCTGCCCGCCGGTACCCACTTCATGGTGATGAGCTTCCACCACGATACCGATCTTGCGCATTTCATTGACCATCTCGGTACGCAGATCGTGATACGTATCGGTCGGGCTGACAGGAAAGTACCCGCCCTTGTAACTCGGTTTATATCCGAGATTGGGTTCTTCGATGCGATTCGTATTCCAGGCACCTTCCACCGAATCGATCTGATAAAATCCCATATTCTGGGTCTGGTCGAAACGGATCTCGTCGAATATAAAAAATTCAGGTTCCGGACCGATAAAACAGGCATCGGCAATTCCGGAAGATTTTAAATAATCCAATCCTTTGATGGCTACATAACGCGGGTCCCGGCTATAATATTCCTTTGTGACAGGATCTACGATATTTGCGACCACAGAGACTGTGGGTTCTTTGAAAAAAGGATCCAATGCGGCAGAATCTGCAATGGGCACAGCCAGCATATCAGACATGTGAATACCCTGCCATCCGCGAATAGAAGACCCATCGAACCCTACCCCATCTTTAAAGGTATCTTCATCCCAGGTTTCGACAGGGAAGGTACAGTGCTGCCAGGAACCCAGTAAATCCGTAAATTTTAAATCGACCATCTCTGCATTGTGTCGTTTGGCGAATTCGAAAAATTCTTTCGGTGTCATGAACAACCTCCTTTATTGTCGGCAAGGCAGGCAAAAAAGGGTTTGCCTGATGAATGATGTTTTTCCCATCAAAGGCAAAGCCCATGCCATAATTCAGACATGACACACAACCAGAAACAGCAACGCAAAATCATTTAAAACAAGAAATTACACAAACCAACCATGGCCAGCCGCATCCAAGAAATACTACAAAAATGTATGATCTTTTAGCAAAACGAACAATAAAGTCAGAAATGAAACTTTCACCCGGCGCACGCTCTTTATCAACACACCTGAACCGCAACCAATTGCATGATTTTTATTTCATTAGCCATCCCAAGGCTACAGAACTCATATCCTCGACCAGTCCCCATTCATCACGGAACAAAAATGTTGGTTTTTAAAAGCAAACTTACAAAAATGAAGGAAAAGACTGAGATTTCAATGTCGCTATATGGAATTAATCCCATAAATACCGGGTTAGAATAACATATCAAACCACTGCGATCTCTGGTTATCTTGTAAGGGTCTATAAAATCTATTTTGGACAAGAGTGATCTGTGCTATTATTTTAGTGTAATTTATATTAAAATCAAGAAAAGAGATAAAAATGTCCAACGAATTGCCGAATTTTGCGCAAATGATTCGAGCCGGTTTCCTTTCTTCGATTATCGCTCCACTGTTGGCCGGGAGTTTTTTAGCTGCTCACCTGAACAATTCGTTCAATCCCCTGACGTTCATTTTGGTGATGATTATGGGATTGACTTTGCACATTGCCACAAACGTCTATAATGACATATATGACACTCTTCAAGGCACAGATACCGTCAATATCCACAGAAACGAATTTAGCGGTGGATCAGGCATTCTGGTGAATTATCCTCAACTGCAATCCAAAATGCTCTCCATTGCACGCGCCAGTCTCCTCATCGCCCTCCTGGCTACAGTACTGCTGACATTGATGTTGCCCGGCCATCTCTGGCCTCACCTGTGGGGACTTTATATCTTGTCCGCCTTTTTTGCCAAATATTATACTGCTGCCCCGGTCAAACTAGCCTATAGGGGATGGGGAGAGATCTCTGTCTGGTTTGCATTTGGCCCCATGGCTATCCTCATCGCTGCGATCGGACAGGGGGTGGCTTTTCATCCGGTTATCCTGGCGGCCATGCCGGCCACAGGTCTCAGCACATTGTCCATATTATTGTTGGGTCAACTGATCGATTTACAAGCTGACGAACACGCAGGCAAATGGGGAGTGGCTGTCCGGGTCGGCACACGGTTTACAGCCTATCTCTTTATCTTTGTTCATATTTTGATCATCCTGAATATGGGTTGGTTATCCATGTTTTTTATGGATTATGGAAAACTATTTTGGGCTGTCTGGATTCCCTATCTGCTTATTCTTCCTGCCCTGGCACGAAACGTCCTCAAAACCCCGGATGATCCCGAATCCCTCAAAGCAGCAGCAAAGTCGAACGTAAAATTGCACCTCTTGTTCTCCGTGCTTTATGCAGCATCATCGTTCCTTGTATTTATTCTGTAAACTCCCTGTTGATAATCCATCAGGTCATCACGATTCTTTTCCCTTGTCGCCATAAAAATCGGATCTCAAAGGCACCCTCACTCTTTGAATCCTTTTATACAGTAAAACATCAAAGTGCTAAAGCAAGGAGGAATCATGACTATTGTATATATTCTCGTCGGAATGATTGCCATATTTTTTCTTCTCCAGTACTCGATAGTATGGAAAATGAAAAGGCAGAAAGGCAAACCTGCACCAGAGATGAATGGACAGGCCGGCAAAGCCATCCAATCCGGTCATAAAACTTTGTTCTATTTTTTCAGTCCGTCTTGCCGTGCATGCGGACCCATGACTCCGGTTGTCGACAAATTGCAAAAGAAACATCGCAATATTTTTAAAATAGATATTTCCAGAGACATGGCGACTGCCAGAAAATTCGGAATCATGGGCACACCTTCAGTGGTCATGATCGAAGGCGGAACCATAAAGGAATTCCTGGTAGGGCCTCAGCCAGAATCAAAACTGACTGGATGGTTCTGATCAAGTGGCCGCTTTGGCCGGTTCATTCTCTAACCCCTTTTGCCATGGCGAGTTTTTACCTTTTGATTTGGTAATATTTTTTCTATATTTAACATAGTTCAAGGAACTATCCCGCCAGTTTGAAAGGAGCTTCATGGCAAAGGCGTTAGAGAATTATCAAACCCTCGTTGAGAAACT
>WJME01000217.1 GCA_014728115.1 Candidatus Zhuqueibacterota bacterium | reverse complement strand
GCGTATCGAGACATATCGCAGGACACCCGAATTGTCGGCGTCATCGTTACCACCAAAAAGTGCATTTTCAGTGGTGGGAATGCCTTCGATCTGATTGTCTGTGGTCGGCTGATTGGTCGTGGCTTTACCCAACACAATCACGCCTCCCCACAAACCACGGTCTGTGGAGGTGAGATCTGCAGGATCGTTGACATCATCGTATTCGCTGGTGAAAATGATCGGCGCATCAGCAGTCCCCTGAGCCATGATCTTACCACCGCGACGTATGATCAGAGCACTGGCACCGTCACCGGTGGTGATATTCGGGGAATCAAGACCTTTGACCACGGTTCCGGCTTCAATAGCCAGTGTGGCCCCGTCATTGACAAAAATCAACCCATCGAGATGATATTCATTTTCGGCAGTCCATACCGCATTTTCTGAAATATCATCACTTACGACGACGACATTCCCTGTCTCAGGAGTAGCGATAACACCCTCTTGATGCAAAGCAGTCCAGTTGAGGATCCAGGGTGATTTTCCGGGCTCAAAGGCTCCATAATACATTGTCTGAGTGAAAAATCCATCCGAGGGAGGTAAAACATTATTGTCAGCAGCCGGGCTACCCATAATGGGTCGCGGATCCAGGCCACCGTCGGTCGTGCGGCTGATACCTCTCAAGAGCGGATTCACGATTTGGTTATCTGCAAAACCGGCAGAGTTACGGACAAAATCCTGAGGCACGATCGCATCAAGAGTTTCACCGGCACCAAAATTCCACCAAAGGTTATTTTTCAAAGTCAGCATTCCGTTTTCCAGTTTGGAACGGCTGTCTTCAATGTCAATATCTTCAATCGTAACACCATCACCGGTATAATCGGTAAATATGGAACTGGCGTATTGGCCACCGGCGTTATCGCGAAAGATGAGGGCATGGTTGTTCCCATCACCACCCGGTGCAGGAGTCAAATCAGCACCAGACCCGATATAGGTGGCATTCCAGATAATGGGCATTGCATATGGCATTCCGGTTTCATCATCATCGCCGCCATCATGCTCGCCGCCACGACCGGCTTCGTCGGTACCCTGAATCGTAAACCAAAACTGGCCTTTGCCGCGAAACCCCTGATCGTAATCAAAGGCATCATCGCCACAGAATGCGGCAACCAGATTTTTTGTATTTACGGTACCGCCAAACCATTCAAAGCCGTCATCAAAATTGGCATAAACTTCGACAAACTCGATGGTCGTTCCGCGTCCGACAGCTCCCATGGTCAGACCATTGATCTCATCACCGGGAACACCGCTGATACTGAACCCCCCATGACGAATGGAAACGTAGCGCAGAACACCAGAGTTATCAAAGTCGTCGTTTCCACCAAACAGCGCATTCTCTGTTGTGGGGATGCCTTCGATTTGATTATCAGTCGTGGGTTGATTGGTGGTCGCTTTGCCAAGAATAATCAAGCCACCCCACAACCCACGGTCTGTAGGTGTTAGGTCTGAAGGATCATTTACATCATCATATTCACTTGTAAAAATAATGGGATGATCTGCTGTCCCATCGGCCATAATTTTCGCTCCGCGACGTACGACCAAGGCACTTGCTCCATCGCCAGTGGTAATGCTTGTTGCATCAAGGCCTTTAATGACGGTTCCAGCCTGGATGGTCAGTATTGCCCCTTGATCGACAAAAATCAGACCATCAAGATGATATTCGTTATCTGAAGACCACGTGGTGTTGGTTGAGATGTCATCTTTAATCACAATGACATCAGCGAACGAAAAGCTAACCACCAATAGAAGCATGAGCACGATTGTGCCAAGTGTTCGCATAATGATAATCTCCTTTCTTGTGTTCAGTAATTTTAGTTAATGGATTAAGAGATGTATGTTTAAGGGCGTCATTTTTATGGTCTTCATGATAAATCACACATTTCATTTAAAACTTGTAGCTCAAACCAACAGAATAAGAGCGACCAAATCCATACTCGAGATAGGTGAATTCTTTACCCTTGAACTCGTAGGCTTCTTTATATTTTGAGTCCAGAATATTTTTAACTCCGAATTTCAAATCCAGATGATTCAGCAGTCCTTTGCTTCCGGTAAAATCGAGTTCTGCCCGGGGACGTTCATATACATCCGGAGTTCCGCCAATAGAAACATTTGACAGTCGCTTGCCAAAGAGGTTCAAATAGAGTCCCATCGCAAGATCGCTTTTCATATGATCATAATTGAGAGAAAGATTGAGCAAATAGGGAGATTGACCTTGCAAAGGTCTGGTATCTTTTGCTTCGGGGTTGACGGCCTTGCGAACCTCTAACTCTGTTTCCGCAATATTGATTTGTGAATACGCATAAGAGAAATTGAGACCGCTGCTGAAATGGCTCAACGCTGGTGAGATGATATCCAGTTGTTTTCTGACTTCAAATTCCAGACCATATACCGTAGCCTCTTCCACATTCTGATATTGGATCTGGCCATTGGTTCCACCGATAATGACTCGCTCGATCGGATTTCTCAGGTCTTTGTAAAAGGCACTGAGCGCAACGATTTCACCAGGACGCATAAACCATTCCCAACGGAGATCATAATTGTTGATCAGAGTTCGGTCGAGTTCCGGGTTACCGATGAAAAAATTGCCTTGAATGAATTCGAAACTTTCGAATGGCGCAACTTCACGAAATGTTGGCCGAGCCAGCGTTTTGGTATAGGCGACTCTGACATTAATATTTGGATTGACCATGTAAACAAAATTTAATGAAGGCAACCAATCCGCTTCTTCGACATTGCCGATGGGTTGGGTCGTATCCTGGCTCGTCGCTGTAAGGTTTGTGGTTTCATATCTGGCGCCACCGACAAATTTGAACAAGGGCGAAATGGGCAACTCAAACATTGCATACCCTGCAGCCACCTCGAGATCGCCATCATAATTGTTTTTGGTTTTGGAATTTTCCCGAACCGTATTGCCAAAGGCGACATCATAACGACCATTGGCCATTGTATCGATAGATACAATGCCCATATTGGCGGCAGCAAAGAAAGAGTAAGGATCGCCATTATAGTTGAGAGCGGTTGAATAAGAAAACACTCTTTCTCTGAATTCACGTTCGGTGTGTTTATAGGCGCCACCGATTTTGAATTTACTGCTCAAACCACTCCACTGTTTAAAAGGAATGGATACATCCAGGCTATAATTCTGATTCGTTTCATCCATATTTCTAAAATAACGCGAAGGATCTCTAAACCCCGAGTGACGAGCTGTATAGGTTGTATCCCCTTCAGAGATTCGCATAATATTTGCAAAATACCGGGTATCCGGTTCATCCTGTGAATTTGTTGCTGTAGAAGCTGACCACTCGACTGTAGAATTGAGGGCAGAAGGAAATAGATGCTCTCCGCGTAATTGAAAAGAATTCAATTGTCGTTCGGTATATTTCAGGACGCGGTTCTCAAAAAAGTTTGTCGAATCGGCCAGAGTATATTCCTTGGGCCAGGTCCCCAATTGATATCGCGCACTTGAACCTGCGCTTTTAGAATAAACAGTATTAAAAATAATCTTATTATTGGGAGTCAGTTTATACCCCAAGTTAAACAATCCGCCATAGCTCGTTTCCAGTTTACCTTCAGAGTCATTCAGCAAGAGCTGGGGATTTAATCCTTCTGCATCCGAGTCGCCAAGGGTATATCGGCCGGTAAATCCATCTTCATAAAACGATGCGCTGTTGCTATAGGTGAGTCCGGCCAGGTACCCCAGAGGTCGTCCCAGCAGTGAGGTCTGATTACCGATGGACAAGTTATACGATTGATTAACCGGCCCCGACTCTTTGACAGGAGCCATCACATTGTTAAATGAATGAGATACGTGATCGATTTGATTGGCGAGCTCGAAATTTCCGCTTCTTGCCCGGATACGAGCCAGTGTTGCACTGGGAATTTCTATTTGTGAATCATTTAATGTTACTGGAAGTTCATGAATCCCATTATCGGCAGCGAGCCAAAATTTGTCGCCGCGATTATATCCCAGAAATTTGTCGTTAAATGTAGATTGTGAATTGTATGTTGCCGAGGAAGAAGCAGACAGGGTAAAGGACTCGGGAAAAGTTTTCGTTCCAATATCCACAACGCCACCGGAAAAATTTCCCGGTTTATCCGGTGTAAAGGTTTTTAAGGTGACAATGTTTTCCAAAAGATTAGAAGGAAACAGATCCATTTGAAACGCTTTTTTATCTGGATCGGCAGAGGGAAGCTCTGCCCCATTGAGATGGGTGCTGGAGTAGCGTTCGCCAAGACCCCGGATATAGACGTATTTGCCATCGACGACAGACGCTCCGGTCACTTGCTTCATGGCCTGGGCTGCATCCCCACTCCCCGAACGAGATATAGCTTCTGCACTGATGGCGTCACTGACTGAGTTGGATTTTTGACGCTCTTTGAGCAAGGCTGCTTCTGTGTTTTCAAGTGCCTCTGCTGTGACGATCACTTCCTGTCCGGCCAGGACCTCCATGCCCATGGTAAAATCGACTTTTTGCACTTTACCGGGTATGACCTTGACATCTTGAATGGTTACCTGAGAATATCCGATATAAGAAGCGATGAGAGTATAGGTTCCGGGTTGCAGGTCTGTAATACGATAAACCCCGTCGATATCTGTTGCCGCACCGCGCATGGTGCCCTCAATCACCACATTGACGCCGGGCAACGGCTCACCGGTTTCGCTGTCCACAACTTTACCGGTAATGATTCCCTTTGCCTGTGCTAAAAGCAAAGACGAAAGAAAAAAGAGTAAAATAAATAACAATTTGAGAAACTTCATGGATTTCACCTCTTTGAATTGGGTTAAACGGTATCTGCCACTAATTGTTGGTGCAAATATACTCCATAAAGGTTAGTATAGAATAAAGCGTATATTAAGAAATTGTTAAGAGCAAAATGATGTTACGGATTTAAAAAAATATAAAACATTCATTTACCATAATCCTGACCCAGAGAATTTGTATAAAACCAAAAAATAATCCTTGAGAATAAGGTAAACATAGTCTAAGTTATCAGTGAATAAACGACGTTTTAACAATTTTGGTAAAAAGAAATGGCCAAAACAATCTTAATCATCGATGATGAACAAGACATTATCGATTTATTGCAATTCAATCTGCAGGCAGAAGGATACCAAATCCTTTCTGCATTAGAGGGAGAAACTGCCATAGAGCTGGCGCAGAAAAAACAGCCAGATCTCATTATATTGGATATTATGCTCCCTGGCAAGGATGGATATGAGGTCATACGCGAACTGCGTCAGGATGTTAAAACCAAGCAAATACCGGTTATCTTTTTAACTGCAAAAGATTCAGAAATTGATGAAGTGATCGGACTCGAGCTTGGGGCAGATGATTATATTGTCAAGCCGATTGGATTACGGAAACTGGTTGCCAGAGTCAAAATGGTTCTTCGTAAAACGAGTACGCTGGTTCAAGAGCAAAATAAAAAAATATCGCATGGCAATTTGCTCATCGATGCCGAGAGCTATTCTGTTAAAGTAAACCGCAAACCTGTCGACTTTACCAAAAAAGAGTTTGAAATTCTATCTTATCTGGCTCAACGCCCTGGCCGAGTGGTGACACGCGAAACATTGTTGAACGAAGTTTGGGGTGAAGATGTTATCGTCATCGACCGTACCATTGATGTTCATATTCGTAAAATTCGAGAAAAGCTGGAAGATTATTCCTCATATATCGAAACAATTAAAGGGGTCGGCTATCGATTCAAAACAGAAAGTCAAATGGAATGAAAATCAGGCTTCGAAGAAAACTTATCATCTTTCAGCTTTCTCTGCTGATCATCGTCACTGCGTTTGCCAGCATTATCACCACCTTTGACCTGCAAAAGTATTATAAAAATCGAATTCTTTCCGAGCTGCAAACACATGTCCATGCGATCAAATTTATCTTATCAAAAAGTGATCAGGTGGTAAAGAGGTATGAAATAAATTATTCATACTTGACAGGATACGCCAAGGCTTCGAATCTCCGCCTGACACTTATTGATTCTCTGGGGGTGGTGGTATTTGATTCAAATGTGCCGGAGGATTCTTTGCGTTTTGTGGAAAATCATCTGTATCGTCCGGAAGTTCAAATGGCTATGACAGGGGATTTGGGCATAGATGATCGTAAAAGTGCGACCATAAATAAACCAATGTTTTATATGGCTATGCAGGTGAACCCGTTGCGGGAGGGAGGAGAAATATCTCAGGTTCGCTTCATCCGATTGGCGTTACCTCTTGGCGACATCGAACAGGTGTTGGAAGATGTACGCTGGAAAATTTTCTGGGGCGGAGGGGTGGCTCTGGTGCTTATCGCCATTATTTCTTATACATTGGCAAAGCGGTTAACAATGCCCATACAACAACTCTCGTTTGCGGCAGAGGCAGCCAAAAAGGGTGATTTGAATGCCCATTTTGAAAGAACCACCAATGATGAAATTGGTGAACTTGCAGATGTCTTGAATGAAATGCTGGAAAAATTACGCCACGATTTGATACAAATGCGAAAACTGGAACGCATGCGAAGCCAGTTTCTAGGAAATGTTTCTCATGAATTGAGAACCCCGATTTTTGCCGTTCAGGGATATCTGGAAACGCTGATGCTCAACTCCATGGATGAATCCACCAGAAGATCTTTTATTAACAAAGCCCATAGCCAGGCAGTCCGTCTGAATAATTTGTTACGGGATCTGATAGATATTTCGCGCATAGAATCTGGAGAGATGAAACTCAATTTTCATTCATTCAGAATCAGGGATTGGCTTGGTAAACAAGTCGAAGAAATGCAATCTCTGGCTCAGGAACGTAATGTGCAATTGAAATATCTCAACCACCAGGATTCTTCTGATTATAGAGTCTTTGGTGACCAGGAACGACTTGTTCAGGTTATTTTTAATCTAGTCGAAAATGCCATCAAATATTGCCGGCCAGAGGGGATCGTTCAGGTGGGTTACTTGGCAAAAGGAACCAATGTAGAAATTTGGGTTTCTGATACAGGGCGAGGGATTGCCGAGGAACATATACCACGCATATTTGAACGGTTTTATCGTGTAGACAAGGAACGGTCCAGAGCTGTAGGGGGAACAGGTCTGGGTCTTGCTATCGTAAAACATATCGTTGAAGCACACGGAAGTTTTGTCTACGTAGAAAGTCAACAGGATGTTGGGTCTACATTCAGTTTTTCCCTGAAAAGAGATGTATGAAAAACAAATATGCTACAGTTGCTGTCGCCATGAGCGGAGGCATAGATAGCTCGGTTGCGGCCTCTCGATTGCTGGCAGAGGGAAATTCTCTCATCGGCGTAACAATGATTCAAACCGATGCCCATAAACACCTGGCCAAAGAAGCGGGTGAGGTGTGTGCAAAATTGGGTATTTCCCATCACGTCATCGATCTTCGTAAACAGTTTCACAAAATTGTTATTGAATATTTTATTGCCGAGTATATGAGGGGACGCACACCCAATCCCTGTGTCCTTTGCAATGTAGAAATCAAATGGGGACAACTTTTTTCCGCTGCCAGATCCCTTGGCGCACACTCTCTCGCAACGGGTCATTACGCCAGAATCCAATATGATGACTCTATGGATCGTTACCTCTTGCGCCGAGGTCAGGATGCGCTCAAGGATCAATCCTATGCACTTTGGCGACTCGACCAGGATCAGCTTGCTCATACGATTTTACCGCTGGGAGAGTTAACAAAACTGCAAGTCCGAAAACTTGCTCAAGAATCAAACCTCACCTCTGCAAATAAAAGTGAAAGTCAGGAGATTTGCTTTATACCGGATGATGACTATAAAGCCTACCTCTCAGAGGCCGTAGAACAATCGGGACGAGCTATCACCCCGGGGAAAATTCTCGATCAAAAGGGAAAGATCGTCGGTGAGCACAAGGGATATCCCTTTTATACGATTGGCCAAAGGAAGGGATTAGGCATTGCCATGGGGTATCCTGTATATGTCACACATATCGATCCGCACCAGAACATTATTGTGATTGGCGAGCGAAAAGATCTTTATGCCAGGCAAGTGATGGCCGGACAAACAAATTGGATTTCAAACATTCCCGAACAAAATACTCGTGTTCATGCTCATATACGTTATAATGATGCCGGTGCACCGGCTACCATTCAGGAAATAACTCCTCAAGGTGTGAAAATAATTTTCAATGAACCCCGAACAGCGATTACTCCGGGACAATCCCTTGTTCTATATAATGATGATGTTGTTTTGGGAGGTGGCATTATACAAAAGCAATTTTAAATGGGTTGTTTTTTTTCGGTATATTGCTTAATGTTATAGAGTTCCATTTTCGCAATGGGGAGGAAAATTTGAAAAATTTAATGATATCCGTTTCCGGCGTACGGGGCATAATTGGTGACGGGTTGACCCCAAACGTCGCCATGCAATTTGCGCAGGCATATGGATCAGAATTCGGTCCGGGGAAAATTGTGGTTGGACGAGATTCTCGGCTGTCCGGCCCCATGGTTCAACATGCCATTTGGTCGGGTTTAATGTCAGTGGGGTGTGATATCATCGATCTGGATATCGCTACAACGCCGACCACAGAAATAATTACCGAACATTCGGAACATAGCGGGGGCATTATTATTACTGCCAGTCACAATCCTAAAGAATGGAATGCTTTAAAATTATTGGCTCCGGATGGTTTGTTTCTGGACAAGGAACAAGGCGAAAAAATTCTCGCCAGAATCGAAAAAGAGGATTTTAATTTTGTTCGGTGGGATCAACTCGGCACAATTACTCGCTATAAAGGGGCTGCGCAAGAACACATTGATCGAATTTTGTCCTTGGATGTTATTGATACCGCAAAAATAAGAAATAGAAAATTCAAGGTCGTGGTTGATTGTTGCAATGGCGCGGGTGGCGTCATCCTGCCAGATCTGCTCTCTCAACTGGGATGCGAAACGATTTTTATCAATCCGGAGCCGAATGGTCTTTTTCCGCGCAGTCCGGAACCGGTCCCGGCAAATCTGGGAGAGCTGATAAAGACTGTAAAAGAAAATAAGGCTGATTTGGGTATCGCGGTAGATCCTGATGTAGATCGCCTGGCGCTGGTTTCCGAACATGGTAATCCCCTGGGAGAAGAGTATACCCTGGCAATGGTGACCCGATTTATCCTGGCAAAAAAACCGGGTTCAGTGGTTGTGAATGCGTCCACCACACAAGCCATTGATGATATTGCCAGCAAATTTGGGCAAAAAGTGGTTCGTACTCCTGTGGGTGAAATCAATGTTGCTTTAAAAGCCAGAGAAATCAGTGCCGTCATTAGTGGCGAAGGTAATGGTGGCGTCATGTTTCCTGATCTACATATAGGCCGTGATGCCCCTGTAGGAATTGCGTTGATCCTGCAATTCTTGAGCGAGGAAAACAAACCGATCTCCCAATTATACAAAGAATTACCGCAATATTTTATGATAAAGGACAAGGTCTCTTTATCCTTTGGAACAGATGCCAAAGCCATTGTCGAGAAATTGCGAAAACAAAATATAAATGAAACCATCGATGAAACCGATGGACTTAAATTCCTGTACGAGCGATCCTGGGTTCATATTCGTGCCTCCAATACCGAACCTATTATTCGGGTAATTGCTGAAGCACCTGATGCGAAAAAGGCCCAAAATCTCGTAGAAACGTTTAAACAGAAAATAATGGTTGCGAATAAATAATGTCCACCACACTAGAAAACAAAATCAAAGAGAGATGGGAACGCATAAACCAAGAATCCGATCAATCCGATCATCCGGTGGAATCCATTTCTCTACAAGCTCTTGCCGCCAAGATCGACCATACAGCCTTAAAGCCATTAACCCGGGAACAAGACATCCGGAAACTATGCCAGGAAGCCAATGATCATCAATTTGCATCGGTCTGTATCCATTCTTATTGGGTGCCCTTGTGTGCAAAATTGATCACAGATCCTTTGGTTTCGGTATGTACCGTCGTCGGTTTTCCTTTGGGCGCAAACTCGACAGCTGTGAAAGCCAAAGAGAGCCAATGGGCAGCCGAGCAAGGTGCCACCGAAATCGATATGGTTCTTAACCTGGGAATGTTAAAATCAGAAAATTATGATATAGTGACAGCAGATATCTCTGCTGTGGTTGAAGCGGCTCCAAAGGCTAAAATCAAAGTGATTATGGAAACCTGTCTTTTGACTGATCGTGAAAAAGTCGCCGCTTGTGTCTGTGCACAGGCAGCAGGTGCTCACTTTGTAAAAACTTCAACCGGATTTTCAACCCGAGGTGCCACGGTTCACGATGTCAGGCTCCTGAGACAAGCAGCCGGCCAGGATATGGGAGTTAAAGCCGCCGGGGGAATCAGAGACTATGAAACTGCCCTTGCAATGATCAGGGCAGGGGCTGACCGCATCGGAGCAAGCGCCAGCCTGGCAATTGTTAAAGCTCAATCATAAATAGGGGATCACACATATGCGCAAAGTCGGTTTATTTTTAATCTCGCTATATACAGTGTTTCTTTGCTGTGCAGGATTGGAAAATATCATAAAGCCACCGAATGTCAAGGTTGAAAATGTCTCACTAAAAGATGTCTCCTTTCAGGATATGACACTCGATTTCAATCTGCTTGTCGTTAATCCCAATGCATTCGGAGCCTCTTTTAATGGTTTCGATTATGAGCTTTTTATCGAGGATAACCAATTTCTCGCAGGTGATAATCAGCAGGGTTTTCAGGTTGCAGCCAATGGTTCCAGTGATCTAAAAATTCCCTTATCCTTAAAATTCAGTGAAATACAAGATATGATCCGGGCCGTTGCGGATAAAGATTCCCTCTCTTATCGATTAAGCGGACATTTGCGACCGGCAGGGATTTTGACAGGTTTTGAGTTTCCATTCAGGACGTCGGGCCGTCTACCCAATGTCCGTCTGCCGAAAATATCTCTCAGCAAATTGCAAATTTCAAAACTCGATTTCTCAGGCGTACAACTAGAGCTCGCCATTGGAGTCGATAATCCCAATGGGTTCGGTTTTGATGTCGGTCAATTCTCCTATCAGATAGATTTAGCCGGCCAAAAACTGGCCTCAGGACAGACCGAACAATTGGGATCAATCCAAAACAATGGCCGGGGAGAATTGATTTTGCCTATTTCGATTGGATTTGCACAAGCAGCAGGATCTTTGCGTTCGGTACTCATGCAGGAAAATAGAGCAACAGTAAATCTACAAGGATCTGCAGGGATAAAAACGCCTTTCGGTCAAATGAAATTACCCTTTAATGTCTCTGACCCTGTCAATATCCTGAGGTGAAAATGCGTCTTATTTATTTGGTATGTTTGTTACCCGCTTTATTGCTCTTTGCCTGCCAGGAAAAGTCGGCTAAAAATCAGGAGTTCAAAGAAATTTACGATGCTGAACTGGATGTAAAAAAAGCCATCGATACTGCTGTGTCCCAGGGTGATAAGCGCATTCTCTTGATATTTGGAGCCAATTGGTGTCCATGGTGTCAGCGCTTGCACCATTTGATGGAATCCAATAATGAAATAAAAACCCTATTGGCTACACATTATGAATTGATTCTGGTTGACCTGGGAAAAAGAGATAGAAACATGGATATCGATGCAAAATATGGGCGTCCAAATGAATTGGGTATTCCTGTATTGGTGCTGTTGGACCGGGACGGGACAGTCATGAAGACCCAGGAAACGGGCGTCTGGGAATTTGACCAAAACAGCAAAAGAAAAGGCCATGATCCTCAAAAGATCATAGCCTTTTTAAAACAATGGTCTACATGAGATTACCAATCATATTCCAGTTCTGAAGCTGCTTCCTTGTCGATGATCAAAATAGCTTGAGGATGCATTTGCACAATACTTGCAGGTACCATGGCGCTAATGGGTCCTTCTATTGCCTTTTTTACCGCCAGGGCTTTATTGTTACCACTTGCCAAAAGAATCAGTTGTCTCGCATCCATAATCGTTGCAATCCCCATGGTCACGGCATATTTTGGCACATGGTCTATATTATTGTCAAAAAAGCGGGCGTTATCCTGACGTGTTTTTTCAGTCAATGTTTTGATTCTGGTACGGGAACCAAATGATGAGCCAGGTTCATTAAAACCAATGTGTCCATTGGCCCCAATCCCCAGTATTTGAACGTCCAGCCCACCTTCTTTTTGTATCTCGTTTTCATACCATTCACAATAGATCTTTATACCCTGCAAATTCAGTGGATCTAGTTGTCCATTGGGGATAAATGAAAATCTGGGATCGATGTTAATATGATTGAAAAAGTTTTCTTTCATAAACGAATCATAGCTCTGTGGATGTTGGGGAGTGAGCCCTAGATATTCATCAAGATTAAACGTTGTACACTTTGAGAAATCCAGTCCTTCGTTTTCATACAACCGAATGAGCTCTTTATACAATCCCAAGGGCGTGCTTCCGGTCGCCAATCCCAGCACACTTTGGGGTTTTCTTTTGATCTGTTCAGCAATCATATGTGCTGCGTACTTGCTCATTTCCTGGTAATCTGACTGTATAATGACTCGCATGATTTCCTCTCGTTGAAAGTGCTTATGAAAAAGGCCGACAAATTTTTCCCAATATGACCGGCATTTTTGCTCCGGTGGCACCGATAACATTGCCGGCATGACCGCACAAAGTTTCATTCGCTAAAATTGCAAAACAGATCGCCTCCTTTGCGTCCGGATGAATTCCTTCCTGATCTGAGGATAGAATCTCGGACGAGAGCATATTTCCCAATCCATTCAGAATCGCTTTATTGTAGAGTCCTCCACCGCTGACAATCAGTTGATCTGGATCTGAATCGCCGCCCATACGGATTCCAGATACAATTGTCTCGACTGTAAACCGGGTAAGGGTTGCCAATATGTCGTGAGGAGGAATATCCTTGTCCTTGAGATAGTCTAAAAGTGAGGTGAAAAAAGAGTTTCCGAATTCTTCTCTTCCCGTGGATTTGGGAATGGGAAGAGAAAAATAGGGATGATTCAGCAAATACTGCAAAAAATCAGAATTTATAGTGCCTTTTGACGCAAGCTTTCCATCCCTGTCAAACGGGGTATCGAAATAGTGCTGACAGCATAAATCGATTAACATATTGCCGGGGCCGGTATCGAACGCGGTGACGTTGTCGATCGAACAAGCAGGAGTCAATTTCGTAATATTGGCTATACCGCCTATATTCAGGACTACCCTGTAGAATTTATTAGATCTTAGAGTGATGAAATCAAAAATAGGGATAAGAGGGGCTCCCTGTCCACCCTGGGCCATATCGGCAATGCGAAAATCACCGACTGTCGTGATGCCGCATTTTTGACAAATAATGGAAGGATCGCCTATTTGCAGTGTGCCGGTGGGGGTTGAATCAAACATTGTCACCGGTTTGGGTAAATGCCTTATGGTTTGTCCATGTGAACCTATAAAATCAATATCTGAAGGAAGGAATCCGGATTGATCTAATAAATCCAAAACTGCTTGAGCAAAGCGGTTGGCGAGATAAGAATCGAATCGGACCAATTCATCGAGTTTTATATATTCTGACTGTGCAAAATCAAGTATTGTGTTCCTTAACCAAGGCTCATATGGAAAAGAGTGGAAAGCCTTTATCTCATAACGGGTATTCGGACCACAACCGCTCAAAGAAACCAAAACCGCATCAATACCATCTGCAGATGTACCGGACATTAATCCTATAGCCAATTTGGATTTTGTCATTTTTAGCAAGAGCTTTTTAGAGTGTTTATGAGTTCATGAGTCAGGCCTATCCCCTCGGTTTGTAATCCCAGCAAGGCAGAGCCAAGGGATGGTTCGCACTCTGGATCTATGAATTCAACGCTTTTTGCAACGGTCAATGCCTGTTTTTCCATATGTGGCAACAATAAATCGCGTTGTTTGAACACACTCCCGATAAGAGCCACGCGAACAGGTTTATCTTTTTTAGACATTGCTTTGGTGGTCGCAGCTATAATTTTTCCAAGTTCATTGCCAGCTGTATCGATAATATTTTTTGCGACCTGATCACCCTTACGCGCGAGTTCAAATACGACCGGAGCCAGGCTCGCGATTCTGGTTCTATCGATTTGACCGCTATAGATGGGGGATATAATCAGATTAATGGCATCGAGATTATAAAACTCTACGATCCGATCCAAAAGTTCTGTGTGCTCTCCCCGACCATCAAACGCTTTAAGCGCAGCAATAATAGCTTGCTGTCCTAAATAAAAACCACTCCCTTCATCGCCCAGGAGGTAACCCCATCCTCCACATCGATGTACATTTCCCTGATCATCTTTGCCAAAACATATTGCGCCGGTACCCGAGATGACAATCATACCCGGCTTGCCGGAAAAGGCACCTGCCAGGGCAGCCATTGCATCGGTATCAATAGTAAATGTTTTTGTAATGTTTAATTTTTCGATCGTTTCACGAATACGTTTTTGGTCAGCAGGCCTGGCTGCACCTGCCAATCCTGCATAAATATGGTCGATATCGCTTATTTCTATTCCGGCTTGTGAAGACAGATCTCTGGCAAGGGATTTGAAAACTATAGCCAGTTGATCTTCTCCAACAGCCTGAATGTTGGAAGAATCTGCCACGGCCCGGCCTTTGATTTGGCCCTTTTCATTGACGATGACCGCTTGAGTTTTTGTTCCTCCTCCATCAACACCGATAACCCAACATGACATATCAGAACTCCTTGTTTATGATTGGTAACAATCTTTTTACTAGCCAAATGACAAGCAGTGATTTAAGAATAGTACCAGGTAAAAAAATGATCAGTCCGCTCTCAAATGCAGATTGCCAGGTAAGCGCGCTCTGCATAAAAATTTTAAAATTAAGGTACAGCCACGTCGTGCCCATTAAAAGAATAAAAATAGATCCTATACTTGTTAACAAAAATAGTTGCCAATATTTTTCTACTGAATAGTGGTGATAAATAGAGGACACCCCATATGCAACCACTGGAAGCGATAATAGATATCCAAACGTAGGACTGGTGACATACCCTAATCCGCCTCCTGTAGCAAATACCGGCAATCCGATCAATCCGATCATCAGATACATCATTTGGGACAAACCCGCCCACATCGGACGCAAAGCCAAAGCTGCAAATATCGTCACCAATGTTTGCATGGTAATTGGAACAGGATAAAAAGGTATTTTTATGAACGCCCCAACAGCGGTCAATGCGGCAAATAAACCGGCAAGGTTCAATTCTTTTGTTCGTTGTATCACATTACCTGAGAAATATTTAGTTAGTAAGGTAAGATAATAAACTTCGCGTGGGAAATCAAAGGTTTTTATCTCGAGAGTTTTTCTTGCATTTAGCTTCTTCGGTTAATATATTCAGCAAAAATATAAATAAAATTGAAAATGCGTTTTATAATACTATTATTTCTTTTTTTTCAGACTTGTACGGGCGAAATTCTCAAGACAATCGAGTTGGAATATGAGGGAGCCATAACACCTCCACACTCGATTTTAGTCCATGAATTACCCCGTCGTCCCCAAATAGGATTAGCTCTTAGTGGCGGAGGATTAAGAGGAATCGCCCAAATTGGAGTGTTAAAGAGCCTTGTTGATCATGGTATTCCCATTGACTATATCGTGGGTACCAGCATTGGTTCAGTCATTGGAGGCTTTTATGCTGTTGGCTATACTCCTGAAGAGATTTATGATATCTTTCTTGATCTGGATTTCAGCCAGCTCTTAACCGATAGCCCTGATAGAGCAAGGCAATTTCTCGGACAAAAACAACAGGAAAATCGAGCCTGGATTCAATTTCGCCTGAACGGTTTGAAACCTTTTATTCCCAGAGCATATACTCCCGGACAGAAACTGTCCGAATTCTTGACCGATATGTTGCTCAATGCCCCCTATCATTCACAAGATTTCTCATCCTTAAAAGTGCCCCTGAAAATCCTGGCTACCGATCTGTTAAGTGGCAAAAAGGTGATGATTGACAAAGGAAATCTTGCTGTTGCCATGCGAGCATCTATTGCCATTCCATTGCTATTGACACCGGTTCCCTATGATTCTCTCTTATTGGTCGATGGGGGGCTTTTGGACAATATTCCTGTAGAAGAAACAAAAAATGCTGGCGCAGATGTTGTCATCGCTGCAAATTCAACATCTCCTTTGCGAAATCGCGGTCAGATCGGGGCGCCATGGGAAATGGCCGATCAAGTAACCACGATTATGCAGGTTCCCTTGAATAAAAAGCAATTAGAAAAAGCAGATCTAATTATCGATTTTTCGGATCTCGCACTCTCTTCGATGGAATCTGATACTAAAAAACTGATTGAATTCTATCAACTGGGTATCTCTAGAACCAATGAAAAAATTGATGAAATCAAGAGTGCACTTTTGATTCGATCCGACAAATTCTCTTCCGGGCAACAAAGCTACTTTTTTGATCGTGTTCGCATTTTTGGAAAAACACACGACCATGATCCGGTGCTTTTATCGCAATCAAATTCTGAAACGTCTGCACAGGAGATCTATAAGGATCTGTATCGTTTCTATGAGACCGGTTATTATTCTGACGTAAAGGCAACAATCGAAAAATTCGATCAGGAAAAGGTTCTAACTTTCCATCTTGAAGCATATCCCATCCTTAATAAAGTCGAATTTATCGGAAACAGTGTATTCTCTGATTCTGCTCTACAGGCTCCCTTTAAACCTTTACTAGGAAAAACGATTCATCAACGAACCAGTCAAACTGCGCTGGAAAAAATTATCCGGTTCTATCGCAAAAAACACTATGCACTTGCAGAGGTCGATTCTATTGCTTTTGACAGCAACACAGGAGTCGCACAGATATATTTACAGGAAGGTAATATCGAGCAGATTGCTTATCTGGGTCTGCAATCAACTCAAAAGTTTGTCGTTTCAAGAGAGTTCACCCTTGATCGTCGACAATTATTCCAATCCAACCTGGCCAAACAGGGCATTGACAACATCTTTGCTACAGGAATTTTTCAGTCTGTCGGCCTCAAGCCGATCAGAACCTTGAATGGGTGGCTGGTTCAACTCGATTTAGAGGAAAAGCAATCACAACTCCTTAGATTGGGAGGCCATTATAATAGAGAACGAAACGGGATGGTTTTTGCTGAATTTGCCGATGAAAATCTCTTTGGTTTGGGAAATAAAATGATCTTACATGGCAAATATGGCGATCGTGATCTGGCTGCCATGCTGGCCTTCCGGGCAGACAGATTATTCAAGACCTATTTGACATTTGAATTTGAAGCCTTTAACAGACAGAGTGAACAATATGCCTATAAGGATTACTCTGGAACCGGCGAATATAACCGACGTTCAACCGGAATCATTGCCAAATTGGGACAACAGATTGAACGCTTTGGTACATTGTCACTCTTTATGAGAAGAGAAGAAATCAATATTCGCAGTGTTTCCGGGTCAGGATACGATCCCGGTAAGCTGAACATCAGTACATTTGGGTTCAACACCATCATCGATACCAGAGATGCCATTCCCTTTCCAAAGCAAGGAAAATATCACGAATTTTATTATGAAGTTTCTACAGGCAATGTATTAAATGCGGATATGTCATACTTTAAGACTTTGAACAATTTCAGGGCCTATTGGCAAGCCACGTCCAGGCATATTTTTTCACCCAGAATCTTGTGGGGTTTTTCGGATCAAACAACCCCTTTTGCCGAACAATTTTTCAAAGGAGGACGCGATTCTTTTTATGGCTTGCATGAAAATGAGATGAGAGGTAGACATATTTTTATTGCAAGTATGGAATATCGCTTTTTATTACCCTGGAAATTGTTGTTTGATACCTATTTAACCTCTCGTTTTGATTTTGGAGCGGTTTGGGAAAATGTCATCAAGGTTTCTGGTCAAGACTTTATCAATGGTCGGGGTGTTGGTGTTGCCATAAAATCGCCTATCGGCCCCGTCTATTTATGCTATGGTCAAGCATCGAACAAAAGACAAAATATCTATTTCTCACTTGGATTTGATTTCTGAGATCTGATATGTTGCCTTTTAAATAATGTATTTGTATATTCTCGCTTGTATATCTTTTGGAATTAAAGGAGTCATTGCATGGCGAGCACAGAATCAAAACCAGTAACGAATTTTATTCGTAATATTATCGACAAAGATTTGCAGTCCGGAAAACACGACATCGTGGTCACCCGGTTTCCTCCAGAGCCCAATGGTTATCTGCACATCGGTCATGCAAAATCTATTTGTCTTAATTTTGGAATAGCCCGTGATTATAATGGTCGTTGCCATTTAAGATTTGATGATACCAATCCTGCAAAAGAAGAAATTGAGTACATTGAATCCATTAAAAAAGATGTCAGATGGCTAGGGTTCGATTGGGGCGATCATCTCTATTTTGCTTCTGATTATTTCGATCGGCTTTATGAATATGCGGTCAAACTCATCAAAAAAGACAAAGCCTATGTATGCAGTCTGAGTACAGAAGAAATCAGAGCCTACCGTGGAACCTTAACAGAGCCGGGTAAAGAAAGTCCTTATAGAAAACGATCAATAGATGAAAATCTGGATCTTTTTGAAAAAATGAAAAACGGTGAGTTCAAAGAGGGAGAACATGTCTTGCGAGCCAAAATCGACATGGCCTCACCAAACTTGAATATGCGAGATCCGGTTTTATATCGCATCTTGCATGTAGAACATCATCGTACAGGGGATACCTGGAATCTCTACCCTCTCTATGATTTCACGCACTGTATCTCAGATGCGCTTGAAGGAATAACTCATTCGATTTGCACATTGGAATTCGAAGATCATCGGCCCTTGTATGACTGGGTACTCGACCAGGTGGAAACCCCTTGTCATCCTCAACAGATTGAATTTGCACGATTAAATCTCAGTTATACACTCATGAGCAAGCGTAAACTTGCCGAGCTGATACGGAAAAAAATTGTTTCGGGGTGGGATGATCCACGAATGCCTACGATTACGGGTATTCGGCGCCGCGGATATACCCCTTCGTCCATCCGTACATTTGCAGATCGTATCGGGGTTGCTAAAAGAGATAGTATGGTCGATATTGCTCTACTTGAACACTGTATTCGCGAGGAATTGAATCAAAATGCACTTCGCTTCATGGCCGTCCTGGATCCCGTTAAGGTGGTGATAACCAACTATCCTGAAGATCAGGAAGAGGATTTAGATGCAATCAATAACCCAGAGGATCTTTCTCAAGGAAAACGCAAGGTACCCTTTGGCAAAGAGATATATATCGAAAGGAACGATTTTCGAGAGGATCCTCCAAAAAAATTCTATCGCCTTTCTCCAGGACGGGAAGTAAGATTACGATATGCCTACTTTATCACATGCTCGAATGTCATTAAAGATGAAAATACAGGAGAGATCAAGGAAATTCATTGTACCTATGATCCGGAAACCAAAGGCGGAGATGCTCCTGACGGTAGAAAAGTAAAAGGGACGCTCCATTGGGTTTCTGTCAAAAGGGGGTTGCCTGCAACTGTGCGATTGTATGATCATCTTTTTACAATAGCAGATTTATCTGAAATACCCAAAGATAAAGACTATATGGATTTTGTGAATCCCAATTCTCTGACTGAATTAACAAAGTGCTGTATCGAACCAGGATTGAAGAACGCACACGTTGGTGATCGTTTTCAATTTGAAAGACAGGGTTATTTTAGTGTTGACCCGGATAGCGAAGAATCTGATCATCTCATTTTTAATCGCATCGTCTCTCTGAGAGACACGTGGGCAAAAATTGAGAAAAATATGAAAAAGTAAAAAAGGGCAGGGGATGAATACCTGCCCTAACGTTCTATTAGATATCAAAATCAACACCCTGATTTATCTTTTTTCATCACAAATAAATACTCGATAAGGATGATCCGCTAGTTATATCTTCCTTTATGAAAAAATTTTGCAAATACCACATCAGACAGTCTTAGAGCTTCTTTAGAGTATGGATCCAACCGGCGTTTTTCAAGCTCCCAATCGATAATTTGCTTTGCTTTCCTCCATCGCTCCACACTATCGACTTGATCCATAAAATTTATAAACGCTCTTTCATCCTTTTTAAAAAGCTTTTTGACGAATAATTTATAATCCCTTTTTTCCAGAATACTGAATAATGAAGGATAAGGTCCCGGAGGTTGTTTTTCTATTTTCTGTTTTTTGACGATGAGTTGTTTATCATCATCTGAATAAATGATTTTTGGAAGAGTACTTGGCTCTTCCATCACAGTTTCATCGTCATCCAATTCCAGTTCTGTGGTCTTTAAGACAAAGGTAAATATATCTTTTATATCCTCCAACACCCAATGAGACTTTCCCTGTGACGCTTTTTTGCGCACGACACGTCTTGCATCTTCGAGCTCACGTGAGGCCAGAAATGCCTCTACAATTGCAGTTTCAATTCCTTTTTGATACAAGCTTTCATCGATCTGGTATAAATTCAACAAGAGATTGAATTCCTGGAGAAGGGATTGTTGTTCCGGATCTGAATAGATGTTTTTGATTAAATCTCTTGCGAGAATATTGAAATTGAATCGACTGATACTGGAAGAGTTTTGTTGGTCGATTTTTTCGGCGAGTTTCAAAAAATAGGGGATACCCGTTCCGATCTTTTTTATTGATCTGGCCAGTGTTGTACCATCAACCGGCTCATTATCTTTAAAATAGTAGGATTCGATAGCATGCCGGCATTGAACCAATAGGTCTATCCGAAGCTCGACAGTGGTCTGAATGCTGTTCACAATTTCACGTTTTTGCATCCGGACACTTTTTATCAGAGCAGGCAAGAGTTGCTCAAAAGCAGATTTTACTTCGTTATCGTCAAAATCAATATTTGCCTGAAAATTCCAGGATATTGGTTTTTCTGTTTTAAGTTTTTTGCGTGCCAGGGACAGCAAATTATCTTTAATAAAGTTCGGCAAATTTTCTTGTAAAATTTGCCTGCATGTAACCATCTCACGGCCATTTAAGGCCATTTCAGTATAAGCGGCTGAGATTCGCCTTATACTTTCCGAGCTTACTTTGGAACTCAAAATCAGATATCCTCACTATGTCTTCACCGCATCAAACTGAGTTTGATTTCACTGCCGCCCTACGATTTTCTGGATCCCTTGATTTGAGGTTGCACAAGGACCTGTTTGACCTCATCGTTTTTTGCTATGGTTGCAACTGCGTGACCTTGAGATGCTCTTCCCATTAGTTTGATGTCTTTGGCTTTAACTCGTTTTTGTTTTCCCCTCTTTGTAACAATCATGAGAGATTGCTTTTCAAGAACCGTCAATACATCTGCCACAGGACCTGTTTTATCACTCACTTTATAATTGACGATCCCCTTACCACCTCGTTTGATTGTTCCATATTCTTTTAACTCGCACCGTTTACCCAGCCCCAAACTGGTTATAGAAAGCAATGATTCTTTGTTTGTTTTGACAACGAGTCCCCTTATGATAAAATCACTCCCCTCAAGATTCATGCCTCTGATGCCTCCGGCTGCCAATCCCATTTCGCGTACATCTGATTCTGCAAACCGGATAGCCTTTCCCTGGCTCGTGGCCAGTAGGATTTCCTGTTTTCCATCTGTTATCAACGCATCGATGAGCTCATCGCCGGATTTTAAAGAGATGATCGTCAATCCGCCGGTGCTTTTTTTGCTCAAGTCGGTCAATGTAACTTTTTTCACCAAACCTCGCCTGGTTACAAAAAAGACAAAGCGCTCGTCAAATTTAGCTATCTCGTGCATGGAAATGATTTTTTCGTTCTTTGTCATATTTAGCAGCCGAGACAATGAAGCTCCCGCTTCACTAGACGCCACGCTGGGAATAAAGCTTGTGCGAAGGGTATAACATTTACCCTTGTCAGAAAAAAACATCACATAGTGACTATTGGCAGATTCAAAGACCGTTTTGATAAAATCTCCCGCACCATTGGCTTTTAGCAGTGATTTATCATTTTGGTATTCTTGCCAAGACATTCTTTTAATCAAGTGATCCCGGCTGATAGCCACCAGCAAGGTTTCTTCAGTCATCATTTCTTTAATCGCATCTTTGCCGCTTCCGGCAATAATTTGCGTGCGTCTACTGTCACCATATTTTTCTTTGAGCTCAAGTAATTCTTTTCTAACCAGTTGCATACGCAATTTTTTGCTCGAGAGCAGAGATTTGAGCTGTTCGATCAGTTTAATGAGTTGTAAATACTCTTCCTCGATTTTCTTGCGTTCCAGACCGGTCAAACGCTGTAAACGCATGTCGAGAATAGCCTGAGCCTGAATTTCTGACAGTCCAAACGTCTTGATTAAATTCTTTTTAGCTGTTTCTGGACTGCGAGACTTTTTAATCAGAGCGATGATTTCATCAATATTGTCCAGAGCAATTTTCAGGCCTTCAAGAATATGGGCTCTGCGCTCTGCTTTGTCGAGTTCAAATTTGGTACGTCGTAGCACGACTTTGTGGCGAAATTCAATAAACTCGTTCAAAATCTCTTTCATGTTCATCACTCGTGGCTGACCATCCACAAGCGCCAACATGATCACCCCAAAAGTCGTTTTCATTTGAGTAAATCTATAAAGATCTTTTAAAATCTTTTTTGAATCCGTTTCCTTACGCAGCTCAAAGACGACTCGCATACCTTCGCGATCTGATTCATCACGAATTTCAGTGATACCATCGATTTTTTTATTGCGCACGAGTTCTGCGGTCTTTTCTATCAGCGTACTTTTGTTTACCTGATAGGGAATTTCAGTGAGTATAATTCGTTGTCTTCCACCACGCATATCTTCTATATGTGCTCTTGCACGAACTTCAAGTTTTCCCCGGCCTGTGGCAAAATACTCTTCGATGCCTGCCTTTCCATTGATCAGAGCACCCGTCGGAAAATCAGGGCCTTTAATGAATTTCATAAAATCAACAGATTTCAATGATGGCTTTTCTATCAAGGCAGCAAGCGCATCCACGATTTCCCCAAGATTGTGGGGCGGAATATTGGTAGCCATTCCCACAGCAATTCCAGACCCTCCATTAACCAACAAGGTGGGAAGCAGGGAAGGCATAACCGTGGGTTCTTTGAGAGTATCATCGAAATTTTGAGCAAACTCGACAGTATCTTTCTCGATGTCGCGAATAACTTCCTGGGCTATCTGGGTAAGACGCGCTTCTGTATATCGCATTGCTGCCGGGGAATCTCCGTCCACGGAACCGAAATTTCCTTGTCCGTCCACCAGAGGATATCTAAGTGAAAATTCTTGTACCATGCGAACCATGGCATCGTAAACTGCAGAATCTCCATGCGGATGGTATTTTCCCAACACTTCACCTACAATACGGGCGCTCTTTTTATAGCTGGAATGAGGACTCAGCCCCAGTTCCATCATACCGTAAAGCACTCTTCGATGAACGGGCTTTAAACCGTCTCGGACATCAGGCAGAGCTCGGGAAACAATAACCGACATCGAATAATCGATGTACGATTTACTCATCTCTTGTTCTATATATACGGGAACAATGCGATCTTGCGTTTGATTCATGGCAACTTTTTATCCTGAAATCAATATTATTTTGCTGTTTTAAATATCCAAATTTTGGACATACTTGGCATTTTTTTCAATAAATTGTCGTCTGGCCTCCACACTATCTCCCATCAATGTTGAAAAGATATGATCTGCTTCAAATGCCTCTTCGATGGTGACTTGCAAAAGGGTTCTGAATTCCGGATCCATGGTCGTATGCCATAGCTGCTCAGGATTCATCTCACCCAATCCCTTATAGCGCTGAAGATTCAGTTTTTCATTCTTAAATTGTTTAACTTTAGCTTCACGCTCTTCCTCATCATAGATATAATATTCTTCTTTTCCCTTGACGATGCGATAGAGAGGGGGTTGGGCAATGTAGAGAAATCCGCTTTCGACCAGGGGACGCATATGACGGAAAAAGAATGTCAGCAAGAGCGTGCGAATATGTGATCCATCGACATCAGCATCGGTCATGATGATGATTTTGTGATACCGCAGACGTGAAATATCGAACTCGTTACGCCCGATACCAGATCCCAAGGCAGAAACAATCGTTCTGATTTCTTCATTTGACAGCATCTTGTCTATACTGGCTTTTTCTACGTTGAGAATTTTTCCTCTTAAAGGCAAGATAGCCTGAAACCGTCTGTCCCTGCCCTGTTTGGCACTGCCACCGGCTGAATCACCCTCAACGATAAACAATTCAGCGCGTTCTGGCTCCTGGATCGTGCAATCTGCCAATTTTCCCGGCAAATGATCGTTTTCAAGCGCCGATTTTCTCCGTGTCAGCTCTCTGGCTTTACGCGCTGCTTCTCTGGACTTTGCAGCTCTTTTGCATTTATCGATGATGCGTCTGCCAAAGGCTGTATTATTTTCAAGAAATTGTCCCAACTCCTCATTAACAATGGCTTCAACGATTCCTCTGACTTCACTATTGCCCAGTTTTGTTTTTGTTTGACCTTCGAATTGTGGTTCAGCTACCTTAACACTTACGACAGCAGTGAGCCCTTCTCTTACATCATCACCGGTCAAATTGGATTCATTCCCTTTTATGAGCTTATTTCTCATTGCAAAATTGTTCAAGGTCCGGGTTAAGGCTGTTTTGAATCCGATGAGATGAGATCCACCTTCAATCGTATGAATGTTATTAACATAAGAGTATATATTTTCACTATAGGAATCATTATAAGAAAGTGCGATATCTACAGGAACATCTTCTTTTTCAGTTGAAAATACAATCGGCTTTCGAATGATAGGAGTTCTTCCCTGATCGAGATAATCGATAAACTCTGCCAATCCTCCTTTGTATCTGAAAATCTCTTCTCGATCTTTAATTTCATCTCTGATCGAAATTTTGAGTTCCCTGTTTAAAAAGGCCAGTTCTCGCAGTCGTTCAGAAAGGATTTCAAAGCTAAATTTTCTCTTTTTAAAAATCTCTCCATCTGGGAGAAAAGTAATTCTGGTGCCTGTTTTTTTTCTTTTGCCAACGGTTTTAATATCAGATTTTGGCACTCCCCGTTCATATTCTTGCCTGTAAAGTTTACCATCACGGGCGACTTCTGCCACCAGCCATTCAGAAAGAGCATTGACCACAGAAACACCCACCCCATGCAATCCACCGGACACCTTGTACG